>CAMODL010000001.1:0-247359 GCA_946611435.1 uncultured Clostridia bacterium
TCTGGGCGGCCTGCGGCCTGCATTCGATATGGAACTATATCCTGTACAGCATCCTTGGACTCAATCTGAGCGGTAATGATGAGATCAACACTGCCGTATTTGATATGAGTTCTGTCGGCGAAAACATATTGAACGGCGGAATGTACGGTATCGAAGCAAGTATCATCACAACCGCAGTATTAGGAACCGCTGCAATCGCACTGATCGTGTTTAACACACGGAAGCCGGCGTGGCGGTAGATGCCATCAGGAAGATCCGAAGAATATCTAACGGAGTTCTCTTTACTTCTGCCATACTTGTCACCTACGGTCAGTGTAAATATCTGATGCGTTTTTGTATAATATAATCGGAATTGATAAAAAGGATATCAAGGCCGCTTATCTTAAGGTGGCTGAAAGCGGGAGGGCTGATCTGTTATGAAGAATTTTAAGAGAGTCGCAAGCCTTATTATTGCGGGCGTAATGTTGATGGGACCGGTGACATCATGTTCATCGGGTGATGCTGCTTCTGAAGAGCGGTCTTCTGAGGCGGAGGCAGTGGAAGAATATGTCACACCACGAGAGAGGTTAGGCCTTGATGCTCCTGATTCACCCGAGTGGGTAACATCGCTTCCTCAGGCGCAGGATGCAGATCAACTGTTTGTAGTAGCTAACGTCAGCTCTGATGTAACCGCCTGGGTATCTATGCATCAGAAGGATGAGAACGGCAATTGGCATATGATCATGTCAACACCCGGGTTTATAGGATATAACGGTCTGGGCAAGGAGCAGGAAGGCGACGGGAAGACACCTCAGGGAACGTATTCCTTTAACCGTGCCTTCGGCATTGCACCTGATCCGGGATGTGCGATCGAATACGTTCAGGCTGACGAGAACACTTATTGGTCAGGCGACAATTCTTATATGTATAACGAGCTCGTGGATATAAGGGATTACCCCGATCTTGATGTGGATAACAGTGAGCATATCGTTGACTATACGTATGAGTACCAGTACTGCCTTAACATCAGTTATAATGACGAAGGTACGCCGGGTCTGGGTTCTGCCATATTCCTGCACTGCATGGGGGACAGGAAGCCCAGGACCGGAGGCTGTGTGGCGATACCGATCGAGCAGATGTATTTTGTAATGAGACATGTATCACCTGATTGCGTTGTAGTGATCGATACGCTTGAGGATCTTGGAGGAGAGTTCTGATACGTCAGATCTGATAAGGGAGAATGATCATGGTAAACAGATTGCAGCAGGCAGTCGATCCTTGCAGGACGATGGAAGAACTTGTAAATGCCTTTTTCGATACGGTTGGCAATGCCGGCGGCGAGATAGAGTATGTCGGAGGGACTTTGCCGGCCATATATCGTCAGCCGGGATGCCATTTTACGCTTCAGTATTCATTGCAGCGTGAAGACGGAGAATTCTACCAGCTCAGTATGGAGGTCAGGCCTGATACAGGCGACGAGGTATTCCCGTACGATCACAAGCTCTATGACGAGAATGACGGAGATCTGAGGGAATACATACTTAATTCAGAGCTTTTCAGTATGCTTAAAGATAAGAAGGTCCTAAGTGTTGATGTCTTCGACGGCGAGACATGATAAGGAGTAATAACGGATATGATCAGATTCATAGAGGATGCAGACGAGCGCAGGAGGATATCAAGACTGATCCTGGAGGCCCTGCCGGAATGGTTCGAGGTCAAAGAGAGCAGGGAGCAGTATATAGAAGAGTCTGCAGGGCAGCCTTTCTGGGCTTCAGTCGACGGGGATGTCTTTGAAGGTTTCTTATGCCTCAAGGAGACCGGCAAGTCTACAATGGAACTTGCCGTGATGGGTGTTCGTAAGGAGTGCCACAGGAACGGGATCGGAAGAAGGCTTTTCGCTGCGGCAAAAGATCATGCCGCCCGGAACGGTTATGAGTTCATTCAGGTCAAGACAGTAAGATCGGGCATGTATGAAGATTATGACATTACCAACAAGTTCTACAGGAGTCTCGGATTCAAAGAACTTGAGGTCTTCCCTGAATATTGGGATGAAGCGAATCCGTGTCAGATCTACATTATGTCGCTTAAGAGTGCAGTGGGAACGATCTCGACACGGCACAGCTATCGAGGCGAGTTCTTACAGGAAAGCGTGCCTGAGGAAGATCTCTTGACGATAGCTAAGGCAGGTATCGATGCGCCTTCCGGTTGCAACAAGCAGACGACGGATCTTGTTATCGTTAATGATCCGAATGTGCTGTCCGAGATAAAGGAGGTGCTCGATCCTCCGGTTGCCGGGACAGCACCCGCCATGATCGTTGTATTGTCGCGCAGGATCAACGCATATCGTGACAGATGTTTCGCCATTCAGGACTATTCCGCTGCCATAGAGAATATGCTCTTGGCGATCGTTGAACTCGGATATCAGAGCTGCTGGTATGAAGGTCACATCACGGATGAGGACAGGATCTGCGACAAGATAGGTGCTATCCTGAATATCCCCGAAGAGTATGATGTTGTCTGTATCCTTCCTGTCGGGAAGGCCGCAGAGGATTTCCATGCTCCGAGCAAAAGACCATTGTCAGAGCGAGTCAGCTTCAACAGTTACGGTAACAGGAAGGGATAAGCGAGTGAATATTCAGCGCATAAAGGGAAAAACAGATAATAGCTATAACGTTTCACAAGGTGGAGATGCCATTCTCGTGGATGGAGAAGATCATAGGTGAACATACCGACGATCCGGCTCCGTTAAAGTGGTACAACTGACTTACTGCCAGTAATCCGAATCCTTGAGATCGAGTCCTATATCGGATGCTTTGAAGACGGGGTCCTTTCCCGCCTTCTTCTGTCTCTCGTAATCCTTAAGTGCGAGCGCGACCGTTCCGCTCAGTATAAAGCATACGGGAATATTGATCAGTGTCATCCCGCCCATGGTGATATCAGCCAGTGCCCATGCTGCATCCATCGGGATAATGGCACCTGTGAATACGATAACGGAGGCAGCCAGATGATATATCCTCATATACTTTTGGGAAGGCATCCTCTTTCCGTTCAGATAGGCAAGACCGTTATCCACGTAGAACAGATTACCGAGCAGGGTAGTGAATGCGAACAGTGCCAGCGATATCGTGATGAATATCGGTCCGAAGTCTCCGAATACGGTCGAAAGTGCATTCTGAACATAGGGAGCACCGCTTATATCTTCCCCCGGAACGATACCTGAGGACAGACACATGATGGCTGTGGCGGTGCAGAGGATCAGTGTATCGATATATACCGACAGCATCTGCACGAGTCCCTGTTTGACAGGGTGAGATACATTGGCGGAAGCGGATGCATTCGGAGCAGATCCTACACCGGCCTCATTGGAATACAGGCCGCGCTTGATACCGTAGATCATGCAGGAACCGGCTATGCCGCCGAAGATCGCATCGAAGTCAAATGCGTCTTCGAAGATCATCCTGATGACATCAGGGATGTTGGTTATGTGAGCGAAGAGTACGATCAGCGCCGCTCCGGCATAGAGAACACCCATGACAGGGACAAGGAATTCAGTGGTCTTAACGACTCTCTTTCCGCCTCCAAACAGACATACTGCAACAAGGACCGCCATAACGGCACCTACTATGTACGGAGTGACGGACTTGTCGTAAAAGTCATATACTTCAAAAGACGACTGAAGATTATATGAACACAGAAGGTTAAATCCTACGGCATAAGTCGCGATAAGGAAGGCGACAAAAGCTCCTGCGACGATCTTATTGTGGAGAGCATATTCGATGTAGTATGCAGGTCCTCCGAAGCACTCGCCGGTCTTCTTGTTCTTACGCTTGTAGATCTGTGCCAGCGTACTTTCCATAAAAGCGGAAGAGGCTCCGAGGAACGCTATCAGCTGCATCCAGAACACGGATCCGGCTCCGCCGAGACAGATCGCAGTCGACACCCCGATGATATTCCCCGTTCCGACACGGGATGCGGTAGAGACCATAAGCGCCTGAAATGATGACAGTCCTGACCCTTCATCTGACTTATCGAAAACTGCTCTTACAGATTCCCCGAAGTGGCGCACCTGTACGAACCTTGTCCTGCTCGTAAAGAACACCGCAGCGAATATCAGAACGATCAGCAGGATCGGATAGTAGAGGATATCATCTATTTTGGTAAGGGTCGACGTGATCATAAAAGGGAACTCCTGTCATATAGTCTCAGACATAATAACACAGACTTCTGATATGCTAAAATAACAACAGTAACGATCAGTTACACTCAATACGCAAAGGAGATCTGTTATGAGAAGGGTGTCTAGTCTTTTACTGAGCATGTGTATATTGGTATCACCTTTACTGCTGACATCCTGTTCGGCCGGTGATGTTGAAGCCGAGCAGACGGAGCAGAGTGCCGTTGCGATCGAAGAGACCGCCGAACCGTCTGAATCTCTCGAGTGGCAGTATGATGTCTCTTTCCCTGACTGGCAGGACAGATCGATGTACGGTGCCAACAACAGAATGGGCTTCTACGGATACAGCGGGCAGGGAGAAGTGTTAATCACTCCGTCGTCTGACGCCGGCAGCTTCTCGCTTTACATAAACGATATGAAGGTCGATACATCGGACATAACCCCCGGTAAGACATACACCCTTGATATCTCTGATATCGCCAGAGACGGAAGAAATTCACTTCAGTTAAGTGATCTGTCTGAGGGCGAAGTCCGTGTCCGCATTCCTTATCCTACCGTCATATCAGGCGACCTTGCTGATGCGGGAATATCGGAGGGTGCGATAGAACTGATCGACAGTATCATCTCATGTGATATCGGGAACGGATTCCCGAGCGCCCAGATCGCGATAGTAAGGCACGGACGTCTCGTATATCAGAATGCGTGGGGCAACGTCAGGACATACGATGAGAACGGCGATCCGGTCGAAGCACCTGCCGTCACGGATGATACACTCTATGACCTGGCTTCCGTATCGAAGATGTACAGTGTCAATTATGCACTGCAGTATCTTATGACGATCGGTGAAGCAGATCCCGATATGAAGATAGTGGATATCCTCGGAGAGGGCTTTGCCGAGGATACGGTTGATATCGCGTATGAAGGCTACGATCCGATCCCTCTCGATACCAATAAGCTCTGGAAATCAGAGTTGACCATCCGTGATCTTCTCCGCCATCAGGGCGGCTTCCCTGCCGGTCCTCAGTACTTTAACGACAGGTACGATAATGCATCCCAGTATTTTGATTCCGATAACGGCAATATCCTCTACGTCGGAACAGGTTCAGATGACAGTGCCAGAGAAGCGACGCTTGAGCAGATATTCAAGACACCTCTTATGTACGAGCCCGGAACGAATACAATGTACAGTGACCTCGATTACATGATCCTTTGTTACTGTATCGAAGAGATTACAGGGCAGCGTCTCGATGAGTTCCTGAACGAGACTTTCTGGGAACCGATGGGACTTACTCACATCACTTATAATCCGCTTGATAACGGATTTACTGCCGATGACTGTGCCGCCACGGAGCTTATGGGCAACAGTCGTGACGGCAACGTGAGCTATACGGGGATTCGAATGAATACGATACAGGGCGAGGTCCATGATCCCAATGCTTATTACTGCATGGCGGGTGTATCAGGACACGCGGGACTCTTTGCCAATGCTTCGGATCTGGCGATCCTTGCCTCGGTGATGCTTACGGGCGGATATGGTAATCACAGGTTTTTCGCTCAGGATGTGATCGATCTGTTCACGGCGATACAGAATGAGGATGATCCGGGATACGGTCTCGGCTGGTGGAGAGAAGGCGACCACACGCGCGACTATTACTTCGGGTCGGTATCTTCATCAGAAGCCTTCGGTCATCAGGGCTTCACGGGCACACTTACCGTGATAGATCCGGCGAATGATATGGTCATCGTTATCCTGACGAACAAGATCCACAGCAATATCCTTGAGGGCGACGAGACGCTCAACACATATAACGGCAATCTGTATACGACCGCGACGCTCGGCTTTGTTCCTCAGATCATTGAGATGGGTCTGGACAGCGAGTCTGTCGATGAGGCGATATGGGCGAGCATGGCAGGCGATATAGCAGCTGATATCCTGCGCGTCATCAATGATAACGGGATCACGGATCACAACCATCCGAGATGGAGAGCATATGAAGCTATGCTCGAGGCTCAGCAACTGGTCTCAGAGTAAAGGGAATTACTTATCATCAGGCGTCCAGCTCGGCTGGACGTCTTCTATCTGAAGAGAACCCGATACCTTGACGACGACCTGATATTTGTCTTCGTAGACGATCTCTCCGGGAGTATTAGTGTAAACGAGAAAATAGGGGTGATTATACTTCTCCAGCAGCCACAGCGCGGGACGGATCATCTTCATCATCTCTTCGGTATTCTCGGTCTTGAAGAAGCAGACGACCTTCTCGCGGTTCTTGCACTGCGGCGGCCACGGAAGTTCGTCGGCGAACCAGGAGTCGATCTCCTTATAGAGTTCGGCATCTTCTTCTTCCATCACGTCATTCTGGATGAGTTGCCAGCACATACTGAATATCCCCTTGGCATACATCGTATTTGCCGCCAGTTCCTGTCCCTGTATACGCATGTACTTATATCTCATCTTCATAGTGAAGCTCCTATATCACATGAGGCAGATAAGCTGCCGGGGCTACGAATCCCGAGGGAACCATTGCCGGATTATTACTGTATTCGGCCCTCATTGCGGAAGTCCTCCTGTAGTACTGCCATTATATCGCTTAACCGACCTCAAGTCATTAACGGAGCGTATCATCGGGGCAAAGATACCTTTAATTTCGCCAATTGTAGATTTATAATACAAGGGTGTCATTATCAACGGATATTGACTTATCAGACGCGGAACGGTGAGCTTATGAAGGACAAAGACAATAAGAAGAAGGGTGGCGAGGACAAGTCCCGTAACCCGGAGAAGCTGAATGAATATATAAGGATAGGCGGTCCCGGAGGGTATATCCTCATCGCCTCATTGATCCTTGTCGTAGTTGCACTCATTATATGGGGTTTTGTAGGAAGGATCCCGGTTACGAAGAATCAGTACGGCGTAATACTGTCGGACGGACAGCAGTATAATCTCTGTCTGTCCTTTATGCCGGTAGACGAGAAGGCCGTTATGCTTCCCGAGGGAACGGAAGTTACCGTGAGAACAGGCGACGGATCGACCTTTGACGGTGAGGTCATTTATATGATGGCTACACCGCTGTCTTCCGATGAGATCAAGACAATGCTCGAAGAACAGGGTCAGGGACTTACGAGCGACTGGATGGCAAGTTACCTTATCGAAGAGGGAACATATTCCTTCGTAGTCATGATCGACGTAAAAGGTGACGTGAGTGAATATGCCGATCAGGTAGTCAGCCTTACCATCATCACGGATGAAGTAAAGCCGATCTCATTCCTGTTGAAGTAAGCGGAGGACGATATGGCAACAAGCAAGAAACCTGTTAAAGTGCCTGTTATCCTCCAGATGGAAGCGCTGGAGTGCGGTGCTGCATCTCTGGCGATGATACTGGCATATTACGGCAAATGGGTCCCGCTCGAGGACGTACGTTCCGAGTGCGGTGTTTCCCGTGACGGAAGTAATGCCCTGAATATAGCCAAGGCGGCAAAGAAATACGGACTGGAATACAAGGCATATCGATACAGTGTAAAGAGTCTCCGTGAGAAGGCAACTTTCCCGGCGATCATCTTCTGGAATTACAACCACTTTGTAGTACTTAACGGTTTCCGCGGAAAGTACGCATATATCAACGATCCGGCAGAGGGACGCACGAGGCTCACGATAGAGGAGTTCACCAGATGCTATTCCGGCATATGTCTTACGTTCACAACAGGCGAGGGGTTTGTCAAGGACGGTAAAAAGGCCAGTTCATTCGACTTCCTGCGTAAGGGTCTTAAGGGTAATGTCAAGACTATGATCCTGGTAATGCTCGCAGGTGCAGTGGCGATGTTTGCCGGCACGATGATACCCATTGTCTCGCGAGTCTTCACGGACTACATACTTCCGGGCAACAGGCCTAACTGGTATAAGGGATTTATCATATTCTTTGCATCAGTGATCGTCTTCCAGCTCATCGCATCGATAATCAATCTGTACTTTGTAAAGAAAGCGACCGGCAAACTGGCGGTCACGGCGAGTGCCAACTTTATGAATCACGTTTTCAGGATGCCGATGGAGTTTTTCTCTCAACGTTTCGCAGGAGACCTGGCGCAGCGTGCCACGTCGAATGACCAGATAGCCGCCACGATGATCGGACGCCTGGCACCGGTCTTTATGAACCTGGTACTGCTGGTATTCTATCTGGTCGTAATG
This sequence comes from uncultured Clostridia bacterium, assembly GCA_946611435.1. Lineage (GTDB taxonomy): Bacteria > Bacillota > Clostridia > Saccharofermentanales > Saccharofermentanaceae > Saccharofermentans. The sequence goes on from CAMODL010000001.1 coordinate 8,337, forward strand.
ATCGAATACAGCGTCAAGCTCACCATAGTGGGACTTATCACGGTCGCCCTTAATCTGAGCCTGGCTAAGCTCATATCGAGTAAGCGTACGCTGATCTCCAAGACACAGATCCGAGATCAGGGCAAGCTCGCAGCTGCAACCGTATCGGGTATCGATATGGTCGAGACGATCAAGGCTTCGGGCGCCGAGAACGGCTTTATGGAGAGGTGGTCAGGCTTCCACGCATCCATGGTCAAGGCCAAAGTAAGATTTGACGGAGTCAACCGCTTCCTCGGAACGTTGCCGTCGCTCATGAATCAGCTGTCGACGATTGTCATCATGATGATGGCATTCTGGAGCATCATGGAGGGACATTTTACCGCAGGTATGTTCCTGGCTTTCCAGGCATGCATGACCTCGTTCATGAATCCTGTCAACGATCTTATCAATGCAGGTCAGAGCATTCAGGAAATGAGTTCTCAGATAGAGCGTATCCACGACGTAATGGAATATCCCGAAGATCAGAATGCCAAAGAGGATTATGATCCCGAGGTGCTGAAGGATGCTCAGAAGCTGTCCGGAACGATAGAGATGAGAAATGTCACTTTCGGTTATTCAAGACTCGGTGAACCCGTTATCAAGAACTTCAATCTTACGGTAACACCCCGTAAGAGGATCGCATTCGTCGGAAGTTCCGGATGCGGCAAGTCTACCATCGCCAAACTCCTTACGGGTCTTTATAAGCCGTGGAGCGGAGAGATCCTCTTTGACGGCAAGCCTATCTCTGAGATACCCAAGCCCATCTTTAACGGTTCTCTTGCCATGGTCGATCAGGAGATAGTTCTTTTCCGTGACACCATCGCCAATAACATCAGACTGTGGGATGAGACGATACAGGACTTCGATATGATACTCGCCGCCAGAGACGTCGATATCCACGAGGACATTATGTCGAGGAAGGGCGGTTATCATCACATGCTCGAAGAGAACGGACACGACCTGTCCGGCGGTCAGAGACAGAGGATAGAGATCGCCCGAGTCCTGGCGGGAGACCCTTCCATCATCATCATGGATGAGGCGACCTCTGCTCTTGATGCACAGACAGAGCAGGATATCTCCAACTACGTTCACGATCGCGGAATAACCAGTCTTATAATCGCTCATCGTCTCTCGACGATAAGGGATTGTGACGAGATCATCGTTATAGACAAGGGCGAAGTAGTACAGAGAGGAACACATAAGGAACTGATCAAGGAAGGCGGCATCTACAAGGATCTGGTGTCCACACAGTAAAGATATGAGTATATTCGGTAAACAGTTACAGAAAAGGATCGAGAACGACAACACTGCCGTAGCCAAGAATCTTAAGAGGCTCGGTGATTCGGTGAGCGGCAGATCTGAGATCCTCTACAATGAATCACGATTCACAAAGAACAGGATCCGACAGATAGCGATAATCTGTCGTGAGCTGAAGCTCCCGTTGCCTGATGTTATCAGAGAGAGTAAGAACTTAAGTGAGCAGATAGACTTTATACTCCAGCCGTCAGGTGCCACTAAGAGACTCGTAGAGTTAAATGATATATGGTGGAAGAACAGTGACGGACCGTTGCTCGCGACATTTGCCGATACTGACGAAGAGATCGCGCTTCTGCCTAACAGGTTCAGGGGATATTATTACTTCGATCCCGAGACCGGTGAGAAGATCCGGATCACGAAGAAGAACAAGGACCTTTTCGATAAGGAAGCATTCTGTTTCTACCGACCTCTTCCCGGTGTATCCATGACCGGCAAAGACTACATATGGTTCCTGCTTAAGCAGATCAAGGTCTCTGATGTATTGCTGACCGTCATGGCTTCGATATTTATCGCGGTATTCGGTCTCCTGACTCCTTTCGCGACAAAATATGCCTTCACGCATGCCATGCCCACCGGCGAAAAGATGCTCCTTATATCGCTCGGAGTCCTTCTCGTGTCAGCGGCCGTAGGATCGTGGATGATGAGTGTCGTTAAGATGTCGGCCAATTCCAGGATCAGTAACAGACTGGATACTATAAGTGAGAATGCCGTTTATTCAAGAGTCATCAGACTTCCGGCATCATTCTTCGGCGATAAGAGCGCGGGCGGACTTGCAAACCGTGTAATGGCTCTTAATACTCTGCCTGTACTTCTGACGGAGATATTATTCGGTACGCTCATCACGGTTCTCGTATCATCGGTATATATCTTCCAGCTGATCACTATCTCCCACAAGCTCGTATTCCCGGTATTCGTCATCTACCTGGTAGAGATACTTGTATTTGTCGTAACGGTCATGCAGGAACGTAAACTCATATCCAAGAGGATGGACGGAGAGGAGAAGAACAGCGGTCTGGTATTTGCTCTGCTGTCAGGCATTCAGAAGATAAAGGCATCCGGCAGTGAAGATCGCGCTTTTGCAAAATGGATGGAGACATACTCGGAGAGAACAAAGCCGGCATATCGACTTCCTTTCCCTTCAGGTGTACGTGTTCCTCTCGTTACCGCGATCCATATGCTCGGCTTACTCTGGATATATGTCATTGCGTATAACAATTCTCTGTCGGTATCGCAGTTTGCATCGTTCTCGAGCGCTTTCGGAATGATGATGGCCGGGATCAATTCCCTCGGAGGAGCGGGCATGTCGGTCTCCATGATCGAGCCTGTCCTTAAGATGGGTGAACCGATCCTTAAGGAAGTTCCAGAGACTACCGAAGGCAAGAAGACTGTCAGGGCATTAACCGGAAGGATCGAATTGAACGGAGTCGAATTCCGTTATACTGACGACGGACCGAATATCCTCGACGGTATCAGCCTTAAGATCAACGCAGGTGATTATGTTGCTATCGTAGGTAAGTCCGGATGCGGCAAATCAACTCTCATGCGCCTTCTTCTCGGATTTGAAGAGCCGCAGAAAGGAACTGTCTGTTATGACGATGACGACCTCGAGAGTCTTGATAAGCATTCACTGAGAAGGAATATCGGAACAGTTCTTCAGAACGGTAAGCTTTTCACCGGTGATATCTATTCCAACATCACCATTACTGCTCCGTGGATGGATATGGACGATGCATGGGAAGCAGCAGAGAAGGCCGGCATGGCAAATGACATAAGACAGATGCCGATGGGAATGCATACTCTCATTTCCGAAGGAGGAGGAGGTATCTCCGGCGGACAGAAACAGAGACTCCTTATTGCCCGTGCGATCTGTCCCAAACCGAACGTGCTTATGCTCGACGAAGCGACAAGTGCGCTCGATAACCTGACCCAGAAGATCGTTACCGATTCTATGAACGAGATGAAGTGCACCAGGATCGTGATCGCTCACAGACTGTCGACCATCAAGGAATGCAACAGGATCCTGGTCCTCGATCACGGTAAGATCGCAGAAGAAGGTACATTTGATGAACTTATGGCGAAGAACGGTATATTTACCGAACTTGCCAAGAGACAGATAGTAGAAGAAGACGAAGAGGAATGACAGTATCATGAGATTATTACCGCCCGAGATCGCAGAAAGCCTTAATAAGAGCAAATGTCTTGATTTCATTTATGAGAGTGCTGGCAAGGCATTGGATCAGATCAGAGAAAACGTTCCTCGGGCGGCAGGACTCCTTACGGAAGAAGCCGAGAAATGCCTTACGGACAATTTTTATGAGAGATATGAGCTTATATACGCTCAGTGTCTGATGAAGGAGATCCGTACAAGGCTGGAGAGGTATGACCCTGTCGGACTGATGTTGGGACGTTTTGATCCTGAATCGGTGAGCAAGTCGGCGAATGATCTGTACGAGTCCTGTGGCGGTAATATCGGCACTTATCTTCACGACAGATTCCCTCTTCTTGACGGATACAGAGATCACATATATCAGAATTATGTTGATTGCTTTACGGATTTCCTCAAGGCTTTTATCGATCGCAAAGATGAGGTATCCGCTTCATTCCTTGACGGGAAGCCTATTACCCGGATCCTCCATCTGTCTACCGGAGGAGCCGATATACACAGAAACGGAAGATGCGTAGTGGGCGTAAAGACAGATGTCGGAACGGTCTACTATAAGCCTCACGACTGCGGACTCGATTCTCTTTATTATGAGATAGTTGACAGGTGGTTCTCGGATTGTACTGTCGCTGCCGGTGTTATCGAAGGTGAAGGATATGCATTTGTATCCTGTCTGAAGCACGAGCCCGTCTCGAGCAAGGAAGACATAAGAACGTTCTTCCGGAATTTTGGTGTACTTGCTGCGTTATTTCATGGTCTCGGAAGCAATGATATGCACATGGAAAATGTAATATCGTGCGGGATAAGACCCGCAGGCATCGATATGGAGACCGTCCTTGGTACTGCGATCAAGTCGGATGACAGCCGCATGCGGGAGATACACAGTGAGCAGGAGCATTTCCGCGATTCGCTGATGCGAACATGTCTGATGCCAATGAGAGTGTATAAGGGACCGTTGATGTCTCCTCTTTATACATCCAGCAAGGATGCGTTCTGTCTCCCGGAGTATGACGGTAAGGCCTATACGGTAGAAGGATATGAGGATGCCTTTGAGGAAGGATTCTGTGACGGATATCAGCGGATGCTCGATCACAGGGACGAGATAGTTGACATGATCGATGCTCACAAGGATGCGACGGTCAGATGTCTTCTTCGCAACACCAGATTCTATGCACACATACGCATGATGCTCTATCGTCCCGAATATCTTAAGGAAGAAGATGCGAAGCAGGCCGTATACGACAAGTTCATCAGTCCGTTTAAGATATCGGGAGAGGACGTCGATACTGAACAGACAGGATATGAGTGGAACTGTATGCTGAAGTGTGACATCCCTTACTTCTGCACGACAGTAGCGGGAAAGGATCTGTGCGGTGAAGAGCCGAGTCAGGTAGTAAAGACAGGATACTATCTGGGAAGTGTGAGAGATTCTGCCGTCCGGTTCCTGGAGCGATTGTCTCCGGAGGAACTGAAGTTTGAACAGAGTCTGATGAGGATTTCTTTTGCACATGCACCGACTGATGAGCCCAAACATAAGGAGGAAGAGCCTATCAGTGACAGTGTGGCTGATGATGCAGCCCTCAAGAGGGAGGTTAAGGCTATACTGGACGGCATCTACGATGATGCCATCATCAGCAGTGACGGAAACATGTTCTGGATGAGTACAGCCGTAGCCATGGATGTAAAGGCCTCATGCGGGGACATATCTCAGTTGGCTGATATCGGTTGTTTCTGTGCCGCCGTCATCAGATCGGGAATCCTTCCTGAGGAGACAACAAGAGCAACAGAACTGGCAGAACAGATGATCCGCAGGATCGACAATATTGTTGATCGATTATATGAGGTCAAGGATGAGCTGAAGGATAAGAATGCAGTGTTGGCGACCGGCATATATACCGGATTCGGCGGTGTCATCATCGCATGTCGTGCCATGAGCGCAGCCGGTATCAAGGGAGCCGGTGAAGCAGCCGCAAAGATCGTTGATCTGGTTATGGCATCCGGGCAGTACAGATACAAGAAGAACAATGTATCTGAGGGAGCTGCCGGACTTGTCATAGCGCTCTCATCGATGCCGTGCACGGATCCGGTACGAGAGTGTCTTATCAGATGTGCCGACCGCCTTGTTGAAGAAGAGCTTCCTTCAAGTGATGACCTTCCTTATGGAAGTGCGGGTATCGCCTTAGCCATGGCGAAGGCGTTTAACACTGTTAAAGACCCGAGATACGCGCATTCAGCGATAGAGGCATTCATTAAGGCCAAGAATGCTTATTCCGAGAAGATGACAGGCTGGCCTGACGGAACTGCAAAGATCAAATGGATGGCAGACAAGGGACCTCATGCTGCGGGGATATATCTGGCGGCATCATATTCGTCAGAGATCTTAAGCGGAGAAGAGGGAGCAGAAGTAATAGACGAAGTAGCGGACTTGGCATTAAAGAGCATGAACGAAGAGAAGACGCTGTATCGTCTCGATACGGCAGATCAGGGTAATGCCATGACTGTTCAGGCGTATATGAGATCAGGTGACAGAGAGCGCGCGGGAAGGATCCTCGCAGCTATGCTTGAACGCAAAGGCCGAACCGGAGTGTTTATGGTAACTCCTTCGGGAGTAAGAAGTGCATTTGATCCCTCGTTCTACTTCGGAACAGTAGGTGTAGGAGCACTTATTGCATATTATCTTTCATAAATCGTTCACTCTTTTAATCATCGGTTAATAGACTCTGATAACGACAAGAATGTATAATATAAGATAAACAATTATCATTAAGACGGAGGTGGTCGACATGAAGACATCAAAAGAGTTTTTCGAGAGACTTCAGAACGATGAGTCGTTTGCTAAGGAAGTTGCAGAGGCTGTTCAGGCTAAGCGCAATGCCGGAGCTGCTGATTACTATGAGACCTTTATACCTGTGGCTGCAGATCACGGATATGAGATCTCAAACGAAGACTTGGATGCGATCTTCAAGGATCGTAATACCGAATTGTCCGAAGAGGAACTCGGCAAGGTCGCAGGCGGAACATCGTGTACGGTAATCTCATCGATCATCTTGTCGATAACCGGAACGCTTGCTTCGGCAACCGTTACGTATGTCATAACAAAAGAAGTATAATCGGCAGAATGTATAAGAACATGGACTGCCAGTCAGGAGAAAGCAGTATGAAGACATCAAAAGAATTCTTCGAGAGGATGCAGAGCGATGAGGCATTCGCACAGAAGGTGAATGAATCTATTCAGGCAAGGCGTGAAGCCGGAGCCCGGAATTACTACGAGACATTCATCCCTGTTGCCGCCGAGAACGGATATGAGCTGACGAAGGAAGAGTTGGATTCAGTAATTGAAGCCGTGAGATCGGAAGTATCTGAGGAAGAACTCGGTAAGGTAGCCGGAGGGACCAGTTGTATCGGGGCATTAATATCTATGGCTATTACGATTACTTCCATGGTTACGGCCACACTCACCGCGTATACGCTCAAAGAGACGCTTGGACAATAGATTAAGGAGTTCGATAGTTGTGAAGAGTGCCGAATTGTTTATTGAAAGGCTTAGAAACGATGGGTCTTTTTCCAATGCTGTGGGGCAAGTGGTTCATAGGGAGCGCGAGGCGGGAGTCTCTGATTATCGCGAGGCCATAATTACTTCTGCAGCTGAGTTTGGATATGAGATTAACAAGGAAGAGCTGGATGATATCTATTCCCGCCAGATGACAGAGCTGTCTGAGGAAGAGCTCGGGAAGGTATCAGGTGGGACCAGTTGTCTCTCGATATTGATCTCATTTTCAGTGGCAACCAGTTTTAGTGCTTTGACATATAGTATTCATACTCTAGCAGATGATTGACAGTCGGAGGAAAGTAATATGAAATCATCAAACGATTTTTTCCAGAGATTGAAGACAGATGAGGCATTCGCAAAAGATGTCGCGGATGCTATTCAGAAGAGACGTGAGGAAGGTGCGACCAACTATTACGAGACCTTCATTCCCGTTGCCGAAGAACGCGGATACGAGATAACCAAGGAAGAGCTGGATGCACTCTATGAAGCTCAGACGGCTGAGATGAGCGAGGAAGAGTTGGGCAAGGTTGCAGGCGGTGCAAGTTGCTTCGTCGTAGTTACCTTCATTACAGTAATCAGTGTGTCCGCATCTGTTATTGTGTCGTTGAATGAGTTGTCAATTGCATAATAGATAATTTGGAGGTGGTCAGGTGAAGACGACAAAAGAGTTTATTGAGAGGCTTGGGAATGATAAGGATTTTCTGAACAAGATTGTTGCCAAAGTGAATGAGAATCCTGATTCCGAGCATGGTGACTACAAGAAGATCATAATTCCGATCGCATTGGAAGAAGGATATGACTTGAAAGAGGATGAATTAGATTCCTTATATGAGGCACAGGTAGCTGAGATGAGCGAAGAAGAGCTGGGCAAGGTTGCAGGAGGTACAACACCATTGTTCGTTTTGGTCAGTTCTATTCTTTCTATTGGAAGCGTTGCGCTAACAGTCACTCCACATATTCTGGAACAATAGGAGGAACTTCGTGCTTACCATTATCGATAAGGATTAATGGAAGCCAAGTCAGGAGAGAATGTATGAAGACGGCAAAAGAATTTTTTGACAAGATGAGGAATGATCAGGACTTCGCAGTGAAGATTTGCGATGAACTGATAACAAAAAGAGATGCGGGAGCAAAGGATTACTATGAGACAATAATCCCGACGGCCGCTGAGAACGGGTACGAAGTAACTCGGGCAGATATAGATGATATTCTATCTGTTTCCGGAGAGGAAATGAGTGAAGAAGAACTTGGAAAGGTTGCAGGAGGAACATCCTGTATAGCAGCGACTGCTGCACTTATTATATCTTCAGTCATATCTGTAGCGATATCTCTTCCTGTTGTTACTATCACTGTAAAAGAAACGAGATCTTGATACTATTAGTACAATAGGATTGAGAGCAGCTCATCTAAGTATGGAAGAAAAAAGGTCATTAAGAGAGAATCCGGAAGGAATATTCGCATTCCAGTGGCATATTACAGACACTTGTGATCAGAGGTGCAGCCACTGTTATATTTTCGCGGAGAATAACACGAAGCCTATCGTCAGTATGAACATCGATCAGATGGAGGAAGTGCTCCGTAAATGCGAAGAGTTCACGGCGAAGCTCGATATGAAGCCGACATTTGCCATTACCGGAGGAGATCCTATACTGGCTCCGGACTTCTGGAAACTCGCTGAGCTTTTGAAGAGCAAGGGATACACGTACGCCCTTATGGGGAATCCTTTCCATCTGACACCGGATGTGCTTAAGAGATTGAAGGACAACGGATGTATTGCCTATCAGATGTCGATAGACGGGCTTGAAGATACTCACGACAGTATCCGTAAGAAGGGAAGCTTCAGGAAGACTATCGAGACCATTCCGATGATAGTCAGATCGGGCATTCAATCCGTTATCATGATGACGATCTCGGATATTAACTACAAGGAACTTCGCGGTGTTATGGATGCTGTTGAAGAAGCAGGAGCAGACGTATTCTCTTTCGCCAGGTATGTTCCTACTTCGGACGAGAAGTCTGTCGGGATCCCCCCGCATGAATTCAGGGAAGTGCTTGATGTCTTTGCAAAAAAACGTAAAGAGTCTATTCGTAAGGGAAGCTTCACGAGTTTCACGATCAAGGATCATCTGTTGACGCTTTATTACTATGAAGAGGGGAATTTTAAGCCGCCGGAATATAAACATATCCCCGGAGATCATATGCCGGCAGGGTGCCATTGTGCCAATGCTACATGGGCAATCTGTTCAGACGGCACCATGATGGCTTGCAGGAGGATGGAGAGTTCTACACTCGGGAACATCTTCGAAGATGATCTTATGGATATGTGGAATGAGGCAAAGAGAAGATATCGTCGATATGATGAGTATGAGATATGCGGCAAGTGTAAGTTGTCGCCTTGGTGCAGAGGATGCCCGGCAATAGCGGCAGCGACTAACGGAAGCTATCTCGGAAGAGATCCTCAGTGTTGGAACATAATCGAGAAGGATTGATGATCATATAATCAGGGAGATTAAGCCTATGAAGACATCAAAGGAATTTTTTGACAGATTGACCAATGACGAGAGCTTCGCTCGTGAGGTTGAGGAAGCAATAAAGGCCAAGCGCGAAGCAGGTGCGCAGAGCTATTATGAGACTATTATTCCCGTGGTAGCCGAGCGCGGTTACGAGATCTCCGGGGAAGAACTGGACGATATCAACGAGAAGCAGATGAGCGAACTTTCCGAGGAAGAGCTCGGTAAAGTATCAGGCGGTACAAGCTGCCTGTCGGCTCTTACAGTATCAATCTTTGTTACCTCACTCGGTTCGATCGCTTATACTCTCGATGAACTGTTGGGAGATGAAGAGGAATAACAGACCGATCCTAAGTCATGAGAACTGACAGATACAGACAATATCGGGATATGATAGGCAGTCGCTTCTACGAAGGCCGATGTCCGGGTGAGATAATCAAGACTTCTGATACGGGTGACAAGCATCTTCACGGAGATGCCGTTACCCGTATTGAGACATCAGAAGGAAGAACGATCTACTACAAGCCGAGAGATTGCAGGAGTTCTGAACTGCTCGGCGATATCAATGAGGTCTTATTCGGAATAAGGATGGTCCCCGAGCAGGTTATGGGAGACGGATTTGCCTTCCAGAAAGAAGTTGTTCGGAAGATCCCCGAGACATCGGATGAGAGATCTCGTTATTACCATGCTCTCGGCAAGATCACAGCTGTCTTTTACGCACTCGGAAGCAGTGACATGCATAAAGATAATATCCTGTGTTCAACGGACGGTCCTGTGGTTGTCGATACTGAGACCGTGCTCTGTCCGAAGGCAAAAGGTGTTGGCGGAACCGGTGAGTTCTCTGTGGATTATGGTGAGATATTCCCGGACTACAAGATTTCTGTCGGAGAATGCATGGTCCTTCCGAGGTTTTTTGCACTGATGCAGATGTCCCCCATGATCCCGAATGAAGACTGTCGGCCTGAAGGGTATGTTGATGTCTTTATCGACGGCTTTGTTGAGGGTTATGAGAGGATCTGCAACATGAACACGGAGGTAAATGCTATCCTGGACAGATTCTCCGATATTCCCATTCGATATCTGTTGAGATCGACTCAGAGCTATGCCGTGAAGATCTGGCGCTATCAGAATGCGAAGAGCGAAGAAGACAGGGCAAAAGTTATACAGAGTCTGGAGAAGGGACTGTCGAAAACTGATATCGATCATTGGAGAGCCGTGCTGGACTGGGAAGCTAAGTGCATCCGGGAAGGTGATATCCCATACTTCGGACTGATTTCCGGCGGCAGAGCTCTTATGGGAGATATAGGCCGACCGCCTTTGATCTCCGATTATCTGGAAGAATCGCCTGTTGATTATGCAAAGTGGCGTATCGGAAGAATGGGTCCGGAAGACATGAAGGTACAGATCGCATATATCAGAGCGAGTCTGAAGCATATTGACGGTTGGGAGAAGAAGACTGAGACAGAGGAGGCGGAAGTATCTGTTCTGTCTGTAGAGGATGCAGTATCTGAGGTCAACATCGCTCTCGAAAAGCTATGGGATGAAAGGATCGCTTTATCTGACGGATGCTGCCTGTGGCATACTCCTCTCATAAACGGCAAGGTCGGTTGTCTGTTCGGTATCGGAGAAGGATTCTCCGGAGCAGCGCTTTTCGCTAAGGCTTGTGCTGATTCTCCGCTTATCACGGGGGAATACTTGAAGACCGCGAAGGAACTGACGAGAGCGTGTTATAACAACATGGCTCTTTTCGCTGAGTATCTGCTCAGGGATTATCCGACTCCTCCCGAAGAGAGGGTCATATCAAGAAGGTTCAACGGCGGATTCGATCTTAAGGACGGACTTAAAGGATTACTGTGGGCGCTCGATACGTTAAGAGATACGGATCCGGAGCGAACGGATAAGATATTAGACGGCTTCAGATCCTGGTGCATCGGATATGACCGTGAGACAATATTTGACGAGTTGTTAAGCGGACTGAATGACGGCGATATAACAGATTGTATCGACGGCGGGGGGGCAGGAACTGCTTTGAAGATCCTTCTGACGAATGATTCTGATCATATAGAAGATGCCGGGATCATCTTATCCAAGATCAGTAGCATTAGGGAGCAGATCGGGTGCTACAGAGTCTATGTGAACGGCAGACATCAGTATTTCCTGCCTGCTTTCCTGAGGGGCAGTACGGGCATCGCTTATACCATGTTGCGATATGCAGAAGCATCATCCGATAATTGTCGCGCAAAGTAGTTGATTGTATAATTAGTACATATCCGAGACAGAGGGGACCATGCATCGTGAAGACATCCAAAGAGTTTTTTGACAGATTGAGAACTGATAAGGATTTTGCCGACGAGATTTCCGTTGCACTTCAGCAGAAGCGCGAAGTCGGCGCCAAGAGCTATTATGAGACACTCATTCCCGTAGCGAACGAACGCGGCTATGAACTGAGCAGGGAAGATATTGACTCGGCTTTTACACAGTCCGCCGATGAGATGAGTGAAGAAGAACTCGGCAAGATCGCCGGCGGAACGTCGTGTTTGCCGGCTACCCTCGGGGTTAGTGCCAGCATTACTATACTGTCGATAGCAACGGCTATTTCCGCGACTATGGAGTTAACAGACTGACAATGATCAAGGTATTCTCATTTGTTGCCTCTTGTGCAGGGGCTAAGTCACATACGTTGGAGTTTTCCAACGAACTGGTCGAAGCCTTCAGGAAGAAGGCTGAAGCAGAAGGCGAGACTGTCGAATATGAGGTTATGACAGGCGCTGATCTTCGGATCGATTACTGTCGCTCATGCATTTCCTGCTTTATGAACGGTGTCTGCCCTCTTGATAAGGCAGATGATATGGAACTGCTTAAGAAGAAGATCATCGAGTGCGACATATTTATGTTCGGATCTCCCGTATATCTGTGGGAGATGTCGGGTCTCGCCAAGAGCTTCTTCGATCGTATCAGTTACTGGGCACATCGCTTTGACCTCCTTGCCAAGCCGTGTGTAGTATTCTCGACTACCGATTCGTCCCACGGACGGGAAGTGGCAGCGAATCTTGCACAGCTCATGCGCTTTACGGGAGCGATCGTTGTCAATGCGGGGCATAAGGAAACAGGAGGTGTCGATATCGATCCCGATGTTACGGCAGAGGCTATGATGAAGGCGTATAAGGAGCCCGGAGCGGACATTCCCTTCTTCCAGGAGAGGATCTTCCTGTCGAGAGTCGTATTGGTCAGGAAGTACTTCAGGAAGCTTGGTCCGGACAAGACTCCGATCGACGAGATGAGGGTATTCCGTGAACGCGGACTGGACAAGTATGTAGTTATGAAGGAAGCGATCGAAGGTCTGGGGCCCGAGATAAAGAACTGGAAACTGTAACACAGGGCAATCGCCACCGGTTTGTTGTATAATGGAATGATGATCGACAAGATTACAGGAAGGGAAATGCATTATGGATATCAGAATGAATAAAGAAGACAGCAAGCTCACCGTTGAGATAGAGGGACGTCTGGATACTCTCACATCTCCCGATCTCGAGAAGGAACTCGAGCCTGCTCTCGAAGATATAACGGAACTTGTTCTGGACCTTAAGGACCTTGATTATATTTCCAGTGCAGGCTTGAGAGTACTTCTCGGTGCCGCTCAGGTGATGGAGGATCAGGGTGAGATGAAGGTTATCAATCCTAACGAAGCCGTTATGGATGTATTTGTTGTAACAGGTTTTGATGATATCCTGAATATTGAGTAAGAGGTTTACACTAACATGAGAGAACTGGATGTTCAGGCGTTGACGGACAATCTGCCTGAGGTATTGAAGTTTGTCCGTGAGAATTTGGATGAGATGGATTGCGGAGAGAAAGAACGCAATCATATCGAAGTTGCCGTGGAGGAGATCTTCACGAATATCTCAAGCTACGCCTACAATCCGGATGTTGGCCCTGCTACCGTAAGGGTAGAGTTGAACGATGAACCGCTTACCGTTGACATCAGTTTTGTTGATAAGGGTCAGCAGTATGATCCTCTCGCCAAGCCGGATCCGAACCTTAAGATGTCTCTTAAGGATCGTAAGCGCGGCGGGCTCGGCATCTTCATGACTAAGAAGTTTATGGATGATGTTCAGTATGAGTACAAAGACGGTAAGAATATCCTGACTCTCAAAAAGAAGATATTAAGACAGCCCGAGGTCGATCTGGCCAAGGCTATCGTCATATTCTTCCTGGCCACTATCCATATGTACGTGGAATGCTCTACGGACGATCAGCTGTGGACAGGACTTCCGTATTTCTTTGACAGTGTATTGGGCGGTCCGTGGGCTGCTCCGATGTTCATCTTCTCGATGGGTATCGGACTTGCATTTACCACGAGGAACAAGCCTTTTGAGATATTCTTCCGAGGTATTAAGATCTGGCTTATAGGTCTTCTGCTCAACGTATGCAGATTCCTGATCCCCTCGCTTGTCGGCTACGCGGTCACGGACGACAAAGCTATGTATATTAAGCCTCTTCCTTATCGTTTCTTCGGAAATGACCTTTTGCAGTTTGCCGGAATGGCAATGATGTTTATGGCATTGCTGAGATTCCTTAAGCTGACTCCGTGGAAGATTTTCTTTGTCGGTCTCGGATTAAGTCTTGCCTCATGGGCAATCGGCGATGTATGGACTGATCACACGCCTCTTAATATCTTCCTCGGTCATTTTGTCGGCGTTGACGACGGAACCGAGAAGGTAATGTCGGACTTCCCTCTCATTATCTGGTTTATCATGTATGCGAGCGGATTTGTCTTCGGAGGGTATCTCAAGAGGATGAAGGACAAGAAGCGCTTCTACTTGCTGGTGTCCCCGCCGTGCCTTATCCTGACGACCGTCGTATGCATTATCGAATACCGTCGTGAATTCGGAATGATGGGAGGCCCGGGCGCCAACGTATTCTACCATTTCACGACTCCCGAGGCATTTGTCTGTATCGCTACGGAACTCGCCATGCTCGGTATCTACTACTTCATCACGATGCACCTGTCTGAGAAGGTGAATAACATCATCGAAGGTGTAAGTCGTAACGTTACGGTGGTTTACTTCATTCAGTGGGTACTTGTCTGGTGGACCGCTGACGTTATCATCTACATTGCCAGAGACAGCAAGTACCTGAAGTCATGGCAGACTTTGATATTCGGCCTGGCATTCAGTACTGCTTCCGTAGTTCTGGCAGAAGTCTGGAGTAAGTGGCGTAAGCACCGTAAGGCTCTCAAAGCGTCAGCCTGAGGTGTAGGCCAATGAAGCAGAGCATCAGCAGAAAACTCCTTATCGGACTTATCATCTTCACGATCATACTTGCTACCTGTATTTGCGCATTCTCGTCTTACTACCTCAGGAAAACGACTATCGAGGATTACGAGTATGTCGGTGAGGCGATGACGGGAACCATAGCCGAGCGTCTCGACGGCGATAAGATATATGAATATCTGTCTACCGGTGTTCCGGACGAATACTATGAAGATGTACTTGAAGAGATCAATGTTGCCGATGACAAGTTTGATTCGCTCTACGTTTATGTTGCCGTCCCGACGGATGATGCCGTTTTGTACTTATGGTCGAACGGCTTCTCGGGAGAAGAGACGATCGGATTTACGACCGAATATGCTCCCGGCGGAAGAGAGTGGATGCAGGGAAGACTCAACGGCACCGAGTCCGAGATCCTCAAATTTGCAGACGATCCGGAATTCGGAAGGGTTGCTACTGCCGCATCTCCCATATATGACAGTAACGGCGATCCGGTTGCGCTTGTTCTTGTCGACTTCTCGGTCCAGGATATCAATGATACGATCCGGGACATGATAATCAGAGTAGTGATCGTCGTATTGTTGCTGATGATCATATATATCCTGATCTATTACTACTATGTTCAGAAGAAGGTCGTTGTACCGGTCAAGAAACTCACTTCTGCTGCCAAGGATCTCACTGAGAATCTGGACAAGGATCATGTATATAAGTCTGATATCCATACAAAGGATGAGCTCGAAGACCTGTCGAAGGCTTTCGAGAAGATGGATGTGGAGCTTCGTGAATACATCAATGAGAATATGAGGATCACGGCTGAGACTGAGAGGATCAGCGCCGAGCTCGACATGGCTTCCTCTATTCAGGACAGCCAGCTGCCCAGTAAGTTCCCGGCATTTCCGGAGCACAGTGAATTTGATATCTTTGCTTCTATGACACCGGCCAAGGAGGTCGGCGGCGACTTCTATGATTTCTTTATGGTCGATGATGACCACATTGCAATGGTAATGGCAGATGTATCCGGTAAGGGTGTTCCTGCCGCGCTCTTTATGATGATCGCCAAACTCCTTATAAAGAGCCGTATACAGATGGGAGACAGTCCTGCCGAAGCACTTCACAGCGTGAATCAGCAATTGCTCGAGAATAATGAGGCGAACCAGTTTGTTACTGTATGGCTCGCTCTGGTCGAACTCTCTACCGGAAAGGGTGTCGCGACCAATGCCGGTCATGAGCATCCTACGATAAGAAGAGCCGGCGGGATGTACGAACTTGTTGAATATCGTCATTCTCCGCCGGTAGCTACCATGAAGAAGACAAAGTTCAGGGATCACGAGTTCGAGCTTAAGCCCGGTGACAGCCTGTTTGTCTATACCGACGGTGTACCTGAAGCAACAAATGCTCAGAATGAACTGTTCGGAACGGACAGGATGCTCTGGTCGCTTAACAGGGAAACTGATGCCGATCCCGAGACGATACTGAAATATGTTAAGGAAGGTATCGATCTTTTTGTTGACGGGGCAGAGCAGTTCGATGATATAACGATGATGTGCTTTAAGTATTACGGTAAGACATCTGATGACAGGGAGGAGTGAGTGTCATGGACGGGATCAAGACTAAGCGAGTTCCGGAGATAGAACTCATGAAGGCAATTGCCATAATAGGCATGGTATTCGTTCACATCCTTGAAGGATCTCTCGAATACTTCGAGAATGCTTGGGAATCTCCGGGTAAGATACCTTATACTGCGATAGAATTTCTCGGAGGTATCCCCGCTGCGGGTGTGTTCACTTTCGCCATGGGTTGGGGTGCAGCACATTCCGATCGCTCGACCGTAAAGACCTATCTCAAGCGTGCCTGGCAGATAGGACTTCTGCTTTTCTACGTTAATATCGTATATGCGATCCTTCCCGGTATCCTGGATCCGGATCATTTTACTCCGCTCAAGGATCATCCGTGGGCAATTATCGGATTTAACATCTATTCGTTCGCGGCACTTTGCATGCTTTACTTCGCACTTATGAAGAAGCTTCAGGATAAGCCTGCTGCCAGAGCCGGTATCAGCATCGGTATCGTGGCTGCCATTATGCTCGTTGAGATCTTCGTCGATCATGAGACATATACCGGCAATGAGTGGATCGCTACTCTTATCGGCGCTGTTGTCAGACAGAATCATTATTCGTGGTTCCCCATAGTACCGTGGGGCATATTCCCGATCATGGGTTACGGTGCCGGCCTTCTCTACCGCAGATGGGATAACAGGGTGAAGTTCATGTCACTGGCGATGGTCACCGGTGCCGCTCTGGTCACTGTCAGTGAGATCGCGACCAGGATGAAGGGGCTGCCCAGAGGTGCTGCCAATCCGGGATGGGTCATCGACGAAGCGGATTACTATTGTCTGTCTCCCTGGAGTGTCGTATGCGCTGTAGGCATAATCTGTCTGGAGACTGCTCTCGCATTCGGCATTATGTCACTTGCAGACGGTAAGCTTCATCCGGTGCTGGCTAATATGAGCCGCCACGTCATGGCGATGTTCATAGTCCACTGGATCTTCGTAAGTCCGCTGTTCCTGTATCTGATCCATGTGACCAACGTCTGGTACAACGTACTCATCGGCTTAGGTACGCTTATCGCGACGTATGTTGTCGTTGAACTCTGGTATCACTTCAGGTCTTCGCGCGCCGCTTCTTAAACCACAGCCAGGAACACTTTAGATTAAGCCTGTAGAGTATGTAGGACAGGCTGTATGCGATGATATAGGTCATGATAAAGTAGCCTGTGAATTCAAGAGCATTCATATTGTCGATATCAAGGAAAAAGTAAGGGATCTTATCTGCCTTGATGACTCCCGATGTTATAAGCGAGATCATAATGATCACGTAAAAGGTCACGAACCATGTTCCGTGGAAGCGTTGGCGCATACTTGTTTTTCCTATCGGAGAATCATTCATGATAAACGAAGCGACGGTCAACAGCGGGATCAGGATATGCATATTAAACATGTCAAAGCGGAATATATGCATGTGTTCGGGCGAGAAAGGTAATCTGCTCACCAGGACCACAAAGATTATCATACTCTCGGCAACTGCCGAAGACAGGCGCATATAGTAGACGGTCTCCCTCGTCAGTTCAGTATAGTTCCTGATCTCCCAGAGACCGACAGCCAGATAGAAGAGGGAGATAAGCGTAGTGAAGACTGTCCCGTCGACCGTCATCCATCTGAATGTAAGGACGCCGTCTCTGTCATAGTCGAGGATAAAAAGGATCGACAGACAACCTAAGATCACGATCAGTGCACAGATCATGAGATTGACCTTTTTCTTCAGCATATAACGATGCTTAAACCTCTGCTCGAATAGTGAGATCTTATTCTTCATTATCAGTTCTTCCGTGATATTCTTTTCGATGCGGCACCGATTGCATCGTTCGGACAGACCAGTCTGCACAGGTGGCATCCCACGCATTTACTGCCGATCAGTCTCGGCTTACGGTCTTCGAACCGGATAGCCTGATGACCGCCGTCCATACAGGATATGTAGCACCTTCCGCATCCGATACATTTATCTTTATCGATTACAGGGAACAGTATGGTATCCCTCTCCAGCATATCTGTTGTCTCACTTATGTTCTCGAGCCCTGCGCCTATGATGTCCTTTACCGATGCGATCCCCGTCTGAGCGAGATAGTAGTTGAGACCGGCCTTAAGGTCATCAATGATCCTGTAGCCGTATTGCATAACGGCCGTGGTGATCTGCACGGATGAGGCGCCCATCAGGATGAATTCGAGAGCATCACGCCAGGTCTCGATACCGCCCATACCGCTGATATGATGTCCCTCCACCTCCGGGTTCCGTCCGAGTTCACATATGAATCTCAGGGCGATCGGCTTTACGGCATTTCCGCTATATCCTCCGACAGCAGACTTGCCCCGTACAGACGGAGTGGATACAAATGTGAAAGGACTGACATCGGTTATGCTCTTGATGGTATTTATAGCGGATAATCCGTTCGCACCGCCTCTTATGGCGGCTTCGGCAGCAGGGATCACGGATTCGACATTCGGTGTCAGTTTGGCAAGTACCGGTATCGAACAACCGCGTCTGGCGGCCCTTGTGAATCTCTCGACCAGAGCAGGTATCTGACCGATATCCGATCCGAGGCCTTCATCCTGCATATTCGGACATGAGAAATTGAGTTCTATGGCATCGGCTCCGTTCTCTTCGCAAAGACGGGCAAGTTCTTCCCACTCGGGTTCACTCTGTCCCATGATCGAAGCCAGGATAAACTTCGACGGATAATCATTCTTGAGACGTCTGAAGATCTCCATATTCTCGGCCACACTGTGATCGGACAGCTGTTCTATATTCTTAAACCCGATGATGGCTCCGTTGTCTCCGGTTATTGCCGAGAAACGGGGAGAAGCTTCGTGGATATCAAAAGAGCAGACAGTCTTAAATGATGCGCCGGCCCACCCTGCCTCGAAAGCTCTCGCGCACATATCGTAAGATGAGGCAACGACTGATGAAGACAGCAGAAAAGGATTCTCAAGGGGGATCCCGCATATATCACACGCGAGCCTGTTCTCGTCTTCGGGGATATCGATCTCCGCCTGCGGTCTGACTTTGTTGATCAGTATATCCGCTGTCTCTTTTATCGGGACCTTATGCTTTGAGATACATGCATCCTCACACGGTGCACTGCATGTTATGCAGGGAGATGTTGAAGGAAGGGTCAGAGCGGCGATATCCGCATTGTCGAACCATATGCTGCGGAGCATGCGGGCAGGATCTGTCGAAGGACAGGCATTACTGCACGGGGGATCATCACAAAGTGTACAGGAGATGATATCGCTCCTGGTGAGAGTTCTGTTAATGATCATATTCGGACCCTCCTTATGTTGATAATAACATAAAGATTGCCTCTTGAGATGTTATAATAGACATAATGATGATCCGGAGGATAGTCATGCCGATCGACAAGCGAAAATTCAATTCCAGAGCATATCTGGCATCCGGTTATTATATACTGGTGATCCTCATTGCCGTGCTTCAGTTAGTGACGGGTATCAGGCATGGAGATCTTCCGACTACGACTGTCGTGAATTCATCAGCCGATATCTTCGCCATGGTCCTGGGATATGTGCTGTTTGTTTGCTGCGTACTGGATATGTCCAAGAACGAGGAGAATCTCAATTATTTCCTGTTCCTGTTATTTACATGTTTCAATATGACATTCCTGGACGAGGTCGCATGGCTGATCGACGGAGATAAGTCTCTGGAAATATGGAATCTCATAGTCAATACTATCTATTATATGTGTGCCCCGACACTGGCATACCTGTTCTGGAAGTATGTTATCACTTATCTTAATCTCGACTATGAGAAGTTGAATCTGTGGGACAGAGGGCTCTTTATCGGTTATCTGGCGGCGGTTGCTATAAGACTGATCAATATCCCGTTCGGATTCTACTTCTCGATCAGAGACGACGGTAAGTATACTCGAGGTTCACTCTACATACTGTCTAATCTCTATCCGTATGTTCTCATGATCCTGACATTGGCATTGATCTATGTCTTCAGGAAGAGATTCAAGAAGTACCAGATCATTACCTTATATATGTATGCCCTGATACCTCTGATCGTCGGAATAGTTACGATCTTCACCTTCGGACTGTCACTGTCCGGACCGATAATAATGATGGTATTCCTTCTTATGTATTGTGTTCTTAACACAGTTCAGAGCAGGGAACGGTCCATCTCAGAGAATGAGCTTCAGATGGCGACTGTTATTCAGGAGAATATGCTGCCTCATATCTTCCCGCCTTACCCTCATAAGACGGAGTTCGATCTCTATGCCTCCATGACTCCTGCCAAGGAAGTCGGAGGTGACTTCTATGATTTCTATCTCGCGGATGATGATCATCTTGTCATCACTATCGCGGATGTATCCGGCAAGGGAATACCTGCAGCTCTGTTCATGATGGTAACAAAGACTCTTCTGAAGAACAGAGGACTTACCGACTATACCGAGTGTCACAAGATGCTCGAGAGAGTCAATGATCAGTTGTGTGAAGGCAATGAACTTGATATGTTTGTCACGGCGTGGGTGGGAGTATTGACGCTGTCGACCGGAGAACTGCGTTATGCCAATGCCGGTCATGAATATCCTGCGATAAAGAGGGGAGGCAGCGGATTCAGATTGGTCAAGGACCGGCATTCTCCGCCGCTCGGAGCGATGGAAGGTATAACATATAGAGAGCAGCGGGCGACACTCAAGCCCGGAGATGTGCTATATCTATATACGGACGGTGTTACGGAAGCGACGAACGGTCATAAGGAGTTTTTCGGTGAGGATCGCATGATGGAAGCACTCAACAGAGCATTCGACGGTTCAGTAGAGAGACTTGACGAGAATGTCAGATCCGAGATAGATGCATTTACGGAAGGCTCTGATCAGTTTGACGATATCACTATGCTGACTTTGTTATATAATGGTCCGAAGAAGGAGAATTAATATGAAGACAAAAGAGATCACAGTAACAAGCCGCGGAGACGGAATGGATGAAGCGCTCGAGATGACAGAAGCTCTCGGGAAAAGGAGCGGGCTCGGACGTAAGGAGAATCTTCGTCTGAGACTGCTGGCTGAAGAACTGTTCGGTACGATGAAGAGTATCGCCGGCGACGTAGAGGGCATCTATTATGTAGAGAAAGAAGGTACAAGATTCGATATCTGCATGAAGGCACAGGTTATCCTTACGGCCGAGATGAGAGAACAGTTCCTGTCAGTGTCGAGCACCGGTAAGAATGCGGCGGCCAAGAGCTTCATGGGTAAGATCCGCGATATGATAACAACAGTTGTCATGTCCATGAACTCAGATCCTACAATGCTTCAGATGGGGATCATGAGCGCCGGAAGCCCGATAGGATATCAGGGCGGACTTGAGTGCTACGAGTGGTATATGAATAAGTACAAAGAGGCCGTAAGGGACAGCGATCCCGAAGGTGAGAGCGAGGCCTGGGATGAACTGGAGAAATCGATCGTTGCCAATCTCGCGGATGATGTCAGCATCAGCATCGTAAGATCCGAGGTAGCGGTCAAGATCACAAAGACATTCTGATATCAGTCGGAGAATTTCTCACGCTTACGAAGGATCCGGGCCGTCTGGCTTCGGATCTTTTTGTCGTCCTTAAGATGGATCCTGAAGAAATCATCGATCTGTTTCTCGCTGTAGTCGCCGAATGTCAGACGTGACCTCATGAGGTAATAGAATCCTACTGTCGATGTCAATTCGTCGAGCTCGATTCCCTCGAGAGCATCTCTGGCAAGTATCATTGCCCCCTTATGTTCCTCATTAACGAATCCGTTCAGATCGTCAAGAGTCTCGAGGCCGAAGAAAGCCAGCTGAGGGAGAAGAGGATCTACGTCCGCATCATTTATAACGGCACCTGTGATAGAAGATATCTCTTCAAGCAGAGAACGCATCGTCTTGCTCTGCTCGATATACTCGGAGAGCGTGATAAGGTCGAGCGTCATGTCGCCCGCACAGTCATTAGCGATCTTCTCGCGTACATCCGCCTTATAGACCGAGAGATCATTCTTGATATTGAGGAACAGCTCGTCGGCTACTTCAAGCAGGCCTGCAACTCTCGAGAATTCTCTTCTTATGTTCCTTGGGACACCGAATTCGGACTTATAACCGAGATCGTGTTCTATCTCTGCCCATGTATGCTGGAGTACAGAACGTATCTGTATCTCGAAAGGGATCTCACAAAGATCCTCACGATAGCCCTGATCCTTCTTGAGAGTACATATATAGTGTAGCGACAGGTATCCGAATGCTGTTGCCGGGATGGAACTTCTCTTATCGATAGAGTTCTCTCTGTCGATATCGAACATCTCTTCAAGATAAGTAGCGATGGTATCGACCTGATCGGAGAAATAGCAGATTATCCTGAAGCCGAGGACATCGGTCATATGAAGAAGGTCAGGATACTTCTCGGGCTTACGTTGGAGCTTGCCTGCGATCGACTGCTTGGTCTTGACCCTGAATACGACCTGCATGGGTGACAGACCGGAAGTCTTGAATCGGGAGGTCAGAAGGTCATTTACGGTCTTTCCGAGCTCTCTGTAGTCTTCAAATCTCTCATCATATTCGATCAATCTGGGATCCATGTCCATAACCTCTCATTCATCATCTGATATATGTTATAATAAACGCGTCATAAAATCTATGACAAGCTGCCGCAAGGCGGTTATAATGAAGCCGAGGTATATCAGATCTATGAGAGAACTTAGAGTACAGGCTGATACAGAGAAGCTTCCCGAGGTCCTGGGTTTTGTTGACGGTGTCCTCGAGGAACTTGACTGTCCGATGAAGGTTCAACTGCAGATAGATGTTGCAGTTGAAGAACTGTTCGTGAACATCTCGAGGTATGCATATGCCGGCGGGCAGGGGGATGTCGTGATCGGGATCGAAGTTCCGGATGATCATTCCGGCGTGTCAGTGACATTTAAGGATAACGGAATACCTTTCGATCCGGTGAGCCACACCGACCCCGATATTTCACTGTCGGCAGACGAGCGCGAGATCGGCGGACTCGGGATACTCATGGTGAGGAAGAGCATGAACAGCATGGAATACGAGTATACGGATGGCACTAATATCCTGACGATAACAAAACTGTTTTGACACTATAATAAAGGGAAACAATTCAAGGAGGACATAATATGTTGAACATTATAAAGAATGCACAGGACGACAAGCTGGAGGTGGTACTCGAAGGCAGACTCGATACTACTACTGCTCCTTCTCTTGATGCAGAACTCAAGGGTGCGCTGGACGGAGTCAAGGATCTGAAGTTTGACCTTACGAAGCTCGAGTATATCTCAAGTGCGGGACTTCGTGTTCTCCTTTCTTCACAGAAGGTTATGAATAAGCAGGGTAATATGGTCGTTGCCAATGCTTCCGAAGAACTCAAGGAGATCTTCGATGTCACCGGTTTCTCCGATATCCTGACGATCGAATAAGATTTCACCAGTACCATAAAAGCCTCGGTGTATCAAAAACATCGAGGCTTTTTTAATGCTTTCCGTGAAGACCCTTTGGGTTCAGCTGCAGTGTCTGAAGTCCGTGTCGGTCAGGCAACGGGCGAAGACAAGACCAAGCGGCAGAGCAACGACAGTCATAAGCGCCTTGAAAAGCCATAAACTTCCGGTGCTGATGTCGTTGAGTCCTATGTAGTAGATCGCCTTGTACATGAACAGTCCGGGGACCATAATGACGATCGACGGAACGGTAAGTGATATCCTCGGAAGACCGATATGCTTGTCGACTATTGAAGCGAGAAGACCCGCTATAGTGGCACATATAAATGCCGCCAGAGCAATATGTATATCGAAAGTATCCATTATCTGAAGTCTCAGTACGTTTGCTACAGTCCCGATACAGGCGGCTGTCAGCGCCATCTTGTGAGTACTGTTATACATAAGCGAGAAGCCGTAGACTCCGACAAAGCTGGCGATCGTCCTGAACAGGATCAGCATAGGTGTGGATATCGACAGTTCCGGGAAGTCGGCGGGATTGAAATCGAAGATCATGGCGGCGACCCAGCCGACCATTGTAGCGACTGTAATTATCAGTATGGCATAAGTGATGCGTTCGAGGCCGGATCTGAGGTCCAGCTTCGCCAGGTCGATGCCGCCTGTAATTAGCGGAAATCCGGGAATAATGAAGAGCATGGCGCAGATATAACCGGCGTGGTGAGTCGATGCGAGATCACAGAAGTGCTCGCCGAACAGTATGGCGGCCACATAGATAACGCATGCGACGGCGACACCGATCGCGACATTGGGGAGTAGGCTGATCTTACGGTCGAGGAGGAGTTTCCTGACAAAACATCCGGAGCCGGCACCCAGGAAGGCGCCGATCATCTCGACGGCACCACCGCCCAGCAGGAATGTAAATGCCCAGCAGGCGAAGGCCGCAGCGAGGGCTGTCTGCCATGTGTTGTAATTATGCTTCTTAGCGTCTATCTTATCGAGTATGTTGTGGATCTGTTCAACGGAATACTGTGAAGCGTACTCGTGGAATCCGTCGAGGAATGCCTCGAGATCCATCAGTTTGTCAGTGTTGATACCGGTATTGGGAAGACTTATGGTCTGGCTGTAGTGATTCTCTTTGTGAAAACAGGTAAACGTAAGGGTCAGCAGGCCGATGTTGGCGTTGCATGATATACCGAGTTCACGTGAGACCTTGTTCATGGCGGCTCTTACACGCCAGGCGCTGGTTCCGACGGATAAGAGCATGCTTCCGATCCTGCCGACGAGCGAGGTCTTCTCCTTGAGTTCGGATCCCGTTGCCGGAATGTCGCTGTCGTTCTTTACTATGTCATGCCATTTGACCGACATATGGTGTCTGTGAAGTTTGGCTGTCTTGTTATCTTTGTTTCCCATGGCTTTTCTCCGTGTTTTGACGGGATTATATCACCAGTGCGCCTTAAACAAAAGAAACATGTCTCTCACACATGTGCTATAATTGCTGTTAATCCGGACTTAAGAGGGGATAGGTCGATGTTCGAGAATCTGTTGATAAAGCTTTTCGTTAAAGACAGAGACAATGTAACTAATCCCGAAGTGCGTCAGCGTTACGGCGTGCTTGCCGGTATCGTGGGCATATTCTGCAACATCATGTTGTCGGCAGTCAAACTGATCGTCGGTCTCATATCGCATTCCGTATCTATCGCCGGTGATGCCGTTAATAACCTGTCCGATTCTGTCTCGTCGGTGATCACGCTGGTGAGCTTCAGGCTGTCGGGCAAACGTGCCGACAGGGAGCACCCGTACGGGCACGGCAGGATCGAATATGTGTCAGGCTTCATAGTAGCTGCGGCAGTAATAGCAGTGGCACTCGAACTCCTGAAGACTTCCGTTAACAGTATCATCCACGGTTCTTCGCTCGATGTCAGTATATATACGATAATCATCCTCGTATGTACTATCGCCGTTAAGATGTGGATGTCGCACTTCTACATCAAGGTCAGCCGTAAGATAGATTCCGCCGCCATGATGGCTACCGCCAAGGACAGCATGGCCGACTGTATGACGACCGGGGTGGCACTTATATCCGTTATCGTTAAGCTCACCGCCGACATCAATATCGACGGTTACGCGGGTGCAGCCGTAGCGCTTCTTGTTATCTGGTCGGGTATCACATCAGCGAGGGAGACGATCGAGCTGATATTGGGCGAAGCTCCCTCCGAGGAAACGGTCGGGAAGATCACGGACATGGCGTTATCCCACCCTGAGATAAAGAAAGTCCATGATCTTCGCATACACGATTACGGCCCCGGGCGGACATTCGCATCGCTGCATGTCGAGATGCCCTATGAGATAGGATTCATCAATGCACACGAAGTCGTGGATCTTCTTGAACAGGAAATAATGGACGCGGGGATAGTAGGCGAGATCACCATCCATATGGATCCGATAATCAACGATGACGATGAGATCAATTACCTTAAGGAACAGACGATCATCATGGCGTCGAAGATCGATCCCGAGATCACTGTTCACGATTTCCGACTGATACGCGGACAGAATGAGAACAGGATTATTTTTGAACTTACGGTTCCCTACGATCTTCCTATCGACGACAGCGAGATAGTCGATCGTCTGACAACTGACATTCATTCCCTTCGCGGCAAAGACGGCGGCGACAGTATAAGGATCATTGTCGACCGCGGATGATATTTAACAAAGAATCTGTCAAAAAAGACAGGTTTTCGATATTAACCTCCCATCGAAAAATGTATTATCCGCCCTGTAATCAATCAGCAGGAGGAAAGTACCATGAGAACAATGGAAGGTTATACAAAGGGGATCAACCTCGGAGGATGGCTGTCGCAGTTCGATAAGTACGACAGGAACCACTTTGATACATTTATCACAGAGGAAGATATCCGGATCATAGCATCATGGGGACTTGATCACGTAAGAGTTCCGATCGATTATTTTGTTCTCGAGAACGAGGACGGCTCCGCCAAGACAGACGGGTACGAGTACCTCGACAAGTGTGTAACCTGGTGCAGGGATAACGGCCTTCACATGATCATCGATCTTCATAAGACATACGGTTATTCCTTTGATCCTCTCGATAAGGATGATAAGGAAGCTTTCTTCAGTAACAGTGCTGATCAGCAGCGTTTCTATGACCTGTGGAGAACGATCGCACGCCGCTACGCTTCCGATTCCGATATAGTTGCCTATGAACTCCTCAATGAGATCGTTATGCCGAGTGTTGCCGAATCATGGAACGCTATCGCCCTTAAGGCTATCTCCGTGATCAGGGAAGAAGCTCCCGATACATGGGTTATCTTCGGCGGAGTCTGCTATAACGCCGTATCGAGCGTTCCGGGTCTCGCAAAGACCGATGATCCCAAGGTTGCATATACATTCCACTGCTACGAGCCCATGATCTTCACCCACCAGGGCGCATACTGGGTAGGCGGAATGCCTACAGACTTCAGAGTAAGCTACCCCGTTCCGATGGACGTCCTTGATAAGATGCTCAAAGAATTGCCTCCCGAGTTAGCGGGCGCCATCGACAGAGATGCTCTCGCGGTACACGGCCCCGAATTCTTCTCGAAGATATTCGAGGAGGCCGTCGCCACCGCCGAGGCGCGCAATATTCCGCTCTACTGCGGTGAGTACGGTGTTATCGAGCTTGCTTCTGCTGATGACACGATCTCATGGCTTAAGAATATCAATGCAGCATTATCCAAAGCCGGCATCGGCCGTGCATACTGGAACTACAAGGAAAAAGACTTCGGTCTGTATGGTGACCGTCTTGCTGACCGTATGGATGAGGTCAAGGCGCTTCTGTAAGCGGCCGGAGATCAGGCACGCGGACTAAGCCCCATGAATTCGCGAACACCTGCAAGGGCACTTACACCTGCATCACGTCCGAGAGTGTAGACACGGCGCATCTGATCGGGATCATGCTCCAGCGGGCTGATATTCAATGCCTCAGGGGGTCTGACAACAAATGCGGCGCCCTCTGCTTCACGCTCTGCTATGTAGCTGATCTCTGAGTTATACATCAGGTAGCGCTTCTCGGTCGCTTCGATGAATGCAGGATACTTACGGTACTTAGCCCTGATCGCAGGCATTATCTTGTAGGGCTTCTTAACATAGCCGAGGGGCTGGGTCAGTATGACGACATTGCGCTCGTAGCCCTGTCTTTCCATGAATTCCAGCGGTATCGAATCCGTGAGGCCGCCGTCAAGATATTTACGGCCGTCTATCTCGACGATCCTGGATGCCAGCGGCATGGAGGCGGAGGCTCTGATCCACTCGCAGTCCTTACGGTCGCCGGTCGTAAGCGGAGCGTAATAGGGCTTCCCTGTCTCGAGGTCAGAACATACGGCGTAGAATTCCATCGGATTATTCTCAAAGGCGTCAGTATCGAAGAGGTCGAGTTCCTCCGGGATCTTATGGTAGCAGAAGTCGGCGCCGTAGAGGTCTCCGGTAAGTAAGAGGGAGCGGTAGCTCCTGTAACGCCACTCCTTAACGAATCTCGTGTTATAACGGATGGCTCTTCCGGGCTGACGGGATCTGTAGTTGCATCCTATGGCGGCACCGGCAGATACGCCGACGGCACCCGAGAACTCTATATTGTTTTCCATGAAGACGTCTATGACGCCGGCTGTAAACAGTCCGCGCATCGCGCCGCCTTCCATGACAAGTCCGTATTTCATCTTAAGATCTCCCGAATAGTTGTTGCCGATTGATTATATAGTAAACATTGTCATTAATGGCATTCTTTAACAAATCTTAATAATTGCTTAGTGATTTTTAAGAGCTTGTCCAATATAATACGTGAGGTTAAGTTTGAGTGCTCTAGGTGGGGATAAGGGTACAAATGAAAGGAATGGAGACATAAAATGCTTCAGATCAAGAACATCGTAAAGCAGTACAAGACGGGCGATCTCGTTCAGAACGCCCTCAACGGTGTATCTGTAAACCTTCGTGACAATGAGTTTGTTGCCGTATTAGGTCCTTCCGGATCCGGTAAGACAACATTCCTTAATATCATCGGAGGTCTCGACAGATACGACAGCGGTAACCTCATAATCAACGGGGTTCCGACAGACAAGTATAAGGACAAGAACTGGGATTCATACCGTAACCATACGGTCGGATTCGTTTTCCAGAACTACTATCTGATCCCGCACCAGTCGGTATTGGCCAATGTAGAGCTGGCACTTACGATCTCCGGCGTATCCAAGAAGGAGAGACGTAACAGAGCCAAGGAAGCTCTCACCAAGGTAGGACTTGCCGAGCATATGCATAAGCGTCCGAATCAGATGTCCGGCGGTCAGATGCAGAGAGTTGCCATCGCCAGAGCTCTCATCAACAATCCGGACATCCTCCTTGCAGATGAGCCTACAGGCGCTCTTGATACAAAGACGAGCGTTCAGGTCATGGATCTTCTTAAGGAAGTTGCCAAGGATCGTCTGGTAGTTATGGTCACACATAACCCTGAACTCGCCGTTCAGTATGCGACCAGGATAATCAAGCTCCAGGACGGTGAGATCATAGGTGACTCCAATCCTTACGAGCCCGATCCGCAGACAGTTGCTGCCGAGGCCGAGGCTGCCGGCAAGGTCAAGGATAAGAATCAGAGCAAGTCCAAGATGGGCTTCCTGACGTCCCTGTCACTGTCGTTTAACAATCTGAGAACAAAGAAGGGAAGAACGATACTGACATCATTTGCCGGTTCCATCGGTATCATCGGTATCGCTTTGATCCTTGCCATCTCTACGGGTGTTAACAACTATATCGAATATATTCAGAAGGATACGATGGCTTCTTATCCTATTTCCATCGATGCGTACGGCATGGATCTCTCATCGATGTTCACGATAGGGCGTGAGGAAGAGCCGGTCGATGAAGATCGTGATCCCGACAAGGTATATTCCAGAGGCGGATGGCTTAGCATGATGTCCCAGATGAATTCCTCTATTTCCGAGAATAACCTTGAGGCTTTCAAGAAATATATCGATAACGAGGATTCCGAGATCAACAAGTATATCGGTGAGAACGGCGTTGTCTATGAGTATTCGCCTGTTTTCGATGTATATGCTTATGATCCCGAGGGTGTATTCATCAATACAGACGGTTCATTTACCGGTGCTATGAATGCTACGATGCAATCCGATACTGCTACATATACGATGAATATGGGTGGAGCTTCTTTTGCTGAGCTTACTCCCGGAAGAGGCGGAGAAGGCATCAATCAGATGGTCTTTGACAACTACGATCTTGTTTACGGTCACTGGCCTGAAGAATTCAATGATGTAGTTGTCGTTCTTGATTCCAGGGGTGAGATGTCCATCATCGATCTCTATACTCTCGGTTATCTGCCCGAGAGCGGCTATCTTGAACTTGCCAATTCGCTGAGACTTCTTGAGGTCGGCCAGGAGATCGATATCGAGGAGCATACATTTACTTATGAGGAGATGATGGATCAGACATTCTATCTGCTCCCTCAGGCTGAGCTCTACACAGAGAATGAAGACGGAACTTTTGATTCCATTGACGGCAACAGAGCTGCTCTCTCCGGAATGGTCGGGGATATGCTCGAGCTCAATGTGTGCGGTATCATCCGTCAGAATGAGGATGCCGACTACAGCATCAACGGTGACCTCGCTTACACAAGAGAGCTCACAAAGTATATTGCTTCCAGAACGGATGAGTCCCCTGTTGTTACGGCCCAGAGAGAGAATCCGGATGTCAATGTATTGACGGGTATTACTTTCTCCGCCGCTGATGAGGCACAGAAGGCAGAAGATACGAAGACATTCGTCGAGTCCATGTCGAATGAGGAGAAGGCCAATTTCATGGTCCAGATCATGTCCCAGTACGGTGCAGAGATGACGGCATATCTGTCGGAAATGACCGAGGATGAACTCGCTGCTTCTCTTGATACAACGATCTCTCAGTTGGGCGACCAGGAGCTCGCCGCCATCTATGATGTCTATATCTCTAACGGTACATATGATCAGAATATGAATACGTTCGGTGTTGTCGATTTTGATAAGCCGACAGGTATCGATATCTATGCTGACAGCTTCGAGGATAAGGACCACATCGTTGACTGCATCGACGACTACAACGAGTCCGTACCTGAAGAGGATCAGATCGTTTACACAGACTATGTCGGACTCATCATGTCCTCCGTAACAACTATCGTTAACGTTATCTCTTATGTATTGATCGCTTTCGTTGCGGTATCGCTGGTCGTATCTTCGATCATGATCGGTATCATCACATATATCTCCGTTCTCGAGAGAACGAAGGAGATCGGTATACTCAGAGCTATCGGTGCTACCAAGCACAATATCTCTCAGGTATTTAATGCCGAGACGTTCATCATCGGATTGTTGGCGGGTCTGTTCGGTATAGGAATAGCCGAGCTGATGCTGATCCCTATCAATGCGATCATCCACAGCATCGCTGACACG
Organism: uncultured Clostridia bacterium; assembly: GCA_946611435.1. Classification (GTDB taxonomy): domain Bacteria; phylum Bacillota; class Clostridia; order Saccharofermentanales; family Saccharofermentanaceae; genus Saccharofermentans. The sequence continues at coordinate 39,680 of CAMODL010000001.1, forward strand.
AACAACGTTAACGGTGTCATCAATGTCGCTCCTGCGATCATCCTGATCGTACTGAGTACGGTACTGACACTCATCGGCGGATTTATTCCTTCCAAGAAGGCAGCCAGGATGGATCCTGTTGCAGCTCTCAGGACAGAGTAAACCAATCTAAAATTATATTGATATAATAAGGTCATTTGAGACCGCAAACGCAACAATTAAGCACGTTTGCGGTCTCTTTTTTGTCCAAAATGCCAACTGACTTATTCATATATGCGATGATATAATTTATTTGTCGGAAAATTCACCCTAATAAGAAGTGAGGTCTTAGATGAAGTACACAAAAGGCGATACTGTTGTATACGGTGGCAGTGGCGTGTGCAAGGTAGATGATATCAAAGACATCAGTTTTTACCATGAGCGTCCTCAGAAGTATTATATCCTGAAGCCGCTCTTTACCAAGCAGCAGGAATTGGTCGTATATGTTCCTTACGATAACGAGAAGCTCGTATCCAGGATGCAGCCTGTTATCTCCAAGGAGGAAGCGATCAAGCTGATCGATGACATCAGCGATGTTAAGCTTGAGTGGATCGAAGACAGGAATCAGCGTAAAGATACATACGGAAGCATAGTAACGTCCGGATCCAGAAGAGAGATCGTGGATGTCATCAGTCTTATAAGGAATCACAGAGCCACTCTTGAGGCAGAGGGCAAGAGGCTCAACATGCAGGACGAGAAGCTCCTTCTCGAAGCGGAGCGGCGTATGAATGCCGAGTTCGCTGTTGCACTCGGAGTCGACTTCGACAAGGTCGAAGAATATATCCAGGAGAAGGCTGCTGTCGGTTGAATTATGATTCCTTGACAGTATGTTCCCATCGTGCTTTAATTACTGATGGAAAATAACAGAAGAGGTTATCTTACCAATATGAAGAATGTTATCGCTTATGCATATTATTATTCCTACTTTTACTTCGACAACAAGAAGTGAGAGCGGTTTGTGCTTGAGTGGAATTCCGAGAGATTTTTAATGAAACACCTGCCGCACGATGATGATCGGGCGGCATTTTTACTGTAAGGAGGCAAAACATGATAGCAGTTATCAAGAACGGTGCGACAGAACAGCAGGTGGACAATCTTATCCGCTGGTTCGAGAAGCAGGATATCAAGGTCAACAGATCAAAGGGCGAGTTCTGTACCGTATTAGGTCTTATAGGTGATACATCAGGAATAGATACTGATCTTCTGGAGGGACTGGATATCGTCGAGTCTGTAACGAGGATATCCGATCCGTTCAAGAAGGCGAACCGTAAGTTCCATCCGGAGGATTCGGTTGTTGATATCGGAGGCGTTAAGATCGGCGGCGGGAACTTTGCAGTGATCGCGGGCCCTGATTCAGTCGAATCCGAGGAACAGATAATCGCGACAGCCATGGCTGTTAAGGCGGCGGGGGCTCAGATCCTGAAGGGCGGCTGCTTTATGCCGAGAACATCGCCTTACGATTTCCAGGGACTGGGAGAAGAAGGCGTTAAGCTCCTTCTCAAGGCAAAGGAGGCAACGGGGCTTCCCGTTATTTCCGAGATCGTCAGCACGGAACAGTTACCGCTCCTTGATAAGATCGACTGCCTCCAGATCAGTGCGCGCAATATGCAGAACTATGAACTGCTGAAGCTCGTCGGTAAGAGCGGCAAGCCGGTGCTCCTTAAGAGAGGTCCGTCCGCTACCATTAAGGAACTGCTGATGAGTGCCGAATATATCATGGCTGAAGGTAACGGGAACGTTATCCTTTGCGAGAGAGGTATCAGGACTTTTGAGACATATACAAAGTACACACTTGATATCGCAGCCATCCCTCTTCTCAAGGAGTTAAGCCACCTTCCCGTCATTGCCGATCCTTCACATGCGACAGGCAAGGCTTCACTTGTAAGAGGCGGAGCTCTCGCTGCTGTAGCGGCAGGTTCTGACGGCATCGAGATCGAGGTTCATCCCGAGCCGGGCAAGGCTCTCTCAGGCGGCATACAGGCTATCGACTACAAGCAGTTTGAGGAGCTCGCCGCTTCTGTTGCGCGAGTACGCAGCATACTCTAAAATATACGCGAAAAGGAGATCGGGAAATGAGCGGGATCACAGTCGGAGTCGTAGGCTTAGGCCTTATCGGAGCATCGTTTGCAAGAGCTTACAAGGAGAATGCGGACGGCAATACTGTCTACGGTTGGAACAGGACCGAGACAGTTGCCGATATGGCAAAGATGCAGGGAGTGATCGACGACTATCTGACGGATGATAATCTTCCTGACTGCGACATCGTCATAGTAAGTCTTTATCCCGAAGCATCCATCAACTGGATACGTGAGCATAAAGACCATTTCAATAAGAACGGCCTCGTGATCGATGCCTGCGGAACGAAGAGATGGATCTGCCGTGAGGCATTTGAGGTTGCTCATGAAGCCGGATTTGAATTTGTCGGATGTCATCCCATGGCAGGTACAAAGTTCTCCGGCATGGGACATGCCAGAGCCAATATGTACAAGGGAGCCCCGATGGTCCTCTGTCCGGACAGGTTCGATGATATGGATCTGATAGACAGAGTAAAGACGCTGCTTGCACCCTGTCAGTTCGGGTCTTTCTGTCTGGCGCACCCCGATCAGCATGACAGGATAATCGCCTTTACGTCTCAGATGGCTCATCTGGTATCGAATGCATATATCAAGAGTCCGAGCGCTCTCGTTCACAGAGGATTCTCTGCAGGAAGCTATAAGGATATGACACGAGTTGCCTGGCTTAATCCCGAGATGTGGACACAGCTCTTCCTTGAGAACAAGGACAATCTGATCTTCGAAGTGGATTACCTGATCGAAGAATTAAAAAAGTACAGAGATGCCATGGAGAATGACGACCATGAGACATTGAAGAAGCTCCTTACTGAGGGCAAGGAACGTAAAGAGGAGGTCGACGGAAAATGAAAGGCATCTTTGTCGGTACCAAGCCGTCTTACAAGGTCATAATCGGACGAGGCGCACTGACACAGGTCGGAAGTCTCATCAAGAGAGTGACGGATGACATACAGAAGGTACTGGTAGTTACCGATTCCAATATTGCGCCGCTCTACCTGGACAAGCTCAGGAAGAGCCTTGAGATCGCCAAGATAGAAGTGTACGAGTATGTTTTCGATGCTGGAGAACGTTCCAAGAATATCGATTCCATAACCGGCATGTGGGGCGTCATGGCAGAGAACGGATTTACGAGGACGGATGCAGTAGTTACACTCGGCGGCGGTGTCGCCTGTGATATGGGAGGATTTGCCGCTGCGACTTTCCTTCGCGGCATCAGAGTATTCCAGGTACCGACTTCTCTCCTGGCCATGGTAGACGCAGCAGTAGGCGGTAAGACCGGAATCGACCTCAAGGAAGGAAAGAATCTGGCGGGTGCATTCTGGCAGCCGTCGATGGTAATAGAAGACACGGATTGTCTTGACACACTTCCTGATGAGCTCTTTACCGAAGGCATGGCTGAAGTGTTGAAGCACGCCTTCATCATGGATACGGAACTGTTTACCGTCCTGAAGGAAAAGGCTGATAACGGGCATGCCCGAAGCATCAGGGAAGATCCCGAATTCATCGAGAAGATGGTAGCCATGAACGTGGCGGATAAGGTCTCCGTAATAACTGAAGATACCATTGATAACGGCAGACGTCAGACGCTCAATTACGGTCACACGATCGGGCATGTTATCGAACGTGACAGTGACTTTAAGCTTGCTCACGGAGTGTGCGTTGCCAAGGGCATGGGCATCATTATAGATGCAAGTGTAGCCGCAGGCAGATTATCCGCTTCAGAGGCAGAGACAATGAAAGGGCTTATAGCTGCATACGGGCTTCCGACAGAGGATGATATAACGCCTGAACAGGCCGTAGCGGGAGCCATGAACGATAAGAAAAAGCGTGGAGACATGATATCCGTGATCGTTGTTGATAAGATAGGCAGTTCAGAGATCGTAAAGATGACTCCGGACGAGTTCCTCGGATTTCTTAAGGCAGGATGTGAACGATGATAGTATCCTGTGCCGACCGTAAGCTCGATATGGTGATAAAAGCACCGCCTTCCAAGTCGATCTATCACAGAGAACTGATAGTACGGTTCCTGCTGGGTGATCGGGATCATCTCGAGGCGCTTCCTGACGACAGTGAAGATGTTATCGCCACAAAGGGCTGTCTTCGCGCACTGGCTGTGGCGAAGCCCGGAAAGGATGTGATCCTTCCGTGCAATGAGAGCGGATCCACGCTGCGTTTCATGATACCGGTAGCATCGGCATATCTTCTTCGTGAAGACCGGGATCAGGGATGCCGTATCATAGCCGAGACAAAGGGCAGGCTGTATGACCGTCCCGTTGAAGAACTTGAGGCTGCACTTCTGCCTCACGGGATAAAGATAGATCGTGACGATGATACGAGGTCGATCCGTATCACGGGAACCATGACATCGGGCGAATACGTTATCGACGGGAGCGTCTCGTCGCAGTACATATCGGGACTTCTTATGGCACTCCCGTTGATGCTTCATAACAGCAGTGTCAGGGTCACGGGACAGATGAAGTCCATCCATTATATCGACCTTACCAGAGATGTATTGACAAAATACGGATGCGATATCCCACTCGAGGATGGGGTGTTCACGATCACATCCCGCGGATATGACAAGGAGCTCACTTCGGGATTCGAGGTTGAAGGTGACTGGAGCAACGGAGCATTCCTGCTCTGCATGTCCCGATGGTCCGATATAACGGTCGAAGGACTTGACCCGGCTTCGCGCCAGGGGGACAGAGCGATAGTCGATTTCCTGAACTACGCCGATGATGCGAATAACAGGACATCAGGCGTGTGGGATTGTACGGACACTCCGGATATAGCTCCCTATATGGCGGTAGTATCCGCGTTTCTTTTCGATAAAATGACACTTACCGGAATAGGCAGGCTCCGTATCAAGGAGTCCGACAGAGTTACTGCCGTCAGGCAGCAGCTCGACGCCATCGGAGTCAAGACGTCTGAGGATGAGGACACGCTTACAGTTTACGGTTATGACGCTGCTGACGATAATGACCGACCGATAAGACTCTCGTCTTATCATGATCACAGGATGGCAATGTGCGCCATATTGATAGCAGTGATCCTCAAGGAAGAAGTTGATATCGACGACGTCGATTGCCTGAACAAGTCTTTCCCGCAGCTGCGGAGCATCATCGAAAAGGAGATGAAGCCATGAGCATGAAAAGCATATACAGGGGCGATGTTTTATCACTCGAGATATACGGCGAGTCTCACAGTCCCACGATCGGTGTATTGATCGGAGGCCTGCCGGAAGGCGTAGTCCCTGATCCGGAGTTCACTGCGGCACTGATGAAGAGGCGCGCTCCCGGTCAGAATGCATGGTCTACACCCCGTAAGGAGAAGGATGAGGTTATCTTCGAGGAAAATGATGACGGACGCCTTCACGGATATATCATCAACTCGAATACCAAGCCCAAGGATTATGCTTCGATAATGAATAAGCCCAGGCCTTCCCATGCGGATTATACTGCAAGGATCAAGTACGGTGATGAGGCTTCAAGGAGCGGCGGAGGCATCTTCTCCGGCAGGATGACGGCACCTCTGTGCATAGCCGGTTCTATCGCGCTCAAGGAACTCTCCCGTCGCGGAATAACCGTTAATTCACATATAAAGTCTATAGCAGGTATCAGTGATGATTCATACTATGATCACGATGCTCACGATAAGGGCTTTATCGAAGCGCTCAAAGGCGTTGCGGGCAAGGAGTTCCCGACGGTCAGTGATGAGGCGGGCGAGAAGATGAAGGCGGCGATCGAAGCTGCAAGAATGGACCTCGACTCGGTAGGCGGCGTGATAGAGACGGTTGTTACAGGACTTCCCGAGGGTGTCGGAGGACCGATCTTCGACGGAATAGAAGGGAAGATCGCACAGATAATGTATGCTATCCCGGCAGTCAAGGGCGTCGAATTCGGTAACGGATTCGAGATCGCGGGACTTAAAGGTTCGGAGAATAATGACCCGTTCGGTTATGATGAAGAAGGCAACGTTATCCTTAAGACCAACAGATGCGGCGGGATACTCGGAGGCATAAGCGTAGGAAATGCGGCCCCGATAGTATTTGACTGCGCTTTTAAGCCGACTCCGTCGATAGGCCGTAAGCAGCAGACGATAGATCTAAGTGAACATAATGAGACAACTATTACCATAGAGGGCAGACATGATCCATGTATCGTTCCGAGAGCGGTTCCGGTAACGGAAGCGGCTGCGGCTATCGCGATATGGGATATGCTCCTTAAGGAAGGACGGTAAATATGACATTAGAAGAACTGCGCATCGAGATCGATAAGGCGGATAAGGATATCCTCGCAGCGATCGAGAAGAGGATGAGCATCAGCAGGCTAATTGCCGAGCAGAAGAGACTGAGCGGGAAGGCGACCTACGATCCGGAGAGAGAGAAGTTCAAGATCGCCGAACTTAAGAGGCAGGCCGGAGACGAATCACGCGAATTCATCGAGGAACTCTACGGCACGATACTCGATATATCCAAGAAGCATCAGAATAAACCGCTGTTCGGTGTTCTCGGACGTAAGCTCGCACATACGTATTCGCCTGAGATCCACAGGCTTTTCGCACCGGAGGATTATATCTATACGATAATCGAGAGAGAGCCCGAGGAGCTCGACGAGCTCTTTGCTTCGCGTAAGTACGGCGGCTTCAATGTCACTATTCCCTATAAGCTCGAAGCTGCAAAGAGGTGTGATGTACTGGAGCCGGATGCCGAGCAGATCGGCAGTGTCAATACGGTCGTATTCGGCAAGGACGGAAAGACATACGGATATAACACCGATATCTACGGATTCTGCTATATGCTGAAGAGCGGCGGGATAGATCCTGCGGGCAAAAAGTGTCTTTGTCTCGGTCACGGCGGTGCAGCGGTTGCTGTGGAATTCGGTCTTAAGAAGCTCGGAGCAGGACAGATCGTATTCTGTGACCTGAATGACGAGATCAACTACGAGAATGTCTACGATCGCTGCGGTGACGCCGAGGTCATCATCCATGCCACCCCTGTCGGCATGTACCCCAAGGTCGATGCGGCAGTCGTTGATCTGTCGCGTTTCCCGAAGGTCGAGGCCTTCGCAGACGTTACTTATAACCCTTCGCGCTCAAAGATATTGCAGCAGGCGCAGGCTATGGGACTTAAGACAGCGGGAGGACTCAATATGCTCGTTGCACAGGCATACAGATCGAGCCGTTTCTTTGTCGGAGATAATGAGAGTGCGGACAATATTACGGCAGAGAACGAAGCAGAGATCAAGAGAGTCGTGGACCTTCTTCAGGGAAGGATGACGAATATCACTTTTATCGGGATGCCGGGATGCGGCAAGTCTACGCTTGCACGCGCGGTCGCCGGTGAGACCGGACGCGAGTTCATCGATCTGGACGATAAGTACACGGAAGTATATTCCGAATCACCTTCAACGACAATAAAGGAGAAGGGCGAGGACGCTTTCCGTGCCAATGAGACGGCAGTTGCAAAGGATGTACTGCCTCAATCCTGTAAGGTCGTATCCTGCGGAGGCGGTATCGTAACCCGTGATGAGAATTATTTCTGGCTCAGGGTCAATTCCCGGATCATTTATGTAAAGAGACCGCTCGATGTTCTGGCGTCGGAGGATCGTCCGATAACCGCAAGAGACGGAGTTGCCAAGATATATGAGCAACGCCGTGAGCGTTACGAGGAACTGGCCGATATCACGGTCGAGGTCCCCAAGATGGACAGTCAGGAAGAGTTTGTTAAGGAAGCCATAAGGCAGATGAGAGAAGCGGGGGTGGAAGTATGAAGATACTTGTACTTAACGGTCCTAACCTGAACATGCTCGGCATAAGAGAGCCTGACATATACGGAAAGAAGACATATGCCGATCTTGTTTCCATGATCGGGGAACACTGCGCTTCCGAAGGGATAGAAGTCGAGTGTAAGCAGAGCAACAGCGAAGGAACACTGGTCGACTATATACAGCAGGCTTTTTTCGATAAGGTCGACGGTATCGTTATCAATCCCGGAGCATATACTCATACTTCTGTCGCACTGCTCGATGCACTTAAGGCTGTTTCTATCCCAACGGTCGAAGTCCACATCTCCAAGGTGGATGAGCGGGAGGCATTCAGACAGATATCATATGTCTCTTATTACGCTATGAAGACCATAATCGGCAAGGGATTCGACGGCTATATCGAAGCCGTTGATCTGCTGAAGGATCTGTCAGGCAAAAAGGAGGCTCCCGCGTCCAAGCTTCCCAAGGATCCGGTAATGCTCCTGAGCTTTATCAATATGAAGCTTCGTGACGAATATCCTTCACTTGGTGAATTGGCGGCATCTCTGGTAGAAGATGAAAATCAGATAAAGCAAAAACTGGAGTCTGTCGGCTATTTTTACAACGAAGAGACCAACAGGTTCGAATAATACGGTTTACGTTTACGAACGGGCGGTATTATAATCAGTTAGGTTAAACTAATCTAATAGAACAGGAGATATATTTATGAGACAGAAACCTGTAGTACTTATGGTACTGGACGGCTACGGAATCTCGGAAAGAGAGGACTATAACGCCATAGCGATCGCCAAGACGCCCGTTATGGATAAGTTAAAGAGCGAGTGCCCGTTTGTTCAGGGTAATGCATCCGGCCTTGCAGTCGGACTCCCCGACGGACAGATGGGTAATTCCGAGGTAGGCCATATGAATATCGGATCCGGAAGGATCATCTATCAGGATCTTACACTCATCACAAAGTACATTCAGGACGGCGTATTCTTCGAGAATGAGGAACTCCTCCGTGCGATCAACAACTGTAAGGAGAAGGGTTCGGATCTTCACATCTGGGGTCTCCTCTCCGACGGCGGCGTTCATTCTCACAACACGCATCTCTATGCGATCATCGAGATGTGCAAGAGAAACGGACTCGATCGTGTTTATGTTCATCCCTTTTTCGACGGAAGAGATACACCTCCGGCATCCGGTAAGGATTATCTCCAGGCTCTCATCGACGAGATGGAGAAGATCGGCGTAGGCAAGGTAGCATCCATGTCCGGAAGATACTATGCCATGGACAGAGACAATAACTGGGACCGTATCCAGAAGGCATATGATTCACTCGTTATCGGCGAGGGCATCAAGGCACAGGATCCTGTTGCCGCCATGCAGGAGTCGTACGATAACGGCGTAACGGATGAGTTCGTTCTTCCTACGGTTATCGTTAACGAAGACGGTACACCCGTATCACTCGTCAAGCCTGATGATTCCGTCATCTTCTTCAACTTCCGTCCTGACCGTGCAAGAGAGATAACAAAGGCTTTCTGCTTCTCCGATGAGGATATCGCTTCTCAGAGCGGCGATGCAGCCGATCCCAAGTGCATCAAGTTCCTTAAGCGCCATAACGGCTTCATGCCTCTTACATATGTCTGCTTCAAGGATTATGACGAGACGATCCCCAACAAGTTCGTTGCGTTCAAGAAGAAAGCGATCACCAATACTCTCGGTGAGTATCTTGCAGCAAACGGCCTGAGACAGCTCCGTATCGCCGAGACAGAGAAGTATGCTCACGTTACGTTCTTCTTCAACGGCGGTATCGAGGAGCCCAACAAGGGAGAGGACAGAACACTTGTAAATTCTCCTAAGGTTGCAACATACGATCTCCAGCCTGAGATGAGCGCCCCCGAAGTGTCCGAGAAGCTCGACGCCGCGATCACATCCGGCGATTATGACGTTATCATCATCAACTTCGCTAACCCTGATATGGTAGGTCACACAGGTGTTCTCGAGGCTGCAGTAGCTGCTGTTGAACGTATCGACCAGTGTGTCGGCGCTGCTGTTGACGCCGTTAAGCAGATGGACGGTGTACTCTTCATCTGTGCCGATCACGGTAATGCAGAGCAGATGCTCAACTATGAGACAGGCGAGCCTCACACGGCTCATACTACAAATCCCGTTCCGTTCATCCTCTATAACTACGATCCTTCGTATACTCTGAGAGAAGGCGGAAGGCTGTGCGATATCGCACCGACACTGCTCCAGATCATGGAGCTCCCTCAGCCTAAGGAGATGACGGGAGAATCACTTCTTATCAAGAGATAAGATTTTACAACTCTGACACAACTTTGGTGCAAGCCGCTGACAACAGTCGTATATCTTAGTATCAGAAAGGTACGATAAACGACAGGTCAAGCGGCTTGTATCATATGTGCAAGGGGGATCATATGAAATACTCCATCAGAGTAATAGCGATAATTACGATCATGGCAACAATGCTCCTGGCAGCCTTAGGCGGCTGTTCATCAGGTAAGGCGGACGATAATGACCATTCCGACATCACGTCGATCACGATCGCTCCTGAAGAGGAGGCCGCGGACGAAGAAGCTCAGAACATAACAATACCGTCAGAGAATACAGTCTCTACAGCTGACGGATGTCATATCTGCAGTGTCTCCTTCAGTGAGAACAATATAATCTACAAAGTGTGACGTTAAGTCTTCAACCCTTTGGCGAGTAAAGCTCCGGATCGTTAAGGATAGCCATTATCTCATCTGTCAGGTATGCTGGACGGTATATCGTATTGCCGTCAAGTCCAAAGATCTTCTTATCTGAAGTGTCACCCGGCGTGACACTTACGAGTTCCGTCTCATATTCGTATGCATGTGCATCTATAACGTCTATCTGATGCAGGATATCCGCTTCCAGAGTGGCGGGATATGTAATGGCACCGAATTCCCCGAGACCGTGATGGGAAGCGATCAGATGCAGGAGCACCTTTATCCTCTCTTTATTATAATCACCGTCTCTGCTCTCATCTTCGATCATACGCATTCCGATATATGCGTGCCCCAAGAGACGGCCGGCAGGAGTATAGTCGGCAACACCGAGTTCGGAACTCAGTTCGATCAGTTTGCCTATGTCATGCAGCGCCGCACCGCACACGAGCATCTCGCGGTCAGCGATCCGGTATACGCGGGAGAGCATATATGCGGAAGTGCACATCCTGAAACTGTGATAGACGAGCCCTCCGTATATCGCATGATGGATGCTCTTGGCGGCTGCCCACGTCGAATAGTCATTCCTGTATCTCTCGAGAAGCCTGACCGTAAGTTCGGATATGGTCTGTTCACCTTCTGATTCATATGCGAACCTGGGGTCGGGTGAACTCTTGACCATCTTGATGATGTTATCGAAAAGCGTATTCACGTCATAAGGTATCTTAATAATGAAGTCCTCGATCTTAAGGGACCTGTCGATGCATGCCGACACTTCATTGACCGTGTAATCCGTGGCTCCGTTATAATCCTTCGGATAGAGGCTGACATCGACAAGCGAATTGACCTTATGAAGGAATGTTTCCCTGACCGTATCCCACATCTTCGCAGTGATCCGCGCTTCTCCGTCGGACAGTTCAAGCTCGAGATAACTCTTGCCTGTCTTGGTCGTCTTCTGAACGATTCCGGTCAGCAGTACCGTAGCCTTGTAAGTGTTGCCGATCTTCATATCGGCGAAAAGGATCTTGCTCATATTTCCGTCTCCTGATCTTTTGGACTGATTATACGACATCGAGGTCGAGATAAATAGGACAGTGATCAGATCCCATCACATCGCTCATCATATTTGATTCACGAACCCGTTCATTAAGTCCGGAAGTCGTGAAGAAATAATCGATCCTCCAGCCTACGTTGCGTTCCCTGGCGCGGGTCTTGTACGACCACCACGAATAACACTCGGGCTTGTCGGGGTAGAGCATACGGAAAGTGTCGGTAAGACCTGCTTCCGCGAACTTATCCATGTATGCCCGCTCTTCGGGGAGAAATCCGGATACGGTGGAATTCGACTTCGGGTTAGACAGATCGATCTCCTTGTGAGCCGTGTTGACGTCTCCGCAACAGATGACCTCGCGGCCTTCGGCCTGAAGCTTTTTGACCCGATCAAGGAAACAGTCGTAGAACCTTAACTTGAACTTGACGTAATCGTCGCCTCTGCCGCCGTTCGGGAAATAGATATTGAAAAGGACAAAGTCACCGTAGTCACAGACGATGGTACGTCCCTCGTGATCGAATTCGTCCGTTCCCAGCCCGAAGCTGACACTTACCGGTTCTCTTCTTGTGTACACGGCGGTCCCTGAATAGCCCTTCTTCTCGGCTGAATGGAAATAACTCTTGTAGCCCGGAAGATCCGTTATCTCGGGACCTAACTGATCCGGCTGCGCCTTTGTCTCCTGAATACATACTATATCGGCATCCATCTTCGCGACTTCATCTGCAAAGCCCTTGCTTGCGATAGCTCTGATACCGTTGACGTTCCAGCTGACTATTCTCATGTTCCACCTCTTGCCATATAATAACTACAGAAATTTTACTATAAAATCCGCCGCAGGGGGACTCAAGATGAATATACTCGCAGTATGTTTGGGAGGTACGATCGCATCACGCACGGGAAGTGACGGGGTTATGTCGCTCGGAGAGTTTAAGTTTAACAGGAGCTTTTTCGAGAAGATAATGAGAGGGCCGGAATACCGCGTAATAACGCCCGCATACTATTCATCCGAGAATGCCACGCTTAATGATTACCGTACGGCACTCAAGGGGATATATGATGAAGTCGCTTCCGAGCGTCCCGATGCCATACTGATCCTGCACGGTACGGATTCGATGGCTTACTTTGCCCAGCTTGCCGTAAGGACTCTGTCGATCCTTAAGATCCCGGTAGTGATCGTCGGGAGCAAGCTGCCACAGGATGCCGCTGGATCCGATGCCCAGTCCAATCTTAAGATGGCGCTCGGTATCCTTGATGCGGCGGTCGAGGGGAAGACCCGGAACAAGACTTTCGGAGTTGTCTATAATGATTCATTTACCGGGATGGCATCGTTCGTTCCCGCACAGCAGATCACGTCCGCCGATATCAAAGGCGACTACAAGCGTTATGATAACGAGTCGATCGATTATTCGGCTGCGGCATTTGTAAAGCCTGCAGTGGATTTTCTGAGTCGCGAGACCTCGCCGGAAGACAACATACTGGTCATTCCCGCAGTCCCCTCGTTCCCGCTCGATGCAATAGGCGACAAGGGATACGGGCCGGTCCTCATCAATTGCTATCATTCCGGTACGGCTGACAGTGTATCGTTGCCCGGATTCGTGTCGCGCGCGGTCTCGTGCGGTCACAAGGTGTTCATGGCGCCGATCCCCAAGGCTCGCAAGGTCGGGAAGAAGGATGCTCTGTATGAGAGTTCGACGGTGCTTTTGGATGCGGGAGTTACGGCGCTCGCCGACATGCCATTTGAAGGGGCGTGGGCAGAAGTCGCGATCAAGGGTTAAAGATTCCCCGCACGGCTTCTCAGTCTACCTCGACCTCCCAATGCTCCTCGTGAGCGGCGCGTATACAGAGTGCTATCTGATCCTTTGTGCCTTTGTGTGTATTGAGGTTCTCCGGCAGAGCATCCAAAGCAAAGTATGCCATCTCAGTCGTCTCATCATTGGCGGCAAATTCGCCTTCGATGCGTCTGCACAGCACAAAGTGCTTCATGCAGCTGAAGAATGACTTCGGGTTATTACGCTTGCGATGGTAATGCACCGCAACAAGTCTCCACGGTTCTACCGTAAGTCCCGTCTCTTCCCGTGCTTCCTTTACGGTGTTGGACATAATGGTCTGATCGTAGTCGCACCATCCGCCGGGGAGAGCCCATTTGCCGTCATGGTCATGAACGAGCAATACTTCGTCCTTGTCGTTAAGTATTACGGCCCGCGTCTCTGTCTTCGGGGTCTGATACCCGTCATTCTCCTCGAAAAGCTCCTCCGCCTTCTGAAGTTCGAGCCCCTCGGTGCTCATTGTCAGAAGTTCGGCAGCGAGGCGCCTTACATTCTCGAACCGGTCCTTTGTGAAATGATTATCGGTATATAATATCCCGCCGGAGGCTATTGCCTGCAACTCGTGAGAGATCTCTATAAGCCTGTCATCTGTACTCATAAACTGCTCCGAACATTTTTGTTTTATGTTATCACATCAGTATGAATATGGGGCACAGATCGTCGTTTATCGCAGTGATTCTTTAGCGTGCTACATTAACTGAGGCAAATGTGCAAAAAGAGTAAAATTTTTTACCATCTTTTTTAGAATTATTCCAAATTAGTATTGTAAAACGATTTTCATTTTGGTATATTATCTGTACCGCAAAGGATAACTAATTTAGAAAGGAAATAAATGCTATGAAAGATTATGAGCAGTGGGGCTCGTTTCAGGGCCGCCTTTGGAAAGAAGAAGTAAACGTACGCGACTTCATCCAGCACAATTACACTGAGTATGAAGGAGACGAGTCCTTCCTCGAGGGAACAACAGAGGCTACGGATAAGCTCTGGGGCAGACTCCAGGAACTCTTCAAGGAAGCAAGAGCTAAGGGCGGCGTCCTCGATATGGATACAGAGATCGTTTCCACTATCACATCTCATGCTCCCGGATATCTCTATGAGGAGGATAAGACACTTGAGAAGATCGTCGGTCTTCAGACAGATAAGCCTTTGAAGAGAGCATTTATGCCTTTCGGCGGTATCAGAATGGCTGAGCAGTCCTGCGAGACATACGGCTACACACCCAGCCCTGAGCTTCACAAGATCTTTACTGAGTATCATACAACACATTCCGATGCTGTTTTCTCTGTTTACACACCTGAGATCAAGGCAGCTCGTCACTCTCACATCCTGACAGGTCTTCCTGATACATATGGTCGTGGAAGAATCGTCGGTGACTACAGAAGAGTTGCTCTTTACGGTATCGACTTCCTGATCGAGAAGAAGCAGGAAGACCTTGCAAACTGCGGCGACGGCACAATGCTCGACGAAGTTATCCGTCAGAGAGAAGAGCTCGCAATGCAGATCAAGGCTCTCAAGCAGATGAAGGTTATGGCACAGTCCTATGGCTACGACATTTCCCAGCCTGCTAAGAACGCTAAGGAAGCAGTTCAGTGGCTCTACTTCGGTTACCTTGCAGCTATCAAGACACAGAACGGTGCTGCAATGTCCGTAGGTCGTGTTTCCACATTCCTTGACATCTATATCAACAGAGATCTCCAGAACGGCAGCCTCACAGAGAAGGAAGCTCAGGAGCTCATCGACCATTTCGTAATGAAGCTCCGTATGGTCAAGTTCGCAAGAATCCCTTCTTACAACGAGCTCTTCTCCGGTGACCCTGTATGGGCTACACTTGAGGTTGCAGGTCTTGGTTCCGACGGTCGTTCCATGGTTACAAAGAATGACTACCGTTTCCTCCACACACTCGAGAATATGGGTCCTGCACCTGAGCCGAACCTCACTATCCTCTACAGCAAGAGACTGCCTTCCAACTTCAGAAAGTATGCAGCTCACATCTCTATCATTACATCCTCTGTTCAGTATGAGAATGATGACATCATGAGACCTGTATGGGGCGATGATTACTCCATCTGCTGCTGCGTATCCGCTACACAGACAGGTAAGGAGATGCAGTTCTTCGGTGCACGTGCTAACCTCGCTAAGTGCTTGCTCTATGCTATCAACGGTGGTGTAGATGAGCTTGAGAAGAATCAGGTTGCTCCCGCATATGCTCCTATCACATCCGAATATCTCGATTATGATGAAGTAATCAAGAAGTTCGATGTAATGATGGACTGGCTTGTTGACCTCTATGTTAACTGCCTGAACCTCATCCAGTACATGCACGACAAGTACTACTATGAGGCAGCTGAGCTGGCTCTCATCGATACAAATGTACGTCGTACATTCGCTACAGGTATCGCAGGCTTCTCACATGTTATCGACTCTCTCTCCGCTATCAAGTATGCGAAGGTTAAGACGATCCGTGACGAGAACGGCATCGTAGTTGATTACGAGACAGAGGGCGAGTTCCCCAGATACGGTAACGATGATGACAGAGCTGATGAGATCGGTGTATGGCTCCTTGACACATTCATCAAGAAGGTTAAGAAGCACCACACATACAGGAATGCAGAGCCTACAACATCCATCCTTACTATCACATCCAACGTTGTATATGGTAAGAAGACAGGATCTCTCCCTGATGGACGTAAGTCCGGCGAGCCTCTCTCTCCCGGAGCTAACCCTGCATACGGCGCAGAGAAGAACGGTCTCATTGCTTCCCTGAATTCCGTTGCAAAGATCCCTTATGTATGGGCTCTTGACGGTATCTCCAATACTCAGACGATCAACCCCGGTGCTATCGGACACACAGAGGAAGAGCAGGTTGCTAACCTTGTAAACGTAATGGACGGTTACTTCGCACAGGGCGCTCATCACCTCAACGTTAATGTCTTCGGCACAGAGAAGCTCATCGACGCTATGGAGCACCCCGAGAAGGAAGAGTATGCTAACTTCACTATCCGTGTTTCCGGTTATGCTGTTAAGTTCATCGACCTGACAAAGGAGCAGCAGCTCGACGTTATCGCAAGAACATGTCACGACAGAATGTGATATTACTGATATAATCTGATCAGTTCAGAGCGGCTGTCCGCCAGGGCAGCCGCTTATTGTTTGGAGGGAATATGCTTAAAGGTTACATTCATTCATTAGAGAGTTTTGGATCGGTTGACGGTCCCGGTGTCAGATATATCATCTTTTTCAGCGGATGTCCCATGCGTTGTCAGTTCTGTCATAATCCCGATACCTGGGTGATGAAGGACGGTACAGAATATACCGCTGACGAGCTGCTCGAGAAGGCGGTCCGTTATAGAGCCTACTGGGGCGATAAGGGTGGAATTACCGTCAGCGGCGGAGAACCTTTGATGCAGATCGACTTCCTTATCGAGCTGTTTAAGAAGGCAAAGGCGATGAACATAAATACCTGCATCGATACTTCCGGCGCGCCCTACTCGACAACGGAGCCATTCGCATCCAAGTTTGCCGAGCTTATGAAATATACCGATCTTGTTATGCTGGATATAAAGCATATAGATGAAGAAGGACACAGGATTCTTACCAAGTGTACTAACAAGAATATCCTGGACATGGCGACATACCTGTCGGATACGGGTAAGGATATGTGGATCCGCCACGTGCTCGTTCCTGAACGTAATGACACGGATGAGTATCTGACCCGTCTGGCTGAGTTCATTGACACGCTTAAGACGGTTAAGAAGGTGGAAGTCCTTCCTTATCATACACTGGGTGTCCACAAGTGGCAGACTCTCGGTATCCCGTATGAGCTGGAAGGGATCGACCCGCCGACTAAGGAACGTATCGAGAATGCGAACAGGATCCTGAAGACTGACAGCTATAAGATAGATTTATGATCAAAAAGCCCTCCCGCCGGATTGACGACGGGAGGGCTTCATTATTCGTAGCGAAAAGTCTTTATGCTTCAGCTGCTGCCTTCTTAGCCTTCTCGGCTTCGAGAGCCTTAGCGGACTTCTTAACCATAAACAGGCTGATAAGGAGAGCTACAACATAGAGAGCGCATGTAACGTAGAGGACGTACTGGTAACCTGCGGGGTTATCGGCAGGGTCCTTTGTTCCGAAGTGCTTAACGATGTATGTAGCCATCTGGTTTCCCGTGAGACCGGCCATAGCCCAGGCGGAGAGTGTCAGGCCGTGGATGGCACTGATGTTGCCCATGCCGTAGTGGTCGGACAGGAGAGTAGGAACATTGGAGAAGCCTCCGCCGTAGCCTGCATTTACCATGAAGATAAGAGCCATAACGATGATGACAAGAAGCATATTCTTGGAGTCTCCGTCGTAAGCCTTCTTGATACCGTTGGTAGCAAGTGTAAGAGCTGTAAGACCGATGGAGATCGCGAAGATCAGCTTGTAGATCGTATTACGATCCTTGAGATAGTCAGCCCATGTGGAGAAGCCGAGACGTCCGCCGGCATTGAAGATGGCGGATACGGATGAGAGAGTAGCAGCCATGGTTCCGAGGCCGATAACGGTGACGATCTGCTTCTCCTGTGAGATGATGGCAAGACCGCATGTGATGTTGATATAGAACATCAGCCAGATACCGATATAGTTGCTGATCGGACGGGACTTGATAACAGAGACAGTACTCTTCTTCTCTTCCTTCGGAGGCTCCTTCCAGCCGTCAGGCTTCTTAAGAAGGAGATGACCTACGAACATCATGACGAAATAGATCGCTGCGAGGATCCAGAACATTCTGTATACACCGCCTTCACGGGGAACCTTGTTCTTGATGTCAGTGTACATGATGTGCTCCATGATAGGAGAAGCGATAGCCTTGGCTGCACCGAAGCCGGCAACGGCAAGACCTGTTGCAAGACCCTTGTGATCCGAGAACCAGAGCATGAGCGTCTTAACGGGGGAAAGGTAACCGGTACCGAGACCGATACCCATGATACAGCCGTAGCAGAGGTAGATGCCGAACAGTGCAAGGTTGCTGCCCTGATGTTCGCCGCCATACCAGATGAAGAATCCTGTTCCGGCCATACCTACCGTGAAGCAGATGGTCGCAACGAGGGATGAAAGGTGGATATTCTTTTCAACAACATTTCCGAGGAATGCAGCTGACATTCCGAGGAAGAAGATAGCCAGGCTGAAAGCCCAGGCAGTGGCACTTGATGACTTGCCGATGTATGCACCGATCTCGGAACTGAACATAGACCAGCAGTATACCGTACCTACACTGCAGTGGAGGAGCAGTGCGGGGATGGCTGCACGCGTCCACTTGTTATTACGCCAGCCTCCTGATTTTGTCTCACTCATAATAAGCCTCCTACAATGGTTTTGTTTATACCGCAAGGAATAATATCTTATTTTCGACGCGAGTGCAATTTATTTAATAGGTATATAGTCAGATTTGGTGCATTTGTCATGTAAAAACAATATAAACGGCGATTTCTCATCGAAAACCCATATTTGCAATACTTAGTGTATCCGTCAGAAAATACTGATATAATAAGCAGGTATAGTATATGGATCCGGGAGGAACAACTATGGATAAGAAGGAAGTTAGATCGCTGAAGATCACCAAGTTTTTGGCTTGTTTTGTATTATTGATATTCGGACTGTCATTTTTCCTCTGGCCCGATGACAGAGCAAAGGATTTTGCTCAGAGCATAGGTCTTGTACTTGCAGTTGCAGGTATCATCGAGGCACTGATCCTTCTGATCAAGTCTGATAAGGATACAAGGGGCATCGGATTCATCATCCTGACGGTCATCTGTCTGGGTCTTGCAGGTCTCGGCGTATTCTTTGCGATCAAGCCGGATAAACTCGTAGACACCTTCGGATACCTCTTCGGTATAGCAGCGCTCCTGATGGCAGCATATAATATCTATCTCTCGCTCGGGATCATCCGTAAGAATAACGGCGAGAAGTGGGGAGTGGCGATCATACTCTCACTCATTACTTTCGCTCTGGCGGTCATCGTTATCATCAAGGCAGACGATATGACAAACGGTCTTAAGCGCTTTATCGGAGTAATGCTCATCGTAGCGGCTATATCCGAATTCTGGAACAGCATCAGCATCAAGGCTGCCGATAAGAACAAGGCTAAGGCTATCGAAGCTAAGACTGTCAAGGACGCTGAAGACTGATATTTTTATCGACTACCTCAGATTTGCCATCAAAGTAATTTGACGGACTTGCAAACCTGTCATAAAATAGTACCCGTGGACAAATATAAGGGAACGGAGAATTTTTATGCAGATCGATAATTTTACCCGTATTTCTCGCGATGAAGTCGCGAAGGCCATTGACATTGTCAACAGGATCACAGATTACTACTATCAGAAGATGGTCGGTCAGCGTGAGCTCGGAACGGCTCTCCTGATCACGCTCATAGTTAACGGTCATATCCTGATCGAGTCTGTCCCGGGTCTTGCCAAGACCACGGCAGCCAAGACCATGACGGAAGCCGTTAACGGTAAGTTCTCGAGGATCCAGTGCACGCCTGACCTTCTGCCGAGTGATATCGTAGGAACGCAGATCCTCAATTACACGAATAATACTTTCGAGACAAAGCTCGGCCCGGTTCATGCCAACTTTGTACTTCTCGATGAGATCAACCGTTCAAGTGCCAAGACACAGAGCGCCATGCTCGAGGTCATGCAGGAACACCAGACGACGATCGGCGGCGAGATCTATCCCGTGCCGGATATCTTCATGGTAATCGCGACACAGAACCCGATCGAGCAGGAAGGTACATATCTCCTCTCGGAGGCACAGCTCGACAGATTCTTCATGAAGTGTACGATCGACTATCCTTCGGCAGAGGAGGAACTTACGATCGTTAATCGTGTTGAGGAGGACGTCTTTGCAGATGTCCGTTCCGTTGTTACTCTCGACGATATCAGATTCCTTCAGAGCCTCGTCAAGAGAGTATATGTAGACGACTCAGTCAAGAACTACATCATAAGACTCGTTGAAGCAACACGTCATCCCGAGAGATATATCCGTCAGGATCTTGCACAGTATGTAACGATCGGCGCGAGTATCAGAGGATCCATCTGCCTGATGGAGGCTGCAAAGGCGGTCGCACTCCTTTCCGGACGTGATTATGCCACACCTGATGATGTTAAGTCTCAGATCCATAAGGTATTGAGACACAGAGTAACACTCAACTTCGCAGCTGTTGCGGACGGTGTTACCGAGGATAAGGTCATCGACGCGATCATGGGGGCTATACCTACACCATGATGTCCGGTTATATCAATAAGATAAAGGCCAATGTGAGTATTTATGCTACTCACAAGACATCCAGCGTACTCGACGGTTCATATCTTTCCGTCTATATGGGCAGAAGTCTGAACTTCGAGGACTTAAGAGAATATGTCCCCGGGGACAACATCAAGGACATCGACTGGAAGGCGTCATCGAGATCCGGCAATCTTCTCATCAAGAGATATGTAGCCGAGAAGAAGCACAATATCATGTTGGTCATGGATACGGGAACGAAGATGGAGGGCGATACCCTGAAGGGAGCCTCCAAGCGTGAGACTGCGCTGATGACAGCAGGTACTTTGTCTTATCTTGCCTACAAGAACGGTGATAATGTCGGAGCTCTCTACGACTGCGACGGCATGATGAAGTACCATCCGTTCAAGTCCGGACTTGTAAATGTCGAGAACATCCTGGCGGCTTATAATGCTGACACGATGAAGACAAAGAAGGGTAATGTCGAGCGTACTCTCGAATATATAATCAATCACTTCAAGCGTAAGATGATCATCATCGTTATCTCTGACCTGAAGGGGATCGCGACGATAAGTGAGACAACGCTTAAGAGACTCCGTATCATGCATGACGTCATGTGCGTCGAGATCAGCGATGCTGATGTAACCGGCGGCAAGACTTTCGATCTTGATACGGGATTATATATGCCGCTGTTCATTACAAAGAACAAGAAGCTCGAGAAGATGGAAAGGGAAGAGAAGGAAGCTCTGCGCCGTGAGAACGAACGCAAGCTTGTGCACGGCGGAGTCATGAGCGTCGGGATCGACGATATGGAAGATACCGCCGGCAAGATAATCGAATTACTGGAAAAGCACAGATATGCCAACAACCGTTGATCTACAGAAGCCATTATCATTTTCGCTCGTCCTGACGGTGATCCTGATCGTTCTGGCGGTCCTGCCGCCGTTGATCTGGCTCATAATCAAGCTTGCCGGGATCAAGCTGCCCGAACGCAAGCAGAAGAAGGCGGATCTCGAAGCACCGAAGGAGATCAAGCCCGTACGACCGATCGCCGAACTGAAGCGCGACTATATGCGCAGGATCGATGAGATCGAGGCCAAGTACAATAATCAGGAGATAGATGCCAGAGAGACTCATATACGCATGAGTTCAGTCGTCAGAGGATTTGTAAACGAGGCGACCGGCGTCAATGTACGTAACTACACATTGCAGGAGATAGCAAGACTTAACATGCCGGATCTGGCAAAGCTCATAGAAGAGTTCTACTCTCCCGAGTTCGCTTTCGGCACGGAGGACGTTAAGATCGAAGACTCGTTCGGCAACGCAAGGCAGGTGATAAGAGAATGGAACTGACTTATCCCATGGCCATCTATATCGTGATCGGTGCGATCCTTCTGATCCTGCTCCTCACTTTTAAGCGCAATAAACCGGCGTTCAAGGACGGCAAGAGAAGCGCGAATACGGAATACGTCAAGTCGCTGCCTCAGTATAAGCTCCTGAGCCTCGAATTCGGCATTCTCAAGACCCTCGCAGTCATTGCTCTCATCATTGCACTTCTTATGTCTGCGCTTCTCATATCAAGGCCGTCCGAAGTAAAGACGACAACACAGGAGCTTCACAACAGAGATATCTTCATCTGTATGGATATTTCCACGTCGCTCGATACCGTAAGTGTTGAGATGTGTGAGCAGATGGAGGAATTCGTATCTCAGCTCAAAGGCGAGAGATTCGGTATCACTATCTTTAACGGCAAGGCGGTACTCCTTGTTCCGCTTACGAATGACTACAATTATGTCCTGGCAGAACTCGACCGTCTTAAGCAGTCGATCGAGGCCGGTTACGATATCTGGTTCTATTCCGATCTCGACGCCTTATCCGGCTATCGTTTTGCCGGAACAGACAGCGAGCGCGGAAGTTCCCTGATCGGAGACGGACTGGCTTCATGCCTGTACAGCTTTACCGACCTTGACGAAGACCCTGACAGATCGAGGCTTATCGTCTTCGTTACCGATAATGATCTCGCGGGCGACCCGCTCGTCACGATCGAGGAAGCTATGGGACTGTGCGCTGCTCATAACGTTAAGGTATTCTCGCTTGCTCCATACTTTGTTGTAAACGAAGACGGCTTCAAGGAAGCCACTGAGAGCACCGGAGGCGAATACTTCAATACGCGTAATAAGAACGCCATAGACGATATGCTCGAACTCGTCCAGAAGACGGATGTATCAGCTACTTATACGACCATAACGGCTGAAGTCGATGTGCCCAAGGTACCGACAGTCATGCTCGTGATAAGCCTTCTCGTCTATGCCCTGTGTGTAAGGAGAATCAAGGTATGAATGTAGTTCCTTTGTTACCTGTCCCCCTGATAATAATCGTCGCAGTTGTACTGCTTGTTCTGAGTCCCAGAACCAAGCTCGGCTTCATCAAGCGTATCCTTATGATCATCCTGCTCGTGTCGATCTCACTCAGGATAATGGTACCCTCTGACGAGGTTACTATCGTCAAGAATGACATAGATGTTCTGTTCGTTATCGATAACACGATAAGCATGCTTGCCGAGGACTATTCCGGCAATACACGAAGGATCGATGCGGTCAAGAAC
Source organism: uncultured Clostridia bacterium (assembly GCA_946611435.1). Taxonomy (GTDB): domain Bacteria; phylum Bacillota; class Clostridia; order Saccharofermentanales; family Saccharofermentanaceae; genus Saccharofermentans. Next base: position 62,973 of record CAMODL010000001.1, read on the forward strand.
GACGTCAGGACCATAATGGACGAGTTCGAGGGGGCACGTTTTGCCGTGGTATCTTTCTCGAATGATCCGTACTATATGGTTCCTTACACCACGGACAGAGATGTTGTGACCAATGCAGTCGATTCGCTCAACGGACTTACCGAGTATTCGGGCGAGGGCACATCATTCCGCAATGCATATGACGGTATGGAGACCATGCTGAAGTTCAATCTCGAGAAGAACGAGGATGAGGACTCGCCGGTTGATGCCGTCAACGGAAGTTTCCGTATCCAGGTCGTGTTCCTTATAACCGACGGAGAGATGACGGTAGGCCGTAATATGCCCGACTTCTCGGAGATCTCAGACATGATCGACGACGGAGCCGTACTCGGATACGGAACTGAGGAAGGCGGTCAGATGAGAGTTTATTCCTATGCCAGCTACTATGGTGACGAGACAGCTCACGTCCTCCGTACTGAAGAGAACGGACGCAACACGGTAGCCCTGTCCAAGATCGACGAAGAGAACCTTGAGAAGATGGCTGATGAGCTTGGTGTCGACTATACGCATATGACGGGGCCGGTTCAGGCAAAGCGCGTCTCCGAGGATATTTTCGACAGGCTCGATGACGGCGAGATATCTCGCGAAAAGGCTCCCCTCAAGGGACAGTCCGAGACATACTGGATAAGTGCGATCGCATTGGCCGCTCTGATGCTGGTCGAACTCTATGACTTAAGAAGAAAGTTGAGGGCGACAGAATGAAAAAGTACCTGATAGCGATTCTATACGCCCTGATCCTCTTCCTCTGTGCCAGACAGTGTCTCAATTATTTCTACAACGAGCACGTAATCAAACAGATGGAAAAGGGCGACTACAGCGTTAACGACAATCTGCTCGAGAACGGCAACTTCATCCAGCCCTATATCCCGTACTACAACAACGGAAACATCGCATACGAGAACCATCGTTACGATGAGGCCGAGGAAGAGTACAGGGAAGCACTCAAATATGATATCCCCCGTGATGACGAGTGTCTTGTAAGGATCAACCTGGCCCTCGCCATGACACAGGGACTCGGTCCGGACTGGAATCAGCCCGATCACGCCGAGCACTCCCTCGAAGTTCTTTATGCAGCCCGCGATGTTCTCCTTGAGGACGGCTGCGCGACCGAGGAAGGTGACGGACACAACAAGACAGCCGAGAGACTGAAGCGTGACATCGAGCGTGCCATCGAGGAGCTCGAAGAGATGCTCGATCAGCCCCCGGAGTCCGATCCTTCGGATTCTTCGGATTCTTCGGATTCGTCCGATCCGTCCGACTCGTCCGACCAGAGCGAGAGCTCCGATCAGAGTGAGTCTTCTGATCAGAGTGAGAGCTCTAACCAGAGCGAGAGTTCCGATCAGAGCGAGAGCTCCGACCAGAGTGAGTCTTCTGACCAGAGTGAGAGTTCCGACCAGAGCGAGAGCTCAGACCAGTCGGAATCAAGCGACGGTTCCGAGACATCCGACGGCTCCGACGGATCAGAATCTTCTGAGACCACTGACGGAAGCGACGGAACCCAGAGCAGCTTCGAGAGCTTCGAGGAGTCAGTCCGCGAGGAGATCGAGAGTCAGGCAATTCAGGCTTACGAAGACCGTCAGGAAGACATGATCTACTATTCCGGCAACTACAATTACGACACCGAGGGCACGATCTGGTAAAGAGAGGGCGAGCGTGGCTTTATGCCTGACTCAGGCCCTCGCTGCTCCGCGGTTGTGTATTATTACGCCACAATGCAGCGCTCGCCTGCTGCTGTAGCCGGGCTTTTTCCATCAGAGTATTGCGGTATTACAACCACCATATATTGTGGTCGGAAATGCAAATGTAACACAAGATATAGTGTTATGCCGTTGACAGTGCCACAACATATGGATAGAATAAGGGAGCATCAAGGAAAAATGAGCAATCCGACAGAGGGAGGCCGAGCCGGGGTGCAAAATGTAACAATTCTCCAATCGTCGTAGATTAGGGCGTTTCGGGGTGAGGACCGCTGATGGGGGCACAAAATGCTATTTGCAAGGGTTCGTAACATTGTTACAATAGCGAAGACCATTTACAGAGACAAAGAGGGCAGGTTGCACAAATGAAGATCATCAAGAGAAACAAGACTGAAGTTGATTTTGACATTACCAAGATCGTTAATGCGGTTACCAAGGCTAACAATGCCGCTAAGGAGAGCGAGAGGATGACTCCCACTCAGATCCTGAGGATCGCCGATTCCGTTGAGAAGGAATGCGAGAAGATGGGTCGTGCTATGTCAGTCGAGGAGATCCAGGATCTTGTTGAGAAGCAGATCATGGCTCACGGCGCTTATGAAGTGGCTAAGCTCTATATCACATATCGCTATACCAGAAGCCTTATCCGTCAGTCCAATACGACTGATGCGAGCATCCTGACTCTTATCGAGTGCAATAACGAAGAGCTGAAGCAGGAGAACTCCAATAAGAACCCGACCGTAAACAGCGTACAGCGCGACTATATGGCAGGTGAGGTCAGCAAGGATATCACACAGAGGATCCTGCTCGATCAGGATATCGTTGAGGCTCATAATCAGGGGATCATCCATTTCCATGATTCGGATTATTTCGCTCAGCATATGCATAACTGCGATCTTGTTAACCTCGAAGATATGCTCCAGAACGGAACAGTTATCTCCGGCACGATGATCGAGAAGCCGCACAGCTTCTCCACGGCATGTAATATCGCTACACAGATCATTGCTCAGGTAGCTTCCAACCAGTACGGCGGACAGTCTATCTCGCTTACGCATCTGGCACCTTTCGTACAGATCTCCCGTGAGAAGATCAGGAAGAATGTTATCAAGGAACTCGAGGATGTCGGATTGTCTCTTGACGAGAAGAACCTTTCCGAGCTTGTTGAGAAGAGGCTCAGAGAGGAGATCGAGCGCGGTGTTCAGACGATCCAGTATCAGGTAGTTACACTTCTGACGACCAACGGTCAGGCTCCGTTCGTTACTGTTTTCATGTATTTGAACGAGGCAAAGGATCCTCAGCTGAAGAAGGATCTGGCCATGATCATCGAGGAAGTCTTGAAGCAGAGGATCCAGGGCGTCAAGAACGAGTCCGGTGTTTATGTAACACCTGCTTTCCCGAAGCTCATTTATGTTCTTGAAGAAGACAATATCAAGGAAGATACGCCTTATTGGTATCTTACGAGACTTGCTGCCAAGTGTACGGCCAAGAGAATGGTTCCGGATTACATCTCGGAGAAGATCATGCTCCAGCTTAAGGTCGATAAGAACGGAAACGGCAACTGCTATACTTGCATGGGTTGCAGAAGCTTCCTGACACCTTATATCGATGAGGAAGGCAAGCCTAAGTACTACGGCAGATTCAATCAGGGTGTTGTAACTATCAACCTCGTAGATGTTGCATGTACTGCATGCAGCGAGACGCGTAATGAGGATAAGTTCTGGAAGGTCCTGAACGAGAGACTCGAACTCTGTCACAGAGCTCTGCGTGCTCGCCACGACAGGCTTGAGGGAACACTGTCTGATGCAGCTCCTATCCTCTGGCAGTATGGTGCTCTGGCAAGACTTGAGAAGGGCGAGCCTATTACGAAGCTCCTCTATGGAGGATATTCCACATTGTCCCTCGGTTATGCGGGTCTGTGGGAGTGCGTATATGAAGTTACAGGCAAGAAGCTCACGGAGGCTGAGGGCGAGCAGTTCGGTCTTAAGGTAATGCAGGCATTGAATGATGCATGTGCAAAGTGGAAGGCAGAAGAGAATATCGACTACTCTATCTACGGAACACCTCTCGAATCTACAACATATAAGTTTGCCAAGTGTCTTCAGAGAAGATTCGGTATCATTAAGGGTGTTACTGACAGGAATTACATCACTAACAGCTATCATGTACATGTTACCGAGAAGATGGATGCTTTCTCCAAGCTTGCTCTCGAGTCCAAGTTCCAGAAGCTCTCACCCGGCGGCGCTATCTCCTATGTTGAGGTTCCCGATATGCAGAACAACCTCGAGGCAGTCCTTGATGTTATGAAGTTCATCTACGATAACATCATGTATGCCGAGCTCAATACCAAGTCGGATTACTGCCAGGTATGCGGTTATGACGGTGAGATCCAGATCGCTGAGAAGGACGGTAAGCTCATCTGGCGTTGCCCGAACTGCGGCAATGAAGATCAGGCTAAGCTCAATGTTGCTCGCCGTACCTGCGGATATATCGGAACACAGTTCTGGAATCAGGGCAGGACACAGGAGATCAAAGAGCGCGTTCTCCATCTGTAATATCGAGCTTAACGTTAGTCAACCTATCCGGAAGCGAGGGGACGGACGCTGTTCGTCCCCTTTGTCATAAGAAGGCAGGAGAGAGGGATATGTATTACGGCGCATTGAAGAATTGTGATATAGCTAACGGGATCGGTGTCAGGGTGACACTGTTCGTCTCAGGATGCACCAATTGCTGCGAAGGTTGCTTTAACCCTGATACGTGGGACTTCAAGTATGGAGATCCCTTTACGGAGGAAACGGAAGAAGAGATCCTTAAGATGCTTGAACCTGATTACATCAGAGGGTTTACAGTGCTCGGAGGAGAACCGTTTGAGCCTGAGAATCAGAGGGTGATCGTGCCGCTCCTGGAGAAGATACGTGCCAGATTCCCGAATAAGGATATATGGGCATTCACCGGGTTCAGATATCACGATGAGATCACTGTTCCGGGGGCGCACCCCAACTGTGAAGTCACGGACAGGTTCCTCGATCTTATTGATGTGCTGGTAGACGGGCGGTTTATATTGTGTAAAAAAGATCTTCGATTAAGATACCGCGGCTCCTCAAATCAGCGTATAATAGACATGAAGGAGACTCGGCGCACGGGAGAGATAGTCCTGTGGGATGAGACCCCGGCCTATTCGTAGAACACGTTTCCTGCATAGGGAAACGTATGCAGGAGAGCGCATATGCCTAACAGGATCAAGCATTGGCTCGGGATAGATGAGGTATCCCCCAATGTAAAGAGATACTTACAGATGGCTAACATACGGTCGAGTATCTATATGGCCGTTATAGTTGCTGCGCTCGAGAGCTTTATGATCATCTGGCTCATTCATTATCTCCAGGGCGATGTACAAAGGAGCAGAACGTGGGTCATAATGCATATGACCTGTTATGTGGTGCTTTTCGCGACGGCACTGATAATAATGCTCTACAGTTATCGCGCCCTCCGACGTACAGTCAGGAATCCGAATGCAGGTCAGATGTCGATCTGGATATTCGCGATAATATGTGTGCTGTTCGGTATCTATATCTCAACAGGCGACTTCGATCGCGGAGAGCAGATACTGACATTTGTAACTATGGAGACATTCCTCGTCGGGATACTCACCTGGAAGCCGATAGCGTCATTCTTATCGCTCACGACTTCGTTCCTGGCACTCTTTATCTGCATGGAGAATGTCGGCGATCTTAGTTTTGCCAATAAGGTCAATTTCTTTACGCTCTGGATAGCTATGCTGGCTACGGCATACAGCAACTATCATCAGAGAAGGAGCGAGGCGGAAAAGGAAGAGGAACTCGAACAGGCGAACGAACACTTCAAGAGACTTACTGCGATCGACGACCTTACAGGCGTCGCGAGCATGCGGTTCTTCAGGAAAAGTGCCGAAGAGATACTGAAAGAGAGCGGCATGAAGCCGTCGGACAGATTGTTCCTGTTCCTGGATATAGAGAACTTCAAGGCTTATAACGAGAAATTCGGATTCGATATGGGTAATGCATTCCTTATCGATTACTCCAAGAAGCTCCGGGAGGTTTTCGACGGGAGTCTTGTCGCCAGACAGGCCGATGATCATTTTGTCATCCTAACGGACAGGGAAGGTGCCGAGACCAAGGCTGCGGACATTACTTCATGGGTCTACAGCTATTCTGATTCAACTCAGATAGGTCTTAAGGTCGGAGCATATTCCCCTTCCGATACGACGATCGATCCGCTCCTGGCTTCGGATTATGCACGCTATGCCTGTAACAGCATAAAGAAACGCTATGATCAGGATTACAAGGAATACGACAAGTCACTCGATGATGAATTCAAGCTCAGACAGTATATTGTAAACAACGTCGATACGGCTCTGGACAAGGGATACTTAAGGATCCAGTATCAGCCCGTCGTATGGGCTAAGAATCGTAAGCTGTGCGGATACGAAGCACTGGCAAAGTGGCAGGATCCGGAGATCGGCAATATATCTCCCGGTGTCTTTATTCCCATCCTTGAGGAATACAGACAGGTTCATAAGCTTGATATGGTCGTTGTCGAGACAGTATGCAGCGACTTGAGAAGCCTTATGGATTCCAAGAAGCCGACGGTTCCGGTATCACTTAATTTCTCCAGACTGGACTTCGAGCTGACTGACGTTGTCTCCATTCTTGAGAGCTGCGTTCAGCGTTATGGCATACCGAGAGACTATCTGCACGTTGAAGTAACAGAGAGTGCCCTCGCTGACGGTGCGTCGGCTCTTCGCCAGGATCTGTCACGTCTCCGGGATCTCGGATACCCCCTGTGGCTTGACGACTTCGGTTCCGGTTATTCCTCGCTCAACGTTCTTAAGGACTACAAGTTTGACGTTATGAAGATCGATATGAAGTTCCTGTCGGGATTCTCCGATCGTGCGACCAAGTCGAAGTCCAAAGCAGTATTGAGCAATGTCGTAAGGATGGCTAATGACCTTGGGATGCATACCCTTACCGAGGGTGTTGAGACACCGGAGCAGGCTGACTATCTCAGGGATATCGGATGTGAGAGGCTGCAGGGATATCTCTTCGGCAAAGCAATGCCGCTCGAGAGAGCACAGGTCAAGATCGCTGCCGGAACACTTGTTGTAGCTGACGAATACCTCTAGAGATTCTTACAATACTCTTTAAGGAACCTGTCAAACAGGATCACGGATTCGTTGCGGGGATTCTGTGTTCCTGTTATTATTGCCGCGCTTATCCTGATGGAAGGCGACAGGGGGCAGAGTCTCATTCCCGGGGTGCTGCAGGCACTTTTGGTCATAGGCATGACAGCATATCCGATCCCTTCTCTGACTGCTAGGAGCGTTCCTACGACGGAATGCATCCGGATCGGAGACATCAGATCATTATCCGGGCCGAGCCACTTCATGAATTCCTTCATCAGATGCCGGTCGGAAGGGATGATGGCACTGTAGTATTTGAGCATATCGGCCGTGATGTAAGGTCTGTTCGCGAGCGGTACGTACTTGGGAAACATAACGCCGATCCTATGTGTCATCAGGAGTGACGGACCGATGTCCGTGTATTTCACCCCGATGTCTCCTGAACTGTTGCAGGGGATCAGGGCGTGAGTCGCCGTTCCGTCGCGCAGCATCCGGATCGCAGTTTCTTTTGTTGCATGCACGACGTTGAAGCTGACATCCGGATAATCGAGCTTAAATCTTGATATAAGGACTACCAGGTCTCCGACAAAGAGCTCGCTGGCATAACTTACCGTAATGATCCTGGGGATGCCCTTCAGATCGCGTATCATATTAGTGTATTGGAGCAGCATATTTTCGACGCATTGCTTGATGATCTGCCCCTCACAGGTTATCCGCACTCCGCCCGAACTGGTCCGGTCGACAAGAGCGACCCCGCACTCGAGCTCGGCCTTGCGCACCCGCTTACTCATTGCAGCCTGCGATATATTAAGGACCTTGGCAGCCCTTGTAATGCTTCCTAATTCCGCAACATAGTAAAACGCGATCAGGGATGACACGTCATTCATTGCCGGGACTCACATATTACTGTCTGCCGGTTTCCTGACGATAAATGATCTTGCCGCCATATGAAATACCGGCTCACCATCCTTAATGAACTCAAGACTTCCGAGGTCACTGTCGAGATGGTTTAATCCGTTACGAACTGTATCGAAAACTACACTCTCAGGCACCTTTGCAAATCCTCCCATAAGCATTGGCTCCTCTGCCGTGCAGACCACGGAATCTGTCATCCGGCACATTCCGTAATCCGTAAAGGGGAGCAGACTTTTTTCCGGTGATGCTTCGCCCCCTCGCTTAAGCCTTTGTATGGTTATCTTTATCCGGTTCCCCTTGAGCTTCTTAAATGTTGCTCTGTAGTCACAGTAACCCCTCATAAGGACAAAGTCCTCTACAGCATCCGGATAATCGGTCTTATGTGACGACTTGTATTCAGGGAAGACCGTCTTTGACTCTTCTATATTGTGATTGATCTTCTGTCCGAGGTCGGAATTCTCGGGAACGCCGCCTGTCCTCGCTTCTGCCCTGAGGGCACTTGCTGCCTGCAGGAGCAGGCTGTAGCTCCTGTGCATCAGAGCGAAGTCGGTATACCGAAGTGCGAACTTCTGCTGGGTCATGGCGAGTCTGTATGCCACATCTGCCAGATGTGTATTACGGTCACCGCTCTCGAATCTGACAAGTGCCCGTGCATAGAGTCCCTCGAGAATGGTGGAAGCATTCTCATAACTCTGTGCCACATATTGTCCGTTCATATACATGTCGGCAAGTTTGCACGACGCTTCGGTGACACCCATAAAGGAGCCTATCGCGAAGTACTTGAAAGCATTTCCGTAATCCGGTCTTCCGTCGGACAGCCTGCCGTCATAGTAGATATGTGCCAGAGAGTTCGCTGCATATCCGAACCCGAATTCTCTCCAGAGCTTATCCATACATCTGGCCGCGAGTTCCCAATCGCAGTCGAAAAGTGAATTGCCGCCATAGGATGCATACCCCAATATCCTGATCGCATCAGGGTCGTTATGATCCGCCAGGTCACCGACAAAGTCCACGAACATCTTGCGGGTATTCTCATCCGCGCCTCTAAGGAGAAGGTCATTATCCCATTCATTTATGAAATCGCTCTTGATGATATCGGGGTATTCTCTGAACCCCGGCTCTACGCCGAGATTCTTGTAGTGGATATCTATCGCCTCCACGATCTCTTCGGCGCGGGATAAGTCCTTCATCTTCATGTGAGAATTCATGACAACATTTGATATATCAGCGAAAACAGGATATAGCTTGTGAAATACCCACATCATCATCTCATCATCTTCCATATCCGGGTTACGGAACCTCTGCATTGCCAGAGTGTTCGGGAAACCGGGCAGGATCTCGGTAAGGCCGAGACAGCCGGACAGTTCTTCGACTATCGGGTAGAACCAGTCAGTCGCAAAATCGGCTACCGTCATGTCTTTGTCGACAGCTGTATTAAGTGCATCCTGGAGGTCCTCAAGAGTCATCCGATAGAACGCGCGCGAGCCGAATGCTCCCTCGCTGCTCAAGAAGGGAATGATGTCGCTCAGGGTCAACTCGAGCCTGGCAAATCTGATGAGTTGTTCTTTGGACAGTTCGAACATGATCCCTCCGAAGGTTAAATACATGTTTATATTGAAATTGTACCCTTTTACGGCAGATAAATACGGAGGATAGTTCAATTGATACAGAAAGTAAACATTCCTGAAGCAATTCTGTTATAATGCGAAGAGAGCCGACAAAACGTTGTTTTGAAGCGGAAAGAGGGACATATTATGCAGCTCACATATCTCGGTCATTCATGTTTCAGGTTAGTGAGGAACGGTTTTGCTCTGATACTTGATCCGTATCAGAAAGGTTCTGTCCCCGGGCTTAAACCCCTCAAGGAGACTGCCAATCAGGTAATCTGCTCGCACAGACACGCGGACCATTTTGCTTTCAGAGAGATCAGGATATCACAGACGAGAGCTGATACCCCTTTTATCGTAGAATTCATCCCTACGTGGCATGACGGCAAAGAGGGTGCATTAAGAGGCGAGAATAATATCACAGTTATCGATGTATATGACCACAAGATCGTTCATATGGGCGATATCGGTTGCGATCTGACGGATGAGCAGCTTAAAAAGATCCACGGGTGCGACATACTCCTGATGCCTGCGGGCGGATACTACACACTGGAGCCCGATAAGGCCGCCGAGCTGACTGAGAGGATAGCACCGAAGACGGTTATCCCGATGCACTATAGAGGAGACGGCTTCGGCTATGATGAGATCGCAACGGTAGAGCCTTTTATCGATGCATTAGTCGCCTCCGGTTATGAACTGATACGTGAAGGATCGACTGTCACTTCGGATCTTGACAGTCCCGATCCGGATAAGAAGATCATCCTGATGACTCCTCAGAATATCTGATCGAAAATGAAGTTTGTAACACAAGTCCGCCCTCTGTTCTGTTAAAATAACGGACGGAGGATTAAGCCATGTTTAAGATAGGTTTTGACGCAGAGAAATACGCACAGCTTCAGTCGCAGAAGATCAGAGACAGGATCGACCAGTTCGGAGGTAAGCTTTATCTGGAATTCGGCGGTAAGCTTTTCGATGATTATCACGCTTCGAGAGTCCTTCCCGGATTCGAGCCCGACAGTAAGATCAAGATGCTCATGCAGCTCAAGGCAGACGCCGAGATCGTGATCGCGATCAATGCAGATGCGATCGAGAAGAGCAAGAGACGCGGGGATCTCGGTATCACATATGATCAGGACGTATTAAGACTCATAGATGCATTTACCGAATTCGGTCTCTATGTCGGTTCCGTATGTATCACGCAGTTCACCGGTCAGCCTCTGGCAGAGAAGTTCGAGCACAGGCTCCGCCAGCTCGGAATGAAGGTATATAAGCATTATCCTATTGCGGGTTATCCCAACAATATCCAGCATATCGTAAGTGAAGAGGGATACGGCAAGAACGACTATATCGAGACGACTCATTCGCTTGTTGTCGTTACGGCTCCGGGTCCCGGATCCGGCAAGATGGCGACATGTCTGTCGCAGCTCTATCATGAGAATAAGAGAGGCATCAAGGCAGGCTATGCCAAGTTCGAGACATTCCCGATCTGGTCCATCCCGCTCGCTCATCCCGTTAATCTTGCGTATGAGGCTGCTACGGCAGACCTTGCGGACGTAAATATGATCGATCCGTTCCATCTGGAAGCTTACGGAGAGACAACGGTCAATTACAACAGGGACGTTGAGATCTTCCCCGTTGTCAATGCTACTTTCGAGAGGATCTTCGGACAGTCACCTTACAAGAGCCCCACGGATATGGGAGTTAATATGGCCGGATTCGCTATCATTGACGATGAAGCATGTCAGGAGGCGTCCAGAGCAGAGATAATCAGAAGATACTATCAGGCAAAGTGTGCCGTTCGTCAGGGACTGTCCGACGGAAGCGACGTAACAAAGCTTGAGACTATACTCAATAAGTCTTCGATAGAGACTTCCGACAGAAGATGTATCGGAGCGGCTCTTGTCCGTGCCGATGCCACGGGCGGGCCTGCCGTTGCGATCGAGCTCCCTGACGGACAGATCGTTACCGGCAAGACGACTGACCTTCTCGGACCGTCTTCGGCAGCACTTCTTAATGCGCTCAAGACCCTCGCAGGCATCTCGCACGATATCCCGCTCATCTCGCCCAATGTCATCGAGCCGATACAGGATCTTAAGGTCAATCACATGGGCAATCACAACCCTCGTCTTCATACCGATGAAGTACTGATCGCGCTCGCGATGTCTGCCGCTACCAATCCCGTAGCAGAGCTCGCCATACAGCAGATCGGTGCGCTGGAGCATTCAGATGCCCACTCGACCACGATCCTGTCGAGCGTTGATGAGAATATCTTCCATAAGCTCGGCGTGAATATCACATGTGAGCCGACGTACGAGACTAAGAAGCTCTATCATAAGTGATGAACCGGATAAGATGATAAAACACGGGCCTTTGACGGCCCGTTTTTTATGCAACACTTTAAGGATCGGAATCGTATATTAATATGACGACGATCGGAAGATGCGGTCGTATCGTCATTGAAGAAAGGATGTTTTGAAATGAAAAAGATGGTAGCAGTCTTACTTGCTGCTTGCATGACAGTTACAGCCGTTGCCTGCAGCAAGGATGATGACGGTGACGAGACAACAAAGAACGAGACAGAACAGGAAGAGACTGAAGCTGAACCGGTCGAGCCGGTATCGGCTGACATGCCTGCGGACGCAGATGAGCAGATTGCAGCTATCATGGGTGCCATCGATACATGGTATGTTGATAATGAATATGAATTATACCAGTATGCAATCACAGATATGGATAACGACGGAAGACTCGAACTGATCTGTGCTTCCGTACAGGGCAGCGGCCACTATACATATGCTGATTATTACGAAGTTGACGACACGAATTCCGGTATCGTTCTGCTCGAGGATAACCTCGGGGAAGGCTATGACTTCCCTGATATCATCGGCGCGCTCGTCGAGTATTACGATGAAGACGGTGTCAGATACTATCTGTATGACAACCATGCTTATGGCGGAGTATCAGAGCAGACAACCATGTATAATCTTGTATCGATACAGGATAATGTCGTAACCGTTGATGACGTCTGCTCCAGTTATGAACTGACTGATGAAGAAGGGTACAGCATCACGTACTTCGACGCAGAAGGAAATGAGATCTCAGAGGATGATTTCACGAATACTCTCGCTGATGTTTATGCACATAATGTGACAGGTCAGAACATCAGATGGGAGGTATTGACACCGGATAATGCCGAGGATATGCTCCGCGATTCGCTGACACTTCACTATCTGCCGGTACCTCCTGCAGTTGGATAAGACAATCTCATTCAAGCCGACCCGGATTCCCCCTCACTGATTTAAGTCCGGGATGAAGCGGCATTATACATCGGACCGCAGTCTATTAAGGCTGCGGCCTTTTTATGGGCGTAATATTTTTCGAAAAAAAGTTGAATACCCCACTTGACAGAATACCTCGCATAGCGTAGTATTGTGTCGAAGGAGGTATGAGAAATGGATATACAACTCAAACGCGGACTATTGGAAATATGCGTTCTTGCCGCGATCAAGTACGAAGAGTCGTACGGTTACAAGATCATTAAAGACGTCAAACCGTACATCAGTATCTCGGAGTCAACGCTCTATCCGATCCTCAAGAGACTTGAGGAAGCAGGATGCCTGAATGTCAGGTCGGCAGAACATAACGGAAGACTTCGTAAATACTACTGTATTACGGATGTCGGACGACAGCGGCTCGGACAGTTTGCTGATGAATGGCAGGAGATAATGTCAATATACAATTACGTTATTAGAGAAGGGGATTAAAGATGAACAAAGAACAATTCAAACAGGAGATAAGGACAAGGTTAAGCGACTACTCCGATGAGGACATTAACAAGGCACTTGAGTTTTATGATGAGGCGATCGACGATCGCATGGAAGACGGGATGAGTGAGGATGAAGCAGTCGCAGCCATCGGAACACCTGAAGAAGTCGCCAGACAGATACAGATGGATACTCCTATCACAACGCTCGTTAAGAACAAGGTAAAGGGGAAGGGAGAACTCAAGACCTGGCAGGTAGTTCTGATCATCTTAACGGCACCGATCTGGTTCGGACTCGGAATCGCACTTCTGTCGATCATTTTCTCGATCGTAGTTACGATCCTATCGCTGGTATTCGCATTCATGGTAACGATGGCAGCACTGATCGCGTCCGGCATTGGCGTATTCTGTGTATCACTGATAGCACTTATTGCCGGAGGCGGGTTACACGCAGTAGTAAGTGCAGGAGCGGCTCTGGTCATACTGGGTCTCGGAATCCTGTCGATCATACCGGTTATGGCTTTCGCCAGGGGCGCGATCAAAGTGATCAAGGGTTTCCTGAGCTGGATAAAGAGTCTTTTTGTGAAATAAGGAGGATAGATAAATGGGTACTAATAAGATCATAGCAATCACAGGCGTGTCCTGCATCGTAGCCGGCCTCGGAGTAGGATTTGTCGCATATGCAGCTTCAGGCTTTGACAAGGAAGTCATCATCGGATCCGATGATAGTGAGAAGGTAGAATTTACGGAAGATCTCGAATATACATCGATAAAGATCGATGTTATAAACGAGGATGTAGAATTCCGTGTATCAGAAGACGGAAAGACACACATCGAAGCATGGGATTCCGATGACATTACGCATACTGTTAAGGTAGAAGACGGTCAGCTTACTATCGTGCAGAAGGATCACCGCAAGTGGTATGAGATGATGTATCTTAACTTCAGTTTTATAACCGAGGACAAGGATCTCATCGTCGAACTGCCTTATGATGAATTCATTAAGCTCGACATCGATTCAACATCCGGCGATATTGATATCCCTTCATTCATTACGGCAGGTGAACTGATCGTTGATACGACAAGCGGTGATGTTACTTCCGAGGCCGTCGTAACAGGCAGTGTCGATATCGATGTAACAAGCGGCGATATCGAAGTCATAAATGCAGACTGCGACACGATCTCTGTCGATACAACGAGCGGCGATGTTACAGTAAGGAATTCATCCTGTAACGAACTGTCAATGGATACGACGAGTGGCGACGTACTGGTCGAGGATACAACGGTAGCAGGTGTAGCTGAACTTGATACGACCAGCGGAGATATAACGATCAGACGCAGTACGGCAGCTTCGTTTGATACGGATACTACATCAGGCGATGTCGATTATGAGAACTGATCTTGAAGATCAGATAACAACAGATGGTTACGGGTGCGCCGGGGTATAACTTCGGCCACCGTTTAACCTATAATGTCCGAGCTTACTCGAGCGGTTTTTCCCCAAACTGCTCGAGTAATGCATTTGTGGCGGCAATACTGTTCTTCTTCTTGATCGAATAGAGCAGGATGGAGTCTCTGACGGACTTTATGCTGAGACAACCGGTGTCCGCATACTCGAGAGCGTTCTTGACTTCTTCGACATTCATCTGAAGCGCAAGAGCGATCATGATGACCTTATCTTTACCGGGGTGAAGTCTTCTTCCGTCGAGGAGCTGATACACATAAGTGCGCTCTATCCTGGCAGAACGATACAGGCTCGATCTGTCGACTCCTTTACGATCCATGATCTCTTTGAGATAAGATCTGAAGTCTGTTTTATGATCTTTGCGGATGTTATCTATATATGCTGCGAGCTTATTCTCGTTATCTACTTTTGAAAACTCTTTATAGAGTATGTCGCCGTCCATTTAGGATCGTTCCCTTTCTTAATCTTCTTTGTTATTCTCACGTTTTAGCGAAAAATATGGGTAGGCTGTCAGCCTACAATCCCAAACAAAAAAAGAATAAGGATCTGACGATCCTGAGGATGATCCTCGATATGGTGTACAATAATGGTGATAACAACAAGTGAGGCGTGAGTTCTATGGATAACGAGCATAAAGATGCAGCCGACAGATACAGCGATCCTTCCACATCGGATCTGATGGATAAGCTTAAAGATGCGAAGAGTGCGGCGCAGCTTGATTCCTACATGGAATCGATAAACGGAAAGTATTCGGGAAAACTGTCCGAATACCTTCGCTGCATGATGGACCGTAAAAGTGTCGATACATCCTGGCTTGTTAAAAATGCATATTTAGAGCGTACTTATGCCTATCAGATATTGAACGGCAAGAGGAATCCGACAAAAGACAAGATAGTCATGATCGCCTTGGCTCTCGAGATGAGTTTGATAGAGACTCAGCGTGCTCTGGAGATCTCTCATGCCGGCATCCTCTATCCCAAGGATGAGCGCGACAGCGTACTTATTTATGCAGTCGAACATTCGCTCAACATCCGCGACACTAACGTCCTTCTGTCGAAGTATAAAATGCCGGAACTTCAGTAAGGTAAAAGGGGCTGAGATCGTCGACAACCCGAAAAGGGGAAAGTCCGCATCATTCGGCATATTCCGTGAGGAATAAAAATGGGGTTGTCTCGCTGTGAACTAGTCACTTTTGAGACAACCCCATTTAATGTTATCTGTCTTAAACGGATATCAGGATAATCCGTCATCTTCCGGAGGGAGCCCGGGGATGATCTTCTTGAGCAATCCGCCCTGTTCTTCCTCTGCAGGAGCAGAATACGTGTTCTGCGCAGGTGCGGAATTAGCCGTGTAGTTGTTAGGATCGAACTGAGCCTGCTGACCGTAGGGGTTATTGGCGGGCGTGGGCTGACCGTAAGGATTAGCTTCAGGTGTCGGCTGACCGTAAGGACTGACTCCGGGTGTCGGCTGTCCGTAAGGATTGGCCGCAGGTGTCGGCTGTCCGTAAGGGTTAGACACAGGCTGCCCATAGGGATTGGAAACGGGCTGTCCGTAAGGCTGATCATAACCCTGGCTCTGAAGAGGCGCTGCAGTGTGAGCATAGTACTCGGTACTGTTGTAACGATATGCTTCCTCGACATCCTCATCATCGGACTTACCCTTGCGCTTGCTGAGTATCGAGAAAATGATCAAGCCTGCAAGGCCGATACCGGTGATAACGCCGGCCCATACCATAGGTTCCTTAAGGAATACTTCGGCAAGAGCTTCCATGATAGGCTTCATGTTCTTATCTGCTCCGCGCTTGCTGTACTCTTCGTCGATGAATTCACTGAAGGATGTCCTCATCGCTGACCACAGGATCCACTCAACGAATGCTGCGATGAATACGGCGGTGCTTATCTTACGCATAGCCAGGAACTTGTTCTTGTGGATAAATACCATGACAACGGAGAGTATAACGGCGATTCCGAGAAGCACATATGATCCGAGCAGGATGTTGTCCCTCTGATCGAGATTCTCGTATATCGTATTGTCATCCATATCCTTGCGGGCATCCTTGATGGACTTGTTCATATCATTTACGAAGTCATCCACGAGGTCTTCCTGCTCGGCAACGGATATCCTGTATCCTGTCTGATCCTCGAGCTCGGGAACGACTTCGTCGAGGATGTAGTCTTCGTAATAATCATCATCGAAAACATTCTTCTCGCCGCCAAGCATTCCGTCAACAAAATCATCGATGAACTGCTTCATGAAATCGCGCGAGAA
The DNA here is from genome assembly GCA_946611435.1 of uncultured Clostridia bacterium. Taxonomy (GTDB): domain Bacteria; phylum Bacillota; class Clostridia; order Saccharofermentanales; family Saccharofermentanaceae; genus Saccharofermentans. The sequence continues at coordinate 79,879 of CAMODL010000001.1, forward strand.
GAGATCATCATACTCGATGTCATACTGCGCCAAAGTACTGTTCTCTTCGAGCGAGTCGGCAAACTCATCTTCTGCGTACTTGTAGAATTCGTCTATTACGCCGTCTGCGGTAAAGATCTTCTTGTAGTATTCGACATCATAGATCGTCGTACCTACGGACAGACCTGTTAATCCGGCGAAAAAGAAAAAGTTAATGGCAAGTCCAAGGATAATTCCGAGGACTACAACGCCGGTCTTTTCTTTCCTCATATCATTCCTCCTAATCTGATCGTTTCCCGATCGACCATCATTCTAACAATCACAATAATACAATATTTTTTATAATTATGAAACACAGACGCTCAGGGAAGAACTATGATCGTCGAAAGTGGTATAATCACATACGTATGGGGGCTCGTTCGGGCGGGAGAATAAGAGGGTAAAAATGTCTGACGATAAGATATATATCGCCATCGATCTGAAGTCTTTTTATGCATCAGTCGAATGTGTCGAGCGAGGGCTCGATCCGCTCACGACCAACCTTGTCGTGGCTGATCCTACGAGGACCGAGAAGACGATATGCCTTGCAGTATCCCCGTCTCTTAAGGCTTATGGGATAAGCGGCAGAGCGAGACTTTTCGAGGCGCTTCAGAGAGTCGAAGAAGTCAACCGCCGGAGACAGGCGGCGATCGGAGGTAAGGACTTCACGGGTGAGTCGACTTATGACCCGGACGTAAGATCGAACCCGAACCTTAAGCTCGGCTTCATTATGGCACCGCCTCAGATGGCGCGCTACGTCGAAGTGAGCACTAAGATATATTCCATCTATCTCAAATATATAGCACCCGAGGATATCCATGTGTATTCGATCGATGAGGTCTTTATCGATGCGACAGGATATCTGAAGACATATAAGATGACCGCTCATGAGCTGACGCGTAAGATGATAGATGATGTCCTTAAGGCAACCGGCATCACAGCGACTGCCGGGATAGGAACGAATATGTATCTGTGCAAGGTGGCGATGGACATTGTTGCCAAGCACATTCCGGCTGATAAGGACGGTGTGAGGATCGCCGAGATAGATGAACGGAGCTACCGTGAACTCCTGTGGGATCACAGACCGATCACCGATTTCTGGAGAGTCGGCAAGGGGACGGCAGCGAAGCTCGCCGAATGCGGAATGTATACCATGGGAGATATTGCACGTTGCTCGCTCGGTGGCAGGAATGATTACCACAATGAGGATCTGCTGTATAAGCTGTGCGGAGTCGCAGCGGAGTATCTGATAGATCATGCATGGGGAGTGGAGCCGTGTACGATCGCCGATGTTAAGGCATACCGGCCGGTGTCGTCGAGCCTTTCTTCCGGTCAGGTGCTGATGGAACCTTACACATACCGTAAGACGGAAGTGATCGTGCGTGAGATGACGGATGCGCTCGTACTCGATCTTGTCGACAAGGGACTGGTGACGAGTCAGATTGTTCTCACGATCGGCTATGATACGGAGAATCTCAATAATCCGGACATCATGAGGCGTTACAGAGGACCGGTGGTTTATGACTACTATGGAAGGCGTGTGCCCAAGCATGCGCACGGAACGGTAAAACTCGAACGGCATACTTCTTCGACGTCGATAATCGTAGGAAAGATGATGGAGCTCTACGGGAAGATTACGGACAGGGACCTTCTGGTAAGAAGAGTTACCGTAGCGGCCGCGGATCTGGCGCCTGAAGGAGCAGTGCTTCCGTACGACGATACTGCCGGTGAGCAGATGGATCTTTTTACGGACTATGAAGCGCGCGAGGAGGAGCGTAAGGCAGAGCAGGAGAGGCTTGCCAGAGAGAAGACGCTCAATAAGGCGATGCTGGATATCAAGAAGAAGTATGGCGGCAATTCGCTTCTTAAGGCATCGAGTCTTAAGGAGGGATCTACTGCGGCTAAGCGCAATAAACAGATCGGAGGGCATCAGGCATGACAACCCCCGATTTCCCGTATGCCGATATCCTGGATAAGGAACGTCCCCGTTCTGCCTCCCACCCTCCGTCGCCGAGGGCTGACAGAGCAGTTCAGTTTGCTGCTTTCGCTGCGCTGACGGGTTATGGCGATGCAGTAAATGAGACCGCACGCCTTACGGATCACAGGCCTGAGATCACCGAGGATATGAAGAATGTCCTCGACATGAAGCTGTGTGAGATAGAGTCCCGTGAAGGATCTCAGCCGGAGGTCATACTTAGCGTCTACGAGCCCGACCCGCACAAATCAGGAGGACGTATCGTTTCCGTAAGCGGGAGGGTAAGGCGGATAGATCAGGCACTCAGGACAATAGAACTGACGGACAGACGGTCATATAAGATAGATGATGTGTACGGGATCCGGATACCGTAATGAACGGACAAAAAGGCGTCCCGTTGATGATGTGGGACGCCCTTCGTGTTAGTGGAGCCTCCAGCCGGGATCGAACCGGCGACCTCATCCTTACCATGGATGCGCTCTACCTACTGAGCTATAGAGGCGGATACATAACGGAGAGGATTATAACACAGCTTTGTTTATCTAACAATAAGCACTCGGCAAATGGTCAGATCATCTGAGAAGCAGTGCCACCATAAACGTTACCGCGCATGTTCCCATCGCTACGACCAGGAGCGACTTGTTCTTCCAGGACAGCATCATCGCAGTCAGAAGGCCGCAGGAAGCAGCTGCGATATTGCCGGTCGAATAGAGCATCGCAGGGAAAGTCATCGAGGACAGTACAGTGTACGGAATATAGTCCAGGAAAGCTTTTACGCGTTTGTTGGTGATCTTCTTTTTAAACAGTACAAAAGGAAGAGCGCGGATCAGATATGTGACCACGACCATAACGACAAGCAGCGGGAAGTAAACGGAATTATCCATTGGCGCCTCCTTCCGCATTGTCGTCATACGGCGTCATGAAGACACCGATAAGAGCGGCAACGGATGCACAGATAATGATCGCGAATCCGGACGAGATATGTGCGTGAAGGAAGTCGACATAGCGGAAGACGACAGCCAGAGTGACGGCTATCAGGCAGCTCCACATAACGGTGCGGTCCTTTCTTGTTTGAGGGAGTACTATCGCGACGAACATACCGTAGATACCGATCGCGAGCGATTCGGATACGATATCGGGCATTATGCTTCCGAAGATCGCACCGAGAAGTGTTCCCAGTGTCCAGCCGATAAGCGGGAGGGATGCCAAGCCTGCCATATATCGTCTCCCGACCGGATGCGGGGCGCCCGCTGCAACGCCGAAGATCTCGTCGGTAATGAAGTTGGCAAGGGCGATCCTCGCCGGTGTGGTCATGCTCTCATCGGTCTTCTGTGACAGCGAGATCGACATAAGTGAATAACGGATATTGATTATCGCCGTCGTCACGGCCATCTCGATAAGTCCGCCTGAGGCAGACATTATCCCGACACCTGCAACTTGCCCGGCCGACGTCAGATTAGCGAACGACATTATCACGGCCTGCCACCAGGACAGACCGGATGTCACGGCCATGACGCCGAAAGAGAATGAGACAGACAGATAACCGAGACCGATCGCCAGTCCGTCTCTTAACCCTTTGGACAGGGAAGAGGCATTATTATCCTGCATAGGCAGAGATCACCTCATCGAAGGTCCTGTATGAAGAAGGCACCTGATCATCCTCAAGGAGCGTATAAGTTACCTGACCGTCAAGGTCACTGTCGACGGCATAGACATCGGTTCCGTTGACCATAACGTACTTGTAGATATCCATCAAGAGGTTACCGGTACTGTCCGTAGACACCGTAGTCATGATCAGATACATCATATCGTCAGCCACATCATAGAATTCATAATGCTTCTCATCATTGGTATTTTTATCGAAAACAACCTCGATGGAACGATACGTTCCCTCATCAGCGCTGATAAAGTACGATTCATACTCATTTCCGTCAGCGTCCGTGCCGCTACCCGGGGTGCGCTCGGCCTGAGCTCCCTCTTCCATCATATATGCGGTCCTCTGAGAGCTCCAAAGATCAAATCGTCCCTGATAATCCGTGATATCGGCGGCAGCACTCTCACCGGTCGACTCGATGTCCGCCCCGGCAGCCCCTGAAGTCTCGTCGCTGTCCTTCCCGGAACATCCGGCACCTGTCACCATAGTAAAGATCAAAACTGCTGCCAGTATCTTTCTGCGCATATATAACACATCCTTTGTAATAACATTCTGTTCAAATACAGACGGATTATAGCACATGATCCGTGATAGTTCGCCCCTGACATCGGTCTGACGAAGAGCTGTGCCCTTTTACTTTCGATGGTCAGTTGACAAACGCCATAAATGCAAGTAAAATTACAAGGCATTTTGCGATAGACATTAGTTTAACGCGACCATATGGCACACGGAGAAGTCGCCTAGCCTGGTCGAGGGCGCACGACTGGAAATCGTGTAAACCCCAAAAGGGTTTCGAGAGTTCGAATCTCTCCTTCTCCGCCAAAGTTTATTTACATTCGCGATATATTCGCCGTAAAGGGTTGAAAACATTAGGTTTTCGACCCTTTTTCGTTGGTTCACAAACATGTCGTTTTTCCGGTTATATTTTTGACGTTTTACTAAGAAGAGAGATTCGAACCCCCGATCAACCAAGTCGGGTTTAATCTGTATGGTAAAATATGGGAAAACGATTGATCCTACCGTAATTAGAATCACCAATTGTATAATAATGAGCAATACTCTTTTTATGAATAAAAATCAATAGAAGGAGACACTTTCTATGAAAACAACAATCAAGACACTCTCAGTCATCATGGCTGCAACACTTATCTTTGCTATGACAGCATGTGGTAAAAAGACTGAGGAAACAGGCATACCTACAGTAGCACCCGATACCTCCACAACCATCAGTGAAACCGAAAAGCCTGCAGATGAAACAACAACTGCTCCTACAGACGTAACAGAAATAACAGAGGAACCTTCCGGAACTGTTATCGATCCTACAGGAGAAACATCTGCAGTATCCGGCAACGATATATCGAATGTTCAAGGTTCGGATGGTGACTATGTTGTTTTCGGACGGTATGAGCAGGATAACGATCTTGGTAACGGTCCGGAGCCGATCGAGTGGGAAATACTTGCTGAAGAAGACGGAAGACTGCTCCTTATAAGCAGATATATATTGGATTGCCAGAAATTCCATAACGATCAAACGGAGATAACATGGGAGACAAGTGATTTAAGATCATGGCTAAACGAATCTTTCTTAAAAGCTGCATTCTCATCTGAAGAACAGCAGATGATAAACCTGTCAACGCTTGCTAATCCAACCGTTCCCGGACAGACTGATCCTAATGTGACACAGGATAAGGTATTCTGTCTAAGCATCGACGAGGTAATGCAGTATTATGAATTTGACTACGGATTTGAAGATGACGATGACTTGTATGATGCAGGCTATAGTCATCAGCTGATAACTGCTCCTACTGCATATGCAATAGCACAAAGGGTCCGCTATGAAACGATATCTCCGGATTGTGAACTATATGATTTTTGGAATCTCCGTTATGACGAATATGGTATTGACGTTATCGGCATGGTAGGTGCATGGTGGTGGCTGCGCACAGTACCTGTCGAATACGAGGTGAATACAGTCTGTGATGTAATGATTCCCGGTCATGCCGGCTGGGGACAGGGTAACAACCAATGCGGACCACACGGAGTGCGTCCCGCTATTTGGGTAGATGCAAGCGCTGTCCAATCTGATTAGCATATAAAAACCCGGGGACAAGCTGTGAATCTCGGGCTTTTTCAGGTTCATTTAAGGTTCACGTTATAAAGTGAGTTTATAGCAAGAACGGAGGTGAACTGAAATGTTAAACAAAAAGTTCATAAAAATATTGTCCTTAACGACAGTTGCAACTGTTACAATGTCGTTTGTCGCATGTAATAGTTCAAATTCAGAAACTGAACCGGATGTATCGGTCGAAGTGTCAACGACATCAACGGAATCAGAATCAATGTTGGATGAATCTTCAGAGGCTGACTCATACATCTCAACAGAACTCTTAAGTGCAGATGATATTGTTATCAACGAAGAAATGTCGAGTGCCAATGACAGCGAACATGTTATCGAAGCTGATGGAGAAGCGATAGAATATTCAAATGTTGGTATTACAAAGACCGGGGATTCAGATCAGGGAGATGAGGCAGATTTCTACGGCGATAACAGTGCCGTTTTCGCTACAAACGGAGCAACACTCACATTATCTGAAATGGTTATCGACACTGATGGTACACATGCGAACGCCGTTTTTTCTTATGGCGAAAACACAACAGTAAACGTGAGCGATTCGGTAATTACTACGAGTGGGAATTGTTCCGGCGGCATCATGACAACCGGAGGCGGTACAATGAATGCAAACAACCTTACTGTTCATACCACAGGCAATTCTTCGGCTGCTATAAGGTCTGATCGAGGCGGTGGTACTGTTACAGTTAACGGCGGATCTTATACAACAGACGGTACGGGTTCCCCTGCTATCTATTCAACAGCTGATATTACAGTAGACGATGCTATGCTTGAGTCAACAGCTGCTCAGGGCGTTGTAGTAGAAGGTCAGAACAGCGTCACACTTAATAACGTTACCTTGATTGCGGACAATAATACAAAGAATGGTGATAAGTCCGATTACTATCAGGCGGTAATGATCTACCAGTCTATGTCAGGCGATGCAGACGAGGGCTTGGCAGCGTTCTCGATGACAGACGGTTCACTTACAAATGCTAACGGAGACATCTTCTTTGTAAATAATACAGTAGCAACGATTACGCTTGAGAACGTCAGTATAATAAATCAAGACTCAAGCGGAGTATTTCTCAGAGCTGAAGCAGCAGGCTGGGGATCAGAAGGATCTAACGGCGGAAAGGTTAATCTCTATCTCGTAGATCAGACAGCAGATGGGAATATTGTAGTGGATGAAGTATCTGCGCTCAATATGTATATGACATCAGGATCGAGCTATGAAGGGACGATCAATACAGATAACGAAGGCGAAGTTTATGTTGAGATCGAATCTGGATCTACTTGGACACTTACCGGAGACTCCTATATATCATCTCTTACTTGTGATTCCGGTTGTATCGATCTCAATGGACATAAACTCTATGTAAATGGAATTGAATACTCAGAAGGTTCTTCATCAGAAGGAACAGCAATCACGCTGGCGACAACAAGTTCATCTTCAGATCATAACGGCAGACCTGATGGAGAGCCTCCTGAGATGCCGGATGGTAATGGAGGCCCCGGTGGTGAGGGAGAAGAACCGCCGGCAAAGCCGGACTGATCAGTTTTTGAAAATGGTACTATAAAAGTATCAAATTAAAAATAGTAGTTGAAACCGGTATATTACCTGCCGCGTATCATTCCCTATAATCTTGCACTTTGTGGTAGAATAACAAGCTGAATTACAGATCAATCTTGTTATAAAGAGGAGAAGCTATGAATAAGTATTACAAACAGGGAATCGCATTGCTGATGGCAGCAGTTATGCTCTCAGGCGTTGCATGTTCCAACAAAGATGTTAAAGAAGAGTCTGAGGCTGAATCAGTTGCTGAGTCTGTTTCAGAAACAGCAGAAACTGTATCTGCCATTATAACTCCCGCAGGACATTCCGATTCTGAAGGCTGGATCTGCCCTAATTGCGGAGCAGCAGGTAACCTCGGAGCCTTCTGTGCCTCATGCGGTTCGCCCAAGCCTGCATCAGCTGAAACAGAAGATACCGCTCTTCAGACAGAACCGTCTGTTACCATGATGACTTATGAGACATTTGAGGATCAGAACGGCACAGGCAGCACGCATGGCGTTTTTGGTACCCAAAGTCCCTTCACTGTCTTAGACCCTGAGACAGGGCTTGAGCTCCAGTTAGTAGGCAACGGATCATTTAGCTACGACCTTGGAGAAAATGAGGTAAGCGAGGATCTGATAAAGGCTAATCTTATAGCATCATTCCAGAGCAGAGCAGTCAATGCGGTCGAAGCAGAAGGTTACTCAAACCTTAACAAAAACATCCCTGATATCGAAAAAGGTATTGAGAGTGACTTAAGGCTTGCTTTGGGCATTGTCAATGTTGATGTCGCTATCAATGCATGCATTCTTAACGAAGAGAGCCAGGAGGCTTACGACGCAGCAACAGGACGTTGAAAGGCCTTATCCTTTTGAATGCAAAAGTGTCAATTATATGATCTAAGGCAAGCATCATAAAAAGTTAAGTCTTGCCCGGCGGCTCAGGAGTTGCTGCAATCTGATGCCGTCTCTGCCGCCTAATGTGAGGGCAGTACCACACTTTCCTTGAATATGGCCGATAATGTGGTACGGGATGGCTTCTTATTACCACACTTTCTTCGATTTTTGCCAATAATGTGGTAAAGCCAGCACTCGGATTACCACACTTTTCTCGATTTTCGCCAATAATGTGGTAAACCCAGCACCCGGACTACCACATTTTCATCGATTATAGCCAATCGTGTGGTACAGACGAGGGGGCGGCCCTCATGTTGAACGATGCACCAGTTTTGGAGTATCATTCAGGTAGTAGTATTTTAAGGCTTTTCAGCACCTCACCCATCCCCGAACTCGGAGCCGAACTTAGGACTTCACGCAATATCATTCTCAAGGTATTATTCGAGCCTGATATGAAGTGGCGTCTGGTCGAAGAATTCGGATCCGACTGCTGCGAAGTACAGGAAGACGGCAGGCTTCTTCTGATAAGAAACTATGTTGACATGGATAATCTTACTATGTGGATGCTCACATTCGGCGATAAGGCGGAAGTGATCAAACTGCAGGAGGTTCGCGAAAAGATTAAGGCAATAGCAGGATCAATGATCAGGAAATACGGAGGTAAATAAGATGGCAGACAGACCGGAATTAACAACTGAATTGAAGAGAAAAGAGTTCCTTGAATACTATTATCTCAAGGAAGAATTGGTTTGTTTCTGCCGCGAAAACGGATTGCCGACATCCGGCGGAAAAGCGGAAAGACATATGCAGATGCGATAGCTGCATATAAAGAAATAAAGCGCACAAAGAAACCCGAAAAAAAGGACATAGATAAGCAGTTTGAATATAATACTTATGTACGGTCTGACCTGACAGCATTGGACCCGTAAATCAGGAAAACCAACTGATTAGCTTTTTGTTATAATGTCATCATGGTTATTATCTGGTTGGCATTGATCAATATCGTAGCTTTTGTCGTCTTCGGGATCGATAAATTCAAGGCGGTTGCAGGGACTTGGCGTGTGCCTGAGCGCGTGCTGATCGCACTGGCGGTCATAGGCGGCAGCATCGGTGCTCTTCTCGGAATGCTGATCTGGCGGCACAAGATCCGTAAGCCCAAGTTCTATATTACGATACCTGTCCTGATCATCGTGCAGGCCTTGCTGATCTTTTGGGGGTACTATCAGAACAATCATCTGACCACCTCATACTATGATCTTGATATCGGATTGGGTCACGAGATGACCATCGTTCAGGTATCCGACCTGCATGCAAAAGTCTTCGGAAGGTCTCCGGAAGAACTCCTCGACCGGATCGGGGAATGCGACCCGGATATCATCGTGGTGACCGGTGATGCAGTCGACGGGATCCATCCGAGCTTCAATAAGGCGGAGCAGTTCTTTGAAGGAGCGGTCGAGATAGCTCCTGTTTATTATATAAGCGGCAACCATGAAGCCATGCTGAGCGAGAGTGCCCGCGATGACTTTTATGAACATATCGAGAACATGGGTGTGATCCTTGCAGATGATCATGTCTTTGAATTTGACGGACTTACTATCGCAGCGATCGGTGATGACACATTGACAAGAGCAGGGACCCCTGACAGATTTGGCCTTTTCGACAGGTTTAATGATGAAGATCCTGTCCTGCTTCTGGCTCATGAACCGGGGTTCACTGAGCTATATACATGGTTAGGTGCCGACCTCGTGCTGACGGGTCATATCCACGGAGGCCAGATCATTATCCCGGGTAAGGGCGGACTCATATCTCCCGATGTCGAATTCTTCCCGGAATACTATGACGGTCTGTATGAATTAGGCGGTGAATGTAACACCCGCATGATCGTGAGCCGCGGTATCGGAAACAGCGTGCTCCCGCTGAGGATCAATAATTATCCGGAACTCGTGGTAGTGACTGTCCGTTGAGATAGGGGCGACCTCGGACAGGTCGTTACTTTTCGAGGTCAAAATCATATGATGTTCCCGTAAATATAGAGTATAATGTTATATGATGTTCATTTAAACGAGGGAACTTATGAGCATAAAGAGAAGATCGGACAGGAAGATACTCAGACTGAGTGTTTTGCCGGCAGCGGTGATACTGTTCATTACTCTTGCGCCTTTTCTACTTATGGCAGGGCATGCCGAAGCCCATATTAACACTGATGTCATCAGTTTTGATGAGACAGATGCGGACAATGGTGATAATCCGAACGAAGATGCTGATGCTCATATCCTGTCTGTTGATCCCACCACGCATTCTGACGGCTATTCTGCTGTTTTGTACGATAACACGAACGGGCTTCCGACCTCTGAAGCTAATGCCATAGTGCAGACATCCGACGGATTCATCTGGATCGGAAGCTACAGCGGACTTATCAGGTATGACGGCAATACTTTCGAGAGGATGACTTCGATCGGTATTCCGAGTGTAGTCAGCCTGTATGTCGATTCTCATGACCGTCTGTGGATAGGTTCTAACGACAGCGGTGCTGCCGTCGTCGAAGGTGAACAGACCAGGATCTTCAATAAGACGGATGGTTTGAATTCTCTTTATGTCAGATCCATCATCGAAGATTCAGAAGGCAATATCTATCTCGGAACGACGAGCGGTGTGTCGATCATCGACAGCGATATGAACGTTACCAATCTGGATGATCCGAAGATCCGCGATCACTATGTGATGAGGCTTTTTGAGTGTTGTGACGGCTCGATCTGCGGTGTTACCAGAGAAGGTGCGGTATTCACCGTAAAGGACGGTGTACTGACAGGCTTCTATGACTCTTCATTTACCGGAGTCAACAACATACATGCGGTCCTGCCCGATCCTGAGAAGCCGGGCTACTTCTATTTTGGAACGACCGGCACGTCCATTTATTACGGACGGCTCGACAGTAACGGCTTTGACTGTTCCGAGATCATTTCCGTGACGTCGTTGTCATATATCAATGCGATCTACAGTATCGAAGATATGATCTGGATCTGTACCGACACCGGCATGGGAGTATTACGAGACGGTACGGTGGATGTAGTCGACTATGTTCCGATGACGTCATCAGTCGATAACATGATGGTCGACTATATGGGTAACCTCTGGTTTGTATCATCCAAACAGGGCGTCATGAAGATCGTTCCGAACAGGTTCAACGACCTTTTTGCCAAATATGATATCGAGGAAGAACTGGTCTATTCTACATGCCTGTATGAGAACATGCTCCTCATCGGAACGAAGACCAGAGGACTTATCGCGATAAGCAACGGTCAGATCGTCAATTCGATCCCGGTCACGAGTTCCGTCTCGGCATCGGGTACGGTCTATGACAGAGATGAAGACCTTATCGAGATGTTCGACGGGTACAGGATAAGGTCGATCATTCCGGACAGTCAGGGCCGCGTGTGGATATCGTCTTTCAGTGAGCAGCCGTTAGTCAGGTTCGGCGGTGGTGAAGTAGTAAAGTTCACGAGTGAAGACGGTCTTCCTTCGGACCGGGTCAGAGCGGTTTACGAGTGCGACGACGGTTCATTCCTCGTATGCTGCACGGGCGGACTGGCGATCATCAAAGACGATAAGGTAATAAGGGTCTACGACGAGACAGACGGACTTACGAATACCGAGATCCTGACAGCGGCCGAAGCCCCGAACGGTGATTACATAATCGGTACCGACGGCGGCGGACTCTATGTCATCTCAGATGACAGCATCACTCACATCGGTACGGATGAAGGGCTGAGTTCGGATGTAATAATGCGGGTAAAGCCAGACAAGAAGAGAGATCTTGTCTGGCTCGTAGCAAGTAATGCCATTTGTTATCTGACCGAGGACTATGAGATACACGTAATAGATCAGTTCCCTTATACCAATAACTTTGACCTGTACGAGAACAGCGAGAACGAGATGTGGATCTTAAGCAGTAACGGGATCTATGTGACGGATGTTGATTCGCTGCTGAACAATGAAGATATCGACCCTCTGTTCTACGGAAGTGACAACGGCATGTCTACTATGCCGACGTCCAATTCCTACAGCGAACTCCTGAGTAACGGTGACCTCTTTATTGCAGGCAGCACGGGTGTCGATAAAGTCAATATCGAGCAGTCGGCAGTGGATGTCAGCGACTTAAAGATCGCAGTCCCGTATGTCCAGGCAGATGATGAGTTCATCTATCCCGACAGCGCAGGCAAATTCGTTATCCCGGCTGACACCGAGAGGCTGACGATCTACAGTTATGTATTCAACTATTCGCTCATCAATCCGACGGTCACTTATCGTCTTGTCGGCTTCGAGAGCCGTTCTACGGTTGTCAACAGAAGCGAGCTTGCACCGATCACATATACCAACCTCGACGGAGGTGAGTATATCTTCGAGATGCAGGTCGATGATCCACACGGCAACAACAGTCAGGAGATCAGCGTAGTCATCGTAAAGAAGAAAGCTTTCTGGGAACAGGTGTGGGTCCGCATCCTGGCGTTTGTCGCGCTTATTGCCATCATATGCGGCGTCGTCATGTTCCTGATGGACCGCAGGACCAAAGCCTTCTTGAAGAAAGAAGAAGAGCAGAAAGAATTGATCCGCGAGATCGTTGAGGCATTTGCCAAAGTAATCGATATGAAGGATAAATATACCAACGGTCACTCCACCAGAGTTGCCGAATTCACGGCCATGCTTACACGCGAACTCGGGTATGACGAGGACACGATCGAGAAGTACTACAACATTGCCCTCATGCACGACATAGGCAAGATCGGCATCCCGCCCGAAGTCCTGAACAAACCCGGCAAGCTCGATGACAACGAATATCACGTCATCCAGTCGCACGCCTCACTCGGCTACGACACTCTCAAAGACATCAGCATAATGCCCGAGCTTGCGACCGGCGCCGGAGCGCATCACGAGCGTCCCGACGGCAAGGGCTACCCGAACGGTCTCAAGGGTGACGAGATCCCGCGCGTCGCACAGATCATCGCAGTGGCCGATACGTTCGATGCAATGTATTCCGAGCGTCCCTACCGCAAGCGCATGAACTTCGAACGCGTCGTCTCCATCATCAAAGACGCCCGCGGCACCCAGCTGACGGCTGACGTAGTCGATGCCTTCCTCCGCCTCGTCGAAAAGGGTGAATTCCGCGCCCCGGACGATATCGGCGGCGGCACGACAGAAGACATCAACAACATCCACAAGAAGTTTAATAAGGAGAAGTGAGGGACGAGCGGAGCATTTGCCTCACTAAGACTCTTTCCATGCCCTCCGGTAACGATTCCGGCTACGATCCTTAAAAAATAACTGCTGTCATTACGGACGCCCCTTGACAACCATTGCCCCAAGGGTGATAATATAATTAGTCAAAGATAGTCAAAGTCAAAACAAAAGCAAGATCATCACCATAAACAATGACAGATGATGGTAAAGGCGCATAAGCAAGACAGCAGGAAAGGAGAGGCGTTATGGCAAGGTTGGTCGATGTCATCGAGATGATGATAAAGGACATGCTCGATGAGAATAACGGGAGTGCCACGATCAGCAGGAGCGTGCTCGCAGAGAAGGCGAATTGTGTTCCGTCGCAGGTTACGTATGTGCTGTCGACCAGGTTCTCGACCGGAAACGGTTATCTGGTCGAGAGCAGAAGAGGCGGCGGCGGACAGATCACTATTACGAGAGTTCAGCCGATGAACAGGGGCGATTATATAAGTTCGGTCATCAAGTCGGTCGAGAACGTTCTGACACAGGAGCAGGCGAGGACGCTTCTTACGAATACGGTGGCGTGCGGGGCGATCAGTTCCAGGGAGGCAACAGCGGTCATGGCGGCTGTGTCGGACAGGGCGCTCGCCAAGATAGACAGCGATATCAGATCGGTAGTAAGGGCTGACATCTTCAAGAATACGATGTTGGCATTGATGATGGATTAAGAGAGGAGAGGAGAAGAGATTATGAGATGTGAGAAATGCGGTGCCTTACTGGGCAATAGACTGATAAAGATCAACGGAGTGTTGTTGTGTGAGAATTGTGCACGTGAGGTGACACGGGATCAGCAGCTGCTGTTTAATTCTGCTTTTCCGATCCTTGATGAACTGACGGGCGGATTTATGAATGGCGGACTCGATTTCGCGAATACGAGGATCACCTGTTCCAAGTGCGGTTCGACACTGAGAGATATTGAGGCGAGCGGCAAGGTCGGATGTATTGACTGCTATAACACGTTTAATGAGACGATCCTTAAGTTCTTACTTAAGCGTCAGGGCAACAGCGAGTACAGAGGAAGATCGCCGGGCGAAGAGATCCTGATCGAGACGGCCGGGAACGAGGAAGATGATCCCGTAGCAGGAAACAAGGATGAGGTTAACGCTGCCGAGAAGACTTCGAGTGCACGCCGTACTGCAAAGAAGAAGGCAGAGGATAAGCCTGAGGAGAAGACTGAGAAGGTCAGCGCAAAGAAGACGGAGAAGGCTTCTGATACAAAGGCAGGGGCAAGCAGGGAAGACCGCATCGCCAAGCTCAACAAGGCAGATCTGGGGATGCTCGACGACAAGGCACTGGAAGATGGTATGAAGCTGGCGGTCGAGTGCGAGGACTATGCGCTCGCGGCAAGGCTGAGAGATGAGCTTAAGAGCAGGAAAGGAGACAAGTGACATGTGGTATGAGAAGAGCGGGAAAGATACCGATATCGTTTTATACTCGAGAGCATGTATCTATCGTAATATCAAGGGGATCCCCTTTCCGCAGAAGATGGTGTCTTCGGACAGGGAGCACGTTATCGACACGGTGAGAGAGGCAGTCAAGGGCAGCGGCATGAAGTTCGTGAGGCTTGATGAGCTGGATGATAAGTCTAAGGCGGATCTTTTCGATCAGTATTATGCGACTTACGCGTTCCTGAATGACGGCGGTGAGTCGGCGTTCCTGATAGATACCGAGAACAGCACGTGCGTTACTGTCAACAGGACGGAACATATCGAGATCGATACCATACTCGCAGGATCGAATATACGGGAAGTCTTCAACAGGTCGAACAAGGTTGCGGTCGATCTCGAAAAGAAGATCGACATCGCCTACAGCGAGAAGTTCGGTTTCCTGACGTCTGACCTGAGACTTCTCGGTACAGGATTACAGCTGGTCTTCCTTGTGGCGCTTCCGGGGATAGAGAAGACGCAGGCGGCATATCAGATGCTGTCGCAGCGTATAGCTCAGTACGACTGGAAGATAGAGCCGGCGATCTTCGCTGAAGAGACTAATCAGGCAGGACTCTATATCATACATAATGTGGCGACCCTCGGTGTTGAGGAAGTTTCTCAGCTTGAGATGGCGAACAGGCTGATAAACGAAGTCATCTTCCTTGAGAGGAAATGCCGGTCCAACATCGTGAGGAAGAAATCACTGATCGTCGAGGATCAGTACTATCGCGCATACGGACTTCTCCGCTATGCGAGGAAACTTACGACATCGGAGGTTATGAGTCTTCTGCTGTGGCTGAGGCTCGGACTGGAGCGGATCGAGAATGATGAGACAGACCTCGACTGGTACAGACTTAATCGAATAACGCATGATGCCAGACGCGATTACGGAACGATGATGATGAGCGGGAACAATGCTTCCCAGAAGGCGATAAGACGCGCTGAACGTGTAAGGAAGATCTTGAAGGGAGATGATGAGATATGAGGTTAACGGAAGATACCACACAGGTAATCATAATGGCCAAACGCCTTGCCGATTCGCAGGGCGGAAAGATGATGTCAACGGAATTCATCCTGGCGGGGCTTCTTGCCGTCGACGGTCCTGCGTGCGATACGCTGAACCGTAACGGACTGGATCTCGAGACAGTATGTAATATACTGAGTGCGGATCCGACTACATTGTCAGAGCCTACTAAGGAATATGAGATTGAAGAAGGATTAAGGTCGTTCAGACTTGAGACGAAGAGGCTTTTCGCTGATGCGGCTGATGCCAGCAGAAGGTCGGGGAGCAAGGGTGTCATCAAGCCTGAGCATCTCCTGTTCGGGATCGCCAGTAACAGGAGTTTTACTGCCTACAATCTTCTTGTCAGAGCTGATGTGGATGTAAAGGCGTTACTCGAGGATACCGTCTCGGGGTTCGGAAGCGGCGGACATTCAGACGATATGCCTTTTGACGAGGAGAATGATGACTTCCCGATGATGGGTGACCGTGCTTCATCACGTCCCCGTACGTCGAGGAACGGAAAGAGAGGCAAGGGCAAGACGCTCGATCAGTTCGGCAAGAACCTGACACAGATGGCAAAGGACGGCAAGATCGATCCTGTCATCGGACGTGAGGAAGAGATCAACCGCGTTATGCAGATCCTTGCAAGACGCACAAAGAATAATCCTTGTCTCGTAGGTGACCCCGGTGTCGGTAAGACGGCGATAGCCGAAGGTCTGGCTCTCAAGATAGCGACGGACGATGTGCCGGATATCCTGAAGGGTAAGACAGTCTATTCGATCGATATGGGTTCCATGGTTGCCGGTTCCAAGTACAGAGGTGACTTCGAAGAGAGGATCAAGAACGTACTCACCGAAGCGTGTGAAGACTCGAACATCATCCTCTTCATCGATGAGATCCATACTCTTATAGGCGCCGGCGGAGGCGAGGGCTCACTCGATGCCGCGAACATCATGAAGCCGATGCTTACAAAGAATGAGCTGCAGGTCATCGGTGCGACAACTCTTGATGAGTACAGCAAGCATATCGAAAAGGATTCCGCTCTTGAGAGACGTTTCCAGAAGGTCCTTGTAAACGAGCCTTCGGTTCCGGAAGCGATCGAGATACTTAAGGGACTTCGTCCGAGGTACGAAGAGCATCATAAGATCAGGATATCCGATGAGGCTATCGAGCAGGCTGTATTGCTGTCGACGAGATATATCTCCGATCGTTTCCTCCCGGATAAAGCCATCGACCTTGTCGATGAGGCGGCTGCGCGTAAGAGGATCAATTTTGCCGATTCCGATGAGAAGCATAAGCTCGAGAGCAGGCTCGCTGCCATCGCCGAAGAGAAGCAGACTGCGGTCAATAATATGGAGTTCGAGAAGGCGGCAGTACTTCGTGACGAAGAGAAGACGATCAACGAGAAGCTCGATGCGATAAGCAGCAAGTCCGAGCCTGATGAGGACGGATTCACGGGAGTGCTCACGGTAGACGATATTGCAGACGTACTCGCGAAGTGGTCGGGCATTCCCGTATCGAAGATCACCGAGTCTGATGCCGAGAGATTAAAGAGTCTCGAGGACGAATTGAAGAAGAGAGTTATCGGACAGGACGAGGCGGTCACGGCAATCGCGAAGGCAATCAGAAGATCGAGACTCGGTCTTAAGGATCCGACAAAACCGTCGGGAACGTTCATCTTCCTCGGAACGACCGGAGTAGGTAAGACAGAACTTGCCAAGGCACTCGCGGAAGTCATGTTCGGCAATGAGAACGCACTTGTCAGGATCGATATGTCGGAGTATATGGAGAAACACGATGTAAGTAAGCTCATCGGATCTCCGCCGGGATATGTAGGTTACGAAGAGGGCGGACAGCTCACCGAGAAGGTACGTCGTCATCCGTATTCGGTCGTGCTTTTCGATGAGATAGAGAAGGCACATCCCGACATCTTCAATTCGATGCTTCAGGTGCTCGACGACGGCAGACTTACGGACGGAAAGGGACGAGTCGTCGACTTCAAGAATACGATCATAATCATGACATCGAATATCGGTGCCAGGATGCTGACGGGAGATGCGGGAAGACGCATCGGATTCAATCTTGAAGACAAGGATGACAAGGATGAGGCGAGCCGCGAGAGACTCTACGGCGGTAAGAGTTATGACGAGGCAAAATCGGTCGTTCTCGAAGAACTCAAGAAGGCTTTCTCTCCGGAGTTCGTTAACCGTGTCGATGAGATCATCTTCTTCAGGATGCTCGGTAAGGATTCGCTGATCAAGATCGTCGATCTTCTTACGGCATCAGTCGGCAAGCGTGTTCAGGATATCGGTATCGAGATCCGTCTTACCGATGAAGCAAAAGAGATCCTCGCACGTAAAGGATACGATCCTCAGTACGGCGCGAGACCGCTGAGAAGAGTCATTCAGTCGATGGTAGAAGATACCTTCTCCGAAGCGCTTCTTGACGGTGTAATAAAGCCCGGATGTATCGCCGAAGTAATAGCCGGGGATGACGGTGAGAGCGTTAAGATAATCAACGCGGGACCGATCCAAAAAGAGGCTTCTTCCGGTAGCAAAAAGAAGGATAAAAAGAAGACGGAACCGGCATCAAAATAAAGGTGTAAAACAACAGTCTTTTCACAAACATAAACGATCGGGTCTTATATCGGATCCGATCGTTTTTTATTCATTTATAGTTGATATTATCCGAATGAGAAAAGGATTATTCAAGTTTTTTTGTCTAAAAGCGTCAAAACAAAATCTAAAGACATTTTTAGTGATTCTGTATAGAATAATAGCAGTTCACTTTATATGGAGGTAAATTGAAATGCCCAAAGCAAAGAAGACAGAAGCTGCTGAGAAGACAGCAGAAGTAAAAGTAACACCCGTAGTAGAGGCTAAGAAGGCTGAAGAGAAGAAGGTTGCTGCTCCTGCAGCTGCTGCAAAGAAGCCCGCTGCAAAGAAGGCTCCCGCAAAGAAGCCCGCTGCTAAGAAGCCTGCTGCAAAGAAGACAGCTGCTAAGAAGCCTGCTGCTAAGAAGCTCGGCAAGATCATCTTCGAGATCGATGGTCAGCAGATCGACTTCAAGGCTATCGAGAAGAAGGCTGCTAAGCTCGGCGGTGACGTTTATGTTGTTGCTGCTGAGAAGAAGATCTACGATGCAGAAGGAAAGTCTGTAGAGCTCTTCTAATTGATCGCTAATGATCGCACATAAGACCGCTTCAGCGATGAAGCGGTCTTTTTATTTTCAATTACATAGATGTATATCTATGCAACACGGATGAGAGCCCGCAGACTCAATATCGACGGCTGTCTATCTAAAATTTAAATGACTAAAATCCTCTTGTACAAAGGCGTGCAATCGCTGTAAAATAGCTATGTACGACTGAACGTGCGTAATAGCATGTGACTTATGTGAGGTTAAATATATGGACGTATTCTCGTTTATACAGCTCTTCGGCGGCCTGGCCTTTTTCCTGTATGGAATGAATATTCTATCATCTGCTCTTAAGAAGACTGCCGGAGGTAAACTCGAGAAACTCCTTAAGAAGGCAACCGATAATCGGTTCAAAGGATTGCTGATCGGTGCACTCATTACGATCGCCATTCAATCCTCGTCTGCCATGACGGTAATGCTCGTAGGTTTTGTAAACTCCGGCATAATGGAACTGGCTCAGACGGTGGGAGTTATCTTCGGATCTGACATAGGAACTACACTCACGGCATGGATCCTCTCACTGTCAGGTATCAATTCATCCGGCAACGTATTCCTGAGACTTCTCGAACCGAAGTGTTTCTCTCTTATCTTCGCTCTGATCGGTATACTCATGGTAATGGTATCCAAGAAGCAGAAGCGCAAGGATATCGGAACGATGCTCCTCGGCTTTGCGATCCTCATGCAGGGTATGACCATGATGTCCGGATCCATGGCTCCTCTAAGGGAGATGGACGAATTCACCAATATGATCACTGCGTTCAAGAACCCGCTCCTTGGTGTTCTTGCAGGTACGGTCGTTACGGGTATCATCCAGAGCTCAGCGGCGTCCATCGGTATCCTCCAGAGCTTGGCTCTGACAGGAACGATCTCATATGAGATGGCTATCCCGATCATCATGGGTGCCAATATCGGTACATGCTGTACCGCTCTGCTGTCGTCCATCGGCGTTAACAGGGCAGCCAAGAGAGTTACGGTTATCCATATCGCCATCAAGGTTATCGGATGTATATTATGGCTCGTTATCTTCTATTCGCTCCATGCGATATTCGACTTCGCTTTCATGGACAATACGATCGGCGTCGTAGGTATAGCCGCATTCCACTCGATCTTCAATATCGTCAATACTATCCTTCTCTTCCCGTTCCATAAGCAGCTCGTTAAGTTTGCCGGTATCGTTATTAAGGACAGTGACGAAGATAAGGAACTCTTCCTCGATGAGCGTCTCATGCTCACACCTACCATTGCCGTAGCCGAGTCTGCCAACTCCGTCAACAAGATGGTCAGGAAGACAAGAGAGGGTCTTGACCGTGCAGTCGGAATGCTCCGGAACGGATACAATGACGACGACTTCGAATATGTCGTTCGTAATGAGGATAAGGTCGACGGATATGAGGACCATATCGGTGCATATCTGATGAAGCTCACAACGACACAGCACCTGAACGAAGAGGATAAGAACCGTTCGTCCAAGATGCTGCAGGTCATCGGAGAATTTGAGCGTCTGGCTGACCATGCGCTTTATATGGCTAAGTCGGCAGAGGAACTTAATACCAAGGGGATATCTTTCTCGCCTTTTGCCCGGGAGGAGCTCAAGAGGATAATCGCAGCCGTCTACGATATCTATAACATGGCACTTGATGCTTATGAGACAGGCGACATGGTCAAGGTTATGAATATCGGACCTCTGCGCATCGTAGTCAGCGAGATGTGTGATGCATATAAGGCTTCCCACGTTGAGCGTCTCGCTCAGGGTATATGTACTGCCGAGCAGGGATTTGTCTTCAATGATATCCTCTACAGCTGCGGCCGTATCGCCGATCACAGCATGAACATCGCCGCCATCGTTTACCGTTTCTCATCGGTCAACCAGAAGAGCGGCGCATATATGCACGACTTCAAGCAGCGTAAGGATAACTTCAATGAGGAGTCATATCGTGCATACTATGACAAGTATGTGGTGAATGAGATCTGACGGCAGAGGGACAAAAGATTTTCATTTAATGAACATTGACGGAATAAGCGGCCGATATCACATCGGTCGCTTCATTTTCGCCCCTTTTTATTCTTTAAACCCCTTGTCGAAAATTGTATAATACAACCCGTGAGTGCGCAGTTAAGCGTTTAACAGTAAATCTATATCCAGGAGTGTGAACATCTTATGGCACAGTATTTGAAGAAGAATGTTGAAGATTTGGATGTTGCCGGCAAGAGAGTCATCGTACGTGTTGATTTTAATGTACCTTTGGACAAGGAAACAGGCACAAAGATCACAGACGACAAGCGTATCAAGGGCGCTCTTCCCACAATTAAGTATCTCGTAGACAATAATGCAAAGGTTATCCTTGTTTCTCACCTCGGCCGTCCGAAGAACGGACCTGAGGCTAAGTTCTCAATGAAGCCCGCAGCAGACAGACTCGCTGAGCTCATCGGCAAGCCCGTTACACTTGCAGCAGACGTTATCGGCGAGGATGCAAAGGCAAAGGCAGCTGCCCTTAAGGACGGCGAGATCCTCATGCTCGAGAATGTCCGTTTCCACAAGGAAGAGACAAAGAATGATCCCAAGTTTGCAGCAGAGCTCGCTTCCATGGCTGACCTCTATGTAAATGATGCTTTCGGTACGGCTCACAGAGCTCATGCCTCAACAGCAGGACTTGCTAACTACCTGCCTTCCGCATCCGGTTATCTGATCCAGAAGGAGATCGACTTCATCGGCGGTGCTCTTTCCAATCCTCAGAGACCTTTCGTTGCTATCTTGGGCGGTGCTAAGGTATCCGATAAGATCGGCGTTATCACAAACCTCATGGATAAGGCTGATACGATCATCATCGGCGGCGGTATGGCTTACACATTCATCGCTGCTCAGGGTGGTTCCATCGGTAATTCCCTTTTCGAGGCTGATAAGGTAGATCTCGCTAAGGAGCTCCTCGCTAAGGCTGAGGAGAAGGGCGTTAAGCTCCTCCTGCCCGAGGATACGGTTGTAGCTGATGATTTCTCCAACGACGCTAATTCCCAGGTCGTTCCTACAATGGAGATCCCCGACGGTTGGGAGGGTCTCGATATCGGTCCCAAGACTATCGAGAAGTTCTCTGCTGCCATCAAGGAAGCTAAGACAGTAATCTGGAACGGTCCTGCAGGCGTATTCGAGTTCGAGAAGTTCGCTGTAGGTACAAAGGCTCTTGCAGCTGCTATCGCTGAGTCTGACGCTATCTCCATCATCGGCGGCGGTGATTCCGCAGCTGCTATCGAGAAGCTCGGCTTCGCTGATAAGGTATCTCACATCTCCACAGGCGGCGGCGCTTCTCTCGAGTTCATCGAGGGTAAGGTACTTCCCGGTATCGATTGCCTCCTCGACAAGGAGAACGGCAGAACATTTGCAGCAGGTAACTGGAAGATGAACTGCGGTGTACCTGCAGACGCAGCTAAGCTCATCAATGAGCTCAAGCCTCTCGTTAAGGATGCTACGGCTAAGATCGCTCTCGGCGTTCCTGCTACAGCTCTTGCAGCAGCTGTTGAGGCAGCAGCTTATTCCAACATCAAGATCGCAGCCGAGAACTGCCACTTCGAGGAGAAGGGTGCTTTCACAGGTGAGATCTCTCCTCTCTGGCTCGCTAAGATGGGCGTTAACTACTGCATCATCGGTCATTCCGAGAGACGTGAGTATTTCGCTGAGACAGATGAGACAGTAAACAAGAAGGCTCATGCTCTTCTTAAGTATGGTGTTAAGCCTATCATCTGCTGCGGTGAGTCTCTCGCTCAGCGTGAGGCAGGCGAGACATTTGACTGGATCAAGAGTCAGATCGTCGGCGCTTTCAAGGATATCCCTGCTGAGAAGCTCTGTCAGATCACTATCGCTTATGAGCCTATCTGGGCTATCGGTACAGGTAAGACAGCTACAGATGAGCAGGCTCAGGAAGTTTGCGCATTCATCCGCGGCGTTATCGCTGAGCTCTATTGCCAGAAGTGTGCTGACGCTATGACGATCCTGTATGGCGGTTCCTGCAACGCTAAGAATGCAGCAGGTCTCTTCGCTCAGAAGGACATCAACGGCGGTCTCGTAGGTGGTGCTTCCCTCAAGGCTGAGGACTTCTCCATCATCTGCAACGCAGGCAAGTAATAAACACCTGATCATAAATGATCGACATATGGCCGTCCCGGTATTCACATTCCGGGGCGGTTTTTGTCTGCTCGAAAACATATAAATGTGTCATCGTGACCGGGATAATACACATCTAACCGCACATCTGCCTCAGTAGATAATTGATGTTTGCTTCGGTAAATTATAAAATCATTATGGGTTTATGGGGCAGCTCCGGTCATGGGGCCTTCCCGGAACGACTTTAAGTGTAATGCACGAGAGGTAAGGATATGTTGTGGTATTACGGTATAGCAATTGGAATCATGATATGGAGCCTGGTCGTCCAGTCTTCTCTTAAGAGGAAGGCTCAGAAGGGAAGCGAGGTTATGGCAGCTTCCGGCAAGACGGCAAACCAGGTCGTAGAAGAGATGCTGCGGTCTCACGGAGTATACGGAATAGTTATTGATCACAAGCCCGGAAGTCTCACGGACTGTTACTCTCCCAAGGAGGGAAAGATCTATCTGTCGGATACCACATACGGGCGTAACACTGTTACAGCCATAGCAATTGCGGCACATGAGTGCGGCCATGCCATCCAGGATGCCGAGGGTATGATCATCTACAGGATCAGACAGATGCTCGCTCCAATGGCAGGTTTTGCATCGAACTTCGGTGTATGGATAACCATCATCGGTGTCATGATCATGTATGCTTCTACTGACAGCAACGGAAATGTCAACGGAAGTATGGGCTATACCATCAGTACTATCGGTCTGGTCGTCTACAGCATAGCTTTCCTGTTCTATCTGTTCATGCTCCCGGTCGAGCGTAATGCCAGCCGACGCGCCTTCAAGGATATGAAGGAATACAGATGGGTATCGGAGGATCAGTATTCACAGGCTCATTCTCTTCTGAGATCTGCCGGCGATACTTATGCGATCGCACTTGCTTCCTCAGCTCTGACACTGCTGAGACTTCTGGCTATGAGAGGCGGCAGCAGAAGAAGATAATCATCATACTCGGAGGGGCGATATGAAGAGCTACAGCTTTATTGACGGAAACGGAACGTTCGAACTCAAAGATGCAGACAGGATGAGCTACCTTTATTTTCCGGTAGCTTCCGTAAACGGAATGATGGGAGCTGTAACTCCCGAGCTCGGAGGAGATCTTAAGACAAGCCAGAACACGTTTATCCTTGAGCCGGTAAGCAGTGATAATCTCCATAACAACAGATCCACAAGGAACTTCTGGATATCTGCTCTTCGAGACGGTGACAGTAAGGCTGTCCTCGTGTCTGCGACGGGAGCCTCCGCGGCTCAGCACGCTTCTAAGGCATCAGGCGATAAGGATGCCGATCAGGTTACGGTATACGGCGGGCTTCTGTATCAGAGAGTAGTAAGGCAGATGCCTAAGGTCGGCCTTAAGTGTGAAGTAACTACATTTGTCCCTTCCGGAACGGATGTTAAAGCAGAGATAACGAGAGTTGATATAACGAACACCGGATCAGACGATATTCACATCACTCCTACGGCCGCAGTTCCGATCTACGGACGCTCGGCCGATAATATCAGAGACCACAGAAATGTTACCTCGATGCTCAACAGAGTTCTGGTGACGGAGTATGGGATCGTAAACGATCCTACGCTTACTTTCGATGAGAGAGGTCACAGGCGCAATAAGATCTCCTATGGACTCTTTGCCGCAGACGTAACTGACGGTACGAATGCCCCCGCAGGCTTTTGCCCCGTAGTTGAGGATTATATAGGAGAGGGCGGAACATTTGATGCACCGTCATATCCTGCTGTGCATGAGCCTGAGATGAAGCCGGGTGACAGAGTTGACGGATTTGAAGTGATCGGTGCAGCGAGATTTGATGCCAGGACGATCAAGGCAAGTGAGAAGGCATCTTACATCTTTATCCTGACTCTTAATGAGAACGGTGAAGCCGCCGATGACGAGGCGACGATATTATCACACGCTTCTTCTTTGCAAAAGGATATCCTCCCCTTCCTCAACAGCGCTACAGAGAGATCCGCATTTGAGGCGCAGAAGGAATATTGGATAAGGCGCGATAACGTCAGATTCAGGAGCGGTGATAAGTCATTTGATAATTGGATGTATTGGGTCGGTATCCAGCCGATGCTACGAAGGATATACGGATGCTCTTTCCTTCCGCATCATGATTACGGCAAGGGCGGAAGAGGCTGGCGTGACCTGTGGCAGGATTGCCTTGCACTGATAATAATGGATCCTTCGGATGTCAGGGATATGCTCGCCGAGAACTTCGGCGGAGTCAGGACAGACGGAACGAATGCGACGATAATCGGCAGCGGAAGAGGCGAGTTCATTGCAGACCGTAACGGGATAACGAGAGTGTGGATGGATCACGCCATGTGGCCGTTCATGACTATGGAACTCTATATCAACCAGAGCGGTGACTTCGGAATCCTCGACGAGACAGCGCCTTACTTCATCGACCGTCAGGTCATGAGAGGAGAGAAGCTCTTGTCCAAGGATGATCATACTGATGACGATATAGCTTCAATGAAGTCCGAAGGAACAGTACTCGAGCATCTCCTGCTCCAGAATATGGCTGCTTTCTTCGACATCGGCGAACACGGGCACATGAGGATTCGAGGAGCTGACTGGAATGATGCTCTCGATATGGCTGCCAAGCGCGGCGAGAGTGTGGCATTTACTGCTGCCTACGCGGGCAATATGAGAAGGCTGGCATCTCTTCTTGATAAGTATTCTGAGGTGACACACAAAGACAGCATCGAGATGGCTTCAGAGATCGAGCTTCTCTTCGGTACAGGAGATTCGGATGATGACAGAAGAGATATCCTTTCCTCATACTGCTCACTTGTAAAAGAAGGATTTAAGGCTCCCGTAAAGAGCATTAAGATATCCGATATCAGGGAGGATCTCCTTGCCAAGGCAGAGCATATCGCTGCTCATATAACAGAGAGCGAATGGTTTACGGACGCATCCGGTTATTCGAGATTCAACGGTTATTATGACGATTCCGGGCGTCCGCTCGAGAGTATCGCAGACGGCAGGATGATGCTGACTTCACAGGTGTTTACGATCATGAGCGGGATCGCTTCTGAAGAGCAGATCAGCGGGATCGTAAGATCGGCAGATAAGTATATCTATGACGAAGCGATAGGCGGCTACAGACTCAATACGAACTTCCGTGAGGTCAAGACCGATATGGGCCGTATGTTCGGATTCGCATACGGGCAGAAAGAGAACGGCGCAGTCTTCTCTCATATGACGACGATGTACGGTAATGCACTCTATACGAGAGGATTCAAGAAAGAAGGCTTCAAGGTCATCGATACGCTCTACAGACATGCTGCAGACTTCGAGTCGGCAGGGATCTATCCCGGGGTTCCCGAGTACTTTGATCCGAAGGGAAGAGGTGTATATCACTATCTGACCGGCGCGGCCTCATGGCTCATGCTGACGGTGCTGACGGAGATGTTCGGCGTTAAGGGACAGTGGGGCGATATCGTTTTCGAGCCGAAGCTGTTGCCCGAACAGTTTGATGGTGAAGGCAAGGCGGGCGTGTCGATGGAGTTTAACGGTTGTCCGATCGACATCACTTATGTTAAGACATCATCCGGCGACAGCGTAACGGCAGTAGAGGTCGACGGTGTTGTTATGGACGGCAATCGCGTTCCGGCAGATAAGCTGTCCACGGATAAGACAACGTATATCAGGGTCACTCTGGATTGACGGAGATTCCGGATGAATGCTGAGAGGATAGTGTTTGATGCGGCAGCAGGAGGGGGTAACAGGATCGTTGCCTTTATATGCCCTGCGACAACCGGCGATATAAAAGGAGTGTTTCAGATCTGTCACGGGATGACGGATCACTTCGGTCGCTACGAAGAGATGACGGACTATCTTAACAGCAAAGGCTGGCATGTGTGCGGACTTGATATGTTGGGTCACGGCGAGACGTGGAAGACCAATATCGGCAACAACATGCCTAAGGGCTTCTTCGGTGCATGTAAGGATTCTGCCGAATGTATCCTGAGGGATGAGATGGAGCTTCACCGGATAGTAAAGGAAAGATTCGGAGACGGACTCGATTACATCCTCTACGGACACAGCATGGGATCATTCATCGTCCGGAATATGTATATCGACAGGAAGTATTCTGATGAGTTTGACCGCTTTATCTTTGCATCGACTATGGGGCCCAATCCCGGCGTCGGAGCAGGGCTTGCATTGTCACGGATAACTAATCTGTTCGGGCAGCGCCGTAAGCCGGGTAAGCTCATCAACAGCATAGCTTTTAAGCCTTACAACAAAAGGATAGATCACCCCAAGACAAGCTTTGACTGGCTGTCGACCGATGACGAAGAGATCCGTAAATACATAGAAGACGAGATGGCAGGATTCCTCTTCACCTCCAAAGGGTTTACAGATCTCTTTACGCTCATATCGCGTATGCAGAGCAGTAAGGCATATAGAGATCTGCCTGATAAGCCGGCCTTCATGCCGTATGGAGAAGAGGATCCCGTGGGAGGATACGGCAAGGGAGTCCGGAAGGTCGAGGAAAGACTTCGGGCGGCAGGTGCTGATATCACTGTCAAGGATTACGGTCACTACAGACACGAACTGCAGCATGAACCGGTACGGTATGAGTATTTCGATGATATAGACAGATTTGCCTCCGGGCAGGAAATAACAGTAACACAAGGAGAAAAAAATGGTATTTGAATACGAACACGTTGTCCAGTACTACGAGACAGATCAGATGGGGGTAGTGCATCATTCCAACTATATTCGCTGGTTCGAGGAAGCCAGGAGCTATGTTTTCGATAAGATCGGGCTCGGATGCAGAGAGATGGAAGAGATCGGGATCATAAGTCCGGTAGTCGGAGTCTCCGCCAAATACAAGACCATGGCAAAGTACTACGACACTGTTATCGTTGAGATGGCAATAACGGATTTTACGGGTGTACGCTTCAAGATAAGATATACCGTAAAAGACAAGAAGACAGGAGATATAAGGTGCACGGGTAACAGTGAACACTGCTTCATTAATCCCGAAGGAAGGATCCTGTCATTGAAGCGCGATCATCAGGATCTGTACGAACAGTTGCTTCCATACATTACAAAGGAGTGAACGATATGGCAGATATCGCGATCATCGGAGCAGGAACGGCAGGATTAACGGCAGCGATCTATGCATGTCGCGCCGGAATGGATACAGTGATCTTCGAGGGCGAGGCTTACGGCGGGCAGATAATAAACACGCCCGAGATCGTCAACTATCCCGGTATCGCGAATATCTCCGGATTCGACTTTGCGACGGGGCTATATGAACAGGCAACCGCATTGGGTGCCCGTCTCGAATTCGATCGTGTAAACTCGATCACGGGATCTGCGGATAACGGGTTCACACTCACGGGTGAATACGGTACAACAGTCGAAGCAAAGGCCCTTATAATCGCGACCGGTGCTTCACACCGTAAGCTTGGCATCGCGTCGGAAGACAGCCTGGTCGGCAAGGGGATATCTTACTGTGCCACATGTGACGGTTCGTTCTTCAAGGACAAGGATGTAGCTGTCGTCGGCGGAGGCAACACTGCTCTCGAAGATGCCGAGTACCTGGCCGGGATATGTAATAAGGTCTATCTCATTCACCGGAGAGACGAATTCCGCGGTGACAAGGCTAACGTGGATCGCCTTCTTGCTTCTCCCGCTGTCGAGCCTTTGATGTCTTATACCGTTAAGGAGCTCAAGAGTGAAGAAGGAAAGCTCAGGGGGCTGACACTCGCGAGTACAAAGGGTGAGGGTGATCTTGATATAGATGTAAGCGCGCTGTTTATCGCCGTAGGTCAGATCCCTTCATCGGATCTTGTTCGAGAGCTTGTTGATATCGATCCTTCCGGGTATATCGTTGCAGGTGAGGACTGCACAACTTCGGGGCGTGGGATCTTCGTAGCGGGAGATGTCAGAACGAAGGACTTAAGGCAACTTACGACAGCTGCTTCTGACGGCGCCGTTGCAGCTACCAAGGCATGTGAGTTTATAAGATCTATGTAGTCATACATCCCACGTTTTGATATCATTGAGTCATAACACTTCAAAACGAGGGGGTAATAGTTATGAATTGTGTTCAATGCGGCAATCCGCTTCCGGACGGTGCAGTAGTATGCAATAACTGCGGTGCTCCGACAGGTGTTCCCGTACAGCCTCAATTCCAGAGTGCACCGCCGCCGATGGGACAGCCTGTTCCTGCTCCGATGCCGGGACAGCCTTATATGCAGCCCATGTATCAGCCGGCAGCGCCTGCCATCCAGATGACACCAAGCATGGTACTCAGGATATGCGCTATCGCTACTGCGGTGATCTATATCATTCTCGGTATCGTTCACGGCAACATGAAGCAGGCAGATCTGTTTGCACCTCATTACTTCGGTTCTGACCTGATCTTCTGGCTGGGCATCTTCCCGACGATCCTGTTTGGTCTTCTCATTATCAAGGATCGTAACTTCGATCTGGTAGCATCCATCGGTGCATTTGCTCCGGTACTCTATATCACCTTCAGAACATTTAAGGATATCGAAAAGTTCAAGGAGTTCCTCGCAGCTACTTCTGATGTAATGAACAATATCCTTGTTCCCGGGGTAGCCGGTGTACTCCTTATCATTGTATGTCTCCGTGACGGAGCCCTGGCGCGTCTCTTCTGCAATATAATCGCTGCGATCGAAGGATGGCAGCTGGTAGCCAGCATGTTCGCTCTGTTCTATTACTTTGGTGTAGACGACACGAGCTTCATGAGACTCGGATCTTTTATGGATATGCTCTTCAACCTGTCTATCATCTTTATTGCAATGGCATTTAAGATGGAGCGGGATCAAAGCAGGGGCTGATCCGATAGGATAATCAACGTATAGACTAAGCCCGCCGGTACTTTTTTGAGGAACCGGCGGGTTTTGTAATCTGTTGATCCTTCGGCTGTCCCGGGTATCATCCTCATTTTCCCGGGTAAGTTTTGTTTTGGGACAAATGGTGATAGAATAGTGAGGCTTATTTAAACACGGAGGATACTTCAATGAGTAAGAATGTTTTCGATACGCTGGAAGAGAGAGGATACTTCTCGCAGGCAACACATAAGGAGGAGATCTACGATCTGCTCAGCAAGCCCGGTGTATCTTTCTATATAGGATTTGATCCGACGGCAGACAGCCTTCACGTAGGACACTTTGTCCAGATGATGGTAATGAGCCATATGCAGAAGGCAGGGCACAGACCTATTGCACTTATGGGCGGCGGAACCGGAATGATCGGAGACCCGACCGGCAGAACAGACATGAGACAGATGATGACGGTAGAGACTATCGACCATAATGTCGAGTGCTTCAAGAAGCAGATGGGCAAAGTTGTCGACTTCTCTGACGGCAAGGCGATCATCGTCAATAACGCAGACTGGCTCAGAGACCTCAACTACATCGAGTTCCTAAGAGAGATCGGTCCGCACTTCTCGGTAAACAAGATGCTCACTGCCGAGTGCTACAAGCAGCGTCTCGAGAAGGGTCTGTCCTTCCTGGAGTTCAACTATATGCTCATGCAGAGCTACGACTTCTATTACCTCCATAAGAAGTATGACTGCTGCCTCGAGTTAGGCGGCGACGACCAGTGGTCGAATATCATCGGTGGCGTAGAACTGATCAGACGTAAAGATCAGGCACCTGCATATGGTCTTACATTTACACTCCTTACGAACAGTGAGGGTAAGAAGATGGGTAAGACTGCCAAGGGTGCTGTCTGGCTCGATCCGAACAAGACTTCCGTCTTCGATTTCTATCAGTACTGGCGTAATATCGACGATGCTGATGTCATCAAGTGCATGAAGCTCCTGACATTCCTTGAGATGGATGAGATCAATGAATATGCCAAACTCAAGGATTCAGCCATCAACGAGGCAAAGAAGAGACTTGCATATGAAGTCACCAAGATCGTGCACGGTGAAGAGCAGGCAGATATCGCCAAGAAGACGACCGAGGATATATACGAGAATCACGGACGTTCCGAGGATATGAAGACGACAGAGATCAGTTCTTCCGATATCGCAGCAGGTCTTCAGATCGCTGACGTTCTCGTTACCGCGGGTCTTATGAAGTCAAAGGGTGAGGCAAGAAGAATGATCCAGCAGAAGGGTGTATATCTGAACGATGTTGCTGTCGAGGATCAGTTCTATAATCTGGCGGAGTCTGACTTCGATAAGGACGGCGAGGCTATCATTCGTAAGGGCAAGAAGAATTATCACAGATTAAAGCTCGTATAAGTCATGACCGAGCATTAGAAAAATAGTTATCGGGAGACCGTCTCATCTGTTGGGGCGGTCTTTTGCATGGGATCCAGCTTCTTGTCGCAAAGATCCCATTCTCGAAGTTTTGAGACAAGTTTTACTTTGAATTCTTGTCGTAAATGTATCGAAAAGTCTCACATGCGATGATTTCTCGCGATAAACATGTCGTAATCTTAAACAATCAACTGAATTACGACAAAAAAAACATCTATTAATCGTCGCAGATGAGCGAAAATGAGAGTTTTACGACAAGCCGAAGCCGCCGGGTGTCATGCTCAGTTCTTATCTCAGGTGTGCATCCTGCTGCTCGAAATCGGTGTAACCGGAGCAAATCTCTCAAATTGAGAAAACAGCAAGACAACATCAGTGAAGAATGACAATCAGAGCGAATTGAATAATTGTAATAACCTAACACCATGCAAGTTGTCATGTTCAAAAGTCCCTCAAAGCACTGAAAATGCTGCATTCCTTTCCTGAAGTTGTCATACTTGTCATATTAAAGTTGTCAGTTGACAAGTGTGTTTTTATCACATAGATTCAACTTAAATATACGTATGGAGGATATAGTCTTGTCAGGTGTAAAGATTAAAGAATATAGAGAAAAAATGAATTTCTCACAGAGAGATCTGGCAGGGCTTCTTGGTGTTAGCGTTCGTTCTGTTGCAAGGTGGGAACGGAATATCAGTAAACCCCATCCTGATGAGATGAAAAAGATTACAAAAATTACGGGGATCACGGAGGACGAGCTGCTTAGATCTGATGATACATCGTATGAATCTAAGAAAACGGTTTTGGATGAGATAGCAGACGGAGTTGGTAATCTCGTAACCGGACAAGACATCATAAATGAATCACTGAATATAAATCATAATGAGTTGGTAAAAGAACTCCAAGCACAGAATGAGCAGTTACTTTCTATCATCGATTCGTACAAAGCTGCTTTGGATTCAAGTAGGAATGATCTTCGTCAAAAGAGAATAAGGACGATAACAATATTGATTACATGTCTATTAATCCTGATATTGATTTTTGGAACATGGCTTTATTGGAGAAATCACGGTTTTGACGGAAGGGTCATTGAAGGATCAGCTGAATTAGGGACACCGTCGTACAATCAAGTCGATGATGGACAATAAAAACGGAGGTATAAACCCATGAAGAAAGTATTAGCAACATTATTGACAATATCGGTTATATTTTGCGTTTTGGGGATACCCGACTCTTCGTGCAGAGCTTCCGAGTCTGAATTCAGCCTCATTGAGTATCTCGAGACACATGATATAAACAGTTATTCCGAGTTTAGAGAAGTTATTGAATCAAATTGTCCTTATTCGAAAACTGAAGATAGTATAGACTCTGACGATATCACATATTTCAGCATAGAGATAGATTATGAGGATATGACTGTATCAGTGACAACAATGGGAGATGCATCGCTTGATAGATCACAGGAAGCAAGTAACAGCGCCTCGAAGACATATTATGCTTCGAACGGGCTTCCTATATTCACAATTCATGTAGATGGCTCTTTTATCTATATGGCAGGTTCTTGTAATGCAACATCTGCTAGTGGTTCTTTCAACAGAGCGGCACTAAGCACATGGACCAGTAATCCGACCATATCTTCAGGAAATATAACCGCAAGCAAAGCTTATGTGCGTATATATGGAATAGCTTCAAGTAATGGTCAGAGCAAATCATATACACTAACACTTACATGTGACAGTACAGGACACTTCACAAGCTATTGACAGACAGATAAGAACAAGGAGGTACAGACCCATGGGCTACATATCAGGCTGTATCGACATAAAAGAAGACTCGCACTGCAATACGAGTCTTCGGGTCAGATACAGCAAGGCGCAGGAGCCTCAACACCATCTGAGCACATTTACTTAATAACACAGAATGGCTGTTGAGGCAAGGACTGAATGAGCGATATTGAATTGCAGAAAGAGTTCATTATGTTAAAGAAAAAACTATTATCCGTGGTCGTTGCATCAGTTATGCTTGTCGCCATGGCTTTCTCTGTAAGTGCAGCTTCAAGAGTGACTGGAACATATTCTACTTCAGGCGGTAATATGTCTTACAACGGTTCGCAGACAGTTAGCGGCGCGTGTATCTACTATTATTTGCGACTGAATTCCGTGTCGTTTAATGGGCTACCGTCAAACACTTTCCCAAGCAATGCATATGTGCATCTTTCAATCTGTAAGAACAAGTCTGAAAAAGCAAGCAAGAATTTCTACAGTTGTTATGGACATACGGGTTCGTATTCACAGAGTGGCGGTACATATCAGTTAGGTTTATCTTCAAATTCAACTTTGGGTTTAACTGTCGGAGCAACATGGAATGCGCAGGAAATACTGTAAAACCGTTGTATTATTGATCGTTTTGTTGACCATGTGTTCATGCAAAAACGGTAAAAACGTCGAGGATGATTCTTCATCCTCGACAGTTTCTGTTGCTCAGACGATAGAGGACATCGAGCAGAGCAGCATAACGGATATTGGGCAGGTGCGTATCCTCAACGTTAACGGAAATGAAGATGAGATACCAAGCAGCGTATCTGTGTACAGAATCCGGATATGTGACAATTCAGATGATAACCGTCGATGCAGTATCAGTAACATCGAAGACGGAATACAGGTAACCCAATATACTCTTCCGTTTTATACCGGAGGTGCTTACGAGAATAACAACGATATACCATATGAAACTATAAAACAGGAAGATCTTCGGTGTTTTACAGATTCTATTCATGTCGGCAATTCGGAAGAAGGACAAATAACCATTGAATCAGAATATGAATCTGTATATCTGATATTCCGATTGCCATATTATTCCGATTTTATCAGTTTGACATTTGGAGATGATGGCGCGGAAATAGCTACCGGTGTTGAGTTATCCTGCGTGTTTGTCAGACAGTCAGTTGAAGATCTTCCAATCGGAATGCCATACATATATCAAACTGATACGAATTACGATTATGTATGGAATGAAGATATAAGGGGTATTGCACACCCTGAAGCATCAGTATCTCCCCAGTATTATGTTAGTGACTCAATATACATAGTTGATAATCTGGAGTACGATCTTGAACCGGTCGAATCGGATGTCGGAATCATACCTTTTGAAGAGTGTGTTGACGGGATCAATGAATCCATTAACCGAATGAATGTGGACAATCACCTATATGATATCACTCCATATGCGGCCGAGTTATGTTATGTTCCGATATTATCTTTCGATTCCGGAGGAGTTGTAACTGATGAGAACGGACTGAAAGTATACTATCTTGTTCCTTGCTGGGTAGTTTATTATCAGAACAATATAGACGGAAACTCTAATACCAGATTTGCCGGAACTGTAATTGTAAATGCCTCTACTGGGCAGATGATGATGGAGTAGGATGAATGATCAAGAACTGTTGTAAGAAGGGAATCTCTCTGTTGATCGTATCAGCGTTAGCTGTTCCTTTAATCTCGTGTTCCAAAAAGGATGAGGAATCCTGGGTAAAGATCAATGAACGGCGAGGATATAAAGTCCATGATTGTATTATCGATAATGACTGTACGTATATTACCGAGATAGACAACGTGTTCAATTATGATGATCATTATTATGTCTGTGTATCGTATCATAATGACTCTGATGAAGGCATTTCAGATGAATTGATCAGGTCTGTGTATGTGTTAGATTCTGAAGATAATGTTGTGGATACTATCAGGCTGTCGGATAACGAGCTGCCTCAGTGTATTGTAGATGATAAATATGTCCGTGTTGACAACAAGAATAAATATGAATACTCCCTGTCAGACGGGTCGTTGATCAATACTGTCGAAATATCTGCTTCAGGTGCCGTGTCTGCTGTTCCTACAACAAATGGATACATCGTTTTCGCTCGTGAAAGGATAGTTAAATATGATAACAATGATAATGAGATTGGATTTGTTACATTAACTGACTCTGTTTATCCGAGTGCTATGTCATCTTATTATGAAGACAACGGTAAAGAATACATTGTTATTCCCGATACGTTTTACGACAATTATTATGAAGTTGACTTTGATTCGGATATCATAAATCTTGTTTTATCGACAAGTGAAATAAGCGAGAAACTCGGCATAAGCAATGGTAATCATATTATTGACGGGACGGCAGACTATAAAGTTGACATCAGTAATAAAACCATAGAGATCCTGGCGGATTTTGATTATGTGAATATAAAACCTGAAGGCAGCGGATGCCAGTCAACAACTTATTATCCTTTTGATGATAATAGCTTTGCAGTCGGGTACGGTTACTATGGCGGGAGTATAGAGATTCAGATCATGGAGTATGACAGCAGTATCGACTATAGCAATATGGAAGAGATCGAGATCGGCGGCTTTGACCTGTCATACGATCTTCCTCTCAAATGGGCTATTTATAAATTCAATACTTCCCAAGATCGATACAGGGTTATCACTACCGATTATACTAATATATTTAATTGGATGAATGGATCCGAGGCTCAGGTTGTTACGGCAGAAATGATCTCGTACTTCAATGACGGGAATGCTCCTGATATCTTCTACGGTTCGTTCTTTGACTATCGTAATCTATATAATTCGGGATTAGTAATAGACATGGCTCCTTACTGTATGGGGTACAAAGCATTTGAATCGGGTTTTATGCCGGAAAACATCGAGAAGCTTATGTTGAATGACGATGTTTGCTACAGTGTATTTGCAGCTTTTTACTTAAGCGGATATTGGGGTAAGGCGGATATCTTTAATACAAATGACGTTTCCATTTACGATATGCAGGCTCTGTCAGAAGAGACCGGAATACTTCCGATGGCGGGAGAGTATTCTCGAAATATCGCTGATTCTGTCTTAAGATATTCTGTCGATATGCGTGTTGATGATCCGTATTCCGAGCATGTGTATGGTACCGAAGAGTTGGTCGATACTTTGGAATATGCAATTGAATACGGAATACCGACCGGATCGACTCCCGGGGAATTGCCAAACTTTGACTTGGTACGCGCGGATCAGTATCTATCATGCTTAAGCTTTATGAATAGTATTTATGACTTGAATTATTACGTAAGAGGTTCCGAAGGCGGATTTGTATATATCGGTTATCCGTCAATCGACGGGTCAGTTCGACTGGCAAATCCTGTCGGACAGGTCAGTATATCATCTAGTTCAGAGAGACCTGACATATGCTGGCAGTTTATCTCAATGCTGTTTGATGAAGATGTCCAAAGGATTATTGCGACAAATCAGAGCATTCCCGTATCAAGACAGGTGCTTGATGAATTGAGTGAATCAACAAGTCATCCGGAGACAGTTGATCCTGAATCTCCGTTTTATTCTTATGTACACAGATTGCCTCCTGTCGATGAAGTTACAGTCGAGCTTTTTAATGAATCTGTTGAATCTGTTAACACTTTGCTTTCTTATGATTGGGGTGTTTATAACATTATCTGCGAAGAAGTTGATTCATATGATCTGCAGGGTAAAACCATACAGGACATAGCTGAATCACTGCAATCAAGAATCGATCTGTATGTATCGGAAAACTACCGGTAGATTACCAGAATTAGTGGGAGTAAACGACAGTGTTCAGGAGTAAAGCACATCAAAACACTATTGTTATCCTTCTGACGATCATACTGTCAGGGATTCATCTGACAGGATGTTCGAAGGGTGAGAATGAACGGAAGATCCGTTATATTGACGAGAATACTCCGTGGTATGAGTGTGAAACGATTACGTACGATCTGTGTATGTGATGATCAATGAGGAGCTGGAGACGTATGATCTCCAGGGCAAACCGATAGAGGACATTGCCGATGTGCTGTATTCCAAGCTGAGCCTGTATGCGAGTGAGCATTATTCATAGAAGAACATGTCACATATAAAAAACCGGTGGAAGCTTGAATTAATTGAGTTTGCCCAGGCAGATGTGACATGTGTCGCAAATAAATGTCACTTGACGAAATACAGTTTTTTATTCAGACTGAGAATATACCTATAAGGAGGATCAGGGTCTTGTTCGGAGAGCAGCTTAAATCTTATAGAATGAAGAATGGGTATTCTCAGAAGAGAATGGCTGAGATCCTCGGTGTCAGTTCCCGCACGATAATAAGGTGGGAGCTGAATTGTACTGAACCCGATCAGGAAGAGATAAAAAGGATCTCATCCAAGCTAAATCTGAACGAATGTCGCTTTTTGTTTGACGAAGGCCGATCTGTCTCTTTTGTGTCCTCTCTGTCAAACAGTAAAGATCTTGCCAAGATAAACGATAATATCGATAAACTTATAAGCAGACAGGATGCGCTCAGCGAGACACTTGCTTCATACTGTAGTGAGCAGGCAAATATTATCCGTGAACTGAAAGATCAGAACCAAAAGCTTATGGATAAGCTTGAAGAGCAGGCAGCTGTTATATCTTCCTGTGAGATCGCTCTTGATATGAATGAGTTCGGTAAAGGGCGTAAGAAGGCCCACAAGAAAGCACTTGCTATATGCGGTTCAGTTGCTGCCGCCGTGATCCTTCTGGTTGGTGGGGTAGTATTAAATAAAAATGTGAGCCTGGGGAACAAAGAAGATGAATCCTCCAATATGAGTCTTTACGAGTTTAAGCAGATATTGAATAACGGCTATACAGGAGAGATCATCGAAGGCCCCGCGATAATGGGGACGCCCACATATTTTGAGATAGACGATGGAATGTGAGAATTATTAACACCCCGAACCTCGGATTTAATGAAGGTTCGGGGTGATATTTGGGAAGAGTTGAGAATAATCTCAGTTTAATTATTATGTCTCACTGTTCCTATCCTCGGGGACTGTTTCAGCTTCAATAGCTGCTACGGGAGTTTCCGCTGACGCCTCATTCTCTTCTGCGGAATTTGCTGCGGCTGCCTTTGCGGCCTTCTTGTGCTTCTTGTGTACTATAACTACGATGATCACGATGATGATGACCGGAACGAGTCCTGCGAGTACGAGGAGGATGTAGGGAACTACGCCTGCGAAGTCGACTGCGAGGTTACGTGCACCTTTTCTGATATCCTTGATGGTATCGTTCAAGCTTCCGCGCATCTCTTCTCTGAAGGAAGGATCATCTTCGGGAGTAGGTGTGGGGGTTACTTCTTCCTCTTCCTCGACTGTCTCTCTTACTGTCAGAGTGAGTGTACCGAAGGAAGAGAGGTTGGAGAGGATCCTTGCCTGAGACTCATAGCTCTCGATCTCATAGCTCAGCTGTGTGAGACGTGTCTGGAGAGTGAGGATATAATCGATATTATCTGTATTGGCAAGAAGCTCCATAAGCGTGTTCTGCTCCGTGCGGAGAGCCTCGATATGGCTCTCGATATCGGAGTACTGAAGTGTAACGTCCTCGGTGCTCTCATTCTGTGACAGTACTGTGCAGTATCCGCCGAAAGAATTGATCAGCTCATCAAGATATTCGGAAGGAACGCGGATAACAAATACGCCGGTCCTCAGGTCTTTCTCTTCTCCTGTTCCGTATTCGGAAGAACTCTCTACATAACCTCCGAGTGCGACTGTCTGTGCACGGACTGACATAACAACATCCGTATACCGGAGCGTCTCGACTTCCATCGTAACTCGGCGGATCAGCATCCTTGTGTTATACGTGATATTAACGTCATTAGTGTTATATCCGTCCGGAGTGCTGCCGCTATTGATATAATCGGACATCTCATCGGTTACGGCGTTGTGCATATCGGCATCATCGGCACCGTAATATGCGTCCTCTTCCCAATATGCTTCAGTCTCATATGCAGGATACTCGGCCGATACATATTCTTCCAACTCGGGAATAGTCGTTTCCTCGGTCGTGTGTCTGTCGCCACTCCTGCTGTTCTTGTCGTCGTCCTTGGATGATCCGCATGCTGCCAGACCCATGATGAGTCCGGTTACGAGCACCAAAGATACTATAGGTATTAACTTTTTCATTTCTGTGTCCTCCTTACCCTGTCGTTGTCATTCGGGTCTTATGCCTTTAATACAATCCGGGAATGAGGAATGTTGCAGACGATTATATTTTTTCGAAAAAAATATTTCTCGAAAAAGATCACCTCCCGATGCAACAAAACATTACCGGCAAATGTATATAGGGTAAGAACGTGAAGCGGGGAGGTATCAGGCAGGCAAAAGAAACGCATACGGCAAGTCCTTATGATATGTGTTATATTATTAGCGATCACCTTAAAGGAGATACGGGATTGATAACACTTAGCATCAACAACAGGATAAGCCGGTTGATCACGTGGATATCTGATCTGGCATATCGTGCCGGGATAAGATTCACGGATCTGACAGACGGAACATCCGGATCCGAGTATGAGGAGTTCAGCGATGCCGGGAACGGTATGGGTCAGGGCTCTTACATACCGGATGACGTGGCCGATAAGGCTGCGGAGCTGATGGACAAGTTCGGTAATACGATCATCAGATTCGCTTATACTTATGTCCACAATATGCAGGACGCAGAAGATATCCTGCAGGATGTTCTTATATCCTATATGCGTAAAGCGCCCGTATTCGAGAACGATGGTCACGCAAAGGCGTGGCTCCTGACGGTGACAGCCAATACCTCCAAGAACAGGATCAAATATAACAGCTACCGTTCTCACGACGAGCTCAATGAGACTCTCGTGGCACAGCACAAAGAGGATCTGTCCTTTATCTGGGAAGCAGTGAGTTCGCTTCCGGAGGACAGCAGAGAGATCTTCCATCTGTTCTATCAGGAAGATCTTACGACTGCACAGATAGCGCAGGTCCTCGGCGTGAAGGAATCGACGATCAGGTCCAAGCTGAAGCGCGGACGTGACAAGCTGAAGACTGTATTGAAGGAGGTGTATGACTTTGGAGAATAAGTACAAAGAGATCATGAACCATGTTCAGGTCGACGAAGCCATGCGCGCCCGTATCCTTGAGAACCTTAGAGCGGAAGCTGCAGGGGATTATAACCCGCGGGCAGAAGTTACTTCCATTGAAGCTGATAGAGCAGCCCGCGAGAAGGGCAAGAGACGTGCAATGATGCTAAGACTCGTACCTGCAATTGCGGCCGCAGTCGCGGTCCTTGTAGCGGGTGTCCTGATATTCAGCCGCACCGATGATAAGAAGGATGCTCTGACAGAAGATGCTGATCGCTCAAGGGGCACTTATACGTACAGCCATAACGGTATAGCTGATGAGGTAGATGCTGCGGCGGGCATAGAAGAGCTGGAGATAGACAGCTATCTATCGGAAGTGACAACGATCGCGGGACGGGACGATAATATTGTTCCTGAAGAGACTGAAGCTGAAGAAGCAGAAGAGCCTGTCAGTAACGAGACAGCGAGTGCCGTAAACGGGTTTACGGTCATTACTTACAAGGCAGGCGCCGAGTCTTACACATCGATCGACTCCGGACTGATAAGCGATCTGCTGACCTTTATGGCGGATGTCAGACGTCTGCCTTCATCCGATACGGGATCAGCCGACATAGAGTATCTCTTCGTTCTGTCAGGCGAAGACAACTGTGACGAATGTGTCATCGGGTTCATGGAAGGGTATATCTGGATAGACGGTATATTCTATGAATATCCGACTGCTCTCGACTATGGAGAGTATCTGGCTTCCATGGTCAGAGGATCAAGGTGATCACGCTCACAGTCTGAATAAGGTATTACATATTGATATGTGATATAATCAATGCTGTTCGTTTATGAACAGACAATGATAGGGGAGGAAAACAAATGCACAACTTTAAGAAAGTTATCTGTATGGCAGTATCTGCTACGATGCTCGTTGGCTCTATTGCTGCCTGCAGCAAGAGTGACAAAGGCGGAGACGACGCAGATCTCGAAGATGTAGTGGCAACATATCTTGACAATGTCATCAATTCAAAGGTCGGCAAGAATGCCAAGATCGTTGAGGACGGTGAGGATGCCGTAGGTGAGATGGATCTTGATGCCACGTCTGAAGCTATCATCGCACTTATCGAGAATGCAGAGTATGAGATCGTTGAGACCGATGCAGACAAGAAGACAGCTGAGGTCACAGTAGAGATCAGCACTGTTGCGATCGACGATATCATCGATTCCATCGATGGTGAGATCACAGTAGATGCTTTCATCGATGCTGTCGGAGATCTTGCTTCGGATGAGGACAGCTTCGAGGTAGAGGAATTTACTTTCGAGCTCGTTAAGGACGATGATGAGTGGCTCATCTCTTCTGACAGCACTGAGGAATTCGCTGATTATCTGAAGGATCTGGTAGATGACGTAGACTTTATCTATGAAGTTGATATCCCGGATATCGGCGGCGATCCGACAGAGCCTACAGAAACAGAGCCCGATGTGACAGAGTCTACGGAGCCTACAGACGTAGTTGCACCTACAGAGACAGAGCCCACAGAGCCTACTGAGACAGAGACTCAGTCCACAGCTGCTCCGATCGATGTTTCCAACATCAGCGGAACATCTTATGTAGCTCATTATGACATTACGGATATGATGGTCGAGAATATGGGTATCTCCGGCTATCAGCCCAACGGTTCCATCATCTTCGATATGCACCTTATACTCGGTGATGACGGCACGTTCACAATGTACTGTGACGGTAGTGAATTCGCTTCGAAGTTCGAAGACTTCTTCAGAACGAACATGCTGTCCATGATGGCTACAATGTACGGTATGTCAGAGACAGAGATCGAGTCACTCTTGACTTCAAGCGGAATGTCCATTGATCAGCTGGTCGAGGAAGCGCTGGCAGAGGCTGATTATTCCACCATCACGAACCAGGTAAGCGGCACATATACGATCAGCGGCGATCAGGTCATCCTGTCAGCTGTCGGCATGGGCTCTTCCGCAGGTACGATCAGCGGCAACCAGATCACTATGGACTGGACAGATCCTT
This sequence comes from uncultured Clostridia bacterium, assembly GCA_946611435.1. Classification (GTDB taxonomy): domain Bacteria; phylum Bacillota; class Clostridia; order Saccharofermentanales; family Saccharofermentanaceae; genus Saccharofermentans. The sequence continues at coordinate 122,321 of CAMODL010000001.1, forward strand.
CACTCGGTGAGATGGAATTCGTCTTCGTTGAGGAATAATAACGATCCGGCCATAAAGATCAAATGATCACAGATTCCGTCCTCTGCCTCGCAGAGGGCGGTTTTTTTGACATCTCTTCTCGAAAATACTATAATCTTCGCGGCTGCTCTATCGGTGGCTGAACAAATGAATAAGGAGAAAAACAATGAAAAAGTTTACAAAGATCGCTTCCGTTATCGTTGCAGTAAGCATGATCGCCGCTGCAGCAACAGGATGCTCAAAGAGTAAGAAGGATGATGATGTAGAGGGAGAGTATTCCGCTCAGTACAATGTTGCAGACATGATCATGGCAGGTGCAGGTCTGAGTGCCGATGATGCTGAGATCTTCTTTGATGTCAGCCTCGAGCTCGATGACGGCAACTATGTTCTCGATTCAGACGGAGAGAAGAATCTCGACAACATCCTCGATTACATGACAAGTGATGAGGGAGTACAGATCATCCTCGACCAGTTCGGTGCTACAGAAGAGCAGGCTGATACTATGGCTCAGGCTCAGGGCTATGACACCTTCAGAGATTATATCGCTGATATGTTTACCTCTTATGATGCTGATGATCTTGCTATGCACGAAGAAGGCACATACGAGATCGACGGTGATACGATCACATTCACTCCTGAGGATGACGGTGAGATCGGTGAAGCTACTATCGATGACGGTGAGATCACTGTCGAATTCGAAGACGGTTCTTCCGTAGTATTCAGCAAGTAATCTTATAATCAATAAGAATACAACAGGGCATCCCCGAGCGATCGGGGATGTTTCTTTATCTATTCTTAAATATTACTTGACGTTTTTTTGAATAACGCCGTTTATTATGGAATCATCAGAAACAGGAAGGCCCCGGATCAGGAGGAGTAAACATGATAGACGTAAGATCTTTATTTGAAACGGAATTCACGAGCAGTTCGCTCGATCTTCAGGGATATTCATTTAACGAAGCCGGCAAGAAGAAGGTCGCCAAGACAAAGTTCAGGAATAAGATAGATTTTGATGTCGACTATGATCTTATAACAGACATCATGGCAAATAAGGGGAAGTTCTATTTCTTCAAACACAATAAGAAGATCATTGCCGTTTATCCGATAAGAAGAGACGGCGGGACTTATACGATGGCAGAGAGGTTTTTCTCTCAGGATGTTGCCGAGAATATCAGGACAGAACTCGACAGGAAGATGACATTCTTCACGGCTTATCTTGCCACGACCGTAAAGGACGGCAAGGCGATCGTTGACGGCACAGAGCTCCCTGCACTGGGAGTTAAGTCCGGACCTTTTAACTGGCCGATGGCTCTACTGTTCGGCATTATCTACGGTAATATCTTCCGCATATCCATGTCGTCATGGGCAGGATTCGGGGTAGGATTTATAATGGGTATCGGCATAGGATCATGCTTCACGAAGCGTACTTATTACTTTAAGACCGACAAGGAGGATACTGCCTCCGGTGACGATGATACGGATGAAATGGATCCGTCGGATATAACAGACTGAATCTCTTCATAATAAAGGCCTTCGCTAGCGGCGCAGCGAAGGCCTTCTTTTTGGTTATGTCGTTGATTACAGATCGTAGTACTTGGCGAACTCTGCCGGGTGAGGGATCCTGCCGATCTCATCAGCAGCCTTGGAAAGACGCTTGGTAAGCTGATCAAGTAGTCTCTCGGGGAATACACCGCCGACTGTCAGATAATCATGATCGGCCTTAAGAGCGGCTATGGCTTCAGGCAGTGATGCAGGCAGACCTTCGATCTTGGCCTTCTCTTCGTCAGACAGATCGAAAAGGTTGAAGTCGTAAGGTCCCCATCCTGCCTCATGAGGATCGATCTTATTCTTAATACCGTCCAGACCTGCCATAAGGATCGCCGCATAAGCATAGTAAGGATTACATGTAGCATCAGGGTTCCTGAGCTCGAATCTCTTAGTATCGGGAGTCTTGGCATAAGCAGGTATACGAACGACAGCGGATCTGTTGGCCATTGCATATCCGATGGTAACAGGCGCTTCGAATCCGGGAACCAGTCTCTTATAGGAATTCGTGGAAGGGTTCGTGATCGCGCAGAGTGAACGCGCATGTGTCAGGAGTCCTCCGATGAACCAGAGGGCTTCATTGCTGAGCTGTGCATAATTATCGGGATCGTAGAATATCGGCTTTCCGTCCTTTGTCAGGAGCATGTGAACGTGCATTCCGTTTCCGGCCTCGCCTGCCAGAGGCTTAGGCATAAGAGTAGCAGTTCTGCCGTCTGCAACAGCCTCATTCTTGATAACATACTTGGCTGACATGGTGTCGTCGGCAAGCTTGAGCATCTCGCCCAGCTCTACTTCGATCTCCATCTGTCCGCAGCCGCCTACTTCAGGGTGATGATACTTTACATCTATGCCCCACTCCTTCATGGCAAGGCACATCTTAGTTCTCAGATCATTACATACATCCATGGGCAGGCTGGTGTGATAGCCGGTGCCGTGAGGGATCTGGTAACCGTGGTTATTCTCGTAGGAATTGGAAGCCCAGTGAGCCTGCTTGGCGAAGATCTCATAGGACATGCTTTGGGATCTGACATCAAATTCCACCGTATCGAAAATGTAGAATTCATATTCCGGACCGATGATCATCTTGTCAGCAATACCTGTTTCCTTCATGTACTCGAGAGCCCTGATCGCCACATTACGGGGATATTGGTCAAAGGGCTTGTTCTCGGGCAATGCGATAACTCTGACGTCACCGATCATGGAAAGAGTAGGGATCTGTGCGTAAGGGTCGATAACAGCGGAATCAAGCACAGGTACAAATACCATGTCGCTGTTCTCTACCGGTGCATAGCCGTAGTTTGAGCCGTCGAAACCGATTCCTTGTGTCATCGTCTTCTCTGAGAGCCTCTCGGCGGGGATACTCAGGTGTCTCCAGCGACCGTCGATGTCGGTCAGCTTAAAATCCACCATCTTAATGTCGTTGTCCTTGATCATCGCAAGGACGTCCTGCAAAGTTCTGCTCATAATACACCCCTGAAATATAAGTATTCGCCTTCGATGCGGCGTACTTATATTTTACCCTATGAAGGGGCAAAGGTGCATTTGATATTTATGGAAAGATCAGTTCTCCATCAGCCAGACCTGAGAAGAGTAAGGCGGGAGCATCGATCCGCCGCCGAAGTCGTGGATCGTTCCCGTAAGAAGTTCCTTCGCCTGTCCGCATCCCGCATCGAAATGCGCCGTATATTCATTCCCGTCGGCATTGATGGCGATCAGTATCCTCTGTGAATCACATCTGCGCTCGAAGATGCACTGCCGGTTGGTCAGCACTACAGACCTGAATGAACCGTAATTCAGCGCAGGCGATCCGGACTTGATCTTTGCAAGTCTTGATATATGTTCCGTAAGATCATTCCACTCCGGCTTATCAAGGCAGGGCCTCAAGACCGGATCTCCGTCTTCCTTACGTCCCTTAACGCCCCACTCGCTTCCGTAATAGACACAGGGGAAACCCGGCATACCGAAAGCCATCGTATAGATAAGCGGAAGGTGAGAGGGATTACCGAGGATCGAAGCTACTCTGGTCACATCGTGGTTATCGACAAAGCTCATCAGATGCTTTCCTCTGTACCAGCTCCAGTTCTCGGGACCGAACTGCTGTATAAGCGTGTTTATTATCTCGAACATATTCAGGCAATTGAAGCTGCTGTAAAGCCCCTTGTAACATGCGTAGTTCGTGCAGCTGTGGAGCATGCCGTCGTTAACGAACTGATTATAGTCACCGTGGAGAAGCTCGCCGAGGAGCAGGAATTCGGGTTTGATGCTGTTCGCGAACTCCCTTAATCTGTGTATAAAGTCACGATCAAGGCAATAGGCAACATCGAGCCTTAATCCGTCTATGTCAAAAAAGTCGACCCAGTATCTGATCTTATCGAGGATATGATCGATGACAGCAGGATTCCTGAGATTCAATTTGACCAGTGAGTAGTGGCCCTCCCAGCCTTCATACCAGAAGCCGTCGTTGTATGCCGAATTGCCGTCCCATGAGATATGGAACCAGTCCTTGTATGGTGAGTCCCACTTCTTCTCGATCACATCCTTAAACGCCCAAAAGCCTCGACCTACATGATTGAACACACCGTCGAGGACAACGCGGATGCCTGCCTCGTGAAGCTTTTGTACGACAGTTCTGAAGTCTTCGTTGGTGCCGAGTCTTCTGTCGATCAGTCCGTAGTCCCTTGTATCGTATCCGTGCGAGTCCGATTCGAAGACCGGCGAAAAGTATATGGCCGTTATGCCGAGCTTGCTGAAATGGGGGATCCAGTCGATAACCTTATTGATCGGCGCAGGGCTGAGGGCAGGTGCATCGACAGGCATAGTGTTGGCAAAATTCCCGTCCGCGGGTGCTCCGCAGAATCCCATAGGGTATATCTGATAAAAGACTGCTTCTTCAAACCACATATATAACAAAACCTCCCGGTTGTTTTTTTATCCGTCGCGTCCTTGAAAGGACCACCAAGACAGTATAGCACAACGCAGTGGGTGAGTTTCTGATAATAGAGTCGGATTCTGAGCAAAAATACAGGTTAAAGCTTACGGTTCAGTAAGGTATTCCTCTTAAAGAAAAAGTCGAGGTGCTTGAACTCAAGCCCTCGACTTTTGTATTTCCGATCTGTCAGATCTTATTTAAGGATACCGTACTCGGCACAGATGCCTGCCCACTCGGCAGATCCGGCAAAGCCCTGGAATACGGCCTCACGGGACTGACCCGAAGAGAGAGCACTCATCCAGTTATTGTAACCGCCCTGATCGGGTTCACGGCCCATAAACGTGCGGTAGAGCCTTGTAACGTACTCGGAATCAGAATGCCCGGCATTGATAAACTCTGCCGAGAAGAAGAAACCGTGCGCGGCTTCAGATCCCGAGATCTGCATATTTGCAAGAGCTGACGCCCAGTTGTTGAGTCCGTTCGTATCGGGGTTCCTTCCGAGACAAGTCGTATAGAGTCTCTTCGCGAAAGCGACAACATCAGCAGAAGGCTGGATCACGATATTAGGCGGACAGTTAGTGCCTGATGCAATCCCGTATGTAAGACACAGATTAGCCCACTCTGTCGAGTTGATAAATCCGTCGATGACCTGCTTCTTTGTCCAGCCCTGATTGAGCAGACCCTGCCAGTAGGACTTCTGGGAGTCGGCTGCACGGTTGAAGAAAGTCATATAGAGGACATCGAGGAAAGCCGAGTCGCTCATATTCTTGCCGAGGAACTCATCGGAGAAGAGGAAACCTCTTGCAAGATCGGCGCCCGTATATCCCTGTGTGCGAACGCGGTTCACCCAGTCAGCTTTTCCATAAGGATCGGAAGCGCGACCAAGGGCTACTGTGTAAAGTCTCTCGATAAAGTCGGCAACGCCCGGATTTGAACTTGACGACGAGGAAGACCCGGAAGATGACGGCCTCGGTGTGGGAGTAGCAGTTGCTCTCGATCCGCCCGGCGTAGTCGGCTTGGGTGTTACTGTCGCACTGGGTCTTCTTGTAGGTGTTGCATTGCCTGAGGACGGTTTTGTCGTAGGAGTAGCCGTCGCAGGCTTAGTCGTAGGTGTGGCACCGCCTGAAGACGGCTTGGTAGTCGGAGTTGCCGTAGCGGGAGCAAGACCGTTTACGTAAGAAACTCTCTTGGAGAAACCGATCCACTTACCGGAGTCGTATCCGGTAGCATTGGCGGGTACGGTGAAGTTGGTTGTAAGCTTAAAGGAATTCTTGTTTTGGGCGCCTCTGTCATATGAGATAGTCGGTGCTGTAGTCGCAAGGATAGTAGCATTTTTTACGCCCGATGAATTGAATGCGGCTTCTCCGATCGTCTTGATCGTGGCAGGAAGTCGGATCTCAGTCAGGCTGCTGCAATTCTCAAAGGCATGTGAGCCGATCGTTGTAAGTGCCGGCGGGAATGATACATTCGTCAGAGCAGAGCACTGCTTGAATGTGATATCAGGGATAGTCGTGAGTCTGGAACACATGCTCATGTCAACTGTCTTAAGCGATGTACACTGTTCGAATACTCCTGTTACTCCGGATCCGAGAGACGTGAGAGATGAGGACAAAGAGATACTCGTAAGAGCGCTGCACTGAAGGAAGGCTGAAAAGCCGATCTCCGTGACAGAGCTCGGGATATTGATGGAGTTGAGCTTGCCGCATCTTACGAATGCGCTGCTTCCGATCTTCTTAAGACCCTCGGGAAGTGTAACTGTAGTAAGACTTGTACAGTCAGCGAAAGCATCGTTCTCGATGGTCGTACATACGCTTCCGCTCTTGAAGGAGACCTTCGTTATTCCTGTGCAGGAATCAAATGCATGAGATTCGATGGTCTGAACATTCTTACCGATCGTTATTGATGTGATCTTAGTGTAGTCATTCGGATTGGTGGGATCGTAGAAGGCCGAGTTGTTGATCTTCCAGACCTTATATGTCTGTCCCTTATATGTGATGCTGTCAGGGATCGTGACTGCACCCGAGACGCCTGTCTTCCACTTATCAAGGCTCGCACCGCTTGATGATATCTGATAGGTGTTTCCGTCAGTTCCGGTGACGACTTCGGCATTGATCCTGACCGCTGTGAACGGTACGAAGAAAGTAAGCAGCATCGTTGCGATCAGAATAAGGATTCCACTGTGTTTTCTCATACAAAGACCCCCAATTGATTAGTCCATCACTAATTCTAATTGGAGGTCGTTTGTTTTTCAATATCCTAAGCCCATTAAACAGGCTACATTCGGTTATCTCAGTATTCCGTAATCGGCACAGATCGCGGCGAATTCCGCCGAACTTGCAAATCCTCTGAATACGTCTTCACGGCTCTGCCCCGAAGCGATAGCTCTCATCCAGGCATCAAAGCCTCCCTGATCGGGGTCTCGTCCCATGAATGTCCGATAGAGCCTGGTGACAAATTCCGCGTCACTGTACCCGGCATTGATGAACTCTCCCGAGAAGAAGAAGCCGTGAGCGGCAGCTGAACCCGAGATCCTCATATTGGCTATATCACGGGCCCATGAGTTAAGCCCCGCGGGGTCGGCATCACGACCGAGACAGGTTGTATAAAGTCTCCTTGCGAATTCGATAACTTCGGCTGAAGGTTCGACTTCGATATTCGGCGGACATGTGGTGCCCGATGCGATTCCGTACGTAAGACAGAGGTTTGCCCACTCGGTGGAATTGATGAAACCGTCGATGACCTGTTTCTTGGTCCATCCGGCAGACATCAATCCCAGCCAGTTCGATTTCTGGGAATCAGCCGGTCTGTTAAAGAAGGTCAGATAGAGCGTATCCATGAAGTCGGAATTATTCATATTCTTTCCGAGGAATTCTCCTGAGAAGAGGAAACCTCTGGCCAGATCTGCTCCGGTATATCCTTCTGTCTTGACGCGGTTAACCCAGTCGTTCTTTCCATAGGGATCGGACGGACGCCCCAGTGCAACCGTATAGAGTCTCTCGACGAAGTCCGCTACGCCGGGGGCCTGACTGTTCTGCTGAGTACTGCCGGTAGATGGTCCCGGCGTAGGTGTAGAAGTCGGTTTTTGGGTCGCTGTGGGTTTCCTTGTCGGAGTGGACGTAGGATGCCATGTAGGGGACGGTGTTGCCGTCGCGTGTCTTGTCGGCCTTGAAGTCACAGGTTTAGGCGACGGTGTAGTTGTGGCGCTTGGTCTGCGACCTGAAGTCGGACTTGGCGACGGGGTACTTGTTGATTGCTGCTGACCTGAGCCCGGTCTCGTCGTCGGAACAGGCGTATTCGACGCCGTAGGTTTAGGCGTGTTGGACGCCGTAGGTTTAGGTGTGTTTGACGCCGTAGGTTTAGGCGTGTTGGACGCCGTTGGTTTAGGTGTGTTTGACGCCGTTGGTTTAGGCGTGTTGGACGCCGTCGGTTTAGGCGTATTCGACGCCGTTGGTTTAGGCGTGTTGGACGCCGTTGGCTTAGGCGTATTAGACGCCGTCGGCTTAGGTGTATTCGACGCCGTAGGTTTAGGCGTGTTGGACGCCGTTGGTTTAGGCGTGTTAGACGCCGTCGGCTTAGGTGTATTCGACGCCGTAGGTTTAGGCGTGTTGGACGCCGTCGGCTTAGGCGTGTTGGACGCCGTAGGCTTAGGCGTGTTGGACGCCGTCGGCTTAGGTGTGTTGGACGCCGTCGGCTTAGGCGTATTCGATACTGTAGGAACAGGGCTTACCGAGGGCGTAGGTGTTGTCGGGAGAAGATCATCACTATAAGTGATCTTTGTATATCTCGACCAGGGGGACTCCGTATATCCGCCGGCACCGGTAGGTACGGTGAACCTTATTGAAGTAGCAAATGAGTTATTAGCCGTCTTTGCTCTGTCATAGGTTATGGAAGGTGCAGTCATCGCAAGGATCGTTACATTCTTAAGACTGCTACATCCGCTGAAAGCAGATTTTCCTATCTGTGCGATAGTGCGGGGGAGTGTAATGTTATTAAGAAGGGAACAACCATGGAAAGCATTTATACCGATCGTTACGAGTCCTTCGGCAAACGTAACTGTCGTAAGAGCAGTACAGCCGGAGAAAGTGTTTTCAGGTATCGACGTGAGAGAAGTACATCTGCTCATATCAACAGTCTTAAGTGACGTGCACTGCTCAAAGACACCTGTGGTAAGAAATCCAAGTGTTGTCAGAGATGCAGGAAGTGTGACAGACGCAAGTGATGAACACTGAAGGAATGCGGAATAGCCGATCTCAGTTACGGAGTCGGGGATATTAATGGTAGTCAGGCTGCTGCACTGAAGGAACGCGCTGCTACCGATAGTCTGGAGTCCTGAAGGAAGCTGTACCGTTGTAAGAGCCGAACACTCTGCGAAAGCATCATTCTCGATCGTCTTACATACACTGCCGGACTTAAAGCTGACGCTCTTAAGTCCCTTACAGGAATCGAATGCTCTTGACTCGATCGTTTGAACGTTCTTACCGATCGTTACAGACGTTATGCCGATATACTCATCAGGGATCGTGGGATTATAGAAAGCCGCGTTGTTGATCTTCCAGACATTATATCTCTGGCCGTTGTAGGTGATCGTATCGGGGATCGTGATAGCACCGGAATTGCCGGCGTTCCATTTATCCAGACTGGCTCCGTTAGCGGATATCTGATATTGATTGCCGTCAGGTCCGACTATGACCTCGGCATTTATTCTGACAGATGTGAACGGAAAGATGATCGTTAGGATAAGTGAAGTCAGCAACAAAAGTATTCCGCGGTGTTTCCTCATTATTAGTTCCCCCCAAATGACAGTCCGTTTCATATTCTACGGTATAGGGCAGTGCTATTTCTACAAGGAATATTTGATATTAACGTTACAAAATTGTTTTCGAGGAGAAGTTAAACCGGCGGAATTACCGACAGTGTTACCGGGGCTATCGATAAGGGCGTATGGAAGTGCCCTCAAAACAGCAAAATAAAACCCCGCGAGCTTAAGTCCCGCGGGGCCACTGAACATCAGTTAAGAGTGATCATCTCAGGATCCCGTAGTCTTTGCAGATCAGATTGAATTCGACGGAATTCGCGAAGCCGTAGAAGACGTCTTCACGTGTAGCGCCGTCAGCGAGTCTGCCTACCCAGTCGTTAAATCCTGCAGTATCGGGAGTCCTGCCCAGGAATGTCCTGTAGAGCCTTGTGACGAATTCTCCGTCAGAATAGTGTGCGTCCAGGAACTCGGGACTGAAGAAGAATCCGCGAGCGACCTCCGTACCTGTTACCGTCTGCGATCTGAGCTTATTCGCCCAGTCAGCGAGTCCGTTCGCATCAGGCGTCCTTCCGAGACATGTCGAATAGAGACGTGCTGCAAAAGCCGTTATCTTGTCACTGCTACCATCAGAAGAGATCTGATCTCTTCCTGACTCGATACCGTAGGAGGCACAGAGGGCCGCCCACTCATCGGAGCCGATAAAGCCGTTGATGACGTCCTGCTTTGTCCAGCCGTCAGCCATCCTGCCTGTCCAGTCATCCTTGCCGTCTTTATCTGCTTCACGGTCGAAAAATGTTCTGTAAAGGATATCAAGGAAGTCTGAAGTCTCGAGGTTCTTATCGAGGAATTCGGGGGAGAAGAGGAAGCCGTGTGCAAGATCTGCACCTGTGTACCCCTGCTTCTCGGCTCTGTCGACCCAGTCTGCCTTGCCGAGCGGATCGGAAGGGCGGCCAAGGGCTACCGTATAGAGTCTCTCGACAAAGTCTGCTACTGTACCTGTTACCTCGGGCTTGGTCGTATCATCGCCCTCTGAAGGATCTGTCGGATCCGTAGCGGGATCCGTAGTGTCGTCACCCTCTGAAGCAGCGGGTACGACATTAACTGCGGCCCAGGCTTCTGCATCGTATCCGGTCGACTCGGCAGGTACATTTACCGTGGCGGATTCATTAAAGACATCAGTTCCGATCGAGGGGGCCGCGGAAGACTGCATATTCACCGTCGTAAGATTCTCGCCTGCGAGAGCTCCGTCACCTATGCTCGCGATCGTTGCGGGGATCGTGATCGTCTTAAGTGTGGAGATGCCCGAGAAGACGTTGTCGCCTATTCCGATAACATCATATGTCTCGGTCCCGTCGGTCGCGGTCTCGGAGAGCGTGATCTCCTCGGAAGTGTCGGCGGGATCCCAGCCTGTCAGAATAACGGCTGAGGCGTCATCCGTAAGAGTATAAGTCGCATTGCCATCCGTAAACTCGGAGGGTTCAGCCAGTGTCTTAAGAGAGGCACCGGGGGCAAGAGCGACTGCGATTGCTATGGCAGCGGTTGCTGCCGCGATCAATGCTTTTCTCATGTTTTTTCCTCCATTATCTTTGATGGTTCCTCTATTCTACGAGCAATAATAAATCTTTTCCACCTCAATAGTGTGGCAATTTTAACCCTGAGACTCATATACTATGAAGCTTATGGTCGTGAGCAGTGTATTTCTGGTGCCTCCGACATCGTACAGGTTGATTATGTAGTCTCCTGTACGAAGACCGTTCGGGTCAGTATATCCGATGAATATGTCATTTGTCGCAGCATAGCCGCTGGTCGACGTTGTCCAGGATGTTCCCAGATACTCCCCTCGATAATAGATATCGTAGAGGAATGTGATGTCGGGAGATAAACCATCTCTCGTCTTGACATTGATGACGAATCCGTCCATGGTGTTGCAGAAGTCAACAACTTCATCCCCGTTCAGATCCATATAGAGGACATCGCTGATCTCGCCGGTCTCATTAGTAAAGATGTAAGGTTCATTACTTACCTCGGGAGCCTCGGGAGCAGATTCATCTTCGAAAAGCACACACTGCTCCGTTTGATCTCTTAATACCTCTTCGGGAGCACGGCCGTCATCATCGAGTCCTCCGGGGAACTGACCGGGAGTCGGAGTTGCATCCGACTCATACCAGTCAGGGAATACGCCGAATGTAGCCTGGTATATAGCTGCAGCATCATCTGCACCGAGTCTTCCGTCTTCATAAAGGAGCGTTATTGCAGCCCCCAGATATTCCGACGACAGATCAGACGGGACATCCGCGCCGGTTGACAGAGTATTATCAGGCTCTGCGGGGATCAGCTTCAGTTCACCGCCGTCTCTTACTACAACGACATCCTGTGTAAAGCCGGTCGTTGCTACGGAAGCAACACGGGAACTCACAAAGTCTCTTATCCTGCTGACAACTTCAGGAGTAATATCTTCACCGTCATAATCCTCACCCGATAGTCCCGTATAGAGTTCATCTGCAAAGATGGCGACCATGAGATCCCTGTCGTTATAGAGTTCAAGCGAGAGGGTGGTAAGATCAGGTCCGGTGACATCAGCCGTTATCGTGACGGATTCTTCATCGATGCCGGTCGTGGAAAGACTGTAGGACATATTGGCGTAGAAAGATTCGACCATCAACCGGTCGAAAGTGTTGATCAGTTGAAGATCTTCATCTTCCGGGAACAGGAGTAACGAAGATGACGCTTCAAGATCTCCGCTCTGCAGGAGGGCGTAATATGAATTGACGATCTCATACGCTTCTTCTTCCGAGACGGCATTGAATGATACATTCTCGATCAGACCGAGCAGATAGTCTGCGACCGTATCGGTTCCCTTGGAAGAGATAAGCCAGTCTTCTTCCTCCATCGTCATCTTGATCTTCAGTTCTTCTGTTATAAGGTTCTTGTCTTTACCGGACAGCGCCTCAATGATCCCGGCTGCTTCTTCAGCATTGGCAGGACCTTCGTCCATTACCTTCGTGAGATCCACCGTAGACAATTCTATCGTTACGTCTCCCTTGCCTGAATCAGATGAGACATCAGAAGCGATGATCTCATATGACGCGCAAGACAGGAGTGACTCAAGAACAGCGGACTTATCATCATTCAGCTCGAGTTCGGTCATACCGTCATTGCCTTTAACGTATTTACTGTTCTTGCTGAGCTTACCGGCGATCAGGTTATCCATATATGCCGTGACGGTTGCCTCGGCATCTTCGGCACTTGTGTCCTTACTGCCCTTTGAGCAGGATGTGACAGGCAATATCAGCATTACGGCTGCCAGTAAAACGGCTGCGGATCGCTTAAGGCTCTTCATAAAGACCTCCGTTCTGTGATCAGTTCTGAGCGGTAGCGGATACGGTCGCGCTGTATCCGACATCGTGCCATACCTCGCTTGATCCTATCTGTCCTTCGGAGGAGTAGTAAGGCATAGGAAGTGTTCCGCCTGCCTCAGCTGCGCCTGTCAGGACGTCTGCTACGGCGTTACCGCCCTCTGTGCCGGGCAGGTAACACATGATTACCGTTGCCCAGTCATCAATATAGTTGGAGATGAGGACATTACGTCCTGCAACGATAAGTGTGATCGTGGGAATATCTGCTTCCTCGGCCAGAGCAATTGCTTCTGCATTGCCGGGCAGAGCGAGGTCACCGGTGATAGAGAGATTCTCCGCATCGCCGTACCACTCAGCATAAGGCATCTCGCCTACACAAAGGAGAACTACGTCACATGTGTCTATCTCATCGGCATCCGTTACTATCTCGAAGCCGATCTCGTCGGCAGCATCCTCAAGAGCTTCAAGGATCGTATTGCCGGATCTCCACTCCATGCCTGCTTCTTCATCTGACATACCCTGCCAGTTGTTTGTCCAACCGCCGCAGAGAACACCCATATCGTCAGCCGCAGGACCTGTAACGAATACACGCATTCCCTCTGTCAGCTCCATGGGACCGTCGTCCTTCAGTACTACAAAAGACTCGGCTGCAGCCTGTCTCGCGATCTCGTGGGAATAGTCGGAATTCCAGTCGTAGGCCGGCTCTCTGTTCTGGAAATAAGGATCTTCGAAAAGCCCTGCTGCGATCTTAACCCTGAGTATGCGTGTAACGGCATCATCGATCCTCTCTTCGGAGATCTTACCGTCGTTTACGGCCTGAACGATGATATCTCTTGCTTCGTCAAATCCGGCGGGCTCCATGAGCATATCGCATCCTGCATTGATGCAGAGGATGATATTGTCTGCATATGTCTCGCCGGAACAGTTATGGAGAGACTCCCAGTCGGTGATGATCATTCCTTCGAAGCCCATCTCATTCTTAAGCTTCATCAGGTACTCTTCATTCTCATGCATCTTAAGACCATTGAGGGAGGAGTGAGAAGGCATAATGACCTGTACGCCTTCGTCTATCAGTGCCTGATAGACGTCAAGTCTTGCCTGTATCTCTTCTTCGCTCAGCTGAGCATCACCTCTGTCTATGAGGTAGTCTCCCTCGCCTGTACCGAAAACAACGTCACCGTCACCGAAATAGTGCTTAGCGCAGACGATGACTCCCTGTGAGAGCATACCCTGTGTATATGCTACCGACATGTCGGTAACTCTTCCGAGATCGGACGAATAGGACTCATATGTGCGTCCCCACCTGGGATCCTGAGCATCGGCTACGCAAGGTGAGAAGTTCATTATCATTCCCGTATGGAGCATATCGCTTCCGGTGACAACACCTATCTCATAAGCGAGTTCCGGATCATTCGCGGCTCCGATATTGATGTTGTGAGGGAAGATGACACAGGCGTCTGCCGTGTTGATACCGTGGACTGAATCCTGACCGTATATATATGGTATACCGGCGTCTGATGAAATAGCCGCTGCCTGAAGGTTATTGACTGTCTCAAGCCACTTGACGTCGTTCGGGAAGGGGAAGGCGTCGAATCTTCCGAGTACCGATCCGTAGCAGGCATTGAGCATATCATAATCGGATATCTCGTATACCCCGGGTTCGACCATCTGCGCCGCCTTCTCTTCAAGAGTCAGCATGCTGCAGATCTCTTCAGCCGAGAGCCCCTCGTACTCGGAACGAAGTGCCGGGAACGGATCCGGAGTCGGAGTAGGTGTATTGGTAGGCTTTGGAGTATTAGTCGGGATCGGGGTCTCCGTAGGAGCCTCTGTCTCAGTCGGTTCTGTCAGTTCCGTAGTCTCGGTTGCATCTGTCTCGACCGAAACATCTGTTGCGACTGTCTCTTCGTCCGTCTCGTCTGCTACGGCATCTGCCAGATCATCAAGACCTTCCTGAAGCTGGTCCTGGTCGATCGAACATGCCGATAAGAAAAAAGTTGCTGCAACAGTCATTGCGACAACCCTCTTGAGCTTAGTGTCAAATCTATGCATTAGTATCTCCCCCTTGGTTCAATTACTAACCAAGATTATACAGGCTGACGGCAAATAAGTCACCCGTGCATATATACGCGCGGGTATAAACACATATTTACCGCCGGTTGAGCTCGGGTGTAAAATAACATTTGTTTCAAGAACGGGCGACGCGCTTAGCCGATCGCTTTCGGGAGGAGAATAATGTCAGATAGTAAGAACTGTGTAGTGAAGAATGCAGGTCCCGAGGTTTCCGGATCCGAACCTTCACTTAAAAGACAACTTAATCCGACTCATGTTTGGGCGATCGCTTTCGGATGCATAATCGGCTGGGGCTCATTCGTTAATCCGGGCAAGAAGTTCCTGCCCAATTCCGGTGTCGCAGGTACAGCCATAGCGATGGTGCTGGGCGCCCTTGTTATGATGATCATCGCGTTCTCGTACGCATATATGGTACCCAAGTATCCTAAGGCCGGCGGAGAGTTCACTTTCACAAAGATGTGCTTCGGCAAGGGGGCCGCCTATGTATGCGGCTGGTTCCTCGTAGCTGCCTATCTGACCAATGTACCGATGAACAGTACTGCCATCGGTCTGATCGTTGACGGTCTGGACGGGACCCGGGATATCCTTAAGTTCGGATTCCACTACACCATAGCTGATTTTGAAGTGTATATGGGCGAGATGCTTTTCGCTATGACAATACTCATCCTGTTTGGAGTGCTGAACATCATCGGCGTAAAAAAGGCCGGTATAGTTCAGACGATATTGGCCGTTCTTCTGGGATTGTCGGTACTGACTCTTACGGTCGCGGCGCTCGTGTCCGGCAAGGTCAGCATCTCCAATATGACACCATGGTGGGGTTTTGATAAGTCGGCGGCAGTGGAGGCCTATTCAAACGGTCAGTATACTACTGTCGACGAGTTCGCTCATTCGGGATCTCTCGGGATCATAAGCGCGATACTGGCGACATTTGCCATCGCTCCGTGGGCTTTCGTCGGATTTGATACGATCCCGCAGGCAGCCGAGGAATTCAAGTTCTCGTATCGTAAGGTCAGTGTCATCATGTTCATAGCGATCGTCTTCGGATGTTTTGTCTATACTGCCAATAATACGATCGCGGCAGCGGCTCTCGAGAACTGGCCGGAACTTATAGTCGAGAATTCATCTACTCCATGGCTGCTCCTCGCAGCTGCCGAGAAACTTCTCGGTCTGCCGGGCAAGATACTTGTCGGAGTCGCTGTCAGCAGCGCGGTACTCTCGGGGATCATGGGCTTCTATATGGCAAGTTCAAGGCTTATGTATTCCATGGCAAGAGACGGTTATCTCCCTGCCTTCTTCGGCAAGATCAATTCAAGGTTCAATACCCCGGTCAATGCCATGCTCTTCTGTATCATCGTATCCCTGTCCGGTCCTATCCTCGGCAGAGAGGCGCTGGGCTGGTTTGTTGATATGTCCGCGATCGGCGCATCCATCGGTTATCTGGCCACAAGTGCCGCAACGCTTAAGACCATTAGAAGAGACGGTGACGGTAAGCTGATGCTGAGGATCATGGCGATACTCGGCGTGCTCTTCAGCCTCACGTTTATCGTTCTCCAGCTTGTTCCGATACCCGGACTTGACGGGGTGCATTTCGGTGACGAATCGTATATTATGCTTGTAGTATGGATCGTGATCGGAGCAGCATTCTATCTGTTTAGGAAAAAGAAATTCACGAACGACTGATCGAAAAGAAACGGAGGCGCTTATGTCCTATAAGATCGCAGTAGCGGGAACAGGTTACGTCGGCTTATCACTGGCTGTGTTGCTTGCACAGAACAATGAGGTCACAGCCGTGGACATAGTGCCGTCGAAGGTGGATGCGATCAACCGCAGGATCAGCCCGATAAAGGACGATTATATCGAGAAATATCTCGCCGGGAAGGATCTTGATCTTAAGGCCGTAACTGACGGCAAGGCAGCATATTCGGAGGCGGATATCGTGGTCATCGCGACGCCCACGAATTATGATCCCCATCTTAATTTTTTTGATTGTTCGGCAGTCGAGACAGTCCTCGGAACGATTATGGACGCCTGCAGAGAGCGCGGATCATATCCCGTCGTCGTGATCAAGTCCACGATCCCCGTCGGATATACAAAGTCACTTAAGGAGAAATATCCCGACGGACCGGTCATTCTCTTCA
Source organism: uncultured Clostridia bacterium (assembly GCA_946611435.1). GTDB lineage: Bacteria > Bacillota > Clostridia > Saccharofermentanales > Saccharofermentanaceae > Saccharofermentans. The sequence continues at coordinate 139,133 of CAMODL010000001.1, forward strand.
GTCCGGAATTCCTGAGAGAATCCAAGGCACTGTACGATAACCTGTATCCTTCGAGGATAATCGTGGGTTCCGAGCCCGATTGCCGCGATAAGGCAAAGGTCTTTGCCGATCTGTTGGTGGAGGGTGCTCTTAAGGAAGATATTCCCGTTCTTATCATGGGAACGACCGAGGCCGAGGCGGTGAAGCTTTTCGCCAATACATATCTTGCACTCAGAGTGTCCTACTTCAATGAACTTGATACTTACGCCGAGATGAAGGGGCTTAATACCGCCGACATCATCGACGGCGTATGCCTGGATCCGAGGATAGGCTCTCAGTATAACAATCCGTCGTTCGGATACGGCGGTTATTGCCTGCCCAAGGACACCAAGCAACTGCTGGCTAACTATGAGGACGTTCCGCAGAATATGATGACGGCGATCGTCGAGAGCAACCGCACTCGTAAGGACTTTATCTCGGATCGGGTCCTCGAGAAGGCCGGGTACTATACCGGTTCGAGCAATTGGGATTCTGCCAGCGAGAAAAAAGTCGTTGTGGGCATCTACCGCCTCACGATGAAGAGCAATTCGGATAATTTCAGACAGTCTTCGGTACAGGGCATAATGAAGAGGATCAAGGCGAAGGGCGCCACGGTCATTGTCTATGAACCGACGCTTAAGGACGGCGAGACATTCTTCGGGAGTGAGGTCGTAAACGATCTCGAGGCGTTCAAAAATCGATCGGATACCATCGTTGCCAACAGGTATGACAGCTGTCTGGACGATGTGAAGGATAAAGTCTATACGAGAGATCTGTTCGGAAGGGACTAAGTTCGCGGGCGATATGATCCGTAATACCGATTGTATATTGATTTTTGTTCCAAACAGGCGCATACTCTGTTCGTAAATGAACACGCCTTCGTTTTGTTGACACGGTTCAGTTACCCTACAATCAACGATTCGGAGGCGTTCATATGAGCGGCGGATTATCACGTAAGCAATTCGACATCCTTGAGGCTATGGCTCTGGCCGAGGGATCCCTTACACAAAGACAGATCGAAGAGATCACAGGGCATTCGCTCGGAACCGTCAACCGCACGGTCAAGGAATTGAACGAGGCGGGATTTGCATCTGACGGGAAGATCACGGAGAAGGGATTCGAGGCATTGGAGCCCTATCGTGCCAAGAGAGCCGTGTTCATTGCAGCAGGGTTCGGAAGCCGCATGGTGCCGATCACTTTCAATACGCCTAAGCCGCTTGTAAGAGTACACGGTCAGAGGATCATCGACGGACTTCTCGATGCATGCCTCAAGGCGGGAATAGACGATATCTACATCGTTCGCGGATATCTGGCAGAACAGTTCGATCAGCTTCTTTATAAGTACCCGATGATCAAGTTCATCGAGAATCCGATGTATAACGAAGCGAACAATATCTCTTCGTCGATGGTGGCGAGATATATGCTGTCCAACAGTTATGTTTTCGAGGCAGATCTGCTCATCGCCAATCCCGATATCATCCGTAAGTACCACTACACCTCGGACTTCCTTGCAATAAAGAAGGATCGTACCGATGACTGGTGCTTTGAGGTGAAGGACGGCGTTATCGTCGAGGAGAAGGTCGGAGGCGAGGACTGCTGGCAGATGGTCGGCATCTCTTACTGGGATGAGGCTGACGGCAGGAAGCTCTGCAACGACATCAAGGAGACATATGAGCAGCCGGGCGGTAAGGAAAGATACTGGGAACAGGTTCCGCTCGTTTACTGCAAGAAGAATTACAAGGTTGCTGTAAGAGAATGCAGGGAAGAGGATATAGTTGAGATCGATTCCTTCAGAGAGCTCAAGGCGATCGACAAGACATACGATGTGTGAAGGGAAGGGATTCTTAATGGAAAGCATCAAACGTAACATTCTGCTCAACCCCGGGCCATCTACAACGACCGATACGGTCAAGTATGCTCAGGTAGTACCGGATATCTGCCCGCGCGAAAAGGAATTCGCAGGCCTCATGGACGGCCTGCGTCAGGATCTGGTGAAGATAGTTCACGGCAACCCTGACGAATATACTTCTGTACTGTTCTGCGGCTCCGGTACGATCAATATCGACGTGTGCATCAATTCCCTGCTTCCCGAAGGCGGCAAGGTCCTGATAGTTGATAACGGTGCATACAGCACCAGAGCAAGAGAGATCTGCGAATACTACGGTCTCCCGTTCATCGACATGAAGTATCCGGTAGATCAGCGCCCCGATCTTGATGAAGTCGAGAAGACCCTCAAGGAGAATCCCGACATCGCGCTGGTACATACGACACACAATGAGACCGGAACGGGTATCCTGAATCCCATCCGCGAGATCGGTGAACTGGCTCACCGTTACGGTGCGGTCTTTACGGTCGATACCACATCCACATATGCGATGAGACCGATCAATGTACATGAGGACAATATCGACTTCTGTATGGCATCTGCTCAGAAGGGTCTTATGGCTTTTACCGGACTGAGCTTTATCGTCGGAAGGCGTGACATCATCGAGAAGTCAAAGGATTATCCCAAGAGATCTTATTACTGCAATCTCTATATGCAGTATGAGTATATGGAGAAGACGGGAGAGATGCACTTCACTCCGCCTGTCCAGACGATCTATGCCACGCTCCGGGCCCTCAAAGAGTATTGGGCAGAGGGTGAAGAGGCCAAGTGGGCACGTCATACGAGGGTATTCAATGCGATCAACAATGGTCTTGATGAGCTCGGTTTCAGACAGGTTATCAAGCCTGAGTGGAGAACGGGTCTCGTGTCTTCGGCGATCTATCCTGACGATCCCAATTGGAGCTTTGAGAAGGTTCACGATTACTGCTACGAGAGAGGATTTACCATCTACCCCGGTAAGATCAGCACGACAAATACTTTCCGTCTCTGTGCTCTCGGCGCCATTGATGAAGACGACATCAGGGATTTCTTCGTCGTATTTAAGGAAGCTCTTGTTACGACGGGAGTTCAGATCCCTGTCAAATATAAGGAATAAGGAGATATTAAGATGAAGACCGTTTACACATGTTTTTGCACTGATGTTATTCACGCCGGCCACTTGAACATAATAAATGAAGCCCGTAAACTCGGAAGAGTCATTGTCGGATGCCTTTCCGACGAAGCTTCCATCCGTTACAACAAGTTCCCGACCATCTCTCAGGAAGAGCGCATCAAGCTCTACAAAAAACTTGAAGGGGTCGATGAAGTCGTTATCCAGAATGACATGCTCTATGATGACATAATCGCAAGCATTAAGCCGGACTATATTGTTCACGGTGACAACTGGAAAGAAGGACCCGAGAAGCCTCTCAGGGATCACGTTGAATTTCTCCTCAAGAAATTCGGAGGCGAGCTCGTGGATATTCCTTACACATATAATGATGAAGTCAGGAAGATCGATCTGCAGCTCAAGGAGAAGCTCGCCATGCCCGAGTACAGAAGAAAGAGACTCCGCCAGCTCCTCGGACTGACTCCTATCGTCAAGGCGATGGAAGCACACAGCGGTCTCACGGGTCTCATCGTCGAGAAGACGGTCGTTGAACACGAGGGCAGGCTTGATCAGTTCGACGCAATGTGGATCTCGTCGCTGTGCGACTCAACGGCAAAGGGTAAGCCTGATATCGAACTTGTTGACATGACATCCAGATTCAGGACCATTGACGATATCACGGAAGTAACCACAAAGCCGATCATTTTCGACGGTGATACAGGCGGACTTACGGAGCACTTTGTTTACACGGTGCGTTCTCTGGAGAAGATGGGCGTATCCGCTGTCATCATCGAAGACAAGAAGGGCCTTAAGAAGAATTCGCTCTTCGGTACCGAAGTTAAGCAGACGCAGGCTACCATCGAGGAAATGAGTGCCAAGATCGCTGCAGGAAAGAAGGCTCAGCTTACGGATGATTTCATGATCATCGCGCGTATCGAGAGCCTTATCCTCGAACAGGGTATGGAAGACGCTCTGGCACGTGCGCATGCATTTGTTGAAGCAGGTGCTGACGGTATCATGATCCATTCCCGTAAGAAAGAACCCGATGAGATCCTGGAATTCTGTGATAAGTTCAGGGCCGATAACAAGGAGACACCTATCGTAGTTGTCCCTTCAAGCTTTAACGTGATCACCGAAGAAGAACTTGCTGCTCACGGAGTCAACATCGTTATCTATGCTAACCAGTTGACGAGAGCTGCTTTCCCTGCGATGCAGAAGACCGCAGAGGACATCTTAAGGTATCACAGAGCCAAGGAAGTCGACGACAGGCTCATGAAGATCAAGGACATCATCACTCTCATTGACGAGCTGTAATATCCCGGAGGCAAGAATATGCAAGTAACTACACTTATCAAAGCGATCGGTTCCGACTTCTATACAGGTGTTCCGGATTCCCAGCTCAAGGCACTCTGCAATTACCTCATGAGCGAATACGGCATCGATCCCGCTCATCACATAATCGCCGCCAACGAAGGCAACTGTACCGCACTGGCAGCCGGTTACCATCTGGCTACCGGCAAGGTCCCCGTCGTCTATATGCAGAACAGCGGCGAGGGCAATATCATCAATCCGGTCGCATCCCTTCTGAACGACAAGGTATATGCTATCCCCACCGTGTTCATTATCGGCTGGAGAGGCGAGCCCGGCGTACATGACGAGCCGCAGCATATCTATCAGGGTGAGGTAACGCTCAAGCTCCTCGAAGATATGGACATCGCATACTTTGTGATCGGCAAGGATACGACAGAGGATGATGTTAACAACGCAATGAAGGGCTTTAATGAGATCCTCGCCAAAGGCAAGGATGTAGCCTTTGTTATCCGTAAGGGCGCGCTCGAGTTCGACGGAAAGGTCGACTATACCAACAGCAATAAGCTGATCCGCGAGGACATCATCAGACACATCGCAGCAGCAGCCGGGGAGGATCCGATAGTATCGACGACGGGTAAGGCGAGCCGCGAGCTTTTCGAGATAAGGACTGCCGCGGGCCAGAGCCACAAGTACGATTTCCTGACAGTCGGATCGATGGGACACAGCAGCAGTATCGCTCTCGGCATCGCACTCAACAAGCCGCAGCAGAAGATCTGGTGTATCGACGGTGACGGTGCTGCCCTCATGCATATGGGTGCGATGGCCGTCATCGGTTCGAACAGACCATCGAATCTGATACACGTCCTGATCAATAACGGAGCACACGAGACTGTCGGCGGCATGCCCACCGTAGCATCAGATATCGACATGGTATCCATCGCCAAAGCCTGCGGATACCCTCGCGCAGTACGCGTTGAGGATGAGGAGTCTCTGGATCGCGCACTTGCCGAAGCTTCCGCATCCGGCGAGCTGTCATTCATCGAAGTAACATGCAACACCGGAGCCCGGGACGATCTCGGCAGGCCGACTACGACAGCCCTCGAGAACAAGAACAACTTCATGGATTACCTGAAGGAACTCTGATAAATATCTTATTTTATTGAGATATCCGTCAAGAATTGTTAAAATGAATATGTTTTGAATAAAAATAGTGGAGGTATGGAATTATGGGTATGATCAAGTGTAGCTCCTGTGGCGCTGAAGTTGACGATCAGTACAGATTTTGTTCCGAGTGCGGTTCGCCTATCGTGAAGGCCGAGGCAGCAGTCGAAGCAGCAACTGTCGCAGAAGAGGCAGCTGAGGCAGCAGAGGCTAAGATAGAGGAAGCTGTTCCGGAAGCTGCAGCAGTGATTGCAGATACAGAAGCTAAGGCAGAAGAGGCAGTAGCTGACACAGCGGCTGCCGTTGAAGAGAAGACAGAAGAAGCTGTTGAAGCAGTAGAGACGGTTTCTGAGGCGATCCCCGAGCCTGCCGCTCCTGCAGAGCCTTATGCGCCGGTTGCACCCGCTCCCGTTGAGCCTGTTGCCCCTGCCGAGCCCGCTGTCGCACCTGCGGCGATCTTTGCTCAGCCTGCACCTTCTCAGCCCGCTTTCCAGCCTCAGCAGCCTGCGTGGGGACAGCCTGTTCCTCAGCCTATCCCTCAGGGGAAGCCTGCCAAGGTTAAGAAAGCAAAGAAGCAGAAGAATGTTGAATTATCTCCTGACGGACAGCCCGTAAAGAAGAAAGGCGCCGGCAAGGCCATCGCTCTGATCCTTATCATCGTGGCAGCTCTTGCTCTCGTTCTCGGAGGCGTATACTTCCTGTTCCTGCGCGAAGACAAGCTCAGCCTGCCCGAATACACGGAGAAGAGCTTCTGCAAGATCCTCACAAAGGACCTCGATATGGATGAGGATGAGGATTTTGTGATCGAGGGCGGTAAGAAGCTTACAACAGTAACATCTACTGACGAAGAACCTTACTTCAGCCTTGCGATCTATAAGAACGAGGACAAGGCACAGAAGGCTTTCGACGGTTACTACAATAACTGCGAAGATGTTGACGGCGACTTCTCTCACAAGGGCGGTTCCGGCAATGAATACTTTACCGTTAACGGTGAGAATGATGACGGCGATATCTATGGCGGTGTCTACCTCAACGGCAACACTGTCATCATCGTATACACACAGAGCACCCGCAGCGCTGACACCAAGAAGGTTGACGAGATACTCGAGGCTCTCGATCTGCCCACACCCTAAGGTCAGACGATAATCGTAAACTGAGGATCCCCGCCTGTGAAGTGAACCCACTTCGTTGGACGGTTTAAAACGAGTATGAGGACTGATTCCTTGCCTGGCAAGGAGTCAGTCCTTTCAGTTTGACCTGAATTCTCTCGTTGTTGTAGTACTCAATGTATTCTTCCATAGCCTTCTGAAGCTGTTCCAAGGTCTTGAATTCATATTCGTGACCCGAGGCCGGAAAAAGACGTCGGGTAACGAAAGTGGTAACGTTTTTCGAGAATCGTAACCCGAATCGTTACCCAAGGCTGAAAAGCGCCTCTTGGTTACGGAAATGATAACGAAAAATAAAAATCGTAACCGGAATCGTTACCCGAGGCTGAAAAACGTCTCTTGGTTACGGAAATGGTAACGAAAAATAAAAATCGTAACCGAAATCGTTACCCGAGGCTGAAAAACGCCTCTTGGTTACGGAAATGGTAACGAAAAATAAAAATCGTAACCGGAATCGTTACCCGAGGCTGAAAAACGCCTCTTGGTTACGGAAATGGTAACGAAAAATATAAATCGTAACCCGAATCGTTACCCAAGGCCTGTTGAGCCCACTTTCCGGAGGCTCGTACACTATTTTGTTACTCCCGATGATACAAATATGGGGCGCCGGTGTAGAGCTTGCCACATCAGCGTCTTCGACAACTAACGCGACAACTTTTTTCTCCAATAGTTGTCGATAGAGTTGTCAAACACCCAAAAACACGGTCTTCGACAACTAACGCGACAACTATTCTCCCCAATAGTTGTCGATAGAGTTGTCAAACAGCCCAAAACACGGTCTTCGACAACTAACGTGACAACTATTCTCCCCAATAGTTGTCGATAGAGTTGTCGAAGCAGAAGCTACTGCAGAAGCGGCAGAACCTTCCAACAAAGTGGGTTCACTTCACTGTGAAGGTGGGGATCCTTTTGATTTGTCCGTGTTCTGTTATTTATAGAATCTCAGCCAGAATTCGGTCCCGTCGGTCAGGATAAAGTTCAGGTCGAACGAGTTGTTGGAGCGACGGTCGGCGTGAAGACCTGACAGACCGTTGGCGGAGAAGGATATCTCGTCCCCGTCGACTTCATATGTTCCGTCTGACCTCTCGAAAAGGTCGGTCAGATACTGAGCCATATAGCTCCTGAGTGAGAATTCGTCGATGTTCAGGTGAAGGTCGTTCTCGAGCTTAGCGCAGTAGATGAGGAGTTCCTCGTTGAATCCGTTGGTGTCAAAAGAAAGCGTGAAAGTCTTATCAGGTGCGAGGATGATCTCGGCGTTGAAGTGGACCTCATCTTCGCCGTCGTTGATGTCTACGTTATAAGCTCCCTCGATGGCCTCGTCGACCGCGTATGTTATGTCATACTCCGCGGTGTAAGTTCCGGCGACACGATCCGAGAGCTTGTTCTGACTCTGGAGGACCATATGCCTTACCAGCAGGAAGCCGACGACGCAGAGGACGACGGTCAGGATCGTATATAACATCTTTTTCTCGTTGCTCATCAGATCTTCCTCCGGGAGCGCGAAGGGGCCTTCGCTTTTTCAAGATTATATATTAACTGTTCCGATATACAAAACAAAAGAGCTGCAGCCATGTGACCGCAGCTCTTGAGATATCTGTTATCAGTTCGTTATCACAAGTAGGTGAGGAACTGTGAAGCCAGTACGACCAGCACGAGGGCGATGGGGTAGGTGGCTGCATATGCGGATGCAACATCGGATGTGCCGGATGTCTGGATGAGAGCACCCAAGGCAGGTGTGGATGTCATACCGCCGGTGATGGAACCGAGGTTGTTGAGGAGGCTCAGCTTCATGAGGTACTTCGCGATGAAGAAACCGATGAACAGAGGGATGATCGTCATGACTGCACCCCAAACGAAGAGCATTCCGCCGTATTCCTTGAGCTTGTCGACAAAGGCTGCACCGCCGTCTACGCCGGCACCGATAAGGAAGAAGACGAGACCCAACTCCTGGAAGATGGAGAGGAGCTCGGCATTGACCTTAAGGCTGAGCTTGCCGATGCGGCCGAAATGACCGAAGATGAGACCCATGATGAGCGGGCCGCCCGTAGCACCAAGGCTGAACGAAGAACCGTGTCCCAGAGGGATGCAGATGGATCCGAGGATGAGACCGGAGAGGATCGTAAGGGCGAATGCGCCGAGACCGAACTTCTCCATCTCGAAAAGCTTCGGAGCGATCTTATGCTCATCGCCGAACTCACCGGCTGCAGCAAGGTGCTTACGCTCTTCCGCCATATTTGCCTTAAGGAGCTTAGGAACGATCTGAACGAACAGAACTACACCGATAACTCCGAAGGGGTACGCGATCGCGTGACCGACGGCGATCTCGTCGAAGTATTCGCTGTTCTCGAGTGCGCCCTGAGCTGCGGCAAAGGCAGGAGTACTTGTGAGTGAACCGGACAGGAGACCTACGCCCATGGCGGATGTCATATCCGGAACGAAAAGTATGATAAGCGCACAGGCAGCCGCTCCGCTCGCGATGATTATGGCGCCGAGCAGTACATATGACAGTGCGTTCTTCTTGAGATTCTTGAAAAATGTCGGGCCTGCGATGAGTCCGACAGATGTTACGAACAGGACAAGGCCTAATTGCTGAAGGAGCTTGAAGTAGGTATCGACGGTGCTGACGCTGCCGGCCCATCCGTCGATCTTACCGACGTGGTCGCCGTATCCGATCGCGACACCCTTGAAGTGTCCTGCTACGAGAGCTACGAGGAAGATCGCTGCCGTTCCGAGCGTTACGCCCTTAACATTGATCTTACCGATAAGATATCCGATTACGATGATGGCGAACACAAAGAACAGCACGAGCGTTACACCCTTGATGCTGAAGAGGTATGTGTCACCCAGATCGCCGAGCTTAAAACTCAGACCGTCAAGATTCATAATATGCCTCCTTAGAAGATAAGCCTTTACAACGTTTAGCATTATAGCAAGAATGGCAAACCGCTACAATTTATTTAAGCCGATAATCCTATATAAAAAATAGACCCCTGTGGCGAATGTCATTGGACATTATGTAATAAAAGACTTATTTATGTGAGATATTTCGTGATATGGGGTCGATGCTGTATAATATGGTGCAATCTTTTAACGCAAAGGAGTCATGTAACTATGTCCGAAGCAATCCCTTATAAGATCTATCTGAGCGAGAGCGAGATCCCAACACATTGGTATAACGTCCGCGCGGATATGAAGAATAAACCCGCCCCGCTCCTTAATCCCGGAACGGGCAAGCCAATGACGGCAGAAGAGCTCGAAGTGGTCTTCTGCAGAGAGTTGGTAAAGCAGGAACTTAATGAGACTGATGCATGGATCGAGATCCCTTCCGAGATCCGTGATTTTTACAAGATGTACAGACCTTCTCCGCTGGTACGTGCATATTGCCTCGAAGAGGCTCTCGGAACACCGGCGCACATCTACTACAAGTTCGAAGGAAACAACACATCAGGAAGCCACAAGCTGAATTCATCCATTGCTCAGGCCTACTACGCCAAGAAGCAGGGTCTTAAGGGCGTCACCACCGAGACCGGTGCAGGTCAGTGGGGAACGGCACTTTCCATGGCATGTGCATACTTTGGTCTCGACTGCCAGGTATATATGGTAAAGGTGTCCTATGAGCAGAAGCCTTTCCGCCGCGAAGTCATGAGAACATACGGAGCAAAGGTTACCCCGTCTCCTTCGATGAATACCGAAGTCGGCCGTAAGATCAATGCCGAATATCCCGGAACAACGGGAAGCCTCGGCTGTGCGATATCTGAGGCGGTCGAGGCTGCAGTATCTCAGGAAGGCTACCGTTATGTATTGGGATCCGTCCTGTCTCAGGTACTTCTCCATCAGACGGTTATCGGTCTTGAGACGAAGACTGCACTTGATAAGTACGGCATCAAGCCTGACATCATCATCGGATGTGCCGGCGGCGGATCCAACCTCGGAGGTCTCGTATCTCCTTTCGCCGGAGATATGCTCAGGGGTGAAGCGAAGTACAGGATCATCGCAGTTGAACCTGCATCCTGCCCGTCACTTACAAGAGGTAAGTATGTCTACGACTTCTGCGATACCGGCAAGGTCTGTCCTCTTGCTAAGATGTATACTCTCGGATCCGGTTATATTCCCGCTCCGAACCATGCAGGCGGACTCCGCTATCACGGCATGAGCTCGATCATCTCGCAGCTCTACGATGACGGTTATATCGAAGCAAGATCTGTCAAGCAGACAGAAGTGTTCGAGGCAGCACAGAAGTTCGCAAGGATCGAGGGAATCCTTCCCGCACCTGAGAGCAGCCACGCCATCAAGGTCGCGATCGATGAGGCTCTGAAGTGCAAGGAGACAGGCGAAGCCAAGAATATAGTATTCGGACTTACCGGAACAGGCTACTTTGATATGGTAGCTTACCAGCAGTTCAATGATGGCACGATGACAGATTATATTCCCACTGATGAAGAGATCGAGAAGTCGCTCGCTCAGTGCCCGAAGGTCTGATCAGGCTTATATAGCAAGGCAAATGACCGGCCCGTTTTTAACGGGTCGGTTTTGCGTTCCGATATTGTAAATGATTCTTGTTAAATGTAAAATGATGTTGGCGTAATACCTATGGATTATGTACAGTCGAACAGGAGGGAACATAATGAATAACGCTATTGCTTTATATGCTAAGGTATTGGAAGCGGTCGGTCCTACACGAGGGATCTTCTCGGAATCATGGTTCAGCGGAAATGTCGCCAGAGTCGTTGCTATGGTATGTTTCCTGGCAGGACTGTTACTGAACTTCAAAGCAGATGCCACGGCCACCAAGGTATTCGGCTATCTTCTTATCTTTGTATCTGTCGCGATAATGATCATCAGGGTGCTTTTCGCTAAGGATATCTTGCCCTTATAAACAGCATTTGAGGGTTGTTCAGAGGCATAATAACAAGGAAATTTGTCATTGATATTTGCCCCCTGACTTGTTATCATTCATATAAGAAGTTCGAAGTAATCGGTTCATCGGCTGAGGTCGGATGAACACACTGAGATTGACAACTATCTATATCTATCCCTTATTCCATGTTGAGGGCATCCCGATTATCCTTTCGGGATGCTTTCAATATTTTAAAGAGATTTACGGAAAGCTTCGCGCCGATCTCAGACCCGATCTCAGTTGACCTTGTTGACAGGCGCTCCCGAGAGGAAGGCGCGGATGTTCTCGGCGGCTGCACTGATAAGCCTCTCGCGAGTCTCCTTCGGAGCCCATGCCGTGTGAGGCGTTATGACGCAGTTCGGAGCATCGAGAAGGGGATTATCGGGAAGCATCGGCTCGACTGATACCACATCAGCGGCAAAGCCTGCGAGTCGACCGGATACGAGAGCATCCCGAACGTCAGACTCTACTATGAGCGGACCTCTTGCAGCATTGATCAGCAAGGATCCATCCTTCATCAGAGACAGAGTACGGCTGTTGATGAGTCCCGTTGTCTCCGGGGTCAGAGGGCAGTGAAGAGTCACGACATCGGCGATCTTAAGTGCATCTTCGAGTGCCATGGCGGGATATCCGATGTCACCTGCGGGAAGTCTGTGAGGTACGATCACGACATTCATGCCGAGGGCTGACAATGTGGCAGCCACACGCCTGCCGATCCTTCCGAATCCGACGACGGCGGCCGTCTTATTCCAGAGTTCGGTCAGAGGCTCTTTCCAGAAACAGAACTGTTCGGATCTGACCCATTCTCCGTCACGTACCGCATTGCTGTGAAGTGCCGTCCTGTTAGTCAACTCGAGAAGGAGTGCGATCGTATGCTGCATCGTGGCATATGTGCTGTATTCCGGGATATTCGTAACCACGATCCCGCGCTCGGCAGCCGCTTTTGTATCGACGACATTATATCCGGTCGCGAGCACGCCTATGTATCGAAGTTCCGGCAGGGCGTTGATGGTATCCCTGTCGAAAACAGTCTTGTTGGTGATCGCTATCTGTGCGTCGGCGGCTCTCTGCAGCAGCAGTTCCTGCGGCGTTACATCGTATACGGTAAGATCTCCGAGTGACGAGATCTCATCCCAGTTTATATCTCCCGGATTGGCGGCCGAGCCGTCAAGTATGACTATTCGCATTTTGATCCTCCATGGCAGACGGACTTGATAAAGTGTCTTCTGCCATGGATTATATCAAATATGCACCGAGGGAAGCGCCCCGCTGACCCTCCTCGAAAAATATTTCCCATACGGCACCAAATAATGCGATAATAGGAAACAGTAAACAGATCAGGAGGACTCCCGATATGTATCTATATTGCTACGGCAGATCACAGAAGGCGGAAGAGACCGGAAACCGGCTCATGGAAAGCTGCGAAGGCGAATGGATCCGTTCCGTTGAGAATTTCACCCTGAGCATCGGGGAGTCTGCTGTCAGAGCGGACGGCGCGATCATCCTAATATTGCCCCTTGACGCTTCGGTCAAACTCCTGACAGAGAGGATATATCCCGTTGATATAAGATATCCCGTGTTTACGATAGATCCTTCCGGAAGATTTGCCGGTATCCTCAGACATATGGGATATAACAGCTTCGAGATGTTAAGTCAGATGTGTGAAGTCCTCGGCTGCAAGGCGCTGTCCGTCGAGAGTGACCGCGGAGAGACCGCCCCTGATCTTAAGAAGGCTGTCGAGGCATATAATATGATCCCCGACAAGCCCGAGCTTCTGGATTCTATCGCGGAGTTCATATCTGCCGGCGGAAATGTCAGCATATACAGTGATCTCCCGATCACTCTTAATGAACCCGTACTCGATTCGATCAGTTACTCGATGTATATGTTCCGCAGCAATCAGAAAAAGGAACTCGGACAGGCATATCTGGCTGCCTCACAGGATGATAAGCCGGCAGTCTTCATCACTTGTTCGACTTTGCCGGACATCGAGGCCGGGAATGTTCTGGTCCTGACTCCCCGACGCGTTATCGTGGGACTCGAGCTCACAGCGAGGACTGATCCGGACTACGCTGTCGAGACTGTCGAGAGAACTCTCGTAAATCACGGCATAATGCCTTCTGCAGTTGCGACTGTCGCCGTATCGACGATCGTGCGGGACAGTGATGCGGTCAAGGCTATATCAGAGCGGCTCGGATGCTATGTTACGGCTTTTGATTCTCGTCTCCTCAAAGCGGTCAAGCTTCCGCTCGCGGCTACATATTCACCGGTCAAGGTCGATGCGGACACATGTACTGCAGCGGCTTGCCTGGCGTCAGATAACGGCAATATCATGGTGAGAAGGGCCGGAGACAAGAATACGGTCCTGCTGACTGCTTCACTCAGACGGGGAACTATCGCACTTACCGAATGATGCCGTGCAACAGATCATTATCCTGCGTCGTCTTTATTGTGCCGAGGTATATCCTATATTACGCATAATGTCTTATCTGAGAGGTTGATGATGGCAGGAACAAATAGCCGCAGATACATAGCCGCGATGCTGGCCGCTTATATGGCGGTCCATTGTGTTTTGCTGTCGGGCTGTTCCCCGGACGATGATCAGGATCAGACCGGTTCTTCGGAAGAGGCTGTCACATCGATCCATATAGAACCTGATCTCAGCGAGTCTTCCGTAGTATTCGAGACACAAGACCTGAGCCCCGAAGTCACGAGTGTAGTGATAACAACAGGGGACGATGATATGCAGCAGTACTCGCTGTCGGTCGAAGGCCTGAACGGCGATCCCGACTATGCGCTCAAATCTGCTCTTAATCATACACAGGGGATCCATCGCGTATCATCTGAACAGATCGGAGGAATGTACTACTGTTCCGTGAGAGCAGATTGTGCCTCTCCGATCGTTACTGACAGCGGATATTCGATCTCAAGGACACCTGTCTCGGTCTCATCATCGACGGGACAGATAGTGCTTCTGGATTATTCGGACGGAAGTGTTGCAGGGACTGTCAACATTCCGTCACAGCTTGGGGTTGAAGACTTTTTTCTTTTCGAGAAGGACGGGCAGCTCTATCTTGAGGCAGACAGATATAATGATTATTATTACTCTTTTGCCACGGAGATCAATTATTATTCAGTAGATATCGATACGATGACGATCGGAGAAGAAGCTGATCCGTTCAATGTAGATGATATATACGTAGCAATGGAGGCTAAGACACCAGAGGGAGAATGCTTCGTCGTATCTGACCCAGATGAAGTCTATAACAACCGTTATCTCTATATTTATACTGACGGGCGCGAAGATCCTGAAGTTATCGATCTTATGCAGTTGTTCGGCACTGACGGAGTATACGTTCAGTATGTTGCCTACTACGAAGATCACACACTTGCCGTCAAGGCGAATCCGTTCTACTCGCAGGGGGAAGAACTGTCGGCGCTTATCAATTACGGACAGAAGGCGATAGATGAGGGGCGTATAAGCGAGTCTTTCCCCGCGGAACTTCGTTCTGCGAACAGTGCCATTACTGATGCCGATTATAATACTTACTTCTTCGATGATAACGGAGCAATCAAAGTTGACACACAGACCGGAGAGTTCGGGTGGATGCTCTCTTATGCAGATACCGATCTGGCATGCATGGACTATTTCTATACATATCCGGCGAGTGTCAATGCTGACGGATCGGTATCGATCACCGGACTTGATTTCTCTGATTGGTACGGGACTGCCATGGTAACTAACTACATCATATCGCCTGACGAAGACACGGCCGATGACAGAGAGACGATCAATATCCTTTACAGCGGTTATATCGATGAATATGTAGCCGGATATGTTGACGGATTCAATGCCGCTAACACGGAATACAGAGCCCGACTCTGCATGTGCTATCCGATGACGAACTCTAATGTAGAGGTTGCTTATGCGGCAGAGGATGTGGCTTTGACCGAGGAAGATGCTTATCTCGCGTTAGGCTCGGAATACAGTGATTCTGTCGCTTCGAATGAGCATCTTGCATCGATCCTTTCAGGAGATAACGATATCGATGTATTCATCTCGTACGGTGCCCAGCCAGAGTTCCAGAGGGCGGGGCTGTTCGAAGACCTGAGAGATCTCATGGATGATTATGAGGAACAACACCCCGATGAACTCTTCTATAACATTATCGATGCGGCAGGCTATAACGATGAGTTGTACCAGATACCGCTCATGTTCTACTTTAACGGTATCTTAAGTGCAGAAGAGATCACGCAGGCCGATCTGGATGACAATGACATAGACGGAACCGTTACGACCGGGGAGATCAATGTTGTGTCGATGGATATGGACAATTATGCATTACTGACCGACAGGATCATAGGTACGGATCCGGTATCCTATTCGCTGTCTTCCGTTGAATACCTGAATGAACTTATGAGCGGAGACTACATGAACCTGACCGAGGGAAATTCCGGGATCCTGAATACGGATATGATCTCCGACATGGCAGACGATATCGTTAACGTTCAGAACAACTATGACGGCGGATTGGTAGAAGAGTATGAGTATGTAACAGTCACATCGATCGATTCACTGATCTGGAGCGGTCTTGGCGGAGACGGCGAAGTGAGATCATTCATTTCCTTCCCGGCGTCAGACGGTGCCATAACGGTGGGTGCTTTTCTTACCGAAGCAGTCGTAGCGGGGACAGATGATCCCGAGGGAGCAAGGGACTTTATCGAGTATGTTCTCGGAGCGGAACCCTCAGATGAGTGCCTGTATCAGGGAAGGCTCCTGATCAATAAGGCCGCATTCAGGAACACTCCTGACGTATATCTTACTTTCTCACTGACTACTTCGCAGATAACGAGAGTCATGGATATCATTGAAGACCTTGCAGATTGTGTCTCAGGCATGTATTACATTGACGTGGATCTGAGGAATGCCGTGTTCATTGCAACAAGCAGTGCTCAGTATGCTTTCCCTGCAGATCTTGCCGATCTTATAAGCGAGAATTATCAGTCCTGATACTGTCTGTTTATCTGACATTAAGGCAGACATTACAGACTATATCCACAGGAGGATAATCGAAAATGAAAAGAAAGATCACAGCTGCTCTCATCGCAGGAGCCATGGCTCTGAGCGTTTTTTCCGGATGCAGCAAAAAAGATGATGAAGATACCGTAAACAGTGACAGCAAGTGGTACAACATAACCAAGGCGGATCCGATGGAATTCTATGATTCGCCGGAGATAGTGTTTGACAGTCTTTTCTCGCGTGTTATAGGGACTACTTCCGACAAAGCGGTGATCCTGACAGATACTACCCGGGATATGGAGGTCGACACATCCGGCGATGACTACAGAAATCAGGATTACCACAGGTCGTATCTCGATCTGTATTCTCTGTCGGGAGAATACCTGCATACTGTCGGACTCGATGACTATATTGATATCGATGACAGGAGTTATTACGTAGAGGATGTAACTCTCGACGGCGACATTGCCACATTGAGTATCTATTCATACCTGAACCAAGGTGAAAACATATCCGATGATCGTTATTATAAGTTGGATATCGATCTTACGACTCTGGAAGCGGGTGAACTCACGGAAACCGACAGTAATGATGTGACCGAATGGGCGGCCTTGGATTCCAAGATCCCGGACGGATCATATGAAGGCAGATGGACTGTAGGCGACTGTTATATCGATCGGTACTACATGTATAGTGACAATAATCACCCATCATATGTGCTTTTGGTAACCGATGCCGAAGGAGACGAGACCAGGCTTGATCTGAGAACGTTGCTCCCCGATACGGATATATGGGATATGAGTGAGTATATTCCCGTCGATGATGATCATATACTCATTTGCCCGGCAACGAATGAAAACACAGTCATCAGTCTTGATCTGACGGATATGGAATTGACTGATGCAACCGAGGAGTACTCGTGGATCGAGACCGGTTTCTACAACAGCACCTATATTGACGGTAAGGGACTGTTCTATATCGATAACGTATATATGGGTGGTAAGACAACTCTCCAAAAGATCGATCTCGAGGCTCAGGAGGTAGTCGATTATATCGATTTCTCATGCAGTAATGTCAATCCGATGGATGTATCGGATATGTCGATCATCAACGTCTTTGAAGGTGGAGCGATCCTGGCCGGTTCCAAGCATACGAGAGATGCAAATATCAATCCCATCTGTGTTTATACCTTCACGGAAGCGGAGAGCAATCCGAACTCCGGCAAGACTATCCTTAAGGCTGCCTCTCTCAACGGATACAATTATGCGATCTATGAGAGCATCAGCAAGTTCAATGAGACCAACGACGAGTATTTCATCAAGATCGATGACAGATACAATCTCGAGACCAATATGGATTGGGAAAATATGGAAGGCGATGGGACATCATCCTATCTGAATAAGGCTTCAGATCTTGGAGATCAATTGACAGTCGATCTCATGGCAGGCGACGGACCTGACATACTGTTTAATGCTTATTCGCTCCCTCAGCTCAACAGTTCAGAATATCTAATTGATCTGAGCGGCAAGGTAGGCGATGAGTCGGCATATTTCACGAACATTTTCGATGCGATGCGCGTAGACGGTGCCCTTTATCAGGTTCCTCTGATGTTCACTCCCACGGGAATAACAACATATGATGAATATGTCGATAACGGTATGAATGGCTTTACATTCGATCAGTATCTTCGATTTGTAGATGAAGTATGTAACGGGAAAGATCCGATCAACGAGACTACACAGCTTGACTACTTTATGCTGTGTTATTACGCGATGGCCGAGCTGTTCAGGACCGAGAACGGAGTTAACTACAACAACGATGCATTCCGCGAGCTTGCACAATATGTTAACGATCATGTAGCCGATAGAGTGGAGCCTTTGGAGGATGTTCAAGGGACGGAGGTATGGATCGATATGGGAGGAGCCGTTTATCCTGTTACAGGACCAAGCGGAGAAGAGGATGCGAATGCGAGTTACGGCGGTATGTATTCCATCTCGGATTTCATTAACAAATACGCAGGCAGGGCGGATCAGATCAGACTTCTCGGTATCCCTTCAAGCGACGGAAGGGGCCCTATGTTCCAGATCATCATGTCAGTAGGAATATCTGCAGTATCCCCCAATCTTGACGGTTGCAGTCAGTATCTGGAGCTTCTCCTCGGAGAAGATATGCAAAGAACAGCTGCCATAGATATGTGGGGAACCCCGGTCAACATGAATGTCTTTGATCAAATGGCCCGGGAACAACTCGACAGTCATAACTTCATGGCCGAACATATGACGGAATATTTCAACGAAGCGGAGATCAGAAGATACGGAATAAACACGGAGATCCTCGATGAGTCTGTTACGGATTACTACAAGTCAGTCCTTATGTCATGTGACAGAGCTTACATTGAAGATGCATATGTAAGTGTGATCATCAGGGAAGAGATGCAGGCGTATTTTGCCGGTCAGAAGGATCTGGATTCAGTCATCGATACGATGACCAACCGGGTATCGACATATCTGAATGAGCGTGGCTGATAAGGATCGCGCAGGAGCTTAACGGCAAGAGGGCCGTCTCAGTATCATGAGACGGTCCTTTTTAACTCAAATGACTCATTATTTTAATCAACGATGCCTCACATTTGATCTTCGGAGGATATATAATAGGTAACATACAGTTAATGTACGAGCGACCTGAGGTTATATGACATAAGGGGGCTTAATGCTACGACGTATCACATCCATAGTACTGACCATGGTCATGGCAGGAACATATTCCGGCGCTTTTCTGCCGGGAGCGGACAGCGGTACCGGATCTCATGATAAGAAGACGGAACCGGGTGATGATACTGCGGTCGTAAGCGCCGAAGACCCGTGGTACGAGCTCGACGACCTGATCCTGTTCGGGGAACAGGATATGTCAAGCTATGACAAAGTGAACTTTGCTCCGGCAGGGAAAGTAACTGACGGCTATGCATTCACGGTAAGCGGAAGAAGGACCCCCGATGCGGACACTGATCGCTACTCCGGAGATTTTGTATACTCCGATTATCTGTTCAGTGAGATATTCACATACTCGACTAACGGCGACATCGTAAGCATAAGCGATGCCGGCAGCGCTGCGGACTGGGAACAGATCACGGGCGAAGATGTATCAGACAGCGAACTGTATTTCTCGTTGTCTGACGGGTCATTCACTTACCATATCGGGGTGGAAGTCAACGAAGACAGGACGGCTGATATCGTTCTTTACAGTATCGGGGTTCCTGTCGAAGCCGATGAACAGACTGATGACGAATCGGAGAATGAAGAGAGCATGATCCGGGTTGTCCTCGGTCATGTCGACAGCGTAGTCCGTACCGTTAACGGACTATGCTCTGACGGCAAGGTTCCTGTGACGGCAGCTTATCTCTACAACGGAGATATCTACGTTGAATCTGTAGCCGGAAAGATGGTTTACGACACGGAGACCGGTGAGATAAAAAGGATAGAGTGTGACGGCAATGTCACGGCCATCAATGGTACAGGCATCTATGCCGTGACGGAAGACGGAATATTTAAGTACGATATACGTAACGGCAGGATGACTTCTGAAGTCGATTGGAATGATTGCGATATCTGTATCAACGATGCTGCCCGTCTTTATGTCGTAGATGTCACTTCAGACGGGATCATTCTTGCCGGAACTGATAAGGGAGCCGAATTGACGCTCTTTACACTGACCCTCTCAGACAGTAATCCCAACGAGGGTAAGACGGTCCTGACGCTTGCATCTGCCGACGGGACTTCGGATGCGGTCATGAACGAAGCGATCTATCAGTTTAATTCATCAGATAACGGAGCATACGTGCGTTTGGTCCGGTCCGGTGATGAGACAGTCGATCTGATGACTGAGACTTACGGAAATGATGAGGTATTGTCGGGAGAAGAATTCACCGATGTCAGGGGGCTATGTGATGAAGATGCCGTTCGTGATATCATGATCAGCTTTAATGATGAGATATACAGTCTCCCGATCGCGATAAGTGTCGAAGGTATTTTTGCTGCCGGGATCGATCAGGGGATCGCTTCCGAGACTTTGCGCACGGGTTTTACATATGAGGAATACGACGAGGCTGTGTCCGATTCGTTCGGCGGGATCGATCCTCTCGGGATTGGTATAAGGACAGCTTATTTCCCCGAGGGAGTCATACTGTGTCGTGACCTGATGACGGATGAAGAAGGACTCTTTGATGCTGATTCAGACGCACTTAAGGCATTGATCGATTTCTGCAATACGGAGTCGGCAGGAACCTCGACCGGCAATCAGTCCGGAAGCTCGAGCCCCCTCGATGACTTTGAAGGGCCGGTCGTTGCAGTCGGAAGACTTCGCAGCGCGGATATGCTGATCGATGAGTTCGGATCTGCAGCATCGGATGTAAGGATCTACGGAACACCTTCATTTGACGGCAGAGGACCTGCTCTGATAGTCGAGCATTCAATATCTGTCTCGTCTACGGCAGATACCGATGCGGCAACAGCTTTTATCGACTTCCTGATCAGTGAGGATATCCAGGATATGTATTCCGCCGCTTCCGTTCTTCCGGTCAGCAGGGCTGCACTCGAGAATGAAGTGTCATCAGCTTCTGAAACATACAATAGTATGATCGACAGATATCTGGCTTTTATCTCTTCGGAAGATACCGATGCAGCGTCAGTGATGGTCGATCCGGAGTCAGTTGTCGTCGCGATCGGGACCATGATAGACTCTTGCGGGACGATGATATCCTCATCATCTGCCATAGATTCGCTTGCTACCGGGAGCAGCGCTTTCCCGTCTCTGCGAGTATTAAATGATCCATCTGCCATATTGACTCCGGAGGAATTCGAACTCTGGCTTGAACTGTCAGGGGGAACCGGGGATGCCGCCCGTGAAGATGATGCAGATCTGACAGATGAGGATATAACGTCGGAGACCGCTGCCTCCGGCGACGCCCCTGCAACATAAATGCAATAATATCCTATTATTATTTAAAATTGTGAATTCGGTGCAACATATCGCGATTCCTGTTCGTCTATAATGAGAAGTGACGAAAGGACAGTTATATGGGAAAGTATACAGACTTTACACGATCCGCCCCGGGAACGGCGAAAGATATACAGGATACGAAGGATGCAGTTCAGCAACCCTCGAGCCGGTCTA
Source organism: uncultured Clostridia bacterium (assembly GCA_946611435.1). GTDB lineage: Bacteria > Bacillota > Clostridia > Saccharofermentanales > Saccharofermentanaceae > Saccharofermentans. The sequence goes on from CAMODL010000001.1 coordinate 160,850, forward strand.
ACGTTATAACGGCGGTCAATGAGGATCCGTCAGTACGTAAAGCACTCAAGTCAAAGAAGCTCAGACTCCGTCGCAGGAGGAAGATCCGCGAGTGGGGAGAATTCACTCTCTATCTGCTTCCGAGTCTGGCAGGTGTAGTCGTATTCTTCTTCCTTCCTTTGCTGATGCTCGTTAAGACATCCTTCCAGCGTTCTTCGACGAATACAGAATTCGTCGGATTCAAGAACTATTCAAGGACTATGGATAATGAGGCATTCATTAAGGCTGCCAAGAATACACTGACATTTGCAGCTATCTCCGTTCCTCTCGCAGTAATACTCGCACTCCTGCTCGCATTGCTCCTTAATTCCGGGCTTCCCGGTAAGAGTGTATTCAGGAGTATCCTTCTGAACCCCATGATGGTCCCCGTTGCATCTATCGTTCTTATCTGGCAGGTATTCTTCAGTTATAACGGTGTACTTAACGGATGGATGGCCGACTGGTTCGGCTCCGATCCTACAGACTGGATGAAGTCCGATAAAGCGCAGATCGTCATTATGCTCCTGTTCCTGTGGAAGAACCTGGGCTATAACATGGTCTTATTCCTTGCGGCTCTGAACAATATCCCTACCGAGGTCATAGAGTCTGCCAAGATGGACGGAGCGAATTCGATCACGAGATTCTTCAGGATCAAGATGCACTATCTGAGCCCGACTGTCTTCTTCGTAGCGATCATGTCGCTTATCAGTTCTTTCAAGATATTCCGTGAGGTATACCTCCTTACCGGAGACTATCCGTATGACACGCTGTATATGCTGCAGCACTTTATGAACAACGCATTTACGCACCTTGATTATTCCAAGCTCAGCAGCGGTGCGATAATCATGTGTATTGCAATGATAATCATCGTCGGTGTTCTGTTCTTTGCAGAATCCAAGTTCGATGCTGATGTGGAGGAGTAAGTGATGGATAATAACGAACTTCGTACACAGAGGCGCATGGCGGCAACGCTCGCGAGACGTAATGTCTACATAGAGACACCGAAGACCAACTCGTTCTTCGAGTCGATGACGGAAGAAGAGAGAGCGGCTTTTGCCAAGAATTCCGCACGTCAGTCGGCAGCAGATAAGAGACGTCGCAAGATAAGAGGAAATATCTTGACCGTATTGGGGCTTATTGTTGCTTCGATAGCAGCTCTGCTCGCGATCATCCCGATCTTCTTCACATTCCTGAATTCCTTTATGTCTTCGGGTGAGATCATAGACAATTACGGAGTCATCTTTAACAGTCTGTCGGGATACGCTCAGGGCGGCGCCACTTTCCTGTCGAAAACGCCTACTCTTAAGCTCGTTCCTCAGAGAGTTACGGTCGAACAGTATAAGAATCTGCTGTTCATGAGTCCTACTTACCTCTTTAAGTTCTGGAATTCGATCATCCTGGTCGTTCCGATCGTAGCAGGTCAGATGGCGGTTGCATGCCTGGCATCCTACAGCTTTGCCAGATACAGACGTAAGAGGAGAGAGATACTGTTCTTCTCATATATCATCCTCATGCTGATGCCGTTCCAGGTAACGCTCGTACCTAACTATATTATTTCCGACAAGCTCGGGATCCTTAATACCGAGTGGGCGATCATACTCCCGGGTGTCTTCTCGACATTCAGTATCTTCCTGCTCACCAAGTATATGCGTCAGATCCCATCCGCCTATATCGAAGCTGCCAAGCTCGATGGTGCCAATGAATGGCAGATCTTCATACACATAGCTCTTCCGACTTGTAAGAGCGCGATATTTGCTTTGATAATATTGCTGTTTATAGATTACTGGAACATGGTCGAACAACCTTTGGTACTGTTGACCGATCCGGACAAACAACCGCTGTCGGTGTTCCTGTCTCAGATCAACTCGGCTGAGATCGGAATCGCCTTCGCTGCTTCGGCACTGTATATGATACCGCCGCTCCTGATATTCCTTAAGGGTGAAGAGTACCTGGTAGAAGGAATATCCAGATCGGGAGTTAAATAAGGGAGGACTTGAACAATGGCAAGTAAGAAGAAAAACAGAAAATGGGTAATGAAAGCGATAATCGGATTTGTAGCGATCCTCTTATTGCTTACATTCTTCTCCAATACGATCATGAACATGACGATCCCCAAGGTTATCGGTGCCTATGCCGTGCGCGGCAACCTGTCATACACCAACAGCGCCACGGGTGTAATAGAGGTAGATAACAAAGTGGAAGTAAAGGGTATCGATGGACGCGAGGTCAGCGAGGTCCTTCTGTCTAACTACGATTATGTAGAACCCGGCACGGCTGTCGTGACGCTTAAGAATGCCGAGGATTCAGAAGAACTTAAGACACTCAGGACCTCACTTGAGACACTCGAGAGAGAAGCAGAGTATTCTGACCGTACACCTTCACATACTGATTATTCTATTTATACTGATGCGATCACATCTGCAGAACAGACACTTAACGATGCGAATGCCACACTCGCGGCATCACAGAACAGAGATGCGGCGATAGCAGCCGCCAATGACATCATCAACGCCAATCAGCCTTCTGTTGTAGCGATAGAGGCAGAGGTAGCTTCTGCTTCGGGTACTCTCGAAGATCTGAAGAGCCAGATCGATGCCATTGATGCCCAGGTCGCACAACTTGAGACAGATATCAACGTATTTGTTGTACTCGGCACGCCTACGCCTACTCCGGTAGACCCTGCGGCTGCAACATCAACACCTTCGGATCCTGCCGTGACCGAGTCTGAGCCTGCCGAGACTCCTTCTGTTGATGAGAGTACGGATACTTCCGAGACGGCAGAAGCTACGGCTACTCCCACTCCCACACCGGCTCCCGACAGAACAGCCATAGATGGTCTCTGTGCACAGAGAGATGATCTTCTTAATCAGAAAATGCTCCTTGAGAGCCAGATAAGTGCAGCAGAAGCAAGACTTGCAGATGCATCCGGCCGTCTCGCGGATGTCAATGCCACGATCGAAGCGGCCCAAGCCGACATTGAAGCAGCACAGAGCCTTCCTTCCGTCAGCGAAGCGCAGGCAGGAGTAACAACTGCACAGAATGCTCTTAATACGGCAAGAAGAAACTACTCCGACGCTCAGGTCAACGCAGGTATCGATGCGGACAGAGCTCAGGATACTATCGATGACCGTAACAGACAGATCGAAGAGACAAGGAAGAAGATAGAAGATCTCGAAGCGTCAATGGATGTGACGGAGATCGTTGCCCCTGCGGGCGGATACATTTTCGATATGTCAGCTGAAGCAGGAACCGTAATGGATTCCAAGACAACGCTCTTTACGATCATCCCGGATGAGTCGGAACGTCAGTGCTCCGTAACTTTCACATTCTCGGCTAAGGTCGCTGCATCTTTCTACGTAGGCATGAGACTTACATGTGACAGTTATTGGATCAACAGTGTTGAGATAATCAACATCAAGCCTAATCCCGATAATCCGCGTGAAGAGAGACTTGTAAAGTGCTCCGTTGATTCCAGCGCATACCCGGGTGAGAGCATAACTGCTATAGCGGACAGAGCTAACAGCGATTATGACAGAGTCATCGCGGCAAGCGCCGTTAACGAGGATAATACCGGAAACTTCGTTTACATCATTGAGTCAAGTTCCGGCCCTCTCGGTGACAAGTATGTCGTAAAGCGTGTTGACGTTACGGTAGAAGCAACAGACGGTTCGATGACGGCAATATCTTCCGACCAACTCGGCGACAACATGATCGTTATCAGAAGCGAGAAGCCTCTGCACGACGGTGACAGAGTACGACTCGAGGACTATAAGAAGAACTGACGGGAGAGAGCATAATGTTTGTCCTTGACAGAACAAAGAGATACATAAAGCGCGTCGGTTCCGACAGCAAGCGCAAACTTAAGAAGCTCGTAATGGCAGCGCCCTTCTGGGTACTCCTGGCATCAGTATTGCTGTTGTCGATCGGTTCTATCAGAGCAGCGGTCATCACGGAAGACCGGTTCGACACCAGGATGAATACCGTGTGGTCCCAGGGCGGAAGTGATTACAGACACGTAGCTGTTTATGCCGGAGGAGCAAGAACAGGCGGAGCAGGGTCACCGCTTCGGTACGTGGATCCCGAGACGTCTATCAAGAGGACTGATCTGAGCACGATAAGAACGTCGCTTCAGGGAGCTGCAGATGCAGTTAATACGTCGACTAACAAACGCGGTCTTAATACCGACGGTTCTCCCAATAACTGGGAAGACTGCTGGTCGTCATGTCTGACAGGTGATGTGTATACGGTTGCTCCCTCCGATAATCCTTCTGCTCCGGTCAAGCAGGCAGAGTGTGATATCGTTGCCGTCGGAGGCAACTTCAAGGCATTCCATCCCTTCGAATACATGTCCGGCGGATTCCTTCCCGAGATCTGTACTGATCCGCAGCTGATCGTCGTAAACGATGTGCTGGCATGGAGATTCTTTAGTTCATATGATGTCGTCGGATTCAAGGTAAGTCTCTGGGGTAAGGTCTATACTATCGCCGGAGTCGTTGCAGAACCGAACAGCAGCATGGATAAGAAAGCCGATACGGATGTCTCGAGAGCATATGTCTATTTCTCGACACTGGAGGCGGAATTCCTTGAAGACGGGGCAGAAGATGTAGCTATCCAATGTTATGAAGCTTTTCTTCCTGAGGCTGTTAAGGGCGTAGCAGTCAATGACATGAAGACTGCACTGCCCAACTACTCTTCCGAGGATCCGAAGATGCTCGTCATAAGTGTTACCGGAAGACTGTTCTTTACCAAGGTATGGCAATCCGTGATCCCGATCGGAAACAGTGAAGTTCCGGACGGAATAGAGCTGCCTTATTGGGAGAGGGCTGCGCGAATAGCTACGGAGCACCTTTTCGTTGATCTTGTCCTGATAATACTGGGCATTATCCTGCTTATCATCGGCATTATCATGGTCGTCCTGAAGATCCGCAAGTATTCTCCGGGAGACAGTCCTGCCGAAGAGGATGCGGGAGACGAAGATGAGGACGGGCCTGAGACTCCGGGCGACCTCGAGAACATGAAATAAAACCGTAATGCAACATAAATTTAACAACCGATAAGTATAATGAAAAATATATACTATCGGTTGTTTTATTGTGGAGGGAAAAGGTATGAAAAGAACAGGGCATAAGTTTTCCGCGATCGCTGTCATAACGGCGTTCTCTATGATCCTCTCTTCGTGTTCGGTCGATAAGGATAAACTGAGTGAAGGTCTTGATGATCTGCGTGATTCCATAACGGATGAAGATCCTGATGAAACAACTGCTCCTGCTACGGGTGACTCCGATGAGAGTCGTGAGACGGAACCGGCCGGCGAACCTCTCGAAACTATAACTCCTACACCGACGCCCGAGCCGACTGCAACCCCGGTACCTACATCCACTCCGACTCCTACTCCGATCCCTGCGCCTGAACGTGTAGATTTCTCGGAATTTATACAGACGGAGATTACCGATGACATCACGATAAACTGTGAGAACTTCGGTGAGAGTTATGTTACCGAGGAAGACGTGACCGTTGCTGCTTTTGAAGGTGAACGGATAGCCATAGATGCCGGTACGGACAATGTATCAGCTGCTATCAACCTTATACTTGACGGTTTCTACTGTGAGGCAGAAGGCTTATATAACAGATACACAAACGAAGGGCTCGCGCAGCTCTCGGTTGAAGGTGCTTCGATAACGGAACAGCAGAATGATGAAGAGAATGATGATGAGGATGATGACGAAGATCAGGAAGAGACAGTCACATCCGGAAGTTATGAGACATACGGCGTAACCGTCGGTTACGCTTATTCCGATAACGGTAGAGTCTTCAGCGTGATAATGGATTATGAGGTGAGAAGAGGCGACAGTATAGTCACATCAAGACACGAGTATGCTTCCTTTGATCTTCTTACCGGACAGTATGTTACGATAGCTTCTGTTGCATCTGACTATAACGGGCTGTTAAATGCCCTTGCTTCGACCCTTGCCAATTCGGTAGAGGATGAGGAGATCGATCCGTCAGATTGTGAAGTAACATTCATAGCATGCCAGACTCCCGGAGCCGAGACTGCTACGGCTGAGATATACGGCACGATCAACGGACATGCTGCGCATACGACGGTCGATCTGAATAATTACTCAGAATATCTTAACCGATACGGAAAAACAGTATATGGGGTTGCCTGACACATTACCATTCTGTATTTGGTGTTAAGCATAAGCAAAAGCGAAATGAATTTGTGGCAGTTTTGTGCTGTTCCGTGCTATTCGCACAAAAAAATGTTGCAACTCTGTACGATTTGTTGTAAACTTCCACTGTAAGAGTCCGCGTCTTTGGATGCCAGAGTGCGCTCAAAGCAGGCGGAACGCGCATGGGACTGATCCGATGCGCAAGTTGCATAAGGTCCTAATGGACAGAAAATAAAACCTTATTTATGAGGAGGCAAAAACAATGAAGACAAAGAAGATTATTGCTTTGATGTTGTCTATGGCAATGGTTCTCGGCGTTGTTGCTGCTTGCTCTAAGGACGATGACGAGGATGAGACAACTGCTGCTCCTGCAACAGATGCTACAGAATCCGAGACAGAGCCCGCAGAGACAGACGACACTGAGCCCGCAGAGACAGAGACAGAGCCTGTTGAGACTGAGACAGAAGCTCCTGAATCTGAGTTCTTCGAGAAGACAATTGCTGAGGTTGAGGACGAGGGCGATAAGGTATTGATCTATGGTTGGAACGAGGAGTTCCCTGGTCTGGTTACAAAGTACTGGGGTGACAACTACGATCTCGAGACAACTGAGTCCAATACATATCAGACAAAGCTCGACCAGGTTCTGGCTTCCGGTGAGGACGCTCCTGACATTTTTGTTTGTGATGCTGACTACGCTCGTAAGTACATGAACTCTGACAACACAATCGCAATCAATGACATCGGTATCGCTTATTCCGAGCTGACAGAGATGTATAACTACACACTCCAGTTCGCAGCTGACGATAACGACGTTATCAAGGGTCTTGCTTGGCAGGCCTGCCCTTGCGGTGTTTTCTACAACAGAACACTTGCAAACACATACCTTGGCGTTTCCGAGCCTGACGATGTACAGCAGTACTTCGAGTCTTGGGATGCTTTCATCGAGACAGCTCGTTCCGTAAACGAGGCTTCTGAGGGTAAAGTTAAGGTTGTTTCCGGTACAGATGAGATCTGGAGAGCTATCCTGAACACACGTACATCCGGCTGGATCGTAAACGGTGAAGTTGTTGTTGATCCTATCATGATGGATTACTTCGACATGGCTAAGATCCTGTACGATGAGGGTCTCACATTCGAGGCTGGTCAGTGGACTGACGCTTGGACAGCTAACATGTCCAACTCTTCCGTTCTTTCTTACTGGGGTCCTATGTGGCTCTTGAACTTCTGCATGGGCTTCCCGGACAACCCGACAACTGGTGACTGGGGTCTCGTAAAGGCTCCTGGTGACTTCTTCTGGGGCGGCACATGGATGATGGCTTCCAAGTACTGCGACATGAAGGCTTCCGTTGCTGAGATCATGAGATCTGTTGCTCTCGACGAGGCTAACCTCCGCGACATGACAACAACAGGTGAGTTCGTTAACTCCGTTGCTATCATGACAGACCTCGCTTCTGATCCTACATACTCTGTTGAGTATCTCGCAGGCCAGAACCCTGCAGCAGTTCTTCTCGCTGCAGCTCAGGGCATCGACAACTCTACAGTTGGTGAGAACGACCAGGCTATCAACGACGAGTTCAACAATGTTGTTAACTCCTACCTTGCTGGCGATATCGATTCTCCTGCTGCAGCAGTTGAGGTATTCACACAGAACGTTGAGGCTATGGGTATTCTGTAATTCATAACCGAATTGCGTAACTAAGGTAATTTGTGCGGGGTGGGGCGATGCCCTGCCCCGCATATTCTTTTCCGATTTTTTGGGCAAAATAATTTTGGAGAGTAAGAAAAATGGCAAGAGGTACTAACCGCAGCCCCAGACGCAAGGGCTTGAGCTATACCAAGTACGGTTATATCTTTATCGCCCCGTTTGTAATTGTTTACTGCTTGTTCAGCCTGTATCCGTTGCTTACCACATTCTGGTACAGTACTGCTAACATGAAGACAACAACTGCAGACTTCTGGGGATTTGACGATAAAGAGGTTTATTATGACCGCTACCTGGATCTGACAAAGTATCTCGGAGACGATCCCAGGATCGATTCCTCCTTCGATAACAATGTCGGAATGAAGCTCAGAGAATACAATGTAATCCGTAACTTCTTCCTGGTACAGGATACAGCGGATCAGTATGCACCTCTCGATAGCGGTGTAAAGAATATCATCAACTTCGGCACCAACGATTTTGTAAGCCAGTCCACATTGGATATGTTGCAGCAGTGCTACGACAATGATTCCATGGAATACATGACAGCTGACGGCTATTCTGAGCTTAATGCTTGGTATAAGAACTATTCAACTGTTAATGCCGAGGCTACAAACATGCAGTCGTCGATGTCCAAGATATTCACGACATTAGACGCGATAGCTAATCCGGTTTCCGCAAGCGAGGAAGAGGAAGAGGCTATCGAGATCACTCCTGAGACGATCATCACGAGTGAAGAATATCAGGAATTCCTTGATAAGCTTGCTGATACATCGAACTTCGATGAGAATCAGACATTATGGATGGATTATCTCGCATCCGAATATGCAGATGAAGTATCGCTCTGGACATACTTTAATAAGGCTCTGGACGATCAGGCTCTGATCTCTGATCCGACCTTCTATTTCATCTGTGAACACTTACAGAACCCCAGCGCTTATGTTGCCGAGGAAGGCGAAGACGGCGAGACATCTTATGCTTCCGTTGGCTCCGTTTCCGTCGATTTCATGAGCGATCTTACTGCATATCTTACAGGTAATGACTGGATCGATGTTGTAAACAATCTCGATTCTTTTGAGAGCCTCGAAGCTTACGGTGCCGGTGAGGAAGAAGTACCTTCCGGAGCAGACACAACGCTCTATGAGGATATCCAGTCCCTGCAGAATGCAGGTATCATCAACGTAGTAAGCTATGTCTATGACGGAACAACTTTTGCTCCCGCTACAGACGGCGAGAATGCAAATCTTCTCTATTCCCTTGAGAACTATAATCCCCGCGAGATCAGTGACGAAGAACGTCTCGTAGCTCTTCAGATCTCTGATATCAAGGCTTACTGGGAGGCTCAGGGAAGAGCAGATATCGCTTCCTTTGCTACCTACGCTGACAGCGCTGATGCTGTTAATGTTGATAAGTACATCACTTTCAACGGTGAATTCAGCATCAAGAAGTACAACCAGTTCAAGGAAGACGTTATGCCTATGGGCTGGACAGAGACACTTGCTGACAAGTTCACACTGGATTTCTATGATGATATGAATGATGTCTATATGGACAACGTCAGACTCGTTAACCAGTACAAGCTCGACAACGAGATCACTCCCGCTGAAGAGACAGAAGCTGCATATGAGGCTGCTAAGCAGATGGACATCGATGATCATGAGCTTCTCCAGTACTACAATGCTTGGCAGGAGTCTATCATCTACACACGTATGGCAGAGGAGAAGATCGATAATCCTCCTACGCTGTATTCCAAGGTAGATGCTTCCAAGAAGTATCTCTGTGTCGGATTCGACAACTTCAAGGAGATCTTCACATCAACCTCCAGAAGGAACACTGTATTCGGTGCATTTGTAACAACAGCCGAGATGTGGGTCGTAGGCTTCGTACCTCAGATCCTCCTGGCTCTGTTGCTCTCAGCATGGTTTACGGATACTAAGCTCCACCTGAAGGGTCTCGGCCTCATGAAGGCTTTGATGTACCTTCCTAACGTTATCACGGCCGTTACGGTAGCTATCTTCTTCAGAAGACTGTTCTCGTATTCGACCAACCCGGATGCTCTGCCTCCGGTACAGTACATACTGAGAAATGTATTCAATGATCCTGACGGATATAACTTCTTCCAGAAGGCATGGCCTACAAGACTCATCGTATGTTTCATTAACTTCTGGATGTGGTACGGCAATACCATGATCGTATTGATCGCGGGTATTACATCGATCAACGAGTCTCTCTATGAGTCCGCTCAGATCGACGGTGCTAATTCCTTCCAGACATACACCAAGATCACAATGCCTCTGTTGAGACCTATCCTGCTCTACACAATGGTTACTTCCATGATCGGTGGTTTGCAGATGTACGATATTCCTCAGAACCTGAACATGAATCCGGCTCTGATCAATTTCAACGGTACATATATCAGGTCCACACAGACCGTTCTCATGTATGTAAACAACATGGCGTTCGGTAAGGCAGCGGTTAAGCAGGTAGGTATCGCTTCTGCAACGTCCGTACTCCTGTTTATCGTAACTACTGTCCTCTCACTGATCATCTTCTATATCATGAGAGATAAGGACGCAGCTAAGGCTGCAAAGGCTAAGAAGCTCGCAAGAAAGGCAGGTGCTGCAAAATGAGTAACAATGAAGTAAAGTTGCGCAGTAAGTCCGGCTCCATTGCAGCTTACAGTGCTTTGGTCTACGTAGTAGTTATCTTCTTCTCCATCTTGGCGATCATTCCTTTCTGGTTCATGTTCATGAATGCCACATGGGATACCTTCAATGTTCAGAAGTCTATCAAGTTGTGGCCTAACTTCAAGCATATGCACCAGGTTATCGACAACTGGAACAACCTTAAGGAGAGATCAACCTTCAGCTTTGCTATCGGTTTTAAGAACTCCCTTATCATCTCTGTGTCATCAACAGTACTGACCGTTTACTTCTCGGCACTGACTGCTTATGGACTTTCTGTCTATAACTTCAAGGGTCGTAAGACGATCTTCGCTATCATCGTCGGAGTTATGATGGTTCCTACGGCTGTTAATATCACAGGTTTCTACAGATTGATGATCTCCCTGGGTCTGTTGGGAACAAAGTGGCCGCTTATTCTTCCGGCTATCGCTGCTCCTTCGACCGTATTCTTCATCAAGCAGTATCTCGAGACTTCACTCTCAACCGAGATCATCGAGGCTTCGAGAATCGACGGTGCCGGCGAGTTCTATACCTTCAACAGGATCTGCTTGCCGATCATGGTACCGGTACTTGCTACACAGGGTATCTTCTCCTTCCTGGGATCTTGGAACAACTTCTTCGCTCCTTCGATCCTCTTGAACAGATCGGAGAACAAGACACTCCCGTTGATGGTTGCTCAGCTCTATGGTGACCGTTACACGGATTACGGTATGATCTACATGGGTCTGTCCGCGTCTGTTATCCCTGTTATCATCGTTTACGCTTTCCTGCAGAGATACATCATCCAGGGTGTTGCTGCCGGTGGTGTTAAGGAGTAATCCTTTAACTTCAACAGTTAAAACGAACTTGGCGCCCTTCTTCGGAAGGGCGCTTTTTTTGTTCTGATCTAATGTCATCTAATGAAGAAGAATTTACATGTTGTTTGTTCATATTTGCCTTGAGATAGTGTAAAATATAAGCACTTTTCACGAAGAATACCGATGACGGAGGCTACGACTATGAAGTTTGGTCATTTCGATGACGCCAGGAAGGAATATGTTATTTCTTCACCCAGGACCCCGTATCCCTGGATCAACTATTTGGGAACTCAGGGATTTTTCTCTCTGATCTCCAACACAGCAGGAGGCTACAGCTTCTACAAAGATGCAAGGCTGCGCAGGATCACACGTTACCGCTATAACAATGTACCGATCGATATGGGCGGACGTTATTTCTACATTAATGACAATGGTACTATCTGGAATCCCGGATGGTCTCCTGTAAAGACAGAGCTTGATGAGTATGAGTGCCGTCATGGTATGGGATATACTATCATCACAGGTAAGAAGAACGGACTTAAGGCTGAAGTTACTTTCTTCGTACCTCAGAACTATGACGGAGAGGTTCAGCAGGTAGTTCTCTCTAACGAGAGTTCCGAAGCTAAGACATTCAAGCTCTTCTCATTTGCCGAGTGGTGTCTGTGGGACGCTCAGGACGACTGCACGAACTTCCAGAGGAACTTCTCTACAGGCCGTGTTGAGGTCGTAGGCTCTACTATCTTCCATAAGACAGAGTACAGAGATCGTCGTGATCATTTTGCTTTCTATACTGTAAATGACGAGATCGACGGTTATGACACAGATCGTGATTCTTTTATCGGTCTCTATAACGGATTCAATAATCCTCAGGCTGTTGAGGCCGGCAAGGCTAACAACTCCTTTGCTGACGGTTGGTCTCCGATCGCTTCACACTATAAGGAGATCACTCTCGCAGCAGGCGAGACAAAGACTCTCGTTTACATCCTCGGTTATGTCGAGATGCCTGTAGACCAGAAGTTCGAAGCTGACGGCAAGACGATCAATAAGGTCAAGGCAAATGCCATGATCGAGAAGTACAACACACCCGAGAAGGTTGCTGCAGGTCTTGATGAGCTCAAGGCAACATGGGATAAGCTCCTCGGCATCCTTAATGTTGATACACCTGATGACAAGGTTAACCGTATGGTCAACATCTGGAATCAGTATCAGTGTATGGTTACATTTAACCTTTCACGTTCGGCTTCCTACTTCGAGTCCGGTATCGGTCGTGGTATGGGCTTCAGAGATTCCAATCAGGATGTATTGGGCTTCGTTCATCAGATCCCCGAGAGAGCAAGAGAGAGGATCATTGATATCGCTTCCACGCAGTTCCAGGACGGCGGATGCTATCACCAGTATCAGCCTCTTACAAAGAAGGGTAATGCCGACATCGGCGGAGACTTCTCTGACGATCCGCTCTGGCTCATCCTCTCTGTATCTGCTTACATCAAGGAGACAGGTGACTGGGGTATCCTCGACGAGATGGTTCCTTATGACAACGATATGTCCGTTGCTCAGCCTATGCTCGACCACCTGAAGGTTTCCTTCTATCACATCGTTAATAACCTCGGACCTCACGGACTGCCTCTGGCAATGAGAGCTGACTGGAATGACTGTATCAACCTGTCCTGCTTCTCCGATACACCCGGTGAATCCTTCCAGACATACACCAACCCGAAGTTTGCTGCCGAGGGCGGCTACTCCAAGGTTGCCGAGTCTGTAATGGTTGCTACACTCTTCACATATGCAGGTCCTAACTATGTTGCTATCCTCAAGCACCTCGGCAAGGATGATGAGGCAGCTGCAGCTCAGGCAGAGATCGACAAGATGAAGAAGAACGTTATGGAGTCCGCTTGGGACGGTAACTGGTTCCTCAGAGCATATGATGCCAATGGCGAGAAGATGGGTTCCAAGGAGTGCGAGGAAGGTCAGATCTTCATCGAGCCTCAGGGCTTCGCTATCATGTCCGAGATCGGTAAGGATCAGGGCTGTGACATCAAGACACTTGATTCCATCGATGAGAGACTCAATACAAAGTTCGGTCTCGTTCTCAACAATCCTGCATTCACAAAGTACTACATCCAGTATGGTGAGATCTCCACATATCCGGGCGGATATAAGGAGAATGCCGGTATCTTCACTCATAACAATGCATGGATCATCTGTGCTGCCGCATATGCCGGTAAGGGTGATCAGGCATTCAAGTACTATTCCGAGATCGCTCCGGCTTTCACTGAAGAGACATCCGACATCCATAAGACAGAGCCTTATGTATATGGTCAGATGATCGGCGGTAAGGATGCCGGTGCTGATATCGGTAAGCAGGGTGATAACTTCGGTCAGGGCAAGAACTCCTGGCTTACAGGTACAGCCGCTTGGAATATGGTTGCCATCTCCCAGTACATCCTCGGTATCATGGCTGACTTCGACGGTCTGAAGATCGATCCTTCCATCCCTGCAGCTTGGGACGGATTTAAGGCTTCCCGTCAGTACAGAGGTGATACATATGAGATCACTGTTAAGAATCCTGATCACGTCAATAAGGGTGTTAAGTCCCTTACAGTTGACGGTCAGGCTGTAGCAGGATGCACGATCCCTGTTGCAGGTGACGGTAAGACACACAGTGTTGAGGTCGTCCTCGGCTGACAGACTTAGTACAGCATTAAACAACGGAAACGGGTTGCTGACGGCAACCCGTTTTTTTTGTTGGGCAACGCCCAATTATAGTTGTTCATTTTTCGAGTAATTCAATGTACAATATAAAGGTATTTTTTATTCTGGAGCAGATAATGGATAATACCTGCCAAGTAATCGCAGAACAGCCGTTCTTTCCTGCAGCGGGGGAGGAGAAGAGCAATAACACTCACACGGGGGTGATCATCCTGATCATCGGTGTGGTATTTGTTGTTGCTGCCGTTACGGCAAGGATACTCGAGAACAAAAAAAGAGACAAGAAACGCAGTGTCAGGCCTTGGAAGGGCGGAGACAACTGACGATCACAACGACTGGAGGAAGCCGTATGAGTTACAGAGGCGAGAAAGCTAGAGAACAGGTCAGGACCGCAGCAGCACTGATCGAGGAGAGATTTGATACTAAGGGTGCGATAAGCGCTCAGTTTATTAGGATGTCGGGTGACGCCATAGTAGCCGGTGTATCCGGTCTTGAGTTCGAGTCCCCATTTATTTCTGTTTTACTTCAGATCCCTGAGCTGGGGCAGATGCTGACGGAGACTTTCTCTGAAGGCAAGAGCATTCTGTTCGCTGCCGAAGGCGATACTGTCAAGATCCTTACGTGGAAGAACGGTTCTGTAGAAGAACTGAATGATACTGCCGCGGCTGCCATAATTGCAGAACAGGTAAAGCTTGCAGCTGATTGGGGCGGTAAGCTCAACGAGTCCGGCGAATTGATCGCTGATCCTGCTACTCCTTCTCCGGGACCTCATTACTATACGAATATGCTCATCGGTAACAGAATGGGATTCAGGAAGCCTCTTCAGAGCACACCGAAGAGTGCGGTCAACGTACTCGGCGGCGGATGCTTCAGAGCTCATGCCGACACACAGGTACTTGCAACGAGATGGGATTACCTGCCTGAGGAGAACGGATTCCCGGCTAACAGACAGTTCTATCTTACTGAAGCAGGCAAGCAGATATTCTATTCCGGCAATGCAAAGGCTGATAATCTCAAGAGTATCAGGACTATCCACTCTCAGAACAGGACTACTATCGAGTATGAATTGACTGACGGGCTGAAGATCAAGAGAACGATCTTTATCGTACCTCAGCACGACGGTCTGCCGCTTGCTATGGAGGCTCAGAAGATCGATATCGAGAATACCGGCACATCCGACAGAGATCTGCGTATTGTTTATACGGGTATGTTCGGAACGACAGCACCTCATGCTCTCAGAGAAGATGTTATCTTTACGACGGTAATCACTCAGAGCGAAGTCTTCTTCGATGAGAATAATGAGATCAAGGCTATCAGCTTCAATCCTAACCCCAAGTGGCAGAAGGGCAATATCAGATTTAACGTTCTTATCGTTCATGAGGACGGTAAGGCTAAGCTGCCTACAGAGTACTGCGCAAGATATGCCGATCTCGTTGGTGCCGGAAGCCTAGAGAATCCTGAATATATTGCTCATCTGGCTAACAAGCCTTCACGTAAGGGCCCGGGATTCTTCGCTCTTGCTACAGAGTTTACGGTTAAGGCCGGTTCATCCGTAAGAGCAGACGATCTTACATGTCTGTCTTCTGATGCAGTTAATGATGATTTTGAGTTCGATGTAACGATGAAGGAAGAGCTCGCGAGAGTTATCGACAGATACACAAACGAGAATGCCATTGAGGAAGATCTGGCAAGCGTTATCGACTTCACGAAGAAGTATGCAGGATATATGCAGATCGAGCATGACGACAAGAACTTTGAATCCTATGTTAATAACAACCTTCCTTTCCAGGTCTTCTATCAGACATTCGTCTCCAGATCGCTTGACTGGACACAGAAGGGTTACAGAGAGATCGGATTCAGAGAGATCCAGGATATCTTTGCTTCTATGTATTACATGGCCGGTATGGATCAGACAGAGTTCGTTAAGAAGCTGTTGAGAGAGTGGGCTGAGAATGTTTTCGAAGAAGGATATGCCAACCATAACTTCTACTGGGTAGGTAAGGAGCCCGGCTGGTGGTCGGATGATGCACTCTGGCTTTTGCAGGCTATCGACAGATATGTCGGACTTACAGGCGACTATGATTTCCTGAAGGAGCAGTTCAAGATCGCAGGTACAGGCACCGTAGAGATCAGAGAGGGTCGTGCTCCCGGAGAGGATGACGGATCGAAGACCAGAACTCTTCTTGAGACGATCAAGGCGATCATCACATATTCTGCCAAGATATCCGTCGGTAAGCACGGAATCCCGCTCATCGACAGAGCTGACTGGAATGACTGCCTGAGAGTTGATCCCGACTGCGTCGGCGGTGCCGTAAAGATCGAACAGTATAAGCAGCAGCTCGCTTCCAAGGGCAAGGCTTACGGTGAGGTTCCTTATGAGTCCGAGTATTCCGAGTCCGTAATGAACGGATTCCTCCTTAAGGTGGCCATCGATGCTGCCAAGGGTCTCTTTGAGAAGGTGGGCGATCAGGCATACGCGGACGAGCTCGCTGCTCTGAGCGATAAGGTCAAGGAGGACCTCAGAGGTTCTGCATGGAAGAATGACTTCTTCGCACGTGTGCTCTTCAACAGAAGCGATAAGCCTGAACTCGAGTACCTCGGTGCTGCAGGCGATAACCTCCAGGTAGAGGATGCACCGGGTTCTTACTTCCTGAATGCATTCTCATGGTCAGTTCTCTCTGATTGTGCAGATGAGACTCAGATCGAGACTATGCTCGATTCGCTTGATAATTATCTCAAGTCACCTTACGGATTCAGACTTTGCTCTACTGTTGACTATGCGAAGATCGCACCTAAGATCGATGTAGCTCTCTATTATCCCGGTGACCGTGAGAACGGCGGCGTATTCAAGCATGCTAACATGATGGCTGCCGCTGCTATGCTCAAGGCTGCCAAGCAGGTAGAGAACAAGGCTCTTGCCGAGCGCCTGGCAAATACGGCTTACTGGGTAATCGACATGATCCTGCCTTACCGCACTCTGAAGTCACCCTTCACGGTATGCGGTAACCCCAGATGGTGTACACAGTACAACAACAGCGACTCAGGCGAGAACATCGGACCTACATTGTCCGGTACATCCACATGGTTGCTCCTTTGCCTCTTCTCCTGCTTCGGCGTAGAGTTCACGGCAGATGCACTTATCTGTGAGCCGCTCCTCAGAACGAGTGATACATCTTTGAAGGTCAAGGTAAACAGCGGTGTTGCCGAATATGATATCCATATCAGTAAGCCTGAAGGATTCTTCCGTTCCAAGGAGGGCATAGCACTTACAGTTGACGGCAATGCTATCGACGGAACAGCTGTTCCTGTATTCAGTGACGGTGCTTCTCACAAAGTCGAGGTTAAGTTCGGCTGATCCTTCAAGATCCATGAACGGTGATATTAAGTATGACAAGAGCGAGACCTTGAGCCTTAACGGGCTCAAGGGCTTTGCTTGTCTGATCATTGCTTTTGTATGGCATTATCAGCATTTCGCACCCGCCAACGGATCACCTTTCTATTCCATATTTAACGTATCGTACAGATCCGGGCTCTACTTTGTTGAACTGTTCTTCATGGTGTCCGGATTTGTTATGACGCTCGGATATGCATCCAAGGTCGCATCACGAGAGATCCGATTCGGTGCATTTATGAAGCGTCGTATCTTAAAGATCTATCCGCTCTATCTTGTTGCTCTGCTCCTCGTAACTATGGCAGAGGCAGTATATCGGCACGGGAACGGAACGACCTTCGTATATGAGAACTTCGATCTCAAGCACTTCCTTATGCATCTGTTCTGCGTGCAGGGCGGGATCCTGTCGACCGACTGGTCATTCAATGCGCCGTCATGGTGTATAACGATCTGTCTGGTAATGTATCTCCTCTTCTTCATGATAATGAGGACCTTCGGGATCAGGAAAGCAACAGTTCTGCCATGGGCGGCTTTATTCGTTGCCGGCAATATCATTGTGTGGAAAGATGCGGATATGCCGGTGATCAATCAACTTATGGCAAGAGGGCTGATCTGTTTCCCGCTCGGAGTGCTCCTGGCATTTCTCTGGCTTAATGCGCCTGAGAAGGTCAAGCTCCCGTCCGGAATTATCGCGGCTGCCGGAGTTGCCGCTATATATCTGTATCTGCGTAATACTGACCCGCTCGATCCCGAGAAGACACAGATGATTTATTCTTTTGCTTTCTCTCCGCTCCTGATAATTGCCGCTCTGAACTTTATGCCGCTTAACCGCATTCTGGCATCACGTCCGGCTCAGTATCTCGGAAAACTGTCGGTCCCGATCTATCTGCTGCACTTCTTCGTGCAGTGTTCGATAGCGACTCTTGATCGTCACTTTGAATGGGGGCTTAACTATTCCGGTCGAAAAGTGTGGCTGCTCTATGTAGTGATCACCTTGGCAGTTGCCGCGATCTACAAGTCTGTCTCCGACCTGATCGTCCTTAAGGTAAAGGCATTATCTGATACCGGATCCGGGGCCTCAGCGTGATCAGCGTTTAGAGCTATTCTTTTTTGACAACTATAGTCTCACATGCTAAAAAACCTAAAACCTATTAAGTAGATAGGAAATATATACAATATATTTGTGGGGCACAGTATGGATGAGAGAGTATTTGAAGGGAAGTTCGGACTGGAGAAAGAGAATCTCCGGGTGACTCTCGACGGCCGGCTTGCCTTAACACCGCATCCTTTCGATGGTGATCCTCATATCAGCAAGGACTTCTGCGAGAGTCAGACCGAGATGATAACCGAGGTCTGTGACAGTACGGAGGAGCTCTACAAAGCGATAGTAAGACTCAATAAGCAAGTATCGGATGAGATAGCGAAGAGAGGCGAGTTCCTGTGGAATTCGTCGAATCCGCCTGAGGGGCTGGATACCAAGGATGTGCCGGTAGCAAAGTTCAGCGGAAAAGATGCTGCTAAGGAGGATTACCGCAGGTATCTGCTTAAAAAGTACGGACCTGACAGAATGTTGCTGTCCGGGATCCATTATAACTTTTCGCTGGGAGAAGGCTTTATCGATCTTCTCGGCGGAAAAAAGGATAAGATCTACTTAAATCTGGCTTCGGACAGTCTGGCCAACGCCTGGTTTATCGTTTATCTGATGTCCGCCAGCCCGAAGGGGAATAAGGCATCAGTAAGATGCAGTGAAGAAGGCTACTGGAATGACTTTGTCCCGGTGCTTGATTATTCTTCGGTCGACAGCTATGTTGACGGTATCGACGAGTATGTCCGCGAGGGCAGGCTTGATTCGATCTGTGAGCTGTATCTTCCTGTCAGGATCAAACCCCGGGGTGTAAATACAGCCGAGAACCTCCGTAACGGAATAGATCATATAGAACTCAGAATGATAGATATCAATCCTCTCTGTCCGGTTGGGATAGCGCGCGAGGATCTGTATTTCCTGCATTTATTCTTGATCTACCTGGCACTGAACGGTAACGGACAGTGTACGGGACGAATGCAGGAGATCGCAGTGGACAACATGAAGAGAGCGGCACTCCTGGATGATACGGGAGTATGGATCGAGAAAACTGCAGGAATATGTCTGCCGATCCGGGAAGCGGCGTTAGAGATGTTGTCACAGATGGAGATGTTTTATGAAGAAACAGGAAATCCGCATGTTATGCAGATCCTGGAATTTCAGAAGGCAAAGCTCCTTAAGCGCAACGGAAGATATTCCGAGAAGATATCGGAAATGAAGAGAGGTAAAAAGAGATGTGCGAACT
This sequence comes from uncultured Clostridia bacterium, assembly GCA_946611435.1. Lineage (GTDB taxonomy): Bacteria > Bacillota > Clostridia > Saccharofermentanales > Saccharofermentanaceae > Saccharofermentans. Next base: position 180,648 of record CAMODL010000001.1, read on the forward strand.
GTTCGCAGTCAGCTCAGATAACAGCATAAGGTTAAACGGATTGCTCAACGTGTTTTACGGGAGGAGTGTCGCTCATCCGCATGGATGGGGGATCGCAAAGCTCGAAGGACGTAAAGCGGACATTATTAAAGAGCCGGTCAGAGCATCCGACAGCAAGATCCTTAAGGCGGTACTGCAGTCTCCGGTTAAGGCGACAACATTAATGGCTCATATAAGATATGCGACGATCGGTAATACAGAATATGTGAACTGCCACCCGTTCTCGGGAACGACCGATAACGGCAGGAGAGTGACGCTGATGCATAACGGGACTGTTTTTGAGAGCGAGATCCTCGGAAAGTATGTAAGGACACAGGAAGGTGATACAGACAGCGAGAAGATATTGCTTTATATCCTGGACAGATTGAATCAGGCGGAACGTGAGGGCAAGGATGATACAGACAGCCGACTCAAGATCTATTCAGAGATCGTAGAAGAACTGGCGCCGGACAACAAATTGAATCTGATCTTCTATGACGGCGAGCTGCTCATGGCTCATACAAATTATCGTAATTCACTCTATGAGAGCCGTCAGAACGGAGCAGCAACAATAGCTACAAGTCCTCTGACAAGTGAGGAGTGGAACGAGCTTCCGTTTACTTCTTTGTGTGCTTATAAGGCAGGCGTGCGGATCTATACGGGTGAGGCACACGGGCATGAATTCATTGACAATGAGGAACAGTTTAAGCTTCTGTACAGAGCATATTCTTATCTCTAATACCCTGGAAGCGGGAGGCACTATGGCAGTCATCGAAGACAACAACATCAAAGAGATACTCTATAACAAATATATCGAACCGACCCGACAGGATCGTAAACACAGAGCGGGGATAGAGATAGAGATACCTATAGTAAACTTGAGCGGTGATGCTGTGGACTTTGATGTGGTCCATAAAGTAACTTCCGCATTCATGGCGCGATTTGACATGAAACCTGTCGGAGTTGACGACAACGGTGATGTCTATCTGGCAGACAATGATATCGGAGATTCACTGTCATATGACTGTTCATATAACAATCTTGAACTGTCGCTGGCATGTGCGGACGATCTGCTCCATATCAAAGACAGGTTTGAGAGTTACTACAGTGTGCTTCAGGAACTCTTTGCAGAATACGATCACACTCTTACCGGTATGGGAGTAAACCCGCACAAGGATGTTAATCACAACATCCCGGTTCCGAATGAGAGATACAGGATGCTCTTCCATCACCTGCATTCGTATCCCAAGTATAAGCAGGTTCCGATGTATTTTCATCATTACCCTGCGTTCGGAACGTTCGCGAGCGCATCGCAAGTACAACTGGATGTGGACTATGATGATCTTATAAAGACTATCAAGGTCTTCTCGCTCATAGAACCGATAAAGGCGCTGCTTTTCTCGAATTCGGTGATCCCGGATGAGAGGGAGGATATGATCTGCGTTCGTGACATGTTCTGGGAGAACAGTACGCACGGGATCAATCCTCATAACATCGGTATGTACGAGTGCAGTTTTGACAGTGTTGATGAACTTCTCAATTATCTTCTGTCCACATCGATCTATTGTGTTATGCGTGACGGTAAATATGTAAACTTCGAGCCGGTATCATTCTCGGAGTACCTGAAGCTCGACAGCATCAACGGCGAGTATTACGACAGTGAAGACGGCAGATATAAAAAGATAACGATAATCCCTGAAATGCGAGACATTGACTATCTCAGAACATTCAAGTTCGAAGATCTGACATACAGAGGTACTATAGAATTCAGGAGCTGCTGCACTCAGCCCATAGCCGACAGCATGACAGTCGGAGCCTTTCATCTTGGCCTTCAAAAACGGCTGGATCAGCTTGAGGACCTTCTTGGCAAGGATACTGTTCTTTACAGACACGGTTACACTGCGGTCGAACTAAGGCATATGTTTGTAAGACAGAAGTTCCCGGGCTACATTGATCAGAACAAGCTCTACGATCTGATCGAGAGGATAACTGTTCTGGCGTCCGATGGTCTTCGTGAGCGCGGCTTCGGCGAGGAGGTCCTTCTTGAACCGCTCTATGACAGGATAGCAAGAAGATCGTGTCCCGGACTCGATATGATGAGAAGACTTGCAGACGGCGAGAGCATGGAGAGTCTGATCAAGGATTATGGGACGCTGAACAGGGATTAGGCTTAGTGTTACATTGTCTATTGTGCTAAAATAAACAGGATATGAGACTTGTCACGGAGGTGCGCCATGCCCTATTCCAGTGTTTTCCTGTCCAGCATCGTCAAGAACTTCAATCTTGAGACGGTCTACGATTCGGGGGACATCGATCAGAGAAGGATCTGTGTTGCAGATGTAACCAGACCCGGACTGCAGCTCGCCGGATATTACGATCACTTTGGCCCGGACCGTATTCAGGTCGTGGGCAATATGGAGCACGCTTTCCTTGAGCATCTGACAGCCAGAGAGAGGAAGAAGTCCTTGATGGCGCTTTTCGATAAAGAGATCCCGGCGCTGGTACTGACACGTAATCATGAGGCACACAAGGAATTACTCGAAGCGGCCGCAGAGAAGTGTGTCCCCGTATTCAGGACGGATGAAGCCACTTCGGAATTCAGCAGTGCGCTCGTTAAGTATCTCAAGATGGAATTGGCACCTCGCGTAAGCATGCATGGCGTTCTCGTAGAGGTAAACGGTGAAGGTATCCTGATCCTCGGAGAGTCCGGAGTCGGTAAGTCGGAGACTGCGTTGGAGATCGTAAAGAGAGGCCACAGGCTTATAGCGGACGATCAGGTCGAGATCCGTAAGATATCAGATACAACGCTTGTCGGAAGTGCACCGGAGGTCATAAGACATCTTATCGAGATCAGGGGTATCGGTATCCTGGACGTTAAGGAGCTTTACGGTGTATCCTCGGTAAAGCCTCAGGAGCAGATCGACTTTGTTATCAATCTGGAGATGTGGGACGAGAAGAAGACATATGACAGATTGGGACTTACTGATGAGACAACGGAGATCCTCGGGATCGACATCCCGTCCATCACGATCCCCGTAGGTCCCGGTCGTAACCTCGCGATAATCGTTGAGGCTGCGGCGATCAACTATCGTGTAAAGAAGATGGGATATAATGCCGCCAAGGACCTTGTGGCAAGAGTATTTCCGAGAGGCAGTGGTGAGAATGACTGATATCAGGGAGAATGTGATCCTTAAGCAATATACGACATTTAAGGCGGGAGGGCCTGCCGACCTGTTTGCCGAGCCCGGATCAGTGGAAGAGATAAGAGAACTGATCGGCAAGGCAGAAGAGGACGGGATCCCCTATCTTGTTCTCGGAGCCGGGTCAAACGTCCTCATTTCCGATAAGGGATACAGAGGACTGGTCATCAGGCTCGGACGGTCATTCTCCGGGATCGAGACCGAAGACGACGGTGACCATATGATACTGACCTCTCTCGCCGGAACTCCTCTTGCTCTGCTCGGGAATCGGGCCACTCAGGAAGGGCTTGGAGGCGCTGAATTCTGTTGCGGTATACCGGGAAGCGTCGGCGGCGCAGTCTATATGAATGCAGGTGCCTACGGTGGAGAGATAAAGGATATCGCGACAGAGGTTACATACCTTAAGGATGGTAAGACCCTGACCGTACCTGCCGGAGCGTGTGACTTCGGATACAGGCAGAGTATCTTTGCCCGGGACGATATGACGGATGCTGTCATCCTGTCTCTTAAGATAAGACTGCCCAGAGGCGACAAAGAAGCGGTAGCAATAAGAGTTGCAGAACTCAAACAGAAGAGATGTGCCTCTCAGCCGGTAGATGTTCCTTCTGCCGGGTCGACCTTCAAGCGCCCGACCGGGTATTATGCCGGGACTCTTATTCAGGAGAGCGGGCTCAAAGGCTTTGCTCTTGACGATTCGGGAGCACAGGTGTCGCCTAAGCATGCCGGCTTCGTTGTAAACAACGGCGGGACGGCATCTGCAACGGATATCAAGCGTCTGATAGATTATGTCAGCGATACCGTATATGAGAAGAACGGCGTCAGGCTCCGGCCTGAGGTCCGTCTGATAGGAGAGTGGGATTGATGGAATTGATCTTTTTGACGGGAATGAGCGGAGCGGGAAAGAGTCAGGCAGCTGACTTTCTTGAGGATCAGGGATTCTTCTGTATAGATAACCTTCCGCCGATGATATTGCCTGAACTGGTAAAGTCTTTCTATAAGGGGCAAGGCGGTGACGGCTTCGGCATCGATAAGCTCGTCTTCGTAGTAGATATCAGGAGCCGTGAGTTCCTGAAGGGCTTTGGTGCCGCACTCAAGAAGATAGACGAGGAGATCGGATGTGCTTACAGGATCATCTTCCTGGAGGCGTCTGATGATGTCCTCGTTAAGCGATACAGACAGTCCCGGCGTAAGCACCCTCTCGGGAAGGATCTGTCTCTGACGGATGCAATCTCTTCCGAGCGTAAGTTGCTCCTGGGTATCCGTGCACGCGCAACGAACGTAATCGACACATCCATGATGGCTCTTCCGGCGCTTCGTGATGAGCTGCTCTCGATGATCGAGGATGATGCTTCGACCGGAATGTCAGTATTCATCGAGTCCTTCGGCTTCAAATACGGAATGCCTGTCGACTGTGACAACGTTCTCGATGTCAGATTCCTGCCGAACCCTTTCTACATCCCGGAACTCAAGATGATGAGCGGTCTCGATCAGGGAATAGGTGAATACCTCGAGGGCTTCGAGGAGACAAAAACATACAAAGAGAAGATAATGGATCTGCTTAAGTTCACGATCCCTCTGTATATCAAAGAGGGCAAGGGCAGACTTCATATCGGTATAGGGTGTACCGGCGGAAGGCACAGATCCGTTTATATAGCCGAGTATCTGAGCCGCAGTCTGTCAGAGGCGGGATATAAGACCATTACGCACCATAGGGATATAGATAAGGATCCCAGATACATCAAGAAAGATGAACAGAACTGATGATAATTCCTCCCGAAGTTTCAGTTCGGGTATAAAAAAGGAGATCTCGTCTATCGCTCCGAGGAGTCTGTCCGACAGACAGGCCGTTATAGCGGGCGTCTTCTGTACGGCCACATCTGACGGGGATGATTCTCCGGCTCACAGAGTCAGGCTTACCGGAAGTGCCGCTGAGTATATCGTCGGGCTCTTGAAGCGCGAAAAGATCAACGCGACATCAGAGAAGATCCCCGGCAGCCGCAGTGAATATCAGATAGATCTCCCGGACATTGCACTTGACGAATTCGACAGGATGTACGGCGTGTGCTTCACCGAGGCCGGCAAACAGGTCCTCGCAGCCGACACTTCATTTACCAGGTCGTTCCTAAGGGGAGCTTTCCTTGCATGCGGATACTGCAGTGATCCTCATAAGACCTACAGGATAGAACTTCATATCCATAACAAGGGAATAGTGGAGTCGATGACTGATATGCTGATCGGCCAGGATATCCACCCTTCACAGGTTATCAGGGACAGCGCGACAGTCCTGTATATCAGTAACGGTGATTCCGTGTCCGACTTTCTTTCGATGATCGGAGCGACGGCGTCCATGCTGGCTTTCGAGAATATAAGGGCTGAGCATGAGCTTCTGGGAAGCGTTGTAAGAACGGTAAACTGCGATTCCGGCAACACGAAGAGACAGGCCGAGGCCGGAGCCCGCAGGACCGAGCTTATACGTAAGCTGATGCAGTCACCCAAGGCGTCTCAGCTGCCGGAATCCCTTGCCGAAGCGGCCAGAGTACATCTGGAGAATCCCGGAGCATCCATTGCCGAACTCGGTAAGATGATGGATCCTCCGATAGGCAAATCAGGGATGAATCATCGCCTCGAGAAGCTCCTCCAAATCGCAAATTCTATTGATTGAGCATTATCCCTGCCCTGTGGTATGATGTAATTTGATTTTTTGTAACCGCTTGAGGGGGTTGCAATAATGGAGGGAAACGGAACAATAAATGAGCCGCAGGGATCAATACATTGAATCCGACAATGCGTATCATGAGCCGATAAGAGACAATTCTCACGGCAATATGATGCTTATGGTAATCATGACCTTGCTGTTCATGGTCCTGACTGCCGTGCTTGCGGTGGTCTTCTTCCATCAGAAAAAGGCAAATGAAGAGAACGTCAGCGTGGCTGATGTGTCATCAGGCAGTAATTATATCCTTATAGCTACGATGACACCGACACCTGTTCCGGAGATGACTGCCAACCAGAATCCGATCCTTTATCCGGCTACGGCAGTGGTCAATGTCCCTTCAGAGATCAACATCGACCCCGATGCTTCACCTTCTTCGAGAGGCCTGACGCAGAACGTTCTTATATCTTCCTCGATCGCATCATCTTACAGCAGAGAATTCCCGATCAACTTTCCTGATCCCTTGTCATACGGTTCGGTGCCCGGAGTACTGACATACAGAGGAAACAACTTCAGGAGCTGCGCTGCTTACGGATATACCAATCTGACACAGGGTACACTTACACAGGTATGGGAGTATGCCGACATCGGATCGCGTCTGTCATCGACCATGACATTTGAGTGGTCAGGTGTTGCCTGGACGGGGCAGCCGCTTATCATTCAGTGGTCAGACGAGGTCAGGAGAAGCATGAATCTTTATCCCGAGAAAGCCAATAAGGACGGACTTGTTGAGGTCATTGTGGCGTCGCTTGACGGATATGTGTACTTTTTCGATATAGAGGACGGCAGTCAGACGCGTGACAGGCTCTATGTGGGAGCATCGATCAAGGGAACACCTGCGGTCGACCCCCGCGGATATCCGCTGCTCTACCTGGGACAGGGAGACGATAATGCCGATGACGGTAAGTTCGGTCTCTATATCTATTCTCTCATCGACGGCAGAAGACTCTACTTCTATGACGGTGTTGCCGACAGTCCTTACAGGGTCAACTGGAGTGCCTTTGATTCGTCACCGCTCATCGATGCAGCTACGGATACGCTTATCTGGCCTGCCGAGAACGGTATTGTCTATACGATCGCACTTAATACTTCGTATACCCCGGGAGGCGAGTCTGTCGGAGTATCGCCTGTAGTTACGGGGTATAAGTATATCTTTAATGACACACAGGGCGCCTACCTCGGCATCGAGAGTTCCATAGCCGTATACGGCAATCTGGGTTATTTCATCGACAATAATGCGGAACTGATCTGCATAGATCTTAATGCGATGGAGATGCTCTGGGTCGTAAAGCTCGGAGATGATTCCGATATTACTCCCGTTATCGACGAGGAGACAGATGAGAACGGGAACCGCATCCCTTGCGTCTATGTCGGCACTGAGGTCGACAATCAGGGCGGTCAGGGAGAGTATTCCGGAGCGGCTTACGTATATAAGATCAACGGACTTACCGGAGCCATCATCTGGCAGAATTCCGTTCCCTGTTATACCTATAACGGTGAGACATCCGATACAGACCAGACCGGCGGATGTCTCGGCAATCCGATAATCGGCAAGAAGAACATCTCGGATCTGGTCATCTTCCCCTTTAGTATGACGAACGGGCTTATGAGCGGTAACAGACTGGTTGCCTTCAACAAGCTCGACGGTACTACAAACTGGTCATATGACATGAATATCTACTCCTACAGTTCACCTGTTGACTGCTACGACGAGAACGGCAACGCCTATATCGTTATCGGCGACTCATTGGGTCAGATCCATCTGGTCAACGGATTGAACGGCGAGAGGATAACATATATACAGACTTCAAGGTTTATCGGAACAGAGAATGAGACGACATCGGGCATTATCTTCGATGCATCTCCGGCTGTTTACGGGAACATGATGATAATCGGTACCAAGTCGGGCTCCGTGTTCGGCGTTAATATCGGGTAAAGGGGACAATAATGGCAGATAAGGAACGGTCATACGATTCTATAACGATACTCGAGGTGGAGATCAGTTCTTTCTCGGGAGGAGGGTATAAGGTCAAATATGATTTCGGGAAGAACATGATCTCCTGGAATGACGGCTATATGTGGAACAACAATTTCTGCAAATCCCTGACACCGTCCAAGCTTCAGCTAATAAAGGATCGTCTGCCGGCTTCCGGGATGCTTAAGTGGATGGAGGCCTATAACAGCGGCGACTTCGAGAAAGTCGGCAAGCCGACTGCCAACCCGTCCTACTGGAAGATCACGGTAATCTACGATGATGGTGAATCCTTCGTCAGCAGTCACACCAAGAACTTCCCCAAGGACTGGAGCAAACTCAAGTCGATCATCGAAGATACTACTGAATGCACGTTCAGATTACGGTGACAAGAAACGTGTCATAAGACACCTGTTGTGATAGAATTACTTTGTATGACTTGCGTCCAAGGAGGTAAAAGTGGACTATACAGAAGGACTTCTCTTAGGTAAGCTCTGGAGCGATACCGACTATGAGAACCGCAGCCACGCGGGTCTGTTTATTCTGTATGGTCTTCTGACGGATGTTATTGTTCTTTATAACTTCCTTATGAAGACTTTTCTCATGGGTCTCGGCAAGGTCACTACTCTTGAGATAGTCCTTTTGAGCCTGCTCGTCGTAGCTTGTCCGTTCATTTGTTTCAGATATTATCGAATGCCCATCTGGGGCAAATTACTTGTATTGGCTGAGAAGTTTTTTAAGGCATTTCTCGTAACGGACATATCGGTCATGCTGATGTTGAGAGTGATCCCCATTAAGCCGGGAGAGCTTCAGGACTATCTGATGGATTATCTGAATAATACGCTTGAGGATTATACGGATAAGTTCGCAGGCAAAGCCGGATCGTTCGCTACGGTAATGGGCGTCATCGTCGGAGGAGTGCATACCGTGCTTATTGCCGTTCTTATCCTGGCGGCAGCCGTACTTATACCGGGAATGGTATTCATGACGGTAAGATATTTGCAGTATGCATATGACTGGATGATAGAGAGAGTTGTCCTCAGGAGATTCTTCCGTTATCGGAAGTAATGCTCCGATAACTCTTTCGAGGAGATATTATGGCAGAACTTAACGATAAACTGGATATAACCGTAGAAGAGCTCGAAGAACACCTCGGAGCCAAGAAGCTCCCCGAGTTCATTCATGAGTGTGAGAGAACCTTCGTATCGAGGACTGATGCTATAGTCGAAGAATTCTGTGCTGACAGAACGAAGCGTGCCGTGTTCGTATCAGGGCCCACTTCTTCAGGTAAGACAACATTTACCATGAGACTGGCAGCGGGCCTCAGCGCACACGGACGTAAGGCTGAATTCCTGTCGCTTGATGATTACTATAAGATGTGCGCCCTGAAGTTTGACAGGGACGGCCGCCCGGACTTCGAGACTATCGAATCGCTTGATATCGATCGTGCCGCTTCTGATGTGGCTGATCTGATGGCGGGCAAGACAGTTAAGCCCCCGAGATTCAACTTCGTTACCCGCGAGATCGAAGAGAGGGACGATTCGGAGGCCATGATGATCCCCGATGACGGCGTGCTGGTCGTTGAAGGCCTTCACGGTCTGTCGTCCACGATAGCAGGCGCAGCCGATGCCGGACAGTGTACAAAGGTGTTCATCATGCCTTACGGAAACGTTTTCTGTGATACCAAGCTGATGGACAGCGAAGAGATAAGAATGCTCAGACGTATCGTTCGTGACAGCCGTCACAGAGGAGCATCAGCCGTTGCGACAGTTGACTACTGGCCAATGATCGCCAGATCTGAAGAGTCTTATTATCAGGACTATCTGACCCGTGCAGATATACATGTCAATTCATTCCTGGGCTATGAGAGCCTGATAATCGCGCCTCTGGCACTTCACGATATCAATGAATCTCTCGACCTGATGAGGCAGGGCAAGCTCCCTCCGAGCATCTTTATGCAGAAGTCCGACAAAGACAGACCCTATGCAGATCTGTCAGCAGCACTCGATAAGTGCAGCCGCCTCGTGAAGCATCTGCAGAAGATACCGGTCGTTGACCCGGCTCACGTGCCGGCGGAATCCATACTGAATGAGTTCATCTCTCAGTAAGCACAATTAACAGTTAACAGGTAAGGAGGCATAGCAATGCCGATAAGAGTAGCAAATAATCTTCCTGCGATCAGGACGCTGGAGCAGGAAAGAATCTTCGTTATGGAAGAGGACAGGGCCCTCACGCAGGACATCAGACCTATCAGGATCGTGATCCTTAACCTGATGCCCAATAAGAACACGACCGAGACCCAGCTTCTCCGTGCTCTGTCCAACTCCCCCATCCAGGTGGATGTCGATCTGATGAGAGTGGAATCCCATGTATCTCTTCATACGAGTGAGGAACACCTTATCAAGTACTATGAGACCTTCAGCGAGATGAAGGACAGATATTATGACGGACTGATCATTACAGGGGCACCTGTTGAGCAGATGCCGTTCGAAGAAGTTGATTACTGGCCCGAGCTGGTGGAGATCATGGAGTGGAGCAAGACCCATGTGTATTCCACAATGCATATCTGCTGGGGAGCTATGGCAGGTCTTTATTACCACTATGGCATTCCCAAGTACGATCTGCCGGAGAAGGCCTTCGGCATCTTCGAGCACAGCATGACCTACAGTAAGCCGGTCAAGCTCTTCCGCGGATTCGACGATATCTTCTATGTCCCCCATTCGAGACACACCGAGATACACAGGGATGACATTGTAAAATGCAAGGACCTGAGGATCCTCTCCGAATCTGACGAATGCGGAGTCTATGCCGTATCGGACTTCAGAGGCAGACAGTTCTTCATTACGGGTCACTCTGAGTACGATACCGATACGCTCGACAAGGAATACAAGCGCGATCTGGACAAGGGGCTTCCCATCAAGATGCCGGTCAATTATTACCGTAATGACGATCCGGCACAGGGGCCGATCCTCAAGTGGAGATCGTCCGCTACTCTCCTTTTCACGAACTGGCTGAACTTCTATGTATATCAGGAGACCCCGTTTGATCTGTCACTGCTTCAGGAGATAGATCATACAAAGGGTAAGATCGACAAGAATATAGATGATGAGAACTGAGAACGGGTACATTGCTGTTGACAGCACCATGATCGCGAGCCTTGCTCCTCTAAGACCCGAGGACGGACACAAAGGCACCTTCGGAACCGTGCTGATCAATGCCGGCAGTCCTTATATGACCGGAGCGCTGTGCCTGGCTGTCTCATCTGCCTTAAGAAGCGGAGCGGGACTTGTAAGAGCCTATGCCTCGGAGGAGGCTTTGGTACCCGTAGGGACACTTTGTCCCTGCGCGCTCCAGAGCGCCGAACCTTCGGATCCTGCCGACGCGGTAAGGCTCGCCGGCAAGCTCCTTAAGACGGCTGATGCCGTAGCGGCAGGTCCCGGGATGGACACGGAAGACAAGCGGAATCTTCCCCTCATCCTTTACTATATTCAGAATGCGGGCAGGCTTGTTCTTGATGCCGGCGCACTGGGGATACTCTCGGAATGTCAGGAGGACTGGAGAGCCCTTCTTCGTAACAGGCTCGAAAATGGCCTTCTTCCGGCAGTTCTGACCCCTCACGTCGGGGAGGCGCGAAGACTCCTCGGGAAAAGCGCATCAGACATCGATCTTGACGACCTCGAAGGACTATGTGTGCAGTTTGCACGAGAGAACAAGTGCATCATGGTGTTAAAAAACCATAAAACACTAATATCATCATATGACGGCAAATGCTATATTAATTGTGTCGGGAATAACGGCATGGCAAAGGGTGGCAGCGGAGATGTCCTGACAGGACTTTTGGCCGGTCTGCTGGCGCAGGGGATGGATCCTACTGATGCAGCCATCAGCGCTGTCCATATTCACGCCACCGCCGGAGATCTGGCCCGGGAGGATCGGGGTGCCAGAGCGATGCTTCCGACAGATATTATCGGGAACCTTAGTGAGGCATACCGGAGATTAGGATGGTAAGAGATGATCGTTCATTCTTCAGACGTTACATCTGATATGTTTGACAGATCCTGCGTAAAGATAGATCTTGGCGCGCTTCGGAATAATCTCAGCGAGATAAGAAGGATAACAAGCCCCAATGCAGACGTAATGGCAGTCGTAAAGGCCGATGCCTATGGCCACGGCGCGATCGAGGTTGCCCGTACGCTCGTAGAGAACGGTGCTGCCGGTCTGTGCGTAGCAACTATCGACGAAGCAGTTGAGCTCCGCCGCCAGGGTATAACCGCGCGTCTCCTGATACTCGGTTGTACAGACCCCATGAGATATGACGATGTAGTCAGATACGATGTAGATCAGGCAGTCTACGATATCGAATCCGCCCGTCTTCTGTCCGACGAGGCAGTCAAACAGGGTAAGACCGTCAATATACACGTAAAGCTGGATACCGGAATGGGAAGGATAGGATTCCCGACTGACGGGAGCAGCACGGAGGAGATCGCCGGGATGTGTTCTCTCCCGGGACTTGTTCCTTACGGAGTATTCTCTCATTTCGCAGTGGCCGACACGGATGATGACGACTATACAAGAGCTCAGTTTGACGTGTTCATGAAGCAGATCGACGAACTGGCTGAGATCGGGATAGTTTTCGCTAAGAGACATATATGCAACAGTGCCGGGATAATGAGATTCCCGGAGATGCATCTGGACATGGTAAGGGCGGGCATTATACTTTACGGCTTTATGCCCCCGGGATGCCCGGAGCCGAAGGTGCGTCCTCACCTGATCCCGGTGATGAGCTGGTACGCCAAGGTGATCCATTCCAAGACGATCCCCGTCGGATCCACGGTCAGTTACGGCAGGCATTTTACCGCTGAGCGGCCTACAAAGGTTCTGACAGTATCGGTCGGATATGCGGACGGGCTCTCGAGAAGGTTCAGCAACGGCTTTGAACTCGTGGTCAACGGACAGCGGCTCCCGATAATCGGAAATGTATGTATGGACATGTGCATGCTCGACGGGACGGACCTTAAAGAGGAGGCCGGCAAAGAGACGATAGTCACGATCTTCGACAAAGAACGGTCGGCTGACGAACTGGCAGATTATCTCGGAACTATCAATTATGAGATAACATGCCTTGTGGGCAAAAGAGTGCAAAGAATTTATATTGACTAACTTAAGAAACATACTGTAAATTGATACAGGATTTTGACGACAGAGGTGGACTATGACACAAGCGGAAGAGAAAGATCTTAAGCTGTTCGCAGCTAAGATGCGCAGATGGATAATCGAAGGCGTATATAATGCCAAGAGCGGCCACCCCGGAGGATCGTTATCCTGCACGGATCTTATGGCATACCTTTATACCAAGGTCATGAGAGTGGATCCTTCTAATCCTTCAGATCCTGACAGAGACCGATTTGTTCTCTCCAAGGGACATTGTGCTCCCGCCCTCTACGCGGCACTGGGTCTTAGGGGATTCTTCGATATCAACAATATGAGCAATCTTCGTAAGATAGATTCCTGCCTCCAGGGACATCCCTGTATGCTGTATACGCCCGGCATCGATATGTCCACCGGTTCGCTCGGACAGGGCATCTCGGCAGCGTGCGGCATGGCGATGGCAGGCAAGCTCGATAACAAAGACTATAACGTCTACTCCATCATGGGTGACGGTGAGATGCAGGAAGGTCAGGTATGGGAGGCGCTTATGAGTGCCGCTCACTATAAGCTTGATAATCTCTGCGCTGCAGTTGATTACAACGGTCTCCAGATCGACGGTAAAGTAGACGACGTTATGAGCCTTGGAGATCTCAAGGCAAAGGTCTCTGCATTCGGATGGAACGTTATGGAGATCGACGGACATGATTTTGGTCAGATCGAGGGTGCATATGCTGCCTTTGAGGCTAATAAGGGAAGCGGCAAGCCGTTCTTCATCATCAGCCACAGCCACAAGGGAATGGGTGTATCCTTCATGTACGACAATGCCGCATGGCACGGCTGCGCACCCAAGGAAGATCAGTATAAAGTTGCAGTGGAGGAACTCGACGCTGCTATTAAGGCATTGGAGGACTGACACATATGAGCAAGATGGCAACAAGAGAAGCTTACGGAAGAGCTCTTGCAGAGTACGGCTCTGATGAGAGGATCGTTGTTTTCGATGCGGACCTGTCAGGCTCCACAAATACGGCCCGATTCAAGGCCGTATATCCCGAGAGACACTTCAACATGGGTATTGCCGAGGGCAACATGGTCGCCACGGCCGCAGGCATGGCATCTACGGGTAAGATCGCATTTGTATCTTCCTTCGCCATGTTCGCTTCCGAGAGAGCATGCGAGCAGATCCGTAATTCCGTCTGCTATTCCAAGCTGAATGTTAAGATCTGCGCTACTCACGCAGGTCTTACGGTAGGTGAGGACGGTGCGTCCCACCAGTGTCTCGAGGATCTGGCTATAATGAGATCCATTCCGAACATCAAGGTCGTATGTCCTGCGGACGCTGCCACAACCAAGATGGCTATCAAGGCAGCTATCGAGACAGACGGACCTTTCTACATCAGGCTCGGACGTCTCGCTGTCGAGTCCGTTTACGGCGAGTACGGTGACGAGGTTCCTTATGAACTCGGCAAGGCACTTCAGATCAGGGACGGCAAGGATCTGACGATCATCGCTACAGGTTATATGGTTAAGGAAGCAGTTGAAGCTGCTGCTGCACTTGAGGCAGAAGGCATCAGTGCCCGTGTTCTCGATATGCATACCATCAAGCCCATCGACAGCGAGGCTATCATTGCCGCAGTCCGTGACACAGGTCTCATCGTAACGGCTGAGGAGCACAACATCATCGGAGGTCTCGGCAGCGCTGTTGCGGAGGTCGTCTGCGAGGAGGCTCCCTGCAAGGTAGTCCGCTACGGAATGAGAGACCACTTCGGCCGTTCCGGTACACCCGACGCACTCCTTGAGCACTATCACCTGACCACGGCAGATCTGGTCGCAAAGTGCAAGGAAGCCCTGGCTTCGAAGTAAGTTATTATTGGTTACTATCAGGAAGGCTGTCCGCGAGGACAGCCTTTTTTGTGTTGTTCGGGGGTGACGGGGACTGATATGGCGATCCCGATACTGCAGTAGGCAGAAGCGTTAAAAGAGGTCTTACTCCGTATCGAAAAGCGGTTGATATACTACGCATATCACAGGATTCACGCATTAACAATGCGTGAATTAATGCTATTTGTTTATTTGGCTGGCTAAGGAGGGTTTATAAATGAAGTCCAGAGATGTGATATCAACGGTTTTATCTGTCGCGTTATTTTCGAGTATGATAGCATTGGGAGTAAGGTGTCCCAAACAAGTCAATGCCGATGATCTTGTATCCATAAATGAGGCAAACTTCCCGGATAAGGCTTTCAGAACCTACATCAGCTCAAAGATCGATAAGGATAGAGACGGGTATTTGGACTCTTACGAGACGGGGACAATATACGATGAATCCATCGACTATTCTGAAGACAGTCCGTATGTCATGAATCTTGGAGAACTCGGGATTACAGATCTGACGGGAATCGAGTTCTTTCCTAACCTTATGTATCTATATGCATGGGACAATAACATTTCCTCAATTGATCTGACAGAATTCCCTCTTCTCAGGGAGATATACCTGGGCGGAAATCCCATAAAAACAATCGATACATCTAAATGTCCCGAACTTCTTGAACTTAACGTGTATGGATGTAATCTGACGAAGCTGGATGTAAGTAATAATACTGAACTTACATTTCTTAGCATCGGCGAAAATCCGATCAAGGCTATCGACATCAGCAAATGCACAAAACTTGAAGAGATTAATGCATATCAATGTAATCTGTCGAGTTTGGATGTAAGCAAGAATACAGAATTGCTTTATCTTTATGTCAGCGAGAATAATCTCTCATCACTTAATGTGTCGAATCTTACCAATCTTAACGAGCTTCATTGCAGTGGCAACAGAATAAAGAAGTTGGATTTAACAGGACTGGCTTTTTTGCAAACCCTGCAGTGTCACAAAAACACAATGACTGAGCTTAACCTCTCGGGATGCAAGAGCCTCAAATGGGCAATGATAATGAATAATAATATCGGAAACGTAAATTTGACCGATTGTCCCAGTTTGTCAGATATATATCAGAATAGTGAAAAGCATACTTTCAGTGATGCCGTAAGCGTATACGGCGATTATTCTATTCGCGATGATGGTGAGCTGGGGGATACCGGCGCTATATTCTTAATGGTTGATGATTCGACCAAAGTCAGCTGTTCTGTCAGTTCAGAATCCGGAGTATCGGGTTTTGTCGAGAGACTATATTCCGTAGCCCTTGATCGCAGTTCTGATCCTAACGGCAAGGCCGATTGGGTACAAAGGATCAGAGCCGGTCAGATAACAGGCGCGAATGCAGCAAGGGGATTCTTCCTAAGTCCCGAGTTTATTAATTCACAGTTGTCGGATGACGAATTCTTAAATCGCCTGTACCACACATTCTTTGATCGCGAACCTGACGAAGGTGGATTTAATAACTGGAAGACGGTTCTTGCTGGCGGAGCTACTCGCGAGAGTGTCCTTGACGGCTTTATCAACTCTACTGAATGGGCAAACCTGTGTCTGACATACGGCATTGCTTCCGGTGGGACAGGAACACCGAATGTTGTCATTAAACCTAATGATCAGATAATCGGATTTGCATCGCGTCTTTATACGACATGTTTGGGCCGTGACTACGATCAGGGAGGCCTTGACGATTGGGCAAGCAGACTGGCGAATATGAAGGTATCGGGTTCTGAGGCGGCACATGGTTTCTTCTTCTCAGAAGAGTTCATAAGTCACGATTTCAGCAATGATGAATATGTAACGAGACTTTATCGTACCTTTATGGGACGCGAACCTGATCCGGCAGGATTCGCGGATTGGACGGGACAACTTGCCAACGGCGCGACTCGTGAATCCGTATTTCAGGGATTTGCCGGTTCAGCTGAATGGGCAGCTATCTGTTCCGAATACGGAATACTGAAGTAAAGCATATCAAGAATGACGGAGGTGTCTCAAGCGGGGCACCTCTATTTACTTTTTCGAGAGTTGCCTCGGCCCTTCCCTTTGGCAAACTCCCGGCTTCTGCTGATCAGCTCCATAATGAACTCGTCTTCCACGCTCCCGTTCATGAGTATGGTTATCCAGCTTTTATGACTCATGTGATAGGCTGGGTATATGCCATCGATGGCAAGCAGGTCTTCCATTCTGTCCTTTTCGACCTTCAGATTCATTATCTCGATCAAGTCCTCGTCTTTCTTGTTCCTGCTGAGCGCCGAGGCTTTAACATTGCCTACCAGGGCATACCATTTCCCGGTCTGTGGATATCTGAATACCATATAATCCCCGGTGGTGCTGAAGGGATTATCGGGGGACTCATGATATCTTTCGAATATATACGTCGCGATCCTCGTAGTCTGCTCCCACATGAAAGTGACCGGGCTCCCGCACTTATCCGCCACATCCATTATCAGGTCCTCGTAGGCCTGCCTTATCTCACCGACATAAGAACCCGTAAATGACGGGATATTAAGGGCGACATATTCTTCGTCGGTATCTTTATCTATCACCTTCCCGCGAAGCTTCAGCGCTTGATCCACAGTCAATTCGGCTCTCATATTCTCATCGAAAATCACTTTTCCGAAGATCAGTTCATCTCCTTCGGGAGTGAAACCGTAGCTTATCAGTTTGTCCCGGTCGAGCCTGACCTTGCCGAGTATCTTATCTTCGATATTCAATTCCTGCATCCCCCTTGTCTTGGCTGTCCCGCTCATGCCTCGCGTAGGCCTTGTCACTTTAATTTTACTCTTTACTGTGATAATCTTCATTCTATGAGCCTCTTGACTATTTTGTACAGACTGATAATCTATCCGCTCGAGCTGTTTTTTGAGACAGTTTTTTATTTGTCTGAGAAACATGTACATAACCCCGGGCTGTCGATACTTATCTTAAGTCTTGTAGTCAACTTCCTGGTCCTCCCGCTCTACAGAAGAGCGGATGCCATGCAGGAGCAGGAGAGGGAGATGGGCGCGAAGATGGCGCCATGGCTCAAGCATATCAGAAAGACCTTCAAGGGCGACGAGCGCTTCATGATGACCCAGACCTACTATCGCCAGATGGGCTATAAGCAGGTCTATGTACTAAGGAGCAGCGTCCCGCTCCTGCTGCAGATACCGTTCTTTATCGCAGCCTATCATTTCCTGTCACACTTAAACTACTTAAGCGGCGTTAAGCTCGGACCGATCAAGGATCTGGCAGAGCCGGATGCGCTAATAGCCGCAGGCGGCATAACGCTGAACCTTCTTCCCATACTGATGACTGCCATTAATGCAGCATCGGCCACCGTTTATTCGAAGGGATTCCCGATCAAGACCAAGATACAGATGTACGGCATAGCAGCCATCTTCCTGGTGCTCCTTTATAACTCACCGGCGGGACTGGTATTCTACTGGACTCTCAACAATCTCTTCTCGCTCGGGAAGAATATCGTGGCAGCGCTGATGAAGAAGCGCGGGATAGCGGCAAAGCCCGAAGAAGTGATAAAGCCGGCGGTCTCCGATAAGGGCGATAATGCCATCTGGTTTATCGGGGCGTTGATTCTGACTGTCATGACGGGTGTTCTGATCCCGGCGGGGACCGTATCGATCGCGCCTCAGGACTTCATTATGCTGACGCACTATATCAGTCCGATGTGGCTTATTATGTACAGTTTCCTGACGGCTGCGGGCATCTTTATCGTGTGGTTCGGTGTTTTCTACCTGCTGGCCGGATCTAAGGGCAGGCGGATAATGGCGCTTATATCGTTCGTTATGGCGATGGCGGCGCTGATAGACTGTTTTTTCGTCAAACGTAATGATGCCGGAATAACGATCACGCTTGTTTATAAGGCGGATTATCATGTCGGAGACGGCGGGGCGATGATCAATGTCGTCGCACTCACATCTGCGGTTATCCTTATCTACTATCTGCAGAAATATCAGAAGAAGCTCATGCCTTTTATCGCGCTCGTTCCGCTTATCGCGATCAGCGTTATGTCGATCAGATATCTTATTACGGCGAACGATGAACTGAGTGATAAGTATTATCTTGACGACAGATATATCACTAAGGTCGATGTGACACTGAGTACGGAGGGGCATAATGTCGTTGTTATAATGCTCGACCGTGCCATCGGCGATTATGTGCCCTTCATTATGGAGAACGATCCGGAGCTTAAGGCACAGTTTGACGGATTCACTTACTATTCCGACGTGCTGTCGTACGGATCGAACACGCTCTTCGGTGCGCCGGCGCTTTATGGCGGTCCGGAGTATTCGGTTCAGAATCTGAATCTGAGATCGGACGAGAAGATGGAGGATAAGGTTAACGAGGCATTGATGGTCATGCCGGTGCTTTTCGAGGAGAACGGTTATGAGGTCACGGTGACGGATCCTCCGTATGCGGGCTACCACTGGATACCGGATGTGTCGATCTACGACGGATATGATATCAATGCCGCCGTGATACAGGGCGCCTATACTGACAGGTTCGCGTCTTACGACGATAATGCCGAGGCGATACTTGACAGACAGGAAAGGAATTTCTTCTGCTATGGTCTCTCGAAAATAGTCCCCGTATACATGCACGACCTTATCTATGATGACGGAAACTACAACGCCATCGAGTACGGAAGCGGCGACAGGATCCTTGGCGACACGTGGGCACACGGCTTCATGGATTCTTACGGCGTTCTCGCATCGCTCAGCGATATGACAGTGACCGTGAACGACTCTTCAGATCACTTCCTGATGATGACCAATAATACTACTCACGAGGATGTCCTGATCTCAGCCAATGATTACGGCGGCGGACTGACTTATGAGGACAGATATTTGCCGATCGACAACGGCGCAAGAGTCAGATTTATGCAGGTAAACGAGGCAGCTCTCAAAGCGCTCGGAAGATGGTTCGATACGTTAAGGGAAGAGGGTGTCTACGACAACACGAGGATAATCATCGTGTCCGATCACGGTTTCTATATGGAGCAGGAGGAAGACCTGTTGATCGGAGGAGATCTTGACCTGATGTCGTATTTCCCGCTACTCATGATCAAGGACTTCGATACAGAAGGATTCACGATAGATAACGGCTTTACGATGAATGCCATTGTTCCTTATATGGCGACAGAAGGCCTGTTCGAAGGCGGTGCAGCCAATCCGTTCACAGGGAATGTGTTCGATACGGAATTCCTGAATGAGGAGCCGGTAATAATCGCGTCCGAGAATTCCAATCCGCAGGATAACCCCGGGACAAAGTTTGCTGATGCGGTCTGGTACATACTGCACGGTGACAGTATATGGAATATGACGGCAGAGGAGATCCCCGCCCCGTAAGGCAGTACTGTAAGAGGATAACAGAGAACAGCGCAGACCTCTGAATTTGAATTAGCCGAGCGGCTGTGTTAATCTTCATTCTATGAGCCCCTTGACTATTCTTTACAGACTGATAATCTATCCGCTCGAGCTGTTTTTTGAGACAGTTTTTTATTTGTCTGAGAAACATGTACATAACCCCGGGCTGTCGATACTTATCTTAAGTCTTGTAGTCAACTTCCTGGTCCTCCCGCTCTACAGAAGAGCGGATGCCATGCAGGAGCAGGAGAGGGAGATGGGCGCGAAGATGGCGCCATGGCTCAAGCATATCAGAAAGACCTTCAAGGGCGACGAGCGCTTCATGATGACCCAGACCTACTATCGCCAGATGGGCTATAAGCAGGTCTATGTACTAAGGAGCAGCGTCCCGCTCCTGCTGCAGATACCGTTCTTTATCGCAGCCTATCATTTCCTGTCACACTTAAACTACTTAAGCGGCGTTAAGCTCGGACCGATCAAGGATCTGGCAGAGCCGGATGCGCTAATAGCCGCAGGCGGCATAACGCTGAACCTTCTTCCCATACTGATGACTGCCATTAATGCAGCATCGGCCACCGTTTATTCGAAGGGATTCCCGATCAAGACCAAGATACAGATGTACGGCATAGCAGCCATCTTCCTGGTGCTCCTTTATAATTCGCCGGCGGGACTTGTATTCTACTGGACTCTCAACAACCTCTTCTCGCTCGGGAAGAATATCGTGGCAGCGCTGATGAAGAAGCGCGGGATCGCGGCAAAGCCGAGGCGGTCATCGGTCAAGTCTGACGGCTATGATGCTGCCCTGTGGTTTACAGGTGCCCTGATCCTTACGGTCATGACCGGACTTATGATCCCTGCCGGCACCATTGCCAGCGCACCGCAGGATTTTATATCGCTCAACAATTACGAGAGCCCGATGAGATTCATCGCGCTCAGTTTCCTTACTGCAGCCGGCTTCTTTATCATCTGGTTCGGCGTTATATATGTTCTGGCCGGGAGCAGAGCCAGAAGAGTTATCGGATTTGTGTCGGCAGCACTCGCCGTTGCGGCTCTGATAGACTGCTTCTTTGTAATAAAGCCGGACGCCGGAGTGTCGACTACACTGGTTTATCATGAGGAGTATCATGCGGATTCCGCCTCCGAGATGACGAACATTTTCTCGCTGATGTGTGCGGCTTTCCTGCTCTACTATCTGTGGCAGTACAAAAAGAAGCTCATGCCGTTCGTGCTGGCTGTTCCGCTCATCGCCGTAAGTGTTATGTCGTTTAACAGCTTGTCGACCGCGTATGACGGACTTAAGGACAAGTATTATCTTGAAGATGATTATGTTCGTAAGGTCGACTTGACTCTCAGCACGGAAGGACACAATGTCGTTGTCATCATGCTCGATCGCGCCATCGGCGATTATATCCCGTTCATAATGGATAATGATCCTGAGCTTAAGGCACAGTTTGACGGGTTTACATATTACTCCAATGTATTGTCGTACGGTGCGAACACGCTCTTCGGTGCGCCGGCGCTCTTCGGCGGTCCGGAGTATTCTCCGATGAACCTCAACCTTCGTTCGGACGAGAAGATGGAGGACAAGATCAATGAGGCGCTTCTGGTCATGCCGGTGCTTTTCGCGCAGAACGGATACGATGTCGTGGTTACCGATCCTCCGTATGCGGGATATAACTGGATCCCTGACGTGAGGATATATGACGGTTATGACGGGATCGAGGCGGCATTGCTGGAGGGGTCCATGAGTGAGAGTTACCCGGGATACACAGAGAATGCCGATGCCGTCCTCGAGCGACAGGAAAGGAATTTCTTCTGTTATTCACTGTCGAAGATCGTCCCCGCATATGCGACCGACCTCATCTACGATAATGGCAACTATAACGCGATCGAATACGGCTCGGGCGATCATAACTACGGCAGCCCTCTTGCCCAGAAGTTCATCGACTCCTATTCGACGCTTATCGGAATGGATGATCTGACGGTCATCAGGAATGACGATTCAGATCACTTTATCATGATGGATAACAATATGACGCACGAAGATATCATCATCTCTTCTGAGACATATGACGGCGGAATGTATAGCGCAGACCGTTTCCTTCCGATCGATAATCATGCCAGGATCAGACACATGCAGATCAACATCGCGGCGTATAAGGCTCTTGCTGATTGGTTCGATCATTTGAGGGAAGAGGGCGTCTACGACAATACGAGGATAATCCTGGTATCGGATCACGGATATTTCTTAGGTCAGGACGAAGAGCTCCTCCTCGATGGCGGATTCGATCTAATGGCCTACCTTCCGCTACTGATGATCAAGGACTTTGATTCCGAAGGCTTCACCGTAGAAGACGATTTTGCCGTCAATGCGCTCGTTCCATATCTGGCAACTGACGGGATCATCGACCGGCCGGCCAATCCGTTTACGGGCGAGGTATTTGATACGTCGTTTTTGGAAGAAGAACCTGTTATAATATCTTCGGTCAATTTTAACCCTCAGGAGAATCCCGGAACGAGGTTCGCGGATGCAGACTGGTATATCCTCCACGGCGATGATATGCACCATATGACATCAGAAGAGATCCCCGCCCCGTAAGGTCATACATATGAGTTTATTAGACGTGTTATACAGATTGATAATCTACCCGCTCGAACTTCTCTTCGAAGTGATCTTCGCGGTATCCGAGAGACTTGTCAATAACCCCGAACTGTCGATAATAATCCTGAGCGTTGTAGTCAACCTCCTGGTGCTTCCGCTCTACAGAAGAGCCGACGCCATGCAGGAACGCGAGAGGGAGATGGCCGCCAAGATGGCGCCATGGCTCAAGCATATCAGAAAGACCTTCAAGGGCGATGAGCGCTTCATGATGACTCAGACCTACTACCGCCAGATGGGCTATAAGCAGGTCTATGTACTGAGGAGCAGCGTACCTCTCCTGCTGCAGATCCCTTTCTTCATCGCGGCTTACCACTTTCTGTCACATCTCGACTACATAAGCGGAGTCAGGTTCGGCCCCATCAAGGACCTGGCAGAGCCTGATGCGCTTATAGCATTCGGAGGTATAACGCTTAATCTGCTTCCGATACTCATGACCGCCATTAATGCAGCTTCAGCTACGGTCTATTCGAAGGGATTCCCGATCAAGACTAAGATCCAGATGTACGGCATAGCAGCCATCTTCCTGGTGCTCCTTTATAACTCACCGGCGGGGCTGGTATTCTACTGGACTCTCAACAATCTCTTCTCACTCGGAAAGAACATCGTGATGAAGATGGTACACGAGCCTAAGCCGAAGAAGACCGTCAAGGTCGGGGATGACAGGGCAAAGGCGGACAACGCCATATGGTTCCTGGGTGCTCTTAATCTGACAGTCCTTACCGGAATCCTTATCCCTGCCGGTACGATAGCGTCATCTCCACTGGAGTTCCTGTCGTTCGAACCGCTCCTTAACCCTCTGAAGCTTATAGTACTCAGCGCGCTTACGGCATGTGGCGTCTTTATCATCTGGTTCGGAGTGTTCTATCTTCTGGCGGCAAGACGTACAAGATCGTTCATGGCTCTCGGCATGCTGATGCTCAATGCGTTTACGATGATCAATGTATTCTTCTCCGGCGAATCTGACTTGAGGATATATCCGGACCTCGTCTTCGTTGCCGAGTATCACAAGACTTCACAGGCCATTATGATGAACCTCCTGTCACTGTTCCTGGCCGCTATCCTTGTCTATATCTTCTGGAATCATTATGTCAAGGCAATGGCTGTCGTTCTGGCACTGCCGCTCCTGGCGCTCAGCGTTATGTCTTACCTTAATGTGAAGCAGGTGCAGGACGGACTTGAAGATAAATACTTCCTTGATGAGGATTATAACTATTTCATGCCTGCTGACATAAAACTCAGTACAAACGGCAAGAATGTCGTGGTCATAATGCTCGACTGGGCAATAGGTGAGTACATTCCGTATATAATGGCCAATAATCCCGGAACTGCCGATCAGTATGACGGATTCACATACTATCCGAATACGCTCTCGTACGGTCCGAATACGATCTTCGGTGCTCCGGCGCTTTTCGGCGGTATCGAGTATTCCGCCGAGAATATGAACCTCAGGCGTGACTTGAGCCTGGCATATAAGACCGATGAGTCTCTTAAGGTCATGCCACTGATGTTCCTTGAGAATTCCTACGATGTCACTGTCGTTAATCCTCCTAACGCAGGCTACAAGTGGATCCCGGACCTGTCGATATACGACGGATATGATGTCGATGCCTACGTGACGAATGGTGCTTTCTGCCGTGACAATGAGGAATACGTGGCGAACGATGAGGCTCTCCGTATAAGGCAGGAGCGTAATCTGTTCTGCTCATCTGTCTCGAAAATGTTCCCGCCGATCATGACAGACTTCTTCTACGATGACGGCGACTTCAATGCGATAGAGTACGGAGATCACGACAGATCTTATGGTCACAGCCTTTACAGGACCTTTATGGACGCCTACAGGGTGCTCCTCAATATGGATAAGATGACGACGATAACGGAAGATCCCGAGGGCGGATTTCTCATGATGGCAAACGATACGGCGCATGAACTCTACCGCATAAGCGATGAGAGCTATCCTGACGGGCTTTACGCCGGGGAAGATCATCTTGTTTTTGCAAATGATAATCAGATCAAGCATTATCAGGTCACCGAGGCCGCGATCACGGCACTGGGTCACTGGTTCGATTATCTCAGGGAAAAGGGAGTATACGACAATACGCGTATCATAATCGTATCCGATCACGGTGCCGCACTTTATCAGGACAGCAACATGATACAGCCCAACGGACTGGACATGATGGCTTACAATCCGGTACTCATGATCCACGACTTCGGTGAAGAGGGCTATAACGTGTGCGAGGACTACATGACTAACGCTGTTGTGCCCTACTATGCTACACTCGGAGTAGTTGACGAACAGGTAAATCCTCTGACAGGGAATGAGCTCACGCTCGACTTCCTGACGGATGATCCCGTGATCATCTATTCAGAGGCGATCAATTCCGATCAGAACCCCGGTAATACATATGCTCCTGCTGACTGGTACAGATTAAGCGGAGTTTGTGATACACTAGATGGCGGTTGTCTGGGAGATCTGCAAATCGAGTCGATCCCCATTCCGTAACTTAGGAGGCAAAATGAATACATTACTATACATCGATCCCGGAACGGGAAGCATGCTCTTTACCATCATCATCGGCGCTGCCGGTGTTGTAGTGTTCGCGGTACGTAAGATCTTTTATAAGATAAAGTTCATCCTGTCGGGCGGACACCAGGCGAAGGTCGATTCTTCTAAGATCCCGTATCTTATCTTCTCGGAGGGTAAGAGATACTGGAATGTTTTCGAGCCGATATGTGACGAGTTCGAATCACGCGGCAAGGATCTGGTCTATTGGACCGCCGATCCGTCCGATCCGGCACTTAAGAAAGAATACAAGCATGTTAAGTGCGAATTTATAGGAGAGGGCAATCGTGCCTTTGTTAAGCTCAACATGTGCAATGCCGGAGTCATTCTGGCTACCACACCCGGTCTTGATGTATATCAGTGGAAGAGATCCAAGACTGTCGATAAGTATGTTCATGTTCTTCACATGCCTAACGATGCCACGCTCTACAGGATGTTCGGTATCGACTACTATGACGGTATCCTCGTATCCGGACAGTATCAGGTCGATCAGATCCGTAAGCTCGAGGAACTCCGTAACCTGCCGGCCAAGGAGATCGAGATCGTGGGACAGCCTTATCTTGACCGTCTTGCTGTACGTCTCGAGAAAGAGGGTAAGGCTCCCGAGCATAACACGACAGTGCTCCTCGCACCTTCATGGGGTGCAAGCGGCATTCTCAGCAAGTATGGCGAGAAGATCATTGATGCACTCATCTCGACAGGCTACGATATAATCATCCGTCCTCACCCGCAGTCATTCACTGCCGAGAAAGAGCTGATGGACCGTCTCATGGCCAAGTATCCTGACGGGGAGAAGGTCAAGTGGAACCGCGACCGTGATAACTTCGATGTCCTGAACCTTGCAGATATCCTTATCTCCGACTTCTCGGGTGTAATGTTCGACTACTATCTCGTATTCGGCAAGCCTATCATCTATGCCGATACGTCTTTCGATAAGGCACCTTACGATGCCGCATGGATCGATGAGGAACCCTGGACATTTGCTTCTGCTCTCCCTCGCATGGGCAAGCAGCTTCGCGAAGAGGACTTCGATCATATCAAGGATGTTATCGATTCACTCACAGGCAGCTCGGAGTTCGAAGCAGAGAGACTTAAGATCTGTGACGAGACATGGGCTCACAGAGGCGAGAGCGCTTCGCTTGTCGTTGACTATATGACCCGTCCGGTCGAGAAGCCTGAGGACAAGAAGGCAGAGCCCAAGAAGACCAAGAAGAAAAAGGCCTGATCGAAAAGTACTTACAGAATAAGAACAGTCCGGATCGCAGTTGTCACAGATCCGGACTTCTTTTTTCGGAATAAAACTGATGGTGGTGTTCATCAAGACCTGTATGCTGACAGCTTTTTTCAAAATGTAAAAAAAATGTTATAATCGTAAATATTCGGAAAAATAAACAATAGTATAATGATACTGGGTTTGTGTGACATGAAATAACGATTATGGGCTCTGCAGGGTCCGTAACAAAAAAGGTGAGGTACTGATTTGAAGCACATTAGAACGATCAAAAAGTGCGCGCTTAAGATGTCATCCGTACTTATCGGTGCGGGTATAGTTCTTAATATACTTCCTTTTTATACTCCTCAGGAGATAACGGTAAATGCCGTTGTAGAAGGCGAGATCGACACGATGCACAATCCGTCGGGCGTTACCATAGACCTGTTTGACTATTCGCTATATTATACGGATGCCGACGGTAATCTCAAGGAAACAGAGAGCACAGCAGCCAGCAATGGAACCAACGCCCGTCCATTCGGCACCACAAGATATCAGTGTGCGGCTGATGCCACCTCGGGAATCAATTTTGCCGGTACCGCCAACGGCAGGAATTACATGCATCTGCTCAGATTCTTCCAGGAGCTTAAGGGAACCGGATCATATACAGCTAACTCGGGCAGCGGTGTTACCAGGGGGCTGATCAATCCGACTCTTGATGCCAACGGTTATCCCACAGTCTCGGATAAAGCCTTCACGCTTCAGTCCGTTTACAGCTCGAGTAGCAATATATATAACCTCTCTGCCAATAAAGGTCCTATGGGCTACGCCGCCCCCAACGGCAATTACAGAGGAATCATTGATACCTCATATGTTGACGGCATTCCTCAGTTTATAGATTATAACGGTACCCGGGAGTTAGTGGTCAAGACTCTTGTTGACGAGACAACATATGATTCCTCTACAGGAGAGATCACTGCTTGGTTCGTTAGCGATAATGGTCACGGACAAGCGGGAACTGTTATCTTAAATACACCTGAATTACCTGATTCTCTCAGTAATGAGTCACTTGACTATCTGTTTGATCCGACGATCGATCACGCAGGAAAAGTATCTTATACAGATGTTCAGGAGCTCCTCACCGTAAATGCACAGGGACACTATATCTTTGATTCTGCTAATGAGAAGGCTATCTACAATGAGGCCAGAAACGTCTTCGATGTAAGAGAGTATCGAGACAATGAGTATCACGGCTTTTTCCCGTTTAATGAGTTTGTACCTCAAAGTGATAAACAATATGCATTTGATCATTATTTCGGAATACATATGCAGATCGATGGTTTCTCCATGCCTCAGAACGGTCAGGTTCTCGATCATCACGGCAATTATTCCGATATGATCTTTTCCTTCGCCGGAGACGATGATGTATGGATTTTTATCGACGGGTATCTGGTAATGGATCTGGGCGGGTGTCGCAGTTCCGCTACGACTACCATCGATTTTGCCACCGGAGAGATAACATGCGGGACTGCTCCCAATGTTTCCGGCTTAAGCTGGGACAAAGCGAGCATCTACGGAACGACACTTAAAGCTCCGTATACCTTAAGGGATGTATTCAGAGCGTTAGACGCCGAGGATACAGAGGCATGGAATGGTGAGACCTTTGCAGAAGGCACGTATCATACTCTCGATTTCTTCTACCTTGAGAGAGGAAACGGGAATTCCAACATGAAGATGGACTTCAATATCGTTTCCACGTATGACTTTACTGCTCATAAGGCTTATATAAACAACACTCTTGCCGAGAATGATTTTACATATACTCTCAAGGGATATGATGATCCTGACGGAACGCCTGCCATAATGCCTACATCGGAGATCGATGAAGACATTTATTGGTCAGGAGTAACCAGAGGATCCGATGATGTCGGTAATTACAGTACACTTACGACGAACAACTCGCTTGACGGATGTGTCAACTTCGGTAACTTCAGCAGGGACGAGGTCGTAAACAACAATCTCTTAAATCGCTCGTTCCGCTATGTCGTGGAGGAGATACCGCCTGCGGGTGCGATAAAGAACATTGACGGTTCGTATTCCGTTACCGATCCGAACACGGGCATAGTCTCCAGATATGACGGAACGAAGTACTACTTTACCGGCTATTTCTATGAGGACTCGAACGGCGATATATGGGTCAGCAAGTGGTATTATTCGGACGACACGTATACCACGAGGCTAACGGATGTCAACTTCATGGACTTCAGGAATGTCTATAATGTGGCATCGGTTCCGCTTACGATAACCAAGACCCTTAACGGACGAGACTGGCAACAGGGTGAAGAATACACATTTACCCTTTACGACGCAGACGATAACGATAAAGAGTTAACGACAGTAACGGCTTCTGCAAATGAGACCGTCACGTTTGACCCGCTCTGCTATACGGAACCCGGCACTCACCATTACAGGATCTCCGAGACCTCGACTCTTCCCAGAGGAATAAGTCCGAGTGATCCCGTTGAAGTAACTGTTGAAGTTGCTTACGACTCATCGAATGTTCTCAAGGCTACGGTAACGTACACGAACAATGACCTTATCATCAACACTTACGATGCCTCGGGATCTGTAGAACTGACGGCAACGAAGGTCCTCAGCGGCCGTGACTGGAAGCCGGGAGAGACATTCGAGTTTACTCTCTTGGACGATACCGGTGCCGTGATCGATACACAGACAGTGACAGAAGCAGAGAAGACGGTAACGTTCGATGCGATCGATTACGATCTCAGCGATGTAGGAGAGACATATACCTATACGATAAGCGAGACATCGACGTTGCCCGGCGGAGTAACATCTTCCGGAGATATCACTGCAACAGTCAAGATCACCGATAACGGGGATGGTACGCTCGCGACTAATATAACGTATACGAATGACGATAAGATAACCAATACGTATACGGCAGCACCCGTAACAGCGGCGATAACAGTCAATAAGACGATCAACGGATACATGCAGGGATCCGACAATACCTTTACGGTTCAGCTGAATAACGAGCACGGAATGATGATGGAGCGGGACATCACCACGGTTGGCGGTGTCGGGTCGACAACATTCCCGGCGCTTACATACTACTCGACCGGAACATACACATATACGGTAACGGAGACCGCAGGGAACGCAGCAGGTATCACGTATGACAGCAATACATACAATGTTGTAGTAACGATCACTGACGATCTTGAAGGACATCTGGTGGCAAGCATCGGATATGGCGGTACCGCTACGGCAGTAGATGTAGTCAATACATTTGCCGAGGAGAGTGTAGACGTAACTCTGACAGTCAATAAGACTATCACGGATCTGTCGGGCAGTGCCCCGGACGGAAGTTATACATTCGAACTCTGCGATTCGACGGGAGCAGTGATCCAGACAAAGACAGTCGATACGGCGAACCTCAGCGGATCGGTCGACTTCGATGCCATCAACTTCACGACAGCAGGTGACTATAACTATACGATCAGAGAAGCAGCGGGAACGGCAGCAGGTATCGAGTACGATACACATGAATATCAGGTTGTTATCCATGTAACGGATAACGTTCCCGAGGCCAAGCTTGAAGCAACGGTAGATGTTGACGGAACGGCAAACGGCCAGATCTCGTTCACGAATGTATATAATCCGGGAACGGCATATGCAACGATCCAGGTGACGAAGGTCATCAACGATACATCCGGAAGTGCAGGACCTGCAACATTCGAGTTCACGCTGAGAGACGACGGACAGAATGTTATCGATACGAAGACGATAGACGGAGAGGGAACAGTATCCTTCGAGCCTATCCCGTTCACACAGATCGGAACATATAACTATACGATCACTGAGACAGACGGAGATGCAGCCGGATATATCTACGATTCGACAGCACATGCCGTTCAGGTAAACGTAACAGATGCCGGCGGAAGACTTGAAGCAACTGTAGACTACGGAACGGGTACGAGCCTGAGCATCACCAACACTTACGATCCTACGGTAGCAACAGCAAAGCTGCGTGCTCGTAAGGTAGTTGACGATCAGTCGAACAGTGCACCTGCCGAGCCGTTTACTTTCGAGCTTCTGGATAATTCCGGAGCGACTGTCGAGACCGTTACGGTAGACGGGGCCGGATATGTGGACTTCACATCGTTAGTATTCGACCGTGTCGGAACATATGAGTACACCATCCGTGAAGTCTCCGGAAACACCCCCGGATTCACCTACGACACTACTGAGAAGAAGGTAACAGTAACTGTTTCCGATGACGGCACCGGAATGCTTCAGTCGGCGATCGCTTATGAAGGCGATGAAGCGGTATTTACAAACACATATTGTGCGGATCCTGCAGATCTTCAGTTGTCAGTAAACAAGATCGTCGAAGGAGACGGAGCGCCTGACGTTCAGTTTAATTTCAATCTGCTCGACGATCAGGGAACGGTCCTTCAGACCAAGTCGATCACGGGCGCCGGAAGCGTTGACTTCGATCCGATCGCCATCGATAAGGCGGGCACATATACCTACTACGTCTTCGAGACGGAAGGAACCGAAGAGGCATTCGTATATGACGGTTCGAGATATACCGTTACCGTAACGGTAATCGACAACGGAGGCGTTCTGGTAGCAACCTATGCACTTCAGAAGATCGTTGGTCAGACAACGACAGTCGAGAACGATATAACGTTCACGAATTCTTATGAGCCTACACCGACTGATACACCGACACCGACTCCTACGGATACGGTAACACCGACTCCTACGGATACCGTAACACCGACTCCCACGGATACCGTGACACCTACGCCTACGGATAATCCGACAGATACGGTAACACCGACACCGAATATAACAACTGCTCCTCAACCGACACCGACGGTCGCACCTACGGATGCTGAGGCGGCAAGCAGGACCGATACTCCCACACCTACAGATGTGATAACGAGTACGGGCGAGGATGACAGTGCAGTAACCAGAGCGCTTATCGGAATAACGCTCATCGGAGCAGCGATGGCACTCGCGACTGTAAGCATGGTCAAGAAACGAAGGTACTGCGATAAGCGATAACAGTAATTCGAGCAGCCGGCAGGGTGACCTGACCGGCTGTTTCCTTATTATTTGACGAAGGAGCCGACAACACCTCGAAATATGTCATTGCCAGAAGCGTGATATTTCTGCACGGTTTTTCGATAATTGTTAATTTTTTGTTATAAATGTAATTGATGTGAAAGATTTAATATATATAATAGTATTGGGTATAAATGCGTTTTAACCAATTAGTTGGGGGTACTGATATATATATGAAGAACAGGAAGATCGGTTACAGGCTGTTAGCAGGATTTATGTCAGCGGCTATGCTGGCAGGACTTGCTCCACTTTATCTTGAAGATTATAACGAAGACGTTCAGGCAGCGCCCGGAGATGTCACGACTATCGCGAGTCCCGGTGGTGTTACCATGGATCTGTTCAGCTATAGTCTCTACTATGAAGATGATGATGGGAATCTGCAGGAGACCGAGCAGACAACCTTCAGTAACCGCAATTATAAGAATGATGTAGGCGGAAGAGTCGGATACACCTGGTGCTATAACGCAGTGAGCGGAATCAACTTTGCCGGTACAGACTCTGACGGCAGAGCATATCTGCACCCGCTTCGTTTTTTTGCTGAAGGAAGCAACGGACAGAACAAGAGCAATAACGAGAGTTACAGCGGATGGGTTCAGGGTCAGCTTGTAAACGGATATCCCGTCCTTACCGATGAGACATATAGTCTGAGGAATGTTTACGGTCAGGCAGGTGGTATATTCAATGTTACCGGGACCACCGTCTCCCGTGATGGTGTTACCTACAATAGAGTTACTGATGTAAACTATGTTGAGGGTGCTCCGAACGGAGCAGTTGTTTATGTTCAGCCTTCATCTCTTGACGCTTCCACCGGAGAGATACAGGGAGTCTATTATAAGAACGGGTCATGGTCAACTCCGACGACATTCATATGGCACGCCCCGTATCTGGCTCCCGAAGTGGAGAATGAATCTCTTGCATATCTCTTTGATCCGAACATTGCTCATGACGGTAAGGTTTCCTACGAGGATGTTCAGGAATTACTGACTGTAGATGACGATGGTTATTATTCCTTTAATGCCGAGAATGAAAGAGCTGTTTTTAATCCGAGCACAAATGAATTTGAACTGTCTCCGTATGGGAGTAATGACAAGGTAAAAGGATTCTTCCCCTTCACGACAGGATCTTTGGGAACTAATCCGCAGACCCCGGATCACTACTTCGGCATGCACATGAACATCAGTGACTTCTCCATGCCGGCAGGCGGACAGGTATTAAATCCCGCAGGCATATATGAAGACATGATCTTTACTTTCTATGGAGATGATGACGTATGGGTCTTCATTGACGGATATCTTGTAGCCGATCTTGGAGGTGCACATTCCGCCTCTTCGGTTACGATCGATTTTACTACGGGTAATATCACTACCAACAATGCAAAGGGTAAGATCGATGGCACGAGTATCAATTCCTCAAATACCTATACCCTTAAGGATGTCATCACGGCTCTCGGCGGAACCGAAGACTGGAACGGTAATACATTTGCTGACGGAACATACCATACGATGGATTTCTTCTATCTTGAGAGAGGTAATAATAATTCACGTATGAACATGAGCTTCAACATGATCAGCACTTATGACTTTACCGCTCATAAGTCACTTCATGACGACCGTCAGCAGGAGAATGAGTTCCACTTTGTTTTGAGGGGATATGATGACGCAGAAGGTAATCAGGCAATAATGCCCTCCGCGCAGACTGATCCCGATATCGATTGGTCCGGCATCTCCGAGGGAACTGATTCGATCGGCCACTACAGAGAACTGACAGTAGGTAATTCACTGGACGGTAATGCCAACTTCGGTGACTTTGACCGAGGTGAAGCGTTGAACCTTCTTGACCACTCATTCAGATATGTTGTAGAAGAAGTAGCACCTGCGGGAGCAGTCGAGTGCGCTGACGGGTCCTATCTCTATACAGACCCTGATACGGGAGTTACAACTCACTACGATGGGCGCAAGTACTACTTTACGGGATATTTCTATATGGAGAACGGCGGCCTCAACATCTGGGTCAGCAAGTGGTACTACACCGACGACACGTATACAACCCGAGATACGAGCGTCAACTTCATTAACTTTGACAACTACCGTGATCCTGCAGTAGTAACCCCGGCCATCACGAAGACACTTAACGGCCGTGACTGGCTTACGGGCGAAGAGTATGAATTCACGCTGTTCGATTCGAACGGCAAGGCGCTTGATACGGTGACAGCCGATGCCAACGGTTCATTTGACTTCAAGCCTCTCGCATTCGATGCGGAAGGAACGTATACATATACGATATCCGAGACGTCTACATTACCGGGCGGAATAACAAAGACCGGTGATATCACGGCTACGGTTACAGTCGCAAAGAATACAGCGACAGGTAAGCTCGAAGCAACGATCAGCTATACGGATAACGACCTTATCGTTAATACATATGAGGCAACAGGCTCTGCAGAACTGACGGCAACGAAGGTCCTCAGCGGCCGTGACTGGAAGCCGGGAGAGACATTCGAGTTTACTCTCTTGGACGATACCGGTGCCGTGATCGATACACAGACAGTGACAGAAGCAGAGAAGACGGTAACGTTCGATGCGATCGATTACGATCTCAGCGATGTAGGAGAGACATATACCTATACGATAAGCGAGACATCGACGTTGCCCGGCGGAGTAACATCTTCCGGAGATATCACTGCAACAGTCAAGATCACCGATAACGGGGATGGTACGCTCGCGACTAATATAACGTATACGAATGACGATAAGATAACCAATACGTATACGGCAGCACCCGTAACAGCGGCGATAACAGTCAATAAGACGATCAACGGATACATGCAGGGATCCGACAATACCTTTACGGTTCAGCTGAATAACGAGCACGGAATGATGATGGAGCGGGACATCACCACGGTTGGCGGTGTCGGGTCGACAACATTCCCGGCGCTTACATACTACTCGACCGGAACATACACATATACGGTAACGGAGACCGCAGGGAACGCAGCAGGTATCACGTATGACAGCAATACATACAATGTTGTAGTAACGATCACTGACGATCTTGAAGGACATCTGGTGGCAAGCATCGGATATGGCGGTACCGCTACGGCAGTAGATGTAGTCAATACATTTGCCGAGGAGAGTGTAGACGTAACTCTGACAGTCAATAAGACTATCACGGATCTGTCGGGCAGTGCCCCGGACGGAAGTTATACATTCGAACTCTGCGATTCGACGGGAGCAGTGATCCAGACAAAGACAGTCGATACGGCGAACCTCAGCGGATCGGTCGACTTCGATGCCATCAACTTCACGACAGCAGGTGACTATAACTATACGATCAGAGAAGCAGCGGGAACGGCAGCAGGTATCGAGTACGATACACATGAATATCAGGTTGTTATCCATGTAACGGATAACGTTCCCGAGGCCAAGCTTGAAGCAACGGTAGATGTTGACGGAACGGCAAACGGCCAGATCTCGTTCACGAATGTATATAATCCGGGAACGGCATATGCAACGATCCAGGTGACGAAGGTCATCAACGATACATCCGGAAGTGCAGGACCTGCAACATTCGAGTTCACGCTGAGAGACGACGGACAGAATGTTATCGATACGAAGACGATAGACGGAGAGGGAACAGTATCCTTCGAGCCTATCCCGTTCACACAGATCGGAACATATAACTATACGATCACTGAGACAGACGGAGATGCAGCCGGATATATCTACGATTCGACAGCACATGCCGTTCAGGTAAACGTAACAGATGCCGGCGGAAGACTTGAAGCAACTGTAGACTACGGAACGGGTACGAGCCTGAGCATCACCAACACTTACGATCCTACGGTAGCAACAGCAAAGCTGAGACTTCGTAACGTGATCGACGATCAGTCGAACAGTGCACCTGCCGAGACCTTCACTTTCGAGCTTCTTGACGATAAGGGAGCAGTTATCGAGACGGTAACATCCGATGCGGCAGGATATGTAGACTTCACATCGATCGTATATGAACATATCGGAACATATGAGTATACGATCCGCGAAGTAGCAGGCAACACCCCCGGCTTCACATATGACACTGCCGAGAAGAAGGTAACGGTAACTGTTACGGATGACGGTACGGGCATCCTGTCGGCAGCTATCGCATATGCAGGAGACGAGGCTGTAATGACTAATGTCTATAAGGCATTACCGACAACGCTTGAACTGTCACTTAACAAGACGGTCGACGGAGAGGACGCACCTGATACGGAGTTCAACTTCAATCTGACCGATGACGTAGGCAAGACGCTCCAGACAAAGACGATAGTCGGAGAGGGAAGCATCTCGTTCGATCCGCTCGACTTCGATACGGCAGGAACATATACCTATTACGTATTCGAGACAGAGGGAACAGAAGAAGCGTTCACATATGACACTTCGAGATATACTGTAAATGTCACGGTAACTGACATCGGCGGACAGCTTGAAGCTACATATACGCTCGACAGGCTTGAGGGACAGCAGACGACAAGTGCAACAGAACTGGCATTCACGAATGTCTATGCACCGACGGCAACGCCTACGCCTACGTTCACACCTACGCCGACAGCGACACCTACAGCAACGCCGACACCTACGGCAAAGCCCACGGTAACGCCTACACCGACTGCAGATCCTACTATTACACCGGTAGACACACCTTCACCTACTCCTACAGTGGCAACGGTGGATGCGGGTGCGAGAACGGCAACGCCTACACCTACGGAGATAATCACGAGCACGGGTGAGGACGACACGGCAGTAAGAAGAGCGATGGTCGGTATAACGCTGATATCGGCGGCAATGCTGCTCGCGGGGGTCAGCCTCACAAAGAAGCGGAGAGGCTTTGAGAACAAGTAACATATGAGAACAGCCGGCAGGGCATACCTGACCGGCTGTTTTTATGATCTTTCATACACATGCTCAAGTAGTATTCCACATGCGGCTGTGATATAATCTCAATGTTTTGGGGGCGTAGCTCAGTTGGGAGAGTGCTTGGTTCGCATTCAAGAGGTCAGGGGTTCGAATCCCCCCGTCTCCACCAGATGATCTTAACCTCGTAAGTCTCTTACGAGGTTTTTGATTTTGGGTATTGACTCTCACATTATGGTAGGGATTATCGTAATGTTGAGCTCAATAATGATCCATGGAGGTAAGCCCTATGTTAAAGATAGGAGAATTTTCAAAACTGTCCAGAGTAAGCATCAGAATGCTTCGACACTATGATGATATCGGATTGATCAAGCCTGCTGAGGTAGATAATATGACCGGCTACCGTTACTATCGTGAAGATCAGTTGTTTACGATCGGCAGGATAACCGCCCTTAAGGATATGGGCTTCTCACTCGCCGATATAGTCCGCGTTCTCGAGATCTATGATGACAAGGACAAACTTGACAGTTACCTTATGGCAAGACAGAAGGAACTGGAAGAGAAGTCAAAAGAGACGGAGTATAAGCTGATGCTTCTGGATACAGCTCGTAAGAGTCTGAGAAAGGAGCAGAACATGAGTTTTGATGTAAATGTAAAAACGATTCCGGAGAGATATGCGGCAACCGTGCATATGGTCATCCCTCATTATGAGGATGAGGGTATGGCATGGGGAATGATGGCGGAGGTAAAGGAGCCTCTTATTCCTGCGGACCCCTGCTATGCGATAGCAGAATTTCTTGATCCTGAATACAAGGAGGAGAATGTCGAGATCGTCGTATCCATGTCCGTAAAGGGAAGATATCAGGATACGGAACACGTAAAGTTCAAGGATCTTCCGGCAGTCAAAGTTGCAAGTGCCGTCGTAAAGGGAAGTTATCTTCAGATGGGGGATGCCTATGCATCCGTTGTATCATGGATAAATGCCAACGGTTACAAGATGAACGGACCGATGTTCAACATATATCACGTCGGGCCGGGGCAGACACAGGATCCTGATGAGTATGTAACGGAAGTTTGTTTTCCGGTCGAATGACCGGAAGCCTTGTTTATGGGCAGCGGGGAGGCTGAGTGCTCCCCGCTGTTTGTATTTCAGGTTTTATTAATCCTGATAGTATTGTAGAATAATATAGTGATTGTCACGGGGTAAATTGACAGGGGAATGCTTATGAGTATTGTGGACAAGTTTAAGCAGATGACGACTAAGAAGATCATACTCGGAAGTGTTTCCGCGTTTGTTATAGTAGCGGCCGTTGTGGCATTCATTATGATACGTTCCTATCTTAACAGCGGTTATGTCGCTACGACGATGCGACTACTCCGTGTTGAAGGAACGGTCTCCATTGAAGATTCAGAGGGTAATTCAAAGCCTGTTATTGATAATATTCGTTTTGAGAGCGGTGATGCTCTGACGACCGGATCTGACGGACTGGCTTCTGTAGGACTTGATGATACCAAGATCGTTACACTCCAGAATGACAGCCGCGCCGAATTTACCAAAAAGGGGAAGAAGCTCGAACTTAAGCTTACAAAAGGCGCGGTCTTCTTTGAGGTTACGGAAAAACTCGATGACGATGAGTCTTTCGAGATAAAGACATCAACAATGGTCGTAGGTATCAGAGGAACTTCCGGATATGTTTTCTATGATGAAGACGGCCGTGAAGCAGTCATCATCACTGACGGTAAGGTACAGGTAATAGCGACCAATCCCGATACGATGGAATCGAAGACCACTGAGGTATTAGGCGGTCAGATGGTCAAGGTATATCTTTATGACGAAGACAGGGAAGAGGGAAGCGTTGACTTCTTCCTCGATAATCTTGAAGAGGATGAAGTTCCTGCGTTTACACTTCAGATGCTCGCAGAGAATCCTGACCTTCTCGATAAGGTCTGTGCCGACACCGGCTGGGACAGAGAAACGATCCTGGCGCTCGTTGAGGCCATGAACTCGGGGAATGTGGAAGAACAGACTCTGACGCCTACAGCCACGCCAACATTATCACCGACACCGACAAAGAAACCTACAGTGACACCTTCGGATACGCCGACGCCGTCACCGACGAGGGCACCTAACACCACGCCGACAAATACACCGACGCCTACTGAGGCTCCGGAGGCGTCGCCGTCCGTTTCTCCTTCACCGAGTCCGAGTGAGGAACCTTCTCCGTCGGTATCCCCGAGCGTATCGCCATCTAATTCACCGACGACATCTCCTACGGTATCTCCGTCGGAAACGCCGAGTCCTTCACCGGATCCGAGCGTCAGCCCGTCGACGTCGCCCACGGCAACGCCGACGAATACCAATACGCCGACTCCTAAGCCGACGAATACCGATACGCCTACGCCGACGCCTACTATGCCTGATTTCAACGGGGTTCCGGATGAGGATACAGAGATACCTGAAGGATTTGAGCCAGATGCTGATTTCTGGGGAAAAACATACGATAACCACAATGTTTATATCATCTCCGGTCAACCCCCGGAAGAAGAGGGAAGTGATGAGATGTATTTCAAAGGGTTTATCGATGGAGAATGGAAACCGTTGAAATTGGAATCAGATGATGAACATATGGAATTCAGTTATACCACATCTGAAGGCGAGACATATGTTTATTTCCAATACTTCTTCTCATCAACTGATGAACCTCTAGAGTCCACTACATAGGCTGTGTTGAAGAAAGATAATGAAGAGCATTAAGTACAGAGCGTTGATCATAACCCTAATCGGTGCCGTTGCCGTTACTTTCCTGTGCGGGAGCGGGATATTGAAGCGCCCCGATCTGTGGATACAGGACGCACTCTATCAGACCCCGAGTGCAGTACCCGGAGATATCGTGATAATCGGTATAGACGATAAAGCCATTCAGGATCTGGGTCCTTATAACACATGGGACAGAACGGTCATGGCTTCTGCTCTTGAAGCTCTCGGAAGCGATCCGGAGAATCTTCCGGCAGTAGTCGCGATCGATACTCTGTATAAGGGAGAATCGGATCCGGAGGCTGATGCCAGGCTTGTTGCTGCTGCCGAGAGACTTAACAATGTCGTTGTAGCCACTACTGCTGACTTCGGTACACAGCGGACGTTCGGTGCAGATAAGGTCACGATAGATACATATGCCATCCTCGGGTATGAAGAACCTTTTGATGCCCTTAAGGCCGTAACGACGCAGGGGCACATCAATGCGATGTATGATTCAGACGGCATCATGAGACATGCTTTGCTCTACATAGAGCCTGACGGACAGCGCGTCTACTCAATGGCATATGAGACGGCAAGGTTATATGCAGAACAGAAGGGGATGACGTTGGAGGTGCCATCGGTCAATTCGCGCGGACAGTTCTATGTTCCTTATTTGGCTGGACCGACCGGGTTCTATGACGGTGTATCGCTGAGCTCACTCATCAACGGTGATATCCCTTCATCCTATTTTGCCGGCAAGATCGTCCTGATCGGACCTTACACCATAGGACTTCAGGATTCATATTTCACTCCGATCGACAAATCGACAAGGATGTACGGCGTCGAATTCCAGGCCAATGTAATACAGTGCTTCCTTGACGGCAACTATAAAGAGGAGATGTCTGACCGTATCCAATTGGCGGCAGTCCTTCTGGTCTCTTTTGTTTTCTTCTGTCTGTGCAGGAACAGAAGACTTCTGATAGCCGTTCCTTTGCTGGCCGTATTCGCGGGAGCCGGTATCGGCGGATCGATACTGCTGTACTCCAAGGGCTATGTTACGCATGCTCTGTGGATACCGGCGAGTGTATCGCTGCTGTTCATCCTGGCAGTGGCAAGCAGCTATATCCGTGCAGCGATCGAGAGGCAGGAAGTAACGAGGACTTTCGAGAGATATGTTGCTCCGAATATTGTAAGCGAGATCCTGAAGGAAGGTACCGACAGCCTGAAGCTCGGCGGAAAGAACTGCGATATAGCCGTACTCTTCGTCGACATACGAGGATTTACGACAATGTCCGAGAGGCTGTCGCCGGAGGAAGTCGTATTCATACTGAACCGCTACCTCACAATGACGAGTTCCTGTATCGAGAATAATCAGGGTACGCTCGACAAGTTCGTCGGAGACGCCACGATGGCATTCTGGGGAGCGCCGCTTCCCGTCGAAGACCCGGTCTATCTGGCAGCTAAGACTGCTCTTGATATCGTCGAAGGTG
Source organism: uncultured Clostridia bacterium (assembly GCA_946611435.1). Classification (GTDB taxonomy): domain Bacteria; phylum Bacillota; class Clostridia; order Saccharofermentanales; family Saccharofermentanaceae; genus Saccharofermentans. The sequence continues at coordinate 221,685 of CAMODL010000001.1, forward strand.
CTAAGGCACTCTCTGAGCAGCTCAAGGAAGAGATCAACGAGGAACTCAATGTCGGTGTCGGCGTCCACTTCGGACCTGCCGTCGTAGGCAATATGGGTTCCGTCAAACATATGGATTACACCGCGATAGGTGACACGGTCAATACGTCGGCAAGACTCGAGGCGAATGCTCCCGGAGGAACGGTCTACATCAGCCGTGCAGTCGCCGACAGGCTCGAGGGACGAATGAGCTTTGAATCTCTCGGGGATTCCGTCAAACTTAAGGGCAAGGCAGAAGGCTTCGAAGTCTTAAGGCTGATCGGCCCTATCGAAAAGGAGGGATAATATGCTGCAATTTCTCGGAAGAGGCTCGGCCTTTATGGATGAGCATAACAGTGCATACTTCACGGCCGGCAACGATCTGGTCCTTCTGGACTGCCCGATGAGTTCCTTCATCAAGCTCAAGAAGTGGGATCTGTCCAAATACGACAGGATCTTTGTCCTTATTACACATACTCACGGTGACCACGCAGGCGGCGTCGCGATGCTGATAGACTACAACTACTTTATCGCAGGGACCCCTGTTACTGTCGTTGCTCCGTCGAAAGTAGTTGCCGATGATCTGAGATATCTTTTCGATAATATCGAAGGATGCGGCAGGGCCTGGTATGAACTGGTCGAGGCGAACGATCTTAAAGAAGACTGGTTTGTTGCCGCTATCCCGACTTCGCACACCAAGGAGCTCGAGGGCAAGTGCTTCGGGTATTGTCTGGAAGTTGACGGGAACAGGGTCGTATATACCGGAGACACAAATACTTACGAGCCTTTCGAGAGATACCTCGAGAAGGGGACATACTTTTATACCGAAGTGTCATCATATAAGTCGAATGTTCACGTCTTCGTCGACGATATAAAGTCGAGAGTCGCCGAGATGAGCGAAAAAGGCGTCCGCGTGTTCCTTATGCACCTGGATGACGAAGCAAGGATCAAACAAACATTGGAAGGCACAGGCGCAGAACTTGCCCCGCTATTTGAGGAGGATAATATGAAAGACAACACCGATCTGTTGAACAACATTTACGAGATAACGGACAGCCTCTATAAAGACATGTGCATGAGCAGCAGTAAAGACCACGCGCTCCTGTTCTCTTACCTGACAGATCTCGGCAAGACAATAGTGGACGCGGACCGCGCCAGCTTCTGGAAATGGGATAAGCGTAAGGGCGAGCTCTGGACGATGTCCGCCACCGGCGTAGACAAGATCGTCATTCCCGACAGCACCGGTCTGGTCGGCAAATCCCTGCGCACGCAGAAGACGGTGATCACTAACGATCCGTACTCTGACCCCGACTTCAACAAAGAGGTCGACAAGAAGACCGGCTATGTTACCAAATCCGTTCTGGTACTTCCCGTAGCGGACATTAACGGCAACTTTATCGGAGCACTTCAGCTCGTCAACAAGAACGACGATAAGGGCTTCGACGAGGTTGAAGATACGCGTAAGCTGTCCCTTGCCGCCCTTGTCTGCGGCATCGCCCTCGAGTCCGAGACCTTCCTCGAGGAGTCGCACCACGACAAGCTGACAGGCCTCAAGAACAGAATGGGCTTCTACTTCGACTTCGGCGGTAAGTACAAGGATTATCTCCTCCCGGATTCCGGCAAGACGATGTCAGTCTTCATCTGTGATATCGATAAGTTCAAGCGAGTCAATGACACCTACGGTCACAACGCCGGCGACGATGTGCTCGCATTCACATCCCATCTCATCGAGTCGACGTGCACCGAGAGTGACAGCGTCTACAGATGGGGCGGAGAAGAGTTCGTAATGGTCATGCGCGACACCACCCTCGAAGAAGCTGTTGCCAAGGCCGAGAAGGTCCGCGTAAAGCTCATGGAATCCGATATCGACGCAGACGGTACCACCATCAGATGCACCCTCAGCTTCGGCTGCGCACTCTTTGACCCCTCGCTGACGATCGAAGAGAATATCAGTGCCGCCGATGAGAAGCTCTATACCGCCAAGGAGACCGGCAGAAACAGAGTCTGCTATTGATAATGCACTAACCTGCCTGCTATAAGAACGCTAATGCCGGGAATAGCCATACAGATTGTAATCTGTTCGCTATTCTATGTAAGCTGTTCCAAAATCGAGATTATTCGATAGCATTGGTGTAGTATTTTCTTACAGAGCAAGGAGGTTTTACTGATGAATATCAAGATGTTACTTGACCCTGACGATCCCATGAGGGTGGCTCTTGATAAGGCGGGATTCCGAGATGATCAGGATTCCGATTATATCATCAGAAAGCGGAGTGAGTATTCTTCCTACCTTGCAGGGAAGAGGCTTGAACAGCAGTTTTTTGTCAGTGTAAAGGATATTGTATTCATCGAAAGCATAGGACATGATGTCATTATTCACACAAGAGATGAAGAGTACTGTTGCGCCGAGCGTCTGAAGTTTCTCGAGACGGTTCTTGATCCGGATGTCTTTCTCAGAGTCAGTAATTCCTCAATTGTTAATCTTAAGCATATCAAGAGGATAGAGTCTGCGCTTTTGCAAAAGTTCGTACTTCATATGACGGGGAATGTAAAGGTGGATGTAACAAGAAGTTACTATTACATTTTCAGAGACAGGATCGGGATATGACAAGGAGACAGGTGCATGATCGTTTTATATTTGATACTGATAGGATCGATACTCATCATAGTCTTATCGACGGTAGTTTATTACATATATAAGCGGCTGTATGACAGGCACAATAACGGGATACTGAGATCCGGCGACAGGGGATGCCGCGCGTGGATATCGCCCCTTCGCTTGTTCATTATCATCGCATCTGTTCAGTTCGTCGGTCTGGTCGGGGTTGCAAGTGCAGCCGGTGCTTATTCATTCAGTAAAGACCATGACAGGGGGACCGATCAGGATGAGGTCGTTCATGGCGAAGTCATAAGCGAGCACAGTTTCGGGGATTCTATCGGATTCAGTCTGGAGCCGAGGGGGTTTGTTCTCGATGACGGGTGGGAATTATTATCTTCCGGAGAGAGTGAAGATCTGTCGTATACCTTGTATGTTCTGAGAGATCATCAGGATGACAGGATCATATCTGTCGGATTTGTTGCTGACTATCAGGGCGATCCGAGCCGCATAACATCTCTGTATATGCAGTATTCTTTCGGGACTTTCTCTATAACTACTCAGAACAGTATAGATCCGGAGGCACCTGATTCCTTTGAAGACGGGTATCTTATCGTAGGGATGATCGGTGACAGCGTCGAGTTTCCCGGCAACGCTGTTTTTGAGATCAGGGATATCAACGATGAATGCATTGCCGGCTTTGAGTATCGAGTAGAGGAGAGATGAGCCATGAAAAGAACAGAATCGATCGCAGGCATGATCATAACCACTCTATTATGCGAGACTATATTATTCTCCGCATGCTCTTTGAGTGATAAAGGTGCTGAGAAGAGAGACGGACGGGTTATTAGTGAAGATGATCCTTATTATGAGACGGAGGAGCTGGTCTTTGATCAGGAGTATGTCAATAATATCGGATACGGTGACGGCAAATACCTGAGCGTCGTAAGCAAGATCGAAGGCAAAACAGATGATCATTGGCTGGTGCATCTTACTCTGTATGACGGTGACGGACAGACTGATATCCTCGAGCTATTTGATAAAGGAGGTAACAGGATCAGCTCTTTTAACATCAGTGAGCTCATTGAAGATCATGAGGCAGAGATACGTGATATGGGCATTTTCCCGACCAGATGCATCATCGGAGAAGATACAGTTACATATTGTCATTTTAACGGGTGTCAGATCGTCCTGAGCAAAGACCTCAGTACGCTTATAGAATTCAGGTTGCCGGAATCCTATGACGAGGAATATATGGAATATCAGGGTACGATATCGTTTGAAGGATTATCGATCGATAAATATCTTGCATCAGGGCAGACGAATTCGACGGTCCTTGAGATCATGAGGGAAGACGGGACTGTTGTTACTGCCGACCTTCGAAAAGACTTTCCCCACGATATAGCGGAGCCATATGAGGTCATCCCTTATCATGAAGGTGATGCGGTATACCTGTTGCTCGTAACTAAGGGATCTTTGTACAGGGTAGATCCGTACTCCGGTGCGACTTCTCGATTAAGTGACGACAGTTATGACTATCTTACCGGGTACGACCTGTCAGGTCTGTCTTATATTGACGGAGAGGTTCTGATCACCGATATCGACGGGATAAAGAAAGTGGATATGGGGTCTTCGAAGGTGTCTGATTATCTTGTTTTCGATGATTCCAATATCAACAGAGGGATCGTATCGACTCTCGAACCGTATTCTGTCAACGATACAACAGTAGTCCTGATAACAGGGAATGACGGACAGATCGCAGATGCACCTTCACGAGTCATCACACTTACAAGATGTGAGGAAAATCCGAATGCAGGCAAGCACGTTCTGACAGCGGGTGGGATGATCACAAGCGATATCTATGAGTCGATCAGGGAGTTTAATGAGACGGACGATGAGTGCTTTATCATACCTGACATCAGATACCGTCGAGACGATTATCTGACAGGATCTTCAAGCAGTGGCGATCTCGAGAATATGAGGACGGATTACATGAATGCCGACAAGAGGCTAAGTGATGCACTGGCTGTTGATCTTATGGCGGGAGAGGGTCCGGATCTGTTCTTCGGTGCAGCTGCTTACCCTCAGCTTCAGAACAGTGACATGTTCATCGACATGAACGAGTACTTGGACAAGGATATAGATGACGGTCTCTGGGATAATATTATCGAAGCGTCATCGGGGGCGGACGGCAAACTGTATTGTGTGCCGCTGTCTTTTGAATTCCTTGCAATAGTGACCGACAAGACAGGTTATGGAAACGGGCGAAACGGGCTGACGTTTGATGAATACTCGCTCTTCAGGGAAGAAGTGCTTAACGGTACGAATATTGTTTCGTATAACAGGCTCGGGTTCATCAGTACGGTATTACCGTCTGTGATAAGAGACGTTACGGATGGAGACGGGATTGTCGACTTCGGGTGTGATCCGTTCATTGCCCTGTGCGAGTATTCCAAGAACAGCATAACCGATACTTCGCTGTCCTCATACTATAACCGGCAGGGGACCGAGGCCGAAGTTCACAACATCGATTCCTTTGGATCCTTTTTGCACAGTTCATCTTATATGAACATCGATCCGCTGCAGGCGCGGCTTCTGGCACTTCCATCCTACGACGGGACTGGGATAATGCTATCACCTGTGACTGATTCTGTCTCGGTATCGACGTGCAATTCAGACATTGAAGGGTCGATGAGATTTGTTAACCTGCTACTGTCGTATGATGCTCAGATGCGACACGGATCCCGTTCTGCCGTGTTTGACGACACCGGACGGAACCTGGTAAATGTCAGGGCCTTTGAAGACAGTGCGAGGATGGCGATGGACTCTTACAATGCGGAATGCGATTACTATCTGGATATGTTCGGAGATGAGGTGCGCAGTGCCGGAGTTCCCTACATAAGAGTTGATGAACAGATACTGGACAGATACGAGGACACGATATCGGGGATCTCGTTCTGCGGTTCGGTCGATCCGGCAATAAACATAATAGTCTATGAGGAGATACAGGCATACCTCGAAGATCAGAAGACGCTCGATGACGTTATCAGGATCATCAACAACAGAGCTCAGCTCGTGATGGACGAGAGGGGCTGGCAGTAGGATCATCTTCGAAAAATGACAACTCTGACACATCTTTAGTGCTTCGATGTGACAAGTGTTTATTATGCTTATCTTGTAATAAGAGATAAGTGAAGGGAATCATTATGAACAGAAGACTTAAGAGGACTCTACTGATGGCAGCGGCATTCCTGACGAGTGCGTGTATCGGTGTGATGATATTCTCGTATGTGAGAGCAGATGATGAAGAAGGCGAGGACGAAGGAAGGTCAAGGCGCGTCCGTTCTTCGCGCGATGCCGGTTCGTTCTTTGAACGCGCGGGGTGGGGTGAAGAAGATCCGGACGGTGCGGATCACTATTATTCCGACTACACTATCGATGTCCTGGGAGCGCCTTCCGACTATAGGACGAAGCTTGACACGCTGATGGAGAATGAGCCCGCGGCGGCGGACTTTGTTGCGCAGTATCCGACAATGTACGGCACCTATGATGAGATGCCTCTGACAAGCACTTATGATGAGAGCACATACGGTGTTCCTCTGCTGATGCAGTGGGATACCAGGTGGGGCTTTAAGGTTTACGGAAGCAATGCGATGGGCTTTACGGGATGCGGTCCGACATGCCTTTCCATGGTTGCTTCATATCTCTATAATGATCCGACGTTGACGCCGGGGTTCATGGCAGATTACAGCATCGAGAACGGATATTGTGTTCCGGGCAGCGGCACGAGTTGGGCTCTGATGAGTGATGGCGCTATGGGGCTGGGGCTTGATGTCACTGAGATCCCGCTGGATGAGGAGAGAGTCATCGCCAACCTTGAGGTCGGCAATCCCATCATCATGATAATGGGACCGGGTGAGTTCACGTCGGAGGGGCATTTCGTCGTTCTGTGCGGATATGAGAACGGATACTACAAGATCAATGACCCTTATTCGGTCGTAAGATCTGAGCGCAGCTGGACGTGGGATGAGTTCTCTGATCAGATCCAGGATATGTGGGTGTACAGGCTCTTATGACGGAAGCATTTTTACGTAAGAACGCCGACAAGGTGCTGCAGATCTGCACTTATTATCTCGGGAAAGGGGCTGACTCCGAGTGGGCCTTTGTCGAGTCGTTTTACAGAGCAGGCAGAGAATGCTCGAGCGTCGAGCTCTATCGCAGGACCCGTGATGTGTGTCTGTCTGTCAGCCGCGTAAGACCTGACAGCGAATCCGAAGAGTGGCTCTATGAGGTCTTCCTCGGACTCGACCATGAACAGACAAAGTTAATCTGCAATGATGATCACTTCGGGAGAGATGTGTCAAAGTTGTCATTTTTACGCAACGGGTGAAATATCGGCTGATTTATGTGTAAAATAGTGGTATCAAACTCTAGGCGGAGAAGATGCTACGTATACTTATCGTTGAAGATGATGCCTCTATAGGTAACCTCATATATATGACATTGACGGCCGAGCACTATGATTGTACTCTTGCGACCGATGGTGAAGAGGGAAGAGATGCCCTCGAATCCGGCATGTGGGATCTCGTCTTGCTCGACCTTATGTTACCGAAGATAAGCGGTTATGAGCTGCTCGATTTTATCAAGAGGCTCGGTACGCCGGTTATTATCATCTCTGCGATGAACGAGGTCAACGACAGGATCCGCGGTCTTAAGATGGGTGCCGACGACTATGTTTGTAAGCCGTTCCAGGTCGGAGAACTGATCGCCAGAGTCGAGTCGGTATTGAGACGTACTGCTAAGCCCAAGGATGAGATCACCATAGGAGATGTCGAAGTCAAACTCGATTCCAGGACCGTTATCAAGGCAGGCGAACTTGTACCTCTTACAACTAAGGAATTTGATCTTCTCGATACACTGATAAGAAACCGCAATATCGCTTTGACGCGTGAATATCTCTATGAGTCGGTGTGGCGTGAGGACTATCTCGGTCAGACAAGGACGCTCGATAATCATATACAGCGTATCCGTAAGAAGCTCGGATGGGAGGATCTTATCCAGACCGTGTTCCGCATAGGCTACCGCCTCCATCTGCCGGAGTAAGTCTCAAATGCGTTTCTTCACCAAGCTATACACTCTGATGCTCGTTATCCTTACCGTGGCGCTGGCGTTCACGGAGTATATGGTCGTGAGCATCAGTATAGACAACTCTTTCGATGATCAGGTTGAAGCAAACGTCAAACAGCATCAGCTCGTTAAGCTCGCGATCCAGTCAGGAATTATGTCAGTCATGCGCGGGGCAGATGTCGATGCGGCCACGGTAACGTCTGTTACCGAGCAGACTGCCGATTCGATGAATGTCGAACTTGCACTGTACAATATGAGCGGGAAAACGCTTATCGCGACCGAAGCGATATCCGATGACTGGTACAAAGGGAGCAGGAATCAGGGATACGTAGATTATTATGTAGTCGAGGAGGGCGACAGATACTATCTCATCCTTCAAAGCACGTTTACACAGAATTCGTTCGGGATGACGCTCGAGACGGTGGGCGATATTACGAATGTATATGAATCTGCCGATGTGCTCCGTAACCGTTGCACGGTCGTTATCCTTATAGCATTCTGTGTATGCGCCGTGATCTCACTCGCCTTCTCGGTCATCATCACTCACCCTATCAAGCAGCTTACCCATGTAAGCAAGGCTTTCTCCAAGGGAAAGTATGAGGTCAGGGCGACTGTTTTCCCGAGAGACGAGATCGGTGACCTGGCGAAGACCTTCAACAACATGGCCGACTCCATAGAAGATAAGATCTCCAAGCTCGAACTGGCGGTAAGGCAGAGGGAAGACTTTACCGCAGCTTTTGCACATGAGCTCAAGACCCCCATGACGAGTATCATCGGATATGCCGATACGCTTTATCAGAAGAACCTGCCTATCAATGAAGCGCGTGATGCGGCAGGCTTTATCCTCAATGAGGGAATGAGGCTTGAGGCACTGTCGTTCAAGTTGATGAAGCTTATCAACATTACCAAGTCCGATTTTATTTTCGAGGAGACATCAATGAGGGAATTCATGATCGATGTCGAGAACACCGTCAGACCGTTGTCCGCTCGAAAAAGAGTTCCGATCGAGTTCCACTGTGACGACGGCTATGTCAAGATCGAGATGGATCTGTTCAAGACGATGATACTTAATCTGATAGATAATGCCTTTAAGTCCGGCGGTGCCAATGTTGCCGTCCTCGGCTGGGTCGAGGGAGAGTATTACAGGATCGCAGTAGTAGATAACGGCCGCGGCATTCCGAAGGATGAGCTGGCACGTGTTACGGAGGCTTTCTACATGGTGGATAAGGCCAGATCCCGTAAGGAGAACGGCGCGGGATTGGGACTCGCACTCTGTCAGAGGATAGCTGATATCCACGGGACAAATCTCGATATATGGAGCCGTGTGGGTCAGGGAACCGCGGTCAGGCTGAAGCTTAAGCTGATCACCGATACGTATGAGGAGGATGACGATGAATAGGGTTACGCTCACAAGACGTATAGTTGTCCTTGTCCTGCTGACGGTGATGATCATTATCACCGGGGTGACTGTCCCGAGACTTTTTATTGACCGCAAGATCAAGCGAAGTACCGGATACAGTGATACGGTGGAGATCGAGGCCATATCTCCCTATGGTGAGAATTCCGTAGAGGTCGAGGAGAGGATAAAGAGAGCCCTTCAGCTGGAGCAGGGCATCGAGAGCCTTGAGTATGAGGCGTTCAGCAGTTACAGCAACAACATAAATGATTTTACGCTGGAGCTGTTCGATATAATCGAGGACGGGTTTGGCGTGCGTCCGAGCAACACGTATATGGCGATCAATCAGAAGTACGAGATAATGACTATCGCGGATTTCAGTGTGGGGAATACGACTTTATATGCAGATATCAGTTCCGGTCTTGTCATATCGGGAGAGGTGTATTTCACATGTAACCGGTACAGTATGTATCAAACGTGGAGCAATCTGTTGACGCTGTATTCCAAGTATCTGGGTATCGAGTTTACCGAGAGGAGCGACGGTGTTAGTATTTTCGATGATTCCATGTATGCTGAAGCGATCACTACAGACGGAGTATTGAGGCTCGGGTACTGGATGGAAATAACTCCGGTATCGCAAAGACCTTATGAGGACACTTATGCGGTCAATCTGTATTTCGGATTGGAAGGCACGATATAAGACGTCAACATCCTCCTTGACACTTGCGGAAATGGGTAGTAAAATCTTTGAGTTAATTATGTCCAATGGGCTACTATGCGCTTTTACGGCGCCTGATATAGAGATGGAGGATAACGACTATGAAGATGACCTATCAGCCTAAGAAGAGACACAGATCCAAGGTTCACGGTTTCCGTGCAAGGATGTCCACAGCAAGCGGACGCGATGTTCTCGCAAGAAGAAGAGCAAAGGGCAGAAAGAAGCTTGCTGCATAAGGATCACCCCAGTGGTCCTTTCTTTTTATGATCGCATAGACAGGAGTCACGATTTTGAATTCCGTTCCGCTAAGGTTTAATTATGAATTTTCACGAGTTTACCGACACGGAAGCTTTGCGACAGGAAAATACTTGACGGTCCACTGCTTCAAACGCCGTAAAGGGCTGAAGCACAACAATACTATAATCCCGCAGGACCTGATCCGTGTGGGGTTCTGTGCTAACAAGAAGCAGTTGGGGGCAGTCGGGCGTAACAAAGCCCGGAGACTTATGCGTGAGGCGTACCGGCGCCTCGAGCCGAGAATAAAGTCGGGAAGCGATATAGTCTTTACCCTGAAGCCGTCCGAGGCGATGCCTTCCTACAGTGAGATAGCACGAGAGACTGAGGTGCTGCTGGGAAGACTTCATGCGATAACATCGGAGGAAACAGATGTTGGCTCGAGCATTGATTAAGCTGATCAGAGGATATCAGAAGCATATCTCTCCTTCGCTTGGTCATTTGTGTAAATATCAGCCGACCTGCTCCGAATACATGATCGGATGTTTGGAAAAATATGGTGTTCTGAGGGGCTTACCCCGCGGAATATGGCGAATATTGAGATGTAATCCGTTCTCGAAGGGCGGCTACGATCCTGTTCGCTGATGGGAGATAATAATGGATCAGTTTATTGTTCAACTGTCGATCCTTGACCCGCTTTATGTCCTTTTCGGATGGCTGGTCAGGCATTTCTACAACTTTTTCGGTAATTACGGTCTCGCGATCATCGCACTTACGGTACTCATAAGAGTCCTGATGATCCCGCTCAACATCAAGAGCCAGAAGGCAATGCTCAAGATGCAGGCGCTGTCAGGTCAGCAGGCGGAACTCCAGCGTAAGTACGGCCACGACAAGCAGAAGTATCAGGAGGAGCTGACGAAGCTCCAGCAGGAGAACGGCGCGATGGGCTGTTCCGGATGTCTCCTGCCTTTCCTTCAGATCTTCTTTATCTGGCCTATCTACCGTATCGTAAGCGGACCTCTTGTTTACATTTCTCAGGTTCCGAAGAGCAATGTACGCGCTATGATCAAGGTCGCTAAGGACAGCGGCATCATCACGGGAAGCGTCAGCACCAAGAATCACATCGGTCTTATCAGATCCCTTAACAACAGTAGTGAACTGCTTCAGTACTGCGTAGGCAAGGGATATATCAATATGAAGCAGATCATCGATCTGCACTTCCTCGGCATAGATCTTACGAGGACACCTTCCATCAATCCTGCAAAGTTCGTCAAGGATCCCGGGACGTATTTCCCTCTCCTTATCTTCCCCGCGCTCGTACTTATCATCCAGATCTTCTCCATGAAGATGTCGCAGATGCTCAAGCCCGGTTATAAGGAAGAGAAGGAAAAGAAGAAGAGAGCCAAGAATAATCCTGCGCTCTCCGGTCAGGTACAGGACGACGTCAATGCCAGGACAATGCAGATGATGACATGGCTTATGCCTATAATGATGCTCGCTACGACTTTCATGCTCCCTGCGGCAATGGGTCTGTACTGGGTAGTCGGCGGTATCATGGGCATCATCACGCAGCTTATGGTCTATGTGCTCTTTACTAAGCCTTATGAGCTTAAGAAGGCGGAGGTCGAGGCTAAGAAGGAAGCAGTCTTTAAGAAAAAGAAGGCCGATGATGCCGACAAGGAACAGGACAAGAAGAATCAGACAAAAAAGTCCGGTAACGGTTCCGGAAACGGCAGCAACAAGAAGAACGGCAATAAGAATAAAAAGCGCAAGTAATTATACGGAGGCACATATATGGAAAAGATGGTTACAAAGACAGCCAAGACTGTTGATGAGGCTATAGAGGCAGCTCTCGAGGAACTCGGCGTATCAAGAGAAGATGCCAAGATCGAAGTTATTACGGAGCCTGCAGGCGGATTCCTCGGATTAGGATCCAAGGAGGCCGAGGTCAAGGTTACAGCCGATATCGTGGAAGATGAAGAAGAGGAAGAGGTCGTCTACTATGGTGACGACGAATCCTATGAAGGTGATGCGGTAACTGAGGCTGAGGATGCCGCAGTTAAGTTCGTTGCCGAGGTCCTCTCGGGTATCGGTATCCACGGCAATATGGATTCCTATCGTGAGGATGATTCGATCTATATCTCCGTATCCGGTGCTGACTGCGGTGCCGCCATCGGACGTCACGGTGAGACTCTCGAGGCTATCTCCTACATGACGAACCTTATCGCCAATCGTCACAGCGAGGAGCGCGTTCATGTTCACCTTGATGTAGGCGGATACAGAAGACACAGAGAGCAGATACTTAAGAATCTTGCTGACAAGGCTGCTTCCAAGGCTAAGAGAACAGGCCGTAAGGTTGCCATGGAGTCGATGAATCCTGCTGAGAGAAGGATCGTTCATTCTTATCTTCAGAATGTTGACGGCGTAACAACTCACAGCGAGGGAGAAGAACCTGACAGAAGAGTTATCGTTACTCCTGCCGTTTGATTCTTCGTCTGAGAGGATGATATGAGTATGGCGGTATCTGACAACAGACCTTTCTGTGCATGCTCTACACCGCCCGGAACTTCCGGGATCGCGATGATAAGAGTATCAGGGGAAGGTGCGGGAAAGATACTTGATCGATGCGTGAAGATCATCAGGACATCATCTGATGCGACCAGTGTATCACAGATGCCGGGCTATACATCTGCTTATGCGGATTTCTTCGATCCCGCGAACGGAAATTCGATAGACAAGATAATAATAACACGCTATGTCGCTCCCCATTCTTATACGGGCAGCGAGATGGCTGACATCTCCTGTCATGGCGGCAGTGCCGTTAAACAGGAGATTTTAAGTGTTCTGACAGATAACGGCATGAGATATGCCGACCCCGGAGAGTTTACGAAGACTGCTTTCGCGATGGGCAAGCTCGATATCAATGAGGCGGAAGCGGTAATGAACGTTATAAATGCCGAGTCGTCCGCTGCGCTTCGAGCGGCTAATTCCCAGCTTAACGGACGGCTGTCTTCCAGACTCGCCGAAGCGGAAGAGAGGCTTTACAGGGCTATGGCGCTCATCGAGATGATCGTAGAGTTCCCTGAGCACGATGACACTCCCGAGAATGACGATGAAGTCGTTCGATTAACAAGGCAGGCGCGTGATATTACGGCTTCACTCCGTGACAGCTACGCTAAGGGAAGGATACTTACGGAGAGTATGCGGGTGGTACTCTGCGGCATGCCGAACAGCGGCAAGAGCAGCCTCCTTAATGCGCTGGCGGGCTACGACAGGGCTATAGTAACAGACATCCCGGGAACTACAAGAGATACACTGGAACTTCTGACACAGATAAACGGTATCCCTGTGACGCTGATCGATACCGCCGGTATCAGACAGACGGGAGACAAGGTAGAAGCGATCGGTGTCGAACGCGCACGTAAGGCGTGTGATGAGGCGGATATAGTTGTTTACCTTGCCGCATGCGATGAGAATGAGGAAGAGATACTGAGACAGATGAGAGAGCTTTATTCCGGTAAGGATAATTCGAATGTAACACTCGTCTTCAGTAAGTCTGACCTCGGCATCAATCCGGGGAGCGAGCGGATCAAGGCTGAGGCGAAGAGTCTCGGGATCACATCCGTTGCAGAAGTATCGACGGACGGTGACGGTATCACAGGGGCCGGCACAGAACCGGTACGACAGATAATAACTGAGTTTTACGAGAAGGCCGGCGGATCGAATTCGTCCGAGATCATAGTACTGGCTAAGAGGCACAGCGACCTTCTGGCATCTGCAACGGAGAGACTCGATATGGCTTTGGCTACGGCTGAAGGCGGCCTTGGGGTAGACATTATGTCTTCCGTCATCAGGGCATCGCTGGACGATATAGGAAAGATTACAGGCAAGACCGTATCTGTTCAGCTCGCGGATACGATCTTTGCCGGATTCTGTATAGGTAAATGATATGAATATCGAAGAAGCACTTATGACCTCGAATGCATATTATGCAGGTGAGTTTGACGCCGCAGTAGTCGGTGCGGGGCATGCCGGCTGTGAGGCCGCACATGCCTGTGCGAAGCTGGGGCTCAATACGGTCCTTTTCACACTCCACCTGGATTCCATAGCGAACCTGCCGTGTAATCCGAGCATAGGAGGTACTGCCAAGGGACAGCTCGTAAGAGAGATCGATGCATTGGGCGGGATCATGGGCAAAGTTGCCGACAGGTGCTGTATCCAGATGCGCATGCTCAACAGATCCAAGGGACCTGCGGTCTATTCTCCGAGAGCCCAGATGGATCGTAATTCATATTCTCATGCGATGAAGTGCCTTCTCGAGAAGACGGATAACCTTCTGATACGCCAGGCACATATAACTCATCTGCTGACTGATAACGGCAAGGTATGCGGAGTAATGACAGAGAGTCACGCAGTCTACCGTGCATCCAGAGTGGTCATCTGTTCGGGAACATATATGGAATCCAGAACGATAAGGGGAGAAGTCATAGCACTTACAGGACCCGACGGGCTCTCCAGATCCGTAGGATTGTCATCTTCACTTGCTGACGCAGGCGTACCGTTACTGCGATTTAAGACCGGCACCCCGGTAAGGGTCAACGGCAGGACAGTCGATTATGACAAGCTTACGAGACAGGACGGAGAACACGATGTTCCGCCATTCTCGTATGATAATGAGATGCGTGGCGGAAAAGTTCCTGAAGAACAGGTGCCCTGTTGGTCAGTGTGGACGACGGATGAGACCAGAGAGGTCATTGAAGCCAACATGGATCGCTCGCCTCTCTATAGCGGAGTGATCACGGGGATCGGTCCAAGGTACTGTCCTTCGATAGAAGACAAGTTCATGAGATTTGCCGATAAGAACAGGCATCAGATCTTTGTGGAGCCTTTGGGCAGAGATACGGAGGAGATGTATCTTCAGGGCTTTTCCACGAGTCTTCCCGAGGAAATACAGATCAAGATGGTCCGGTCATTGCCGGGACTTGAGAATGCTCATATTCAAAGAAGTGCATATGCCATCGAATACGATCTCGTAGATCCGCTGTCGGTAAGGCCGACTCTTGAATCGAAGATCGTCGGAGGGCTTTATACTGCCGGACAGATAAACGGATCATCGGGTTATGAAGAAGCAGCCGGGCAGGGAATAATAGCAGGGATCAATGCCGCTCTGTCCTTTCTGGGACGGGAGGAGCTTATCCTTGACCGTTCACAGGCTTATATCGGTGTGCTGATAGATGATCTTGTCACTAAGGGCACTCAGGAACCGTACCGGATGATGACATCCAGGGCTGAATACAGATTATTCCTCAGGCAGGACAATTGTGACGCAAGACTGACACCCATAGGACATATGGTCGGTCTCGTAGACGATGAGAGATTTGCTCTTTACGAGGAGAAACAACGCAGGATCGAGGAAGAGAAGGACAGACTCGCTTCGACTTTTATCGCACCGTCAGATGAACTTGCCGCACTTCTGGAGAGTGTCGGTTCCGTAAGACCTCCGTCGGGGATATCCCTCGCTGAGCTCATCAAGCGTCCGCAGGTCAGTTATGAACTCCTGGCCCCCGTCGATAAAGAGCGAAAGCCTTTGTCTGATGATGTTATTTTCGCTGTGCAGACAGATATAAAGTATGAGGGATATCTTAAGCTCGAGAAGGATAAGATCGCCAAGTTCTCAGAACTGGAGAATAAGAAGCTCCCGCAGGACATCGATTATGAGGCGATCGGAGGCTTAAGGCTCGAAGCGGGTCAGAAGCTCAATAAGATGAGGCCGGAGAATGTCGGACAGGCATCGAGGATATCCGGGGTATCTCCTGCGGATATACAGGTGTTGCTCGTATATCTCGAATTGAAGAAGAGGAAAGACAAAGATGGCGGACAATAAGGAAGCGGATATGATCGGGGAATATGATGATTCAAGGCTGATAGCACTTATCAAAGAGGGTGCAGAGGGCATCGGTACAGATGTTGATGATGACCGGGCCGGAGCCTTGGTCAAGTATGCCAATATGCTCAGAGAGCGCAACAAGGTCATGAATCTCACCAATATCCTCGATGACAGGGGAGTAGCATTACTTCACTATGTGGATTCCATGACCATCATTAAGCATATAGAAGCTGAGATGAAGGCTGCAGGAAGGCGTGATCTTACTCTTATCGATGTCGGTACCGGAGCAGGCTTCCCGGGTATCCCTCTTAAGATCATGCTCCCCGATATTAAGGTTACGCTTCTGGATTCACTCCGTAAACGTCTCAATTTCCTGGATGATGTCTGTGCGGAGCTCGATCTGAAGGGCATCAGGACAGCTCACAGCCGCGCCGAGGATGCCGGGAAGGACAAGTCTCACCGCGAGAGATACGATATTGCTACAGCCAGAGCAGTGGCTTCTTTGCCTGTATTATGCGAATACTGTCTCCCGTTTGTTAAGGTGGGTGGAGTATTTCTTGCCATGAAGGGACATTCGGAAGAGGAGACGGCAAGGTCTGAAGCTGCACTCAGGGAATTAGGCGGCAAGATAGAGAAAACCGAGGAGTTCTGTCTCCCCGGTACCGATATAGAACGGTCAGTTATCGTTATCCGTAAGACTCATCACACTCCCGCACGTTACCCGCGTCAGGCCGGTAAGCCGTCAAAGAGTCCTATAGTCTGAAGGCAGACGCATGTTCCTGAATGCATCAGGCTTCATATTGCTGACGGAACTATCGGGGACGTAGATGCTGCTTGTCACGGAAACGTTGTTCCTGTAGATGTATCCTGAATAGTCGGCAGTGCTTCCGGATACATCTGTGTCAGAGATGACGCCGGAGGCCGCGATAGTGGCTGTTACAGTCTGGTCAGGCTGTGATGTAGCCACCGACGTGACTTTGTTCGGATCGTTCCTCAGGAAACTCAGCAGATTAAATGTTACGCAGCAAGCGGCTGCGACTGCAAGTGTTCCCAGTACGAGGCGGGAGATCTTCCGGTCACGCTTCTCGCGGTTGTGCTCCTGCTGTCTGATGTATCCCATGTTGAGAGCTGACAGATGTGTAGAAGGACCGTTGCTCTCCTTGTCGATCCCTTCATCGTTTATCCTTGCGAGCGTTCTGGCAATAAGGTCGTCAGAAGCTTTTATGTTGCCGAGTTCATTCCTGATCGTGTCGGCTATCTGTCTGTCAAACGGATTCCTCATATGCTTCTCCCGGCGCCCTGCCATGTTTCCTCTCATACTTTGCCAATATCTTCCTTGCCCTGAACAACCTGCTCCTGACGGTACTCTCGGTGACTCCGCAAGCCTCCGCTATGGATCTGTTGTCCATCTGACAATAATATCTGTACAGAACGACTTCCTTCGATACGTTAGGGAGTGTCATTATCGCATCCCAGAGATCTCCTTCGGGTTCGAGCTGATCGAAATATTCATCTTCCTGATCGCGTCCGTCGACCGACGGTGTGATCTTAGGATTCGAAGTGCGGTACTCTCCGTACTGCTCTCCGGAATCTTCGGTCATCTGTTCGTAACTGCCGGTCCTTGTAGACCAGGGTGACTTCAGGTAGTCCTTGCAGACATTCCTTGCTATCGCCATCAGCCAGTACTTAGGAGGGCAACTTCCCTCGAAAGTATCTCTCTTCCTGATCGCCTTGAGAAAGACATCCTGGAAGGCGTCCTCCGCGAGCGATCTCGAGCCCAGATAGAAAACGCATACTCTGAGCACATCGTTGGCATAAAGCTCTACCAACTCTTCTGTATCAGGAAGCGAAAAATGCTTTTCCATCTGCAGCTCCTTATCGTTCTGTCGTATGTATGACGATTTGATTCTATGCTCTGTTGCATGGATTTTCAATTAATTGAGGATTTTACACTAGTTTTGCCTTAATTCCCTTAAGTTTAAATATATCTTATAAATATTATTATAATTATAATAAAAGAACCATGCGTTATGGTATAATTATTCGGTGACAGTATATCACGTCAACGGAGGTCAATATGGCAAACGGCAATGACAGTTCCAAGGAACTGCGTAAGCAGCAGGAAGCCGAGATGGACTCGGTCTTCAAGTCTGAACAGAATACTATAGTACCGGTAGATCTCGAGAAGGAGATGAAGAAGTCCTTCATCGACTATGCGATGTCGGTTATCTCGGATCGTGCCCTTCCTGATATCAGAGACGGAATGAAGCCCGTTCAGAGAAGAATACTCTATTCCATGTTCACACAGGGCTTTACTCCCGATAAGCCCTATCGTAAGTGTGCAACTACGATCGGTGATGTTCTCGGACGTTTCCATCCTCACGGCGATGCATCCGTATATGACGCTCTCGTTCGTCTGGCACAGGACTTCTCGCTCAGGCATCCGCTCGTAGACGGACACGGAAACTTCGGATCTCTCGACGGAGACCCGCCGGCAGCTTATCGTTATACGGAGGCGAGACTCGACAAAATATCGCTCGAGATGATGAGCGATATCAACAAGAATACCGTAGACTTCAGACCGAACTTCGATGAGCACGAGATGGAGCCTGTAGCTCTTCCTTCAAGATTCCCGAATCTCCTCGTTAACGGTTCCGTCGGTATCGCCGTAGGTATGGCAACGAACATCCCGCCTCACAATCTGGGCGAGACGATAGACGGTGTAGTAATGATGCTCGACAACCCCGATGTCACCGTTGATGAACTTATGACAGTAGTTAAGGGACCTGATTTCCCGACAGGCGGAGCGATACTCGGAACTGCCGGTATCAGAGAGGCGTATACCACCGGTCGAGGCAGGATCATGGTAAGAGCTCATGCTGATATCGAAGACTTCGGCTCCGGAAGACAGAGGATCATTATTCACGATCTGCCTTTCGCTGTTAATAAGGCAAGGCTCATCGAGAGGATGGCCGATCTTGTAAAGGATAAGAAGGTCGAAGGCATCTCAGGACTTCGTGACGAGTCAGACCGTAACGAGATGGTCAGGATCGTTATCGAGTGCAAGAAGGACGCCAACCCCGACGTTGTCCTGAATCAGCTCTACAAGAATTGTGCGCTCCAGGATGCATGCTGTGCCAATATGATCGCGCTCGTTCCGGATGCCGACGGCAAGCTCGAGCCCAAGACGATATCTCTTATTGATGCCCTGAAGTATTACATCGCTCACCAGGAGGATGTAGTTACAAGAAGGACACAGTATGATCTCGAGAAGGCGGAAGCTAAGAAGCACATTGACGAGGGTCTCCTCCTTGCCATGGATCATATCGATGAGATCATCAATATCATCAGATCCTCGAGAACTGAGGCGGAAGCCAAGATCAGGATGGGTGAGAGATTCGGTCTCACGGACAAGCAGGCTCAGCACATCGTAGATATGCGTCTTGGCCGTCTTACAGGTCTCGAGAGAGAGAAGCTCCTCGCCGAGATCGCAGACCTCGAGACTAAGATCGAGTATTATAAGCTCATACTGTCCGACAGGGAAGTCCTCCATCAGACGATCAAGGACGAGATACTCGAGATCAAGCGTAAGTTCGCCACACCGAGACGTACTGAGATCATCCACGGCTCTTTCGAGGATATAGATGATGAGTCACTGATCCAGGAGCAGGATATCGTAGTAACACTTACTCACTTCGGTTATATCAAGAGGCAGCTTATAGACACATATAAGCAGCAGCATAGAGGCGGTCGCGGGATCTCTGCACAGAGCACCCGTGATGAGGACTATGTCGAGAAGATCCTTACTACTACTACACATAAGTTCCTTATGTGCTTTACGAATACCGGACGTGTCTTTAAGATCAAGGGATACAAGATCCCTGAGACGACGTCAAGGTCTTCAAGAGGAACGGCTCTGGTAAATCTCCTTCAGTTGCTTCCCGATGAGAAGATACGTAATATCATTCCGGTAGACGATCTTGCCGATGAGGATCTCTATCTTACCGTAGCTACAGCCAAGGGTATCGTTAAGAGAACTCCGCTTGTCAGCTATAAGAATATCAATAAGAACGGACTCATTGCCGTGAGCATAAGGGATGACGACCGTGTCGTTGATGTTGCACTGACCAGAGGCGACCAGGAGATCATTCTCGTGTCTGCTTCCGGTAAGGCGATCAGATTTGATTCCGATAATGTCCGCGAGACGGGCCGTAAGTCTTCCGGTGTAAGAGGAATGAAGCTTGCTGATGATGATAAGATCGTCGGAATGGTACCTGTCTCTGAGGGCGGTGAACTGCTCGTTATCTCGGAGAAGGGCTTCGGCAAGAGAAGCTCTGTCGAGGAATACAGACAGCAGAACCGTGGCGGTAAGGGACTTATTACATATAAGATCACGCCCAAGACCGGTAATCTTGTCGGCTGTACCCTGGTCGATAACGACAAGGATCTTCTCATCATCACCGATGCAGGTGTCATTATCAGAGTTAATGCAGCTGAGATCCCTACCTTATCCAGAGGCACTTCGGGTGTAAGACTTATGAAGGCCAACGGGGCGTCTATCGTCGACTTCGCTCTTGCAGATCACATGATCGAAGAGCCCGAAGATGAGGATATCGAGAATAGTGAGCCTTCAGGCGATGCCGGAACACCGGATATTCCTTCTGAAGCAAATACAGAGGATAACAACGGCTGATACGGCCGCAGGAGGTCTTAACAGGTAATGAGAAAAAGATCGATCAGAACCGGGATCATGGCAATAGTGTTGTCTGCTGTGTTTGCAGCCACGGCAACTATGCCTGCAGTCGCATCGAAGACACTGGCAGATGTAGGACAACCTGAACTTCGGATACCGACGCTCGATGAGGTCAACTGTGCCTCCTATTGCGTCTATGACAAGACGGCTGATGAGATAGTTCTTTCCAAGGCTCCGGATGACATGATCTATCCGGCATCGATGACAAAGATAATGACAGCCCAGTTGGGTCTGGATTATCTGGACACGTCCGCATATCTGACTACTTCTCAGAATGCCATCGACAATGTTACTTATGATTCCACACTTATGGGACTTGTCGTAGGAGAGCGGACCACAGTGTCTGAACTCCTTTACGGCATGATGCTCCCGTCGGGCAACGATGCAGCCAACGTTGTAGCCGAAGGGGTCGTATCTGCTTTTATAGCACAGTATCCTGCCGGCGGTGAAGAGGTAGGTCCTGACGGAGTCAATGCCTCTTATCTGGAGGAACAGCTCGGGAAGACGTCACAGGAGATCTTGACCGGTTATACGCTCACGGCTTTCGCGGCGTTGATGAACCTGAGGGCGGAGAATCTCGGGTGTACGTCTACCCACTTTGTGAATGCTAACGGACTTCACGATGATGATCATTATACGACAGCCTATGATCTGGCCCGTATAATGGCAAGAGCCTGTGAGAATCCGGATTTCTGCACGGTCATCAGTTCTCCGACGCATATTTTCGCTGCGACTAATGCTCATCCTGAAGACGGATGGTCGATCGTCAAGAATACCAATAATCTGCTCAATGACCCTTGGCTTGCTGCTAAGACATCTGAGGGCGAGGATTCCCATCTTACTGCATTTATCGGCGGCAAGACCGGAACGACATCGATGGCCGGCACGGGAATGACAGTTTATACGGTCAACGAGAACGGACACGAACTCTTTATCTCTGTATGCGGCATTCCGGGAGACTTCTACGCTTATCAGACACGTTATGTTGCTTCTGTCACGGCATATGGCAATCTTGCATGCTGGAATAATGATCCTCAGACGGTTATTCCCGGAACGACGGGGGACTACCGCAGATTCAATTCGACAGACGCCGAACTGCCTATGTTCGATCCGCTGATCGTCCCGGGTGATTCACCTGAGGATTATGATCCCGAGGGGCGCGTTCCCGAAGAGACCGAGGATCCGGATGAGACAGCCCCCGATGAGACCGGTGCTCCTGACGAGACCGGAACAGGGGAGACGACGTCTGAGACGGAAGTCGCAGATAAGAAGGACGAGGATTCCAAACTGGTCAGATTCGTGAAGGATAACCTTCTCATAATGATCGTCATCGCACTGCTGGTGATCCTTATAATCCTTTGTATTATCATTCTTGTAACCCGTTCCGTAAGCTCGCGCAAGAGGCGCAAGAGGAAGGCACGCCCCTATACAGGTAAGCCGGACGCATTTATGGACAGATAATGAGAAGAGCCCTTGTGATATGTACCCTCTTTGCCGGACAACAGCAAGGAGGGTATTTTATGCGTTACAGTAAAGAGTAAAGCAAAGCATAAAAAACCGCCTCCGTTGCCGGAGGCGGTCCTGTAATTATCAGTGTCAGATCCTGTATTAGAGATCCTTTACGCTATCGAGTACTGCACGTACGTTAGCTTCGGACTTCTTGAGGAGCTCCATCTCAGCAGGTGTAAGAGGAGCTTCGATGATCCTCTCGATACCTTCCTTGCCGATGGATACGGGTACGTTGAGAACGATGTCGTTGATACCGAACTCGCCGTTGAGGACTGTGCCGCATGTACGGATCGTGTGCTCATCTGTGAGGATGGAGCGAACGAGTGTTGTAGCGGAAACAGCGATACCGTTGTATGTAGCGCCCTTGAGCTTGATGATCTCAGCACCGGACTTCTTTGTTCTCTCAGCGATGTCAGCCTTCTCAGCATCTGTGAGGGACTTACCTGTGATACGGGCATACTCGTCAACCTGAACACCTGCAATATGTGTCATGGACCATGCAGGGAACTGTGTCTCACCGTGCTCACCGAGCATGTAACCGTGAACGTTACGAAGGTCGATGCCGCCGAGGTGCTGGCCGAGGAGGTATCTGAAACGTGCAGAGTCGAGGTTTGTACCGGAACCGATAACCTTGGATGAAGGAAGTCCGGACCACTGAGCGATCTTATATGTAACAACATCGCAAGGGTTGGATACTACGAGGATAACACCCTTGTTGTAGTACTTCATGATGCTGTCTGTGATGATCTTTGCAAGCTTAACGTTCTTCTGTGCGAGATCCATTCTTGTCTCGCCTTCTTTTCTCGGGATACCGGCTGTTACGATGATAACGTCTGCATCCTTGATCTCGTCATAGTCACCTGCGTGGATGTCCATCTGACCGAGGAAGGGAAGACCGTGTCCGATATCGAGAACCTCACCCTGAGCCTTATCCTTGTTAACGTCGATAAGAACAATCTCAGAAGCGAGCTGCTGGAATGTAAGCGCGAAAGTGATCGTTGCTCCGACTGCACCTGCACCTACAACACAAATCTTAGAACCTTTGGTGTTACTCATATTAGTGAAACCCCCTGTGTTATAGAAATATATAGTAGAAAGATGTGAAACCTTTTCACCGCTGTCAGTAAGGATACCAAATCTCGACTGATAAATAAAGCGTAATTAATAAGTATATATATAAAAATTTGGAGAATTTACAAGGCTATCATTTATGCACACGGTCGGAAGGTTATGTCATCCTGCTCTCGAATTCTTCAGCAGGCATCGGCTTGGCATAGTAGTAGCCCTGGATCATATCGCAGCCCTCGGATGCAAGGAAATCGACCTGATCCTTTTCCTCGACTCCTTCAGCGACGGTCTTCATGTTGAGCTTGCGTGCCAGGCTGATGGCTTCGGAGACGACTATCTTGCCGCGCCCGTCCCCGGAAGTGCCGCGGAAGAATCCGGCGTCGAGCTTCAGCACGTCAAGAGGGATATCCTTGAGCGTGTTGAGAGAGGAATAGCCGGAGCCGAAGTCGTCCATAGATACGTGGAAGCCGTATTCCTTGAGCTTGTTTATCGTCCGCAGCAGAGACTTCTGATCATCGAAAAAAGCGCTCTCAGTCAGTTCTATCTCGATCAGCTCATGCGGGCACTCCTCGCGGTCTACCAGATCCAGGATCTGCTCGGCCAGATCTGCCTCTATAAAGTGAGCCCTGGAGACATTTACCGATATCGGTACACATGCGAAGCCTTTGTCGAGCCAAGCTTTCTGAGCTCTTGCGACTCCTCTGATCATGTAGTGGTCGATCCGGGTGATGAAACCGTTCTTCTCGAAGATGGGAATGAACTTGCCGGGAGATACGAACCCGAACTTGGGGGATATCCACCTTATGAGTGCCTCGGCACCCCTGAGACTGTCTGTCTTCGGATCGTATTTGGGCTGATAGTAGATCACGAATTCTTCGTTATCGAGTGCTGTCTGTGAGCACTCATTGACGGTGTCGATCCACTTCTGCTGCTCGACGAATTCCTGATCGAAAAAGGCGATCCCGGAGTCATCGCTTCCTTCAAGCGTCATCCTGGCCGCGCTGGCATTGTTGTACTCGAGGTCGAGATCGATATCCTTACGGCTCTTTGCCTCGCCCTTACTGTCCGTCTCGGTTCCGATGATCGATACTCCGGCGTGGAAGCCGAACTTGTGGTCGTCTTCTATGTTCTCCAGACGGGAGATGATATCGTTAAGCCGAGCCTTGATATCTTCGGCGTCTTTGCAGGTAAGGAGCATGGGAAAGTTAGATGACGTACTGTGTGCCGCGATCTCGTCCTTGGCACACGAGGCCGCGAGCACGTTGTATATGCTCTTTAAGACTTCTTTTCCTTCTTCGAGCGAATGGCAGAGGGCAAAATGCCTGTAGTTTACGAATACCAAGTTGATGACGGCATAGTTGTGACCGGCATTTCTCTTTTTCCTTAAGATGCTCCTGCCTTTGTTCAGATACCACATCCAGTTACGGTTGCCCGAGATATCATCAAGGAAGATCAGTCGTGTCATCTTCTTACGGTCCCGGATGTTCCTTATGGCCATGATAAGAAGGAACGTGAACATTATGATAAATATACCGGCTACGATCAGGAGCATCAGCAGCATCATGATGACGTCATGTGATTTGATGATTATCTCTGATCTGTAGTAGAGGGTATTCCCGTCATCATCGGTCGAAGACAGCCAGAACGGGAATGATATCTTTCCCTCATCGGACTTAAGCATATCCTTCAGATCATCGGACCGGAGGAATCTCAACACCCGTAAATGAACCTGTTCATCATCTACATACAGGTAATCGCATTCATTGTCCTTGAGGAAATAGAGACCTTGTGTGTCGTCTTCGGGGATGACCGGTTCTTCGTCATCAGTGAGCTCTTCCGTGATCGATGAGGATGACTGGAATATAAATTTCCGTTCTGAGATATCACACGTATCGGTCCCGCGCGAGGTGACGATCCGTCCGTCGGCGTCGGTAATGAAGAAGTTCGGGTCCAGATGGTCGAGAGAATCGGGACCATTGTGTTCAATTACAGACCGGGCGGTGTCATATTCCTCCATACGGCTCTGGACCTTATCCTCGATGATGTAGGATATCAGCATCTGAGTACATGCCAGCAGGAGAAGGGTAATGATCGCGACTGACAGGATATAGATTGTAAAAGAGAGCCATGCGTGATGATTCCTGATCTTGAATGCATCGGTCTTATGAGATGATGACATAACATAACCACCTTTATATTATTAATAGTAATCTTATCACAATATTTGTCGCTCGTGCTTTCCGCTTCCCCGGCGCATATAGTCGAAGCGTGTAAAAAGGGGCTTGTCCGGACCCTCAGAAATTTTTCTTCAAAAGAGCACAAAAAGTGCTTGACAGGAATGGGAAAAGGAAGTATTCTTACTAAGCACTT
>CAMODL010000002.1:0-203843 GCA_946611435.1 uncultured Clostridia bacterium
ATTCTGCACGAATGATCATGATGGAGCAGAGATAGATATCACGGCAGACGGTAATATTACCGCAGAGAGAGGTGCACAGTGAAGACAGTAGGTCAACGGCATGTATATTTGATAAGAGCGGTGGTCGAACTTATCCTCGGCGTAATGTTCATATTGTTCCCGAGATATATCTCGGGCGCAACGGGACTTGTGATCGGAACATTCTTGGTGCTTCACGGGATCATGGATCTCATCGGTTATCTTAGAGCAGATGCAAGCTTCGGAAGGCGTTTTCTTCTTGCCGGCGCCATAGTATCGATGTTCACAGGCGTCGTATTCATCCTGTTTCCCCACTCTTTTATGGCACTTCTGGCGATCATCGCAGGATTGTTCATTATAGTAACGGGTGTATCGAAGTATGCATCGGCAATGCTTGTTTCAGGCGGCGGGCCGCTTCTCTTCTTCTCGAAAACAATATCGATCCTTGAAGTCATCCTGGGGATCGTGATCCTCATCAATCCTTTTGGCGGGGTCGAGGCCATGATCATAATGTTCGGGATCGGACTTCTTATAGGAGGCGGGCGTAATCTTGCATCCTTCATCAGAAATGATCCGGTCAGATTCTGATACAGATAGATGTATAAGTATTATGGTGTATAATAACAGGCAAGTATTTTGAACAGGCGGAACAAGATATGAATATGAAACATGATTCTATGCTCGAACAGAAGATAACAGGTCTTATCGACCGGTATATGGATAATCTTGATGAGGGGAAGGATATCGATCAGATCGGGACCTTTGACAGGCCTGATCGCGAGAAGATCATAGGTGTCCTGAATGCTCTTCAGGGAATAGTTTTCCCGGGTTACTACCGTAACAAGACATATAAGTACTATACCGTAAGAAATAATATGTCGATCCAGCTCGAGGATATCATCTATAACCTGTCCAAGCAGATCGAGATCGTCCTCGGATATAATCAGAATGAACGTGAAGGCTGCATAGAACGTCAGGCTCAGGAGATAGTATTCAAGTTCCTGGATAAGCTTCCTGAGGTAAGGGAGTATATTGAGACTGATGTCCAGGCGACTCTCGACGGAGACCCGGCTGCCTTCAACAAGGAAGAAGTCATCTACACATATCCGGGTCTTTATGCAACCATGGTCTACAGGCTCGCACATGAGCTGTATCTGCTCGGAGTACCGCTCATTCCCCGTATGATGACCGAATATGCACACAGCATCACCGGTATCGATATCAACCCCGGTGCCACTATCGGTAAATACTTCTTTATCGATCACGGTACGGGCATTGTAGTAGGTGAGACTACGACCGTAGGTAATAATGTAAAGGTATATCAGGGCGTAACACTCGGCGCTCTCTCGACTAAGGGCGGACGTAAGCTAATGAATACCAAGCGTCATCCGACCATTATGGATAACGTTACCATTTATTCCGGAGCTTCCATACTCGGTGGAAATACGATCATCGGGGAAGGTGCCGTAATCGGCGGTAATGCCTTTATTACCAAGTCTGTTCCTGCGGGAGCAAGAGTAACGGTACCGAACCAGGAGATGATCGTCAACGTTAAGGACCATTCTACGGAAACGCGTGATCTTAAGCAGGATGACACCTGGTATTACATGATCTGACAGGAGATAAGGGATAGTGACTGAACAGAACGGAAGCAATATCAAGTACAAAAAGAACCATTCACTGCTGATATCGATGATCATCGCGATCGTTGTTATTGCCGGTATCGCAGTATTCATTATCATTAATACGGACAGGAAACATAAGGATGCCGACGAGACATCTTCTGATACCGTCGAGACGACCGAAGGCATTCCTCTGGGTGAGTTTGAAGATCTGATCCTTGAAGAATTGTACGCAGGATTTGTCCGCGCGTATCCTTCGAGCACGCCCACGCCTACACCGTCTGCGACTCCGACTCCCACCGCAACGCCCACGCCCACGGCTCCGCCGGCGAATATCGAGAGTGCGATCAGGACCAATATCGATCTCAATATGGATGCATGCATGACGGATGACGAAGCTCAGGATGAAGCAGAGGATCTGATCGAGGATGTACTGGGTCTTAAGTCAAGACTATGGTCGAGCTATCTCGATCCTGAAGACTGTGCCGAAGTCTTTATGAGTTCCGTGGAATATACGGTCGATATCGACTATTCCCACGTTGAAGACGGTAAGATAATCGCGACGCTTGATATTACCAGATCAGACTACAGGGCAGCATTCGCAGCTACCCTGAGATACTATTTTGCCGAGATGGGTTACGATGCTGATGCGGAAGAGGATATCTGGGACAGCATCAACCCCGGTGTTACTACACTCTATACGTTTATCGATTATGCTTCCGACAATATCACATGGAGCAGCTTCATGGAGATATATAACGGCTATCAGGACAGCAGCGATACTATGTCAGAGTCTTTCGAGATCGAATATGATGTTGCTCTTAACGCTCAGACCGGCGCGATCGAGAATATCGCGCTGTCAGATCTGACTGCGTTCTATGGTGTAAGAGAATTCCTGTGGGGGAATGACTGATCTGATCAGACGTTGAATCTGAAGAGAACGACGTCTCCGTCCTTCATTACGTACTCCTTGCCCTCGGAACGGACAAGACCCTTCTCTCGTGCTGCAGCATATGTTCCGCTGGCGATAAGATCGTCAAAGGCTACGACTTCGGCTCTGATAAAGCCTCTCTCAAAGTCGGAGTGGATCTTACCTGCTGCCTGCGGTGCCTTAGTACCCTTCTTGATAGTCCATGCACGTACTTCCTGAGGACCTGCAGTGAGGAAAGAGATAAGACCCAGGAGCTTGTAAGAAGCCTGGATCATCTTATCGAGACCTGCAGAATCGATACCGAGATCATCGAGGAACATCTGGCGGTCTTCAGGATCGAGCTGACCGAGTTCTTCTTCGATCTTGGCTGAGATAACGACAACTTCACTGTCGGACTCGGCGGCGATCTTTCTTACCGTATCTACATAGGGGATATCGGGATTCTTGATATCATCTTCTGCGATATTCGCACAGTAGAGGACAGGCTTCAGGGTTATGAGCTGCAGATCCTTAGTCATGGCAAGTTCCTCATCGTCGAAATCGATGGATCTGGCCGGCTTTTCCTGTTCGAGTGTTGCATATATCTTCTCGTAAAGTGCGAGCTCAGAAGCGAAAGATTTATCGCCGCCCTTCATCATCTTACGTGTTCTCTCGACTCTCTTTTCCATTATCTCAAGGTCTGACAGGATAAGTTCGAGTTCGATAACCCCGATGTCACGCTCGGGATCGGCAGAACCGTCTACGTGTACGACATCAGGATCATCGAAGCATCTTACTACATGGCAGATCGCATCAACTTCTCTGATATTCGACAGGAACTTATTACCGAGTCCCTCGCCCTTGCTGGCGCCTTTGACGAGACCTGCGATATCAACAAATTCTATGATCGCGGGAGTATACTTCTCGGGGTTATACATCTCAGCAAGTTTGTCAAGCCTGGGATCGGGGACCGAGACCACTCCGACATTGGGTTCTATAGTACAGAAAGGGTAATTGGCGGATTCTGCACCTGCCTTTGTTATTGCATTGAAAAGCGTGCTCTTACCTACGTTCGGCAGTCCGACTATACCTAATTTCATGTTCTTTACCTCTCTGATCGCAAAAAATACCGTACTATTATACATTCTTTCTCTTCAAAAATCCTGTTTTTGGAAGAATTGTGAGCAATTGTCGTCTTTTGTCGTGAATTGTCGTGAATTGTGAGCCAAATCGTGTCCGTAAACGGTTATTATGCCCAAAAACAGGAGGTAAAAGCTTATGGCCGTAAGGCAATCAGTGGTTAAAGTCTATTCGTGTTTCGCTGACGGTATGGCCGGAACCCTATCCGAGATAGAAGTCTCGCTGAGTCCCGGGATACCCACATTCGACGTGATCGGACTGTGCGACTCTTCGATCAGGGAGTCAAGAGGAAGGATAAGAGCAGCATTGATCTCGGCAGGGTTCACGATGCCCAAAGGGCATATTACCGTCAGTATCTCGCCGGCATATATGCGTAAGTCGGGATCTGCATTTGATCTGCCGATAGCGATCGGGATGCTTCTGGCATCGAAGCAGCTTCCGGCTCCGCTTAATGCGAAGATCTATTCGGAAGGTGAGCTGTCACTTAAAGGGGAGATAAAGGGAACGCCCGGAAGTGCACTCAGGCTCAAAGCGGCTGCAGGAGCAGACTACAGTATGGTGATCATCCCCGAAGAAGAACGTGTGGCAGCGGCAAGTGTCGGACTTCACGGAATGACAGTGACACATCTGTCGAATCTCGACAACATATTCATATATAAGGAATATGTCTGTGAAGAATTCCGTAACGAGCATGACGATGCCGAGGACGTCCCTGATGATGAGAGTATCGACATAGCGGTCCTTAAGGGGCAGGAGAAAGCCGCACGTGCAGTGCTTCTGACTGCGGCGGGAAGACATAATCTGCTTATGCTCGGAGCTCCGGGATGCGGCAAATCCCTTGCCGGAAAGATCGTAAAGGGACTGCTTCCGCCGCTTACGCAGGATGAGTGGAGTGATGTTTATTCGATCTATGAGTCTGCAGGACTGTTTGATCAGCAGGATTTAAGATCAGTCAAACGTCCGTTCAGGTGTCTGAGTCCCGGCATAACAGTCAGTAAGCTTATAGGCGGAGGTAAACCGTTAAAGCCCGGAGAACTTGCACTTTCTAATAACGGAGTGCTTTTCGCTGATGAGATATGTGAATACGGGAATGATGTGATCGATTCACTGCGTATCCCGCTCGAGGAACATTCCGTCAGGATCGACAGAGATGGTGTCTCATATATATTTCCGGCTTCTTTTATCTTTGTCGGGGCCGGCAATCCCTGCCGGTGCGGAATGCTGTATGAAGGGAAATGCAAGTGTTCGCCGATGGCAAGACGACGATATGCGATGAAGCTGTCCGGTCCATTCCTTGACAGGATCGACCTGTTCTGTGAGATGAGGAATGTAAGGACGGAAGATCTCGAAGCCATCGCTCTGCCGGAAGAGATGAGGGAAAGCCCGTCACTTCGTTCGAGAGTCGCCGAAGCGTGGGAGATGCAGAGGGAGCGGTATTCAGGGCTCGGCAAAGGTATCTATAACAGCAATATGGATTCCGATTCGCCTGCCGAGATAATGCGGGCTGACAGCAGTGTCATCAAGGCGGCTGCGGGAGCTGCGGGAATGTCGGGATTCTCGGCGCGGGGGTTCCTGCGACTCATTCGGGTAGGCAGGACGGTCGCAGATCTTGACGGAAGACAGGATATGAAGCCTTCGGATATTTCGGAGGCATCTTTATTCAGAGACAGTCATTTTATAAATGTATAAAAGGAGGTAATAAAATGGAATACAGTGATAAGAATCTTACTGATCTGATGTTTACGGCAATGCGGTTCAGCGCCGCTATCGACAGGAAGTGCCTTGAGGAGTTATCGGCAGCCGGGGCGATCACGGATTATCGTGATCTGTGTGTCGATATAGATAAGGTCAAGGAGATCGCGGAGCAGGATGACATAAGCGAGAGGA
This sequence comes from uncultured Clostridia bacterium, assembly GCA_946611435.1. Classification (GTDB taxonomy): domain Bacteria; phylum Bacillota; class Clostridia; order Saccharofermentanales; family Saccharofermentanaceae; genus Saccharofermentans. Next base: position 5,578 of record CAMODL010000002.1, read on the forward strand.
CATCAGAACGTCTTAAGAAGATCGTAAATGAGCACGACGATATCAGGAGACGTTTTGACGGGTATCTTAAGATCGCATCTGATAATGATATTAAGATCATATCTTCGGATGATCCCGAATACCCATGGGCCTGGAAGCAGTTAAGCGGTATGCCGCCCGTGTTCTTCTGTAAGGGTAATACGGATCTTCTTAAGAAGTGTTATACGAACGGTGCGGCTGCTATGGTCGGATCGAGAGAGCCGAGCTACTACGGTAAACAGGCAACTGTCGATTATGCCGAACACTTCGCTGAACGTGATGTCGTGACCGTATCGGGAATGGCGACCGGGATCGACCGGATCGCACATTCTGCAACTCTCAATAAGGGCGGAGATACGATAGCGATCGTCCCCGGCGGTGTTGATGTCATATATCCGCCAAAGAATCAGGACCTGTATGATGCGATCTGCAACAGAGGGCTCGTATTATCCGAGATGCCGCCGGGACAGGCTGTTCTCAAGCAGTATTTTCCCGCAAGGAACAGATTGATATCGGGGCTTGCGGATATCACCATGATCATGGAAGCCGGACAGTTCAGCGGTACACTTCACACTGCGTCATATGCGGCTTCACAAGGGAAAGATCTGTTTGTACTGCCTCACGGTATTTACTCTGCCAATGCCATAGGAGGTCTCTATCTGATAAGAGACGGTGCGGAGGTCATAATAGATAAAGAGACCATAGATGACCGTATTGCCGAGTGCCTCGTTCAAAGGCTCGGACAGACGGACGTGCCCGGCAACATCGAGGATCTGAGGAAGATCGCGGAAGAAGAACCGGACAGGCTCGGTGAAGCTGAGTGGAAAGCTGTGATAATGGACAGGCTGACTGCAGGACCTAAGAGTTTTGATGAATTATCAGGCCTTTGGGTCATTGATTTCTCGAAGCTTTCTGTTTTGCTGCAGGAACTCGAGGGGAATAAACTCATCGGGGTTACCGAGGGAAAATATTCTTTGACATTTCAAAGATGATGATTTATATATAGAAAATGTGAAAAAATACAGATCGAGGAACAATAATTGTAATTATGGGGAAGAAACTGGTAATAGTCGAGTCGCCTGCCAAGGCTAAGACAATAGGCAGATATCTGGGTAAGGATTATGTGATAACAGCCTCCAAGGGCCATATCAGGGATCTGCCTTCTGCCACGCTCGGCGTAGATGTCAATAATGATTTCAGGCCTGTCTATATAACGATGCGTGGTAAGCAGGATGTCATAAAACAGCTCAAGGATCTGGCAGAGGGTGCTGACTGCGTTTATATCGCAACCGACCCTGATCGTGAGGGAGAAGCTATCGCATGGCATATCGCCCAGGCACTCAAGATAGATCCGAATTCGCAGTGCAGGATCACTTTTAACGAGATCACCAAGAAGGCCGTTAAGGACGCAGTCGATTCTCCGCGAACAGTAGACATGGACCTTGTCAATGCTCAGCAGGCTCGAAGGATCCTCGACCGTCTGGTCGGATACGAACTCAGTCCCCTTTTGTGGCGTAAGATACAGAAGGGCTTGTCTGCAGGACGTGTTCAGTCTGTTACTGTAAGACTTGTTGAGGATCGCGATGCCGAGATAGATGCCTTCGTTCCGGAAGAGTACTGGAACGTCAGCTGTACCGTGTCGTCAGACGGCGAGAAGTTTAAGGTCAAGTATGTCGGAACGATGGCGGGCGGCAAACTCTCGAAGGACAAGCTCACCTGCAAGGAAGAAGCTGACAGCGTTATAAATGATGTTAAAGGTAAGGATCTTACGGCAGCATCCGTAAAGAAGGGTAAGAAGGAACGTAATCCTTATCCGCCTTTTACGACTTCGACGCTTCAGCAGGAAGCTTCAAGACGCCTCGGCTTCACCTCGCGTAAGACGATGAGCGTTGCTCAGCAGCTCTATGAGGGTGTTGAGATCGCATCTGTCGGACAGACGGCGCTCGTATCTTATATCAGGACTGACTCCGTCAGAATATCTGATGAGGCGGTAAGTGCTTCCAGAGGCCTGATCGTAGAGAAGTACGGTAAGGAATATGTATGTCCCTATATCCGTACCTTCAAGAATAAGAATTCTGCGCAGGATGCTCACGAAGCTATCAGACCTACGCATTTTGATCTGTCTCCCGATTCTATCAAAGGATCTCTGACAAATGATCAGTATAAGCTCTATAAGCTCATCTGGGATCGATTCCTGTCGACCCAGATGGCTTCGGCTGTACTTAACACAGTAACTCTCGACGCCGAGTGCGGTAATCGCATATTCCGTGCGACAGGTGAGACGATCGTGTTCCCCGGTTTCCTGGCAGCTTATTCCGATATCAGTGAAGATGCGGCAGAAGAGAAGAATGACTCGACAAGACTTCCCGAACTTACGGAAGGTCAGAGTCTAAAGAATCACGGCGTGAAGGGCGAGCAGAAGTTCACCCAGCCGCCTGCTCATTACACTGAGGCAACGCTTATCAAGGCAATGGAGGAGAACGGTATCGGCCGTCCTTCGACATATGCCCCCACGATCTCTACCATACTTGAGCGTAATTATGTAGAGAAGGAAGGTAAGTTCATCAAGATCACCTCACTCGGTAAAGTGGTTACCGATATGCTCAGGGATAATTTCAGCGAGATAGTCGATGTGTCGTTTACGGCAGATATGGAAGAGCGTCTCGATGAGATCGAGACCGGAAATAAGGACTGGATCGCGGTATTGTCGGATTTCTACCCCGGGTTCCATAAACAGATCAGTGAGGCTTCCGATTCTATCGAGAAGATCAAGCTCGAATCTGAGAAAACAGGCGAAGTGTGTCCCGAGTGCGGTGTCGGTGAACTGGTGATCAAGCAGGGAAGATTCGGCAAGTTCATTGCCTGTTCCAGATTCCCCGAGTGTAATTACACTAAGAATGTGGAGATAGCAGTTAAGGGACAGTGCCCTCTGTGCGGATCAGGACTCCTGTCACACAGATCCAAGAAGTATAAGAATAAAGTCTTCTATACATGTGATAAGAAGGGAAGCGATCCGGAGTGTTCATTCATATCCTGGGATCTGCCCGCAGACGGGAAGAAGTGTACCACATGCGGATCATATATGGTATGGAAAAACTTCAGAGGCAGGAAGTATACCAAGTGTTCGAACAAGGACTGCGAATCCAACAAGAAGCGCAAGGATAAGTCTGAAGGAGAAGATAAGTGAGTTCTAAGCCCCTAACCTCGATAAATGTTATCGGTGCAGGACTGGCTGGCTGTGAAGCAGCTCTTATGGCTGCTTCTCTCGGACTCAAGGTCAAGCTCTATGAGATGAAGCCGGAACGGAAAAGTCCCGCTCATCATACGGATATGTATGCTGAACTCGTGTGCAGCAATTCGCTTCGAGCTGCGAATGTCGAGAATGCTGCCGGCCTTCTTAAAGAAGAGATGAGACGACTCGGCTCGATCGTTATGGAAGCGGCAGACAAGACCTCAGTTCCCGCAGGCGGCGCGCTTGCAGTCGACAGGACTGAGTTCGCTTCGTATATAACCGACAGGATCGATTCGTGCCCCGGTATCGAGGTTGTCCACGAAGAGATCGTAAAGATCCCTCGTGAAGGTATTACTGTCGTTGCTACGGGCCCTCTGACTGACGGCGAACTCTATAATGATATCCTTTCATTAACAGGCGGCGATGACCTGCACTTTTTCGATGCGGCTGCACCGATAGTAACAGCTGAATCCATCGATATGTCCAAGGCTTTTAAGGCATCAAGATACGGTAAGGGCGGAGATGATTATATCAACTGTCCCATGAATAAAGAGGAATACCTGGCTTTCTACCATGCTCTTATCGAAGCGGAGAGAGCTGAGGTCAAGGGATTTGACAGGGAGATCGTTTTCGAAGGGTGTATGCCGATAGAGACTATGGCATCAAGAGGAGAGGACACAATGAGATTCGGCCCTCTTAAGCCGGTCGGCCTTGTGGATCCGAGGACCGGAGAAGAGCCGTATGCCTGCCTCCAGCTGAGACAGGATGACAGAGCATCCAGTATGTATAACCTTGTAGGATTCCAGACGAGACTTAAGTGGGGAGAGCAGAAGAGAGTATTCGGAATGATCCCGGGTCTTCAGGATGCCGAGTATTACAGAATGGGCGTAATGCACAGGAATACTTATTTAAGGTCTCCGAAGGTGCTCGCTTCAGACTATTCGTTAAGAGAACTGCCGAACATCTTCTTTGCAGGACAGATAACCGGTGTTGAGGGATATATCGAATCCGCCGGATCGGGATTGCTCGCAGGATACTATGCCGCTATGAGAGCTCTGGATATTGAGTCTTACTTTAAGCCTGATGCAGATACCGTGATAGGGGCCATGGCTCTTTATGTGTCGGATCCGTCAGTTACAAAGTTCACGCCCATGAATGCCAACTTCGGCCTTGTAAACAACTATCCCGGGAAATTCAAGGGTAAGGGTGCAAAAAAACTGAAAAATGCTGCAATAGCCGAGCGATCACTTCGCCAAATAGATCAGTTCTCGGTTATAATCAATGATATGAGAAGCGATCTCGGAGGAAGATAATGAGCAAAAAGAGAGTGGACAAACCGGATTACGTTGCCGAGGAGCACGGAGCCGTATATAACTTTCTGTATTCGTATAAGACACATATAACAAGGTTGATGACTTCCAATCTGCTGCTGGTCGTCTTTAATATACCGATGATGCTCGTGGCATATTTCTTCTCGCTGTTCTTCCTTCCGTGGATCAACAGTAACTTTGAATTGAGCAAGTTCGTAGACTATTGGGGAGATTCACTCGGCGCTACGGGTAATGCAAATCTCGGGAATGACATTTCCGGTGATGACGCTGCATACCAGTTGTACTATATGGTCATCATATTCTGCGTCATGTTCCTGATATCGACATCGATCATATGCATAGGTCCTTTTCAGGCCGGGTTCCACCAGATCTACAGGAATCTTCACAGACAGTCGGGAGTATTTCTTATGTCAGACTTTAAGGATGGCATGAAGAACAACTTCAAGCAGTCTATGGGTGTCATGACGATCGGCCTCGTCGGATCTTCGATCATTCTATTTGCCATAGGCTTCTATCTGAACGGATTAGGCGGAGGTCTCGGTACCGCACTGGCAACATTCTTCGGTGTCAGCTTCTTTATCTTCATGCTGATCCAGAATATGGTCTACCAGATAATGGTTACGGTAGATCTGCCGCTTCGTAAGATCTACCGTAATGCTTTACTGTTCTTCCTGATCAAGCCCGGACCTTGTATCGTTACTATCCTGGCCAGTATCACACTCCTCGGTATCATTCCTTTTGCCATGATGTTTACGTCCAATTATGCGCTTATGGGCCTGACTGTGTTCTACTATCTCGTATTTGTCATAGCGTTCAACCAGTATATGATCGCATTTGAGACCGGTGAATATATCGATCAATATGTCACATCTAAGAATCCTGTTTCCGGAGATGATGAGGAAACCTTTGATACGGAAGATGACGAGGAAAACGAAGAAACGGTAGAGGAGGAACCTTCAAGTCCCGAAGAGAATGGATGATCTGAACTTATTATCAACACGCACGGTCCTTATCTCAATGGCGGCTCTGGTCCTCGTTGTCATAACGATCGTGTGTTTTATTTCGTTAGTTCTCTTTTACCGCCGAAAGAAAAATGCGATCTCTTCACTTATGGAGTATAACAGCGATGAGCTGCTGATGCCCGATGTAGCCTATTTCAGTGAGATAGGGAAACGCGAGAGTCAGCAGGATTCTTATTATATATCCCCGATGGAGAATTACAGAAGAAACGGTCTGGTGCTCCTGGTCGCAGACGGAATGGGAGGACTTAAGTACGGCGATGAGATATCGCTGCAGATAGTATCTGCCGTGGAGGATATGTATCCTTTGAGCTTCCATGCTGCAGAACTGATAGCTGATGAACTGCGAAGACTATCCAATAAGATCTATGAGAAATACAGACTGCAGGGCGGAGCTACTCTTGCTATGGTGCATATCAGCGGAAACTATATGAATTTCTACAGCGCGGGTGATTCGGATATCATCCTTGTGCGTGGGGAAGAAGCGACGAGACTTAACCCGAGGCAGAATTACCTGTCAACTCTTATCGCTAATCTGTCCAAAAACGGAAGAACGACATATGAGGCATATGTCGATAAGAAATCGCGCGCTCTGGTGGATTTTATGGGAAACAGCAACCCCAAGATAATCTATTCGACCAGACCGGTCCGCTTAACTGACGGTGATACCATAATCGTCTGTTCGGATGGCGTAACTGATGCCGTACCTTGCAAGGCATTGGCACAATACACTGACGGAAACGCCCGGCACAGTGCCGAACTTATCAAGCGCAGCATCAGATTGAAGAAACATCCCCGTCAGGATAACTATACGGGTATTATTATCAAGCTCAGCCGTGGTATCATCTAATACAGATCTAATGAGCGGGCAGGCAGGAAATTGATAGAGTATTATTCTTTCATGCACAATGGCGGTGCCGAAGAGTACACCGACAATATATTTCTTAATTACGGCCCGGTGCTGACCGTGCTGATCTGTTATGTCAGCAATAAACCCGAAGAAGAGCGGAACTCATTTGAAGGAGCGGGCGGGATCATCAGTTCATGCAGAGACAGGACTTTCGATGAAGTCAGCGAGATGATCGCGCGCGTCGCATCTCCGGACAGCGAATACCTTCTTTTCCGTATAACGGACAAAGCCTGCAAGATCGAGAGACACGGCGGGATCATTCCCTATATAGTTAAGAACGGCGAGCTTAAAGTGCTGCCGAACGGACTGTTCGGACTCGAGAATGATGACAGGATCATATGTGCGACGACAGCATTCTATGATACGCTGTCTTCAACAGCCATCCTGGCTGATGCCGTTACTGCGATGAGCTGCGAAGAATGGATGGATAACCTTGTCTGCAGGATATCCGACAGCAACATGCTCTCATGCGGCAACCTGACTGCGGTAAACTTCATAGTCAGAAGCGAAGACTGATCACTACTCCGGCAAAAGAATAAAGTGCTATACTTCAGGTAGAATTGTCTATAGGAGAGATGCAAAAATGAGTAAACGCTTCTTAAGAACAGTAGCAAGTTTCCTGGTTATCCTGATGTCTTTATCATTATTATCCGCTCCTGCTGCCGAAGTAAAGGCAACCCCTCGCGTACTGCATGAAGATGTTGCCGTCAATCAGGGCATCTCTGACTTTGTGACAAGGCTATATGATATCTGCCTCGGAAGAAACCCCGATCCGGAAGGATTCAAGGACTGGACAAGTGAGCTGGCCGAAGGGAAGATGACAGGTGTGAGCTGCGCCTACGGCTTCATCTTCTCGAATGAGTTCCAGAACAAGAACGTAAGCAACGATCAATATATCGAACTCATATATAACTGCTTCTTCGGAAGAGCCTCGGATCCTGACGGAAAGGCTAACTGGCTCAATTCAATGAATTCAGGCATGACAAGGGAAGAACTGTTCTTAGGGTTTGCCAATTCCGTCGAGTTCTTTAACCTGTGTAAGACTTACGGCATAACAGCAGGATGTCATGTATTGGGTAAGGACTATCAGAAGGTCGCCAAGATCAATCTTTTTGTAGAGAGACTTTACAATATAATCTTAAGCCGTCCCTGTGATCGATCGGGTATGATCGACTGGTCGACCAAGCTTGCCAACAGGGAGATAAGCGGAGCCCAGGCTGCATATGGCTTTATCTTCAGTGAGGAGTACAGGAACAAGAACAGATCTGACAGTGATTTCCTCGAAGATCTTTATATCGCCTTTATGGGAAGATCTTCTGATGTTTTCGGTAAAGCATACTGGCAGGATCAGATGGGCAGCGGTAAGACGGACAGGGATATATTTAACGGCTTTACCGGCTCTCAGGAATTCATCGCTATCTGTAATGACTACGGGATCGATAAGGGCGGAGATATCACGAACGGGATGACGAGTGCCAGGGCCAATGTTACACCCGCTGTTTCAATAACTCCTACGGCAACATCAACTCCTGAATCTACAGCGACGCCTACTCCGACAGCGTTTGTTACTGATTTCTCTAATCCGTATTATCTCCCGCAGGCCAATTGTATCGCACAGATATGGGAGTATGACGGATTTGTCGATTACAATGTACCGGAAGGGCAAAGTGATATGGTATATAAGGAATTTCTTTTCGATCTGGATGTCTCGGAAAGAGAGATCAACGATGCAGCTCTCGAATGGTTCTTTGAGCGCGGCTTTGTTCCGACTCACTATGCCGGGTGTGGATTCCTGTATGATGACGGCACAATAAGGAATTTCTCGGACAGAAACGGCGGCGCCATTGGCGCATGGTTGTCTGAGGACGGCTTGACTAAGATCTTCCGAGACGGTTCTACAATGCCGGTTACCTGGAATGATACGGACGCATATCTGGATTATTTTCCTTTTTGCTGACAGATCACTATCAGCGGCTGCCGTAGTACTCTTTGTAGAATGAATCCCTGAAGTCTCCCAGACAGTCCTCGGCAATGGCTTCGCGAACCTTTTCCATAAGGCTTAAAAGGAAATGGATATTGTGCCATGTGCAGAGTCTCTGGCCGAACATCTCGCGTGCCTTGAGAAGGTGACGGATATATGCTGAGGTGAAGTTCTTGCAGGCGTAGCAGTCGCAATTATCATCCATAGGCTCGAAAGCTTCCGCATACTGCTTATCGCGTATGATCTTACGGCCGTGCGAAGTTAATACGGTTCCGTGTCTTCCCATGCGGGTCGGCAATACGCAGTCAAACATATCGATGCCGCGGATAGAACCCTCGATCAGATAATCGGGCGTTCCGACACCCATCAGATATCTCGGCTTGTCTTCCGGCATAAGAGGCGTAACGACATCGAGCATCTCATACATAAGGTTAGCGGGCTCTCCGACCGACAGACCTCCGATCGCATAACCCGGAAGCTCACGTGATGTGATCTGCTTTGTGCTCTCAGCGCGCAGATCGCCATACATATTTCCCTGGATTATACCGAACAGCGCCTGATCCTCTGTTCTCCTGTGAGAGTCGATACAGCGGTCGAGCCATCTCGTAGTCCTCTCGAGTGATCTTGCAGAATACTCGTGAGTTGAAGGGTAGGGGCAACATTCATCGAAAGCCATGATGATATCGGCTCCCAGATCGTTCTGGATCTTGATGGATCTCTCAGGTGTCAGAAGGTGCTTTGACCCGTCCAGATGAGATCTGAAATGAACGCCTTCTTCTACGATGTCTTTGGGCCTTGCAAGCGAGAATACCTGGAACCCGCCGCTGTCCGTGAGAACAGAACCCTTCCAGTTCATGAACTTATGAAGACCGCCGGCCTTGGAGACAAGCTCCGATCCGGGTCGCATCCACAGGTGATAGGTATTTGACAAGATGATACCTGCTCCCATCGAAGCAACTTCGTCAGGACTCATACCTTTAACGGAAGCCTGAGTACCGACCGGCATAAAGACAGGCGTATCGAAAGTCCCGTGAGGAGTGTGTACACGACCGAGTCTGGCTCCGGTCTGCTTACATGTGTGGATATGTTCGTACCATACGGGGTAATTACTCATTGTCGATCTCCTGTATTATGCCTTAGTTAAATCTGTTATGAACATCGCATCGCCGAAGCTGAAGAAGCGGTATTCCTCCTTCACGGCTTCTGCATAAGCATTAAGGACATGTTCCTTACCGGCGAGCGCCGATACGAGCATTATAAGTGTAGATTCGGGAAGATGGAAGTTCGTGATGAGTGAATCTACACACTTGAATTCATAGCCGGGATAGATGAAGATCTTGGTGTTGCCAGTAACAGGCATCATCTGCGGATCTGCTGATGCCACAGTCTCCAGGACCCTTGTCGAAGTCGTTCCGACAGATATGATCCTTCTGCCTTCAGCTCTGGCTTTTCTGATGATATCCGATGCAGTCTTGTCAAAGGAATACCATTCGGAATGCATCTCATGCTCTTCAACGTCATCGACTTTAACCGGCCTGAAGGTTCCGAGACCTACATGAAGCGTTACTTCGGCGATCTCGACACCCATTGCACGTATCTCCTCGAGGAGTTCATCCGTGAAATGAAGACCCGCGGTCGGAGCGGCAGCGGAACCTTCGATCTTGGAATATACAGTCTGATAACGTTCCCTGTCTTGGAGCTGTTCGTGAATGTAGGGAGGAAGGGGCATCGTTCCGGCTCTGTCCAGGACTTCTTCCCATATGCCGTCATAGTCAAATCTTATCCTTCTGTTGCCGTCAGGAAAGACTCCCATGCATTCAGCTTCCAGTTCACCTTCGATGAAGGTAAAGCGTTTACCGGGCTTTACCTTCTTGCCGGGTCTGACGATCGCTTCCCATTCTTTCTCCGACAGGCGCTTAAGAAGAAGGATCTCTACTGCAGACCCCGTGTCGGATCTGACTCCCAACAGTCTTGCCGGAATAACCCTTGTGTTATTGATGACAAGGACATCCCCTCTGTTAAGGTAATCCTTAATATCACTGAAGTGTCTGTGAATGATCTCGCCGGTCTTTTTGTCCAGCACCATAAGACGCGACGCAGAACGAACGTCGAGAGGGTGCTGGGCGATAAGCCTCTCCGGAAGGTCATAATAAAAATCTGATGTCTTGATACTCATGAGCGCTATTATACACCCTAAACCCAATAGTGTGCGACATGGCAAGATCGACTGTTTTTGACATCGTGAAGCCTTGATTTTCCGTCACTCAAGTACATATGTCCACCCCAAAAGGATAAATTGACGCACAGCAAAAACGAGTGTTAGAATTGACTCTGTAAACCGATCTTTACGGGAGGATATGACCATGACAAAGCCTATTTTTGAAGGTTCCGGAGTTGCAGTAGTAACACCTTTTAATGACAACGGCGTGGACTATGAGCGTCTGGAACAGCTTATCGATTTCCATATCAATAACGGAACGGATGCCATCATCATCTGCGGTTCGACAGGTGAGGCTTCCACGATGCCCGATCAGGAGCATCTCGCTACGATAAAGTGTGCGGTCGACGCAGTAGCCGGTCGTGTGCCTGTTATAGCAGGAACCGGCTCCAATGATACAAAGCACGGCGCTCACCTTACGAGTGAAGCGATAAAGATCGGTGCTGATGCCGTTCTGGTCGTAACACCTTATTACAATAAGTGCACGCCCGAGGGTCTGTACAGGAATTACCTCGAGTATGCTAAGGGCATCGATGCTCCTATCATCCTCTATAATGTTCCTTCCAGAACGAATGTCAACATATCGCCTGATTCGCTTGTAAGACTTGCCGATATCGATAATATCGTTGCCATCAAGGAGTGCAACTTCGGTCAGGTACCTGAGATCTATAGCAAGTGCGGTGACAGATACACACTCTATTCCGGTGAAGACGGACTTGCAGTTCCTATGGTTTCCATGGGTGCTAAGGGTGTTATCTCCGTTGTTGCCAATATCCTGCCTGCCCATATGAGCAATATGATCCATTCTTATCTGGATGGTGACGTCAAGAAGGCAAGAGATATGCAGGTAGAGATAATCCCTCTTGTTAAGGCTCTGTTCTGTGAGGTCAATCCCATACCGATCAAGGAAGCCATGAATATCCTCGGTATGAATGTCGGTCCCTGCAGACTCCCTCTGTGCGAGATGAGCGCTGCTAATCACAAGTATCTTGAGGATGTACTCTCCAAGTACGATTTCTCTCATATTGCAAAGTAAGGAGCATACCATGATAAATATCTTTATGAACGGTTGTTGCGGTGCGATGGGACGTGTCATCGGAGCTATCGTAAAGCACAGTGAAGAATATACGATCGTAGCAGGCGGTGATATCATCGTCCCGGAAGAGCCTCTCGGATTCCCGGTATATACAAGCCTTAACGAGTGTGAAGAAGACTTCGACGTAATAATCGATTTCTCCAATGTCAAGGCCGTACCTGCGATCATTCAGTTCGCTGTCGCCAAGAATAAGCCACTTGTACTTTGTACGACCGGACTTGATGAAGAGTGCCTGAGCCTCTTCGTTGAAGCATCGCATAAGATCCCCGTATTCAGGTCTGCTAATATGAGCTATGGAATGAATGTCCTTTTCGAGCTGGTAAAGCAGGCAACAAGGATCCTTTATCCTGATTATGAGATCGAGATCGTGGAGGCACACCACAGAAGGAAGCTCGATGCGCCTTCCGGTACAGCCTATATGATCGCCGATATCATCAATGAAGAGACCAATAACGAGCTCGAGTATGTCTTTGACAGACATTCCGAGATGAAGTCAAGAGGTCATAAGGAACTCGGCATCAGCTCGATCAGAGGCGGCAATATCGTCGGTGAGCATGAAGTCTATTTCATCGGTGAAGAAGAGATCCTTAAGATATCTCACAGCGCCCAGAAGCGCGATGTATTCGGCAGAGGTGCCTTGACGGCAGCAAAGTTCCTTGTAGGAAAGCCCGCCGGATGTTATTCTATGCAGGATGTGGTCGCGAGCCTGATCGGGTAAGCATCATATATAATCAACTAAACAGATCTATTAGATCGATCGGAGGAATAATCTATGTACAGAATGATCCTTGCGGATGAAGGAGCTTCAGCTGATGTCACAAGCTATATCATGACCATCGGTATGCTGTTGCTGTTCTTTGTGGTTTTCTGGTTTATACTCATCAGACCCCAGAGGAAGCGCGAGAAGGAGCTTCGTAAGCAGCTCGAGACTATGAGAGTCGGAGATAAGATCCTGACTATCGGCGGACTTGTCGGTGTTGTTGCTAATATCAAGGATGATGAGATCACTATCTACACATCTGCTGCCAATACTCCGGTTACATATCAGAAGGCTGCCATCCAGAGCATAGTACCTCGTAACGCCGAGCAGGCTGCCCCTGTCGGAAGACCTGCCAAGAAGGCAAAGGCTGAGAAGGAAGTTGAAGAGACGGCTTCCGATAAGGCAGAAGACGAGGAGTGATCCCGTATTAACGAGATCGAAGGTCGAGACCTTTGTAAGTCCCTTCCCGTATAATATCGAGAAGGGACTTTGATTATAGGAGAGACGTTATGGGAATGATACCGGACAGCGTGATCGAAGAGATCTTGTCTAAGGCCGATATTGAGTCGGTCGTTGGCAGGTATGTGTCCTTTACCAAGAGGACAGGTCAGAACCTGTTCGGTGTCTGTCCTTTCCATTCCGAGAAGACTCCGTCATTTTCCGTATCGCCCAACAAAGGTATATATCATTGTTTCGGCTGCGGTAAGGGCGGTAATGCGATAAGCTTCATAAGGGAGATCGAGCACCTCAGCTATCCCGAGGCAGTGAGATTCCTCGGTAAACAGTATGGTGTAGAGGTCCCCGATACTTCCGGCGGCTATAACGATGACAATATACGTCAGCGTAAGGAAAGAGTCCGCGCTCTGCTCAATGAAGCAGGTAAGTTCTATTTTGCCTGCCTGAACGACAAGGCCGGTAAGGCAGGAAGAGATTATGCTGCCAAGCGTCAGCTGCAACCTGATACGATACGTAAATTCGGTATCGGATATGCGCCCGAGGGGTGGGATATCCTGGCTGAACACTTGAGAAGCAAGGGCTATACCGATGACGAGATGAAGGATTCCGGACTTTTTACGGTATCCCGTAAGACAGGCAAGCTTATCGATCTGTTCAGAGGCCGTCTTGTGTTTCCGATTTTTGATGCATTCGGAAGCATAATCGCTTTTGGCGGAAGAACGTTGGGAGACGATCTGCCCAAATATGTAAACTCACCGGATTCCCTTGTATATAAGAAGCAGGAACATCTCTACGGACTTAATGTGGCCAAGAAGAGTAAGACCGGGAAACTCATAATCGTTGAAGGCTATATGGATGCTATTGCAATGCATCAGGCAGGAGTCGATAATGCCGTAGCTTCACTGGGAACGGCGTTTACTGAGGCTCAGATAAGATTGGCTTCAAAGTATGCCGATGAGATAGTCTTCTTTTTCGATGCTGATAAGGCAGGACAGAATGCGGCTGTCAGAGCCATCAGGATGATGCTCCGTTATCTGAAGAAGATGACAGGGCTCAAGGTAAGGATCAAGATCGCATGCGTTCCGGATAACAAGGATCCGGATGAATATATACGCAATAACGGCCGGGAGAAGTTCGCGGAGGTCGTAAGACGGGCGAAGGATGTAGACGATTATCTGGCTGACAGAGCCTATAACGATAATTATTCCGATGACACGGGGCTTGATCTTCATAAATACCAGGATGACATCATTATGTACGGCTCCTGGATCTACGATGATATCAAGCGTGAGAAGATGGCAGCTTCGTCTGCCGTGTATCTCGGTGTTAACTATATGACTGTATTGAACAGGATGAAGGATGCCGAGATAGCAGCCGCCAAAGAACAGGCGATGGCGGATGAACGCGACAGAAGACGCAATATGCAGGCCGATATCTCAGACAGGATGAACTATGATAACTCCGTATCGACGGAAGAGCCCGTTAAGGATAGTGCCGGTGATGAAGGACGCGGTAATAACGCTGATGCCGGAACTGCAACCGTTCCTTCAGGACCTGAGAAGACAGGGAATACGGGAAGGAAGCGTGCTCCGGACCTGGCTTATATACAGGAACTTCGTGTATTCGTATACGCCGTAAGGCTTAAAGCGGCCTTGCTCGATGATCAGACCGTTGCAAAAGAGGATGTGATACGGCCTTCTGATTTTGCCGGAAGCAATATGAAGGCGATAGTGGGGTATTTCCTGGATAACTTTGAGACGGGATACGGGATCAGGGAAGCTCTTCTGATAAATGAGCTCAGCAAATATGTGCTTAACGGGAAACCTGCAGAGGAAGTTTACCTGAGCGTATCAGATTCTCTCAGTGATACCAAGGATATAAATGTAACAAGAGATCTGTATCTGTCTGAACTGTACGGCATCAGGATCGCAGTCCTGTCCCGTATGCAGAAGGGACTTATTGCCAGGATAAGCGCTGCCTCATCAGATGAGAAGGCAAAGCTCAACGAGAGTCTTCGTAAAGTGGTCGCAATGAAGGAGATCATTACGAGAAAGGCGGATCAGCTGTGAGACCTGAGATGTCGGAAAGGCTTATGACCGTGATAAGCCTGATCGGATCGCCTGCCGTAAGGGTGATCGATGTAGGTTCGGATCACGGTAAGCTTGCTGCATGGTGTCTTCTGGAGGATATAGCCGAGACAGCGGTATGCACGGATATCCATAAGGATCCGGCAGAGAGGACCAGGCAGTGTCTTGACGATTATCTTCTCTCCGGCAGATCCGAAGTCTATTGTACGGACGGGCTCTCGGGTGTTGAACTTCGTAAGGGAGATGTGGTCGTTATGGCCGGCCTGGGAGGGAATAACATGATCGATATCATGGAAGCAGTTGCAGCTTCTGCGCCCGAGGCGGTCATGAAGGAAATCCTTTGGGTCCTCCAGCCTCAGAAATCGATCGAGAGAGTCCGTAAGTATCTGGCGCAGAAAGGTTATGTTATCAAAGATGAGAAGACATGCATTGACAGAGACATCTTCTATCAGATGATGTGCTGTTCTTATACAGGCGTTCCGTATGAACTGACACTTAAGGAGATCTATTACGGACCGGTATTTATGAAGAAGGCCGCAGAAGGGGATGAGCTGGTAAAGGCTTTCCATAGGCATATGGATGATATATATAAGATCAGGGCAAGAGGTGACAGTGAGATCGCCCGGATGCTTGGTAGTTAGATATTGCTAATTTGACTAAAATCACTTCAGTTTGCATGTGCTAATTGTCGATTCCGACAATATTGTTCTTTGTGCCGTAATATCTGTTGACATATTCATATGAATAAAATAACATATGAACAGATATTCATACAAGGAGATACGAATATGTCTGAAGAAGAGAGAAAGTTTCTTGAGATCAGTGATGTAAAAAAGGGGTTCGGCCACGGAGATTCCCGCCAGGAAGTACTTCGGGGGATGAACTTTGAAGTGGCTAAGGGCGAGTTCTGCGTCATCCTCGGACCGTCAGGTTCCGGAAAATCCACGCTGCTCAATATCATCGGCGGTATTGATAAGGCCGACAGCGGTTATATCGCCATAAACGGTGATAAGCTCGAGGACATGAATGATAAAGCACTGACGCTCTACAGAAGAAAGCATCTGGGTTATGTTTTCCAGCTTTATAACCTGATACCGAATCTTAACGTTAAAGAGAATATCGAGGTCGGCTCATATCTGTCAGACAGCCCGCTCGATATCGATGAGCTTCTTAACACACTGGGTCTCTGGGATCACAGATACAAGCTCCCAAATCAGCTTTCCGGCGGGCAGCAGCAGAGAACATCGATCGGAAGAGCCCTGATCAAGAATCCGGATATCCTTCTCTGTGACGAGCCGACGGGTGCTCTTGATTACAACACATCCAAGGAGATCCTGAAGCTCATCGAGGATGTAAATCAGAAATACGGAAATACGATCATCATGGTTACTCACAATTCCGAACTTCAGAATATGGCAGACCACACTATCAAGCTGCGTGACGGAGTTGTCCGTAAGAATATCGTCAACGAGAACAAGGTATCCGTTGATGTGCTTGAATGGTAATAGGGGAGGACAGAAATAATGATCAGC
The DNA here is from genome assembly GCA_946611435.1 of uncultured Clostridia bacterium. Taxonomy (GTDB): domain Bacteria; phylum Bacillota; class Clostridia; order Saccharofermentanales; family Saccharofermentanaceae; genus Saccharofermentans. The sequence continues at coordinate 22,218 of CAMODL010000002.1, forward strand.
CCTCTGACAAAAAGACTGCCCAAGCTGATTAAGGACGGCTGGGCCAAATATATTGTCGTATTCCTTGTAATGGTCCTGCTTATAGGCATTACATCCGGAATGCTCGTTGCAAACAAAAGTATGATACATGCACTCGAGACGAGTGTTGACGATCTTAACCGTGAGGACGGGCATCTTGAGCTCTCTTATCAGGCATCCGATGATCTGATCGAAGAGATGGAAAAGTGCGGTATTAAGCTTTTTTATCAGCCGTACATGGAATTCGAAGAAGATAACGATCTTGACGGTGAGGCAGACGGTGAAGTCAGAGTATTTATCGTAGCCGACAGTGATAAGATCGCCTCCGGCGAAGAAGTCAACGGAGCAGATGTGCTTAAGGGCGAATTACCTGATTCAGAAGGTGAGATCGCCATAGACCGTATGCATGCCGATAATGCAGGTATAAAAGTCGGTGATAAGATAGCTCTGGGCGGAGATGAGTATACTGTTACGGGTCTCATCGCGAGAGTAGACTATTCCACTCTTCACAAAAAGAGCACGGATTTTATGTTTGATGCTCTGACATTTAACGTAGCGGTAGTTACCGAGGAGCAGTTCAATTCCATTGATAAAAAGGTCTTCTACCAGTATGCGTGGAAATATAACGAAGAACCCGACGGTGAGAATGCCGAGCGGAAAATAAGCGAAGAACTCATGGCTGATCTCTATGCTGTTATCAGTTCCCATGACAATCAGTTGCTTGACTTTTCACCGGCATATGCCAACGGCGCGATGCAGTTTGCCTATGAAGATCTCACCGGCGATATGACGATGACTACGGTCATCATGATCATTTTCGAAGTTGTGCTGGCATTTATCATGGCTATTACTACACTGAATACGATTACACGTGAGTCAGCTGTAATAGGTACGCTTCGAGCTTCCGGTTACACAAGGAGCGAGCTTGCAGTACATTATATCTCTGTTCCCGTTGCCGTTACGCTCCTGGCTGCCGTCTTCGGTAACATCCTCGGTTATACATTCTTCAAGGATGTTATTGCGGACCTGTACTATAACAGTTACAGTCTGCCGACATACAAGACCATTTGGAATCCGAGTGCATTTATTCAGAGCACGCTTATTCCTTTCGTCATCATGTTCGCTATCAATGTCATAATCGTCAGCAGAAAACTCAGATTGTCACCGCTTAAGTTCTTGAGGCACGATCTGTCGACTTCCAAGCGTAAAAAGGCGAGAAGGCTTCCCAGGTGGTCTTTCCTTAACCGTTTCAGACTCAGGATAATCATGTCAAACGCTCTGGACTTTGTCATTATGTTCTGCGGACTGTTCCTTTGCATGTTCCTTATGTTCTTCACATTTGCTCTTCCGGGAACTATCGATCACTATAAGGACACTGTAGTCGACGAGATGTTTGCTGACTACCAGTACCTGATCAAGAGTCCCGTAGATGAGCAAGGTCAGATCATCGGGACTTCTGCAGCCGGTGCCGAGCGATATGCTGCATGTAATCTCAAGACTGATATGAAATACAAGAAGGGCGAGAGCATTACCGCCTACGGATATGCGGAGGACAGTACACACATTGATCTGCCTTATGATCTCGGACCCGGTGAGGTATATGTATCATCAGCTTTTGCCGGCAAATTCAGTCTTAGGAAGGGTGATACGATCACTCTGACCGGTGAATTCGATGACTCCGAGTATGAGTTTACGATGGCCGGAACATTCGAGTATTCAGGATCTTGCTCGGTATTCATGCCGATCGATCGTTTCAATGAGGTGTTCGGCTATGAGGAAGGTTATTTTAACGGATTCTTTACTGACGAACCGATCGAGGATGTAAGCGAGACCTATATCATGGGTTCTATCGATCGTGATGATCTGATCTCGATAGCTAATCAGCTCGACCACTCCATGGGCGGCATGATGAGATACTTCTCCTATGCCTGTGTAGTGATATCACTGCTGCTCATGTTCCTGATAACCAAGATCATAATCGAAAAGAACGGCGTGTCGATATCACTCGTAAAGGTCCTGGGATACCTTCCCGGCGAGATAGCGAGCCTCTACATAATGGCCACGAGCATTGTAGCAATACTCTCAATGGTGATTTCTCTGTTCCTTTCGAGGGAACTTGCGAGTATACTGTTTGATATATTCCTCAAGGAATATGACGGTTACTTCCCGATGTATGTGCACTGGAGCAAGTATCCGATCATTCTCCTTCTGAATATCGTGGCATATGTGCTCGTAGCAACTCTTGACTATATAAGGATAAGGAAGGTTCCGATGACAGATGCCCTCAAGAATGTTGAATAAGGAAGGGTGACCCATGTATAAGACCGGCGCGATCATTGATTGGATGAATGAGAAGTTCCCACCGGAAACGGCAGAGGAATACGACAATCCGGGGATCATGTGCGGATCTGCGTCAAAGGATGTAAACAAGCTTGTGATAAGCCTTGATCTGACATCACGTGCCGTGTCTCTTGCAAAAGAGAAGGGTGCTCAGATGCTGATCACTCACCATCCGGTCATCTTCGGCGGGATAGATAATGTCAATGAAGATCTGCCGCATGGGAGACTCCTCTCTCAACTCATCAGAGAGAACATAACCTGCTTTGCAGCTCATACTAATCTGGACAAAGCTCCGGAATACAGCAACGCCATATTGGCTGACATCCTCGGCGCGACCTCGTTTGAGGTCCCCGAGGACGTCAGTTGCGGCGTTGTTGCTCTTTTCGATGAGATGAAGCTGTCTGAGTTTATGGCTGAAACAGTTAAGGCTCTTGATTCGAGTGGTGCCATAAGCATTAATGATCCTGACCGTAAGGTCTCGAAGGTCTTCGTTCAGGGCGGAGCCTTTGATGAGGAGAGCATACCGGCATTATTAAGGGCCGGTGTCGATACTGTCGTATCAGGCGAGATCAAGCATCATATCACACTGCTTCTTGAAGAGTATGGCATAGCATCGGTTATAGCGGGACATAATGCTACCGAGCGTGTTTTTATGCCTAATCTTGCGAATGAGCTTTACAAAGCGTTCCCGGAGCTTGAGATTTTTGTTGATAACGGCAACGAAAGAATCCTTAATTAAACTGTACTTTATCCGTTATTTTCTTTAGAATAATAAATGTTTTCCGAGTTGACCGAGACGATCGCGGGCATCACAGGCGAAAGCCGATGCGTGAGGAAAGTCCGGGCTCCGCAGGACAGGGTGCCGGGCAGTTCCCGGTGAAGGCGACTTTAAGGAAAGTGCAACAGAAAAGGAAACCGCCTGCCATTCGTGACAGGTAAGGATGAAAAGGCGAGGTAAGAGCTCACCGGCGATGTGGAGACATATCGGCCTTGTAAACCCCACCCGGAGCAACGTCGTGGAAGGGCATAACCGTGGTCCGCGGGCCCTGAGGAGACGGCTCGAACCGATCGGAAACGGTCGGTCTAGATAGATGATCGTTTAATACAGAACCCGGCTTACCGGCCGACTCGGTTAACATTAATACAAGACGGAGGTCAGTTACATGTCAGCAGAATCTTATTTGAGCAGAGGCGTATCCCCGACAAAGGATGAGGTCAAGGCAGCTGTCAAGAATCAGGATAAGGGCGTTTTCCCGGGAGCATTTGCCAAGTTGATCCCGGACATCGCAGGTGACCCCGAGTATTGCACTGCGATCCATGCTGACGGGGCAGGTACAAAGTCATCCGTCGCTTATCTCATGTACAAGGAGACCGGGAACTACGACTGGTTTAAGGGACTTGCCCAGGATTCTCTGGTCATGAACACGGACGACCTCGCCTGTGTCGGTGCATATAAGAATATGTCCCTGTCCAACACTATCGGACGTAATGCTCATCGTGTCGACGGTAAAGCCATCGCCAAGATCATCGAAGGATATGATGAGATGGTGAATAAGCTCGCAGACCTCGGCATCAATATAACGATGTGCGGCGGAGAGACTGCTGATGTAGGCGATCTCGTAAGGACCCTGATCGTCGACTCTACGATCGTTGCCAGATCCAGGAGGGAAGACATCATCAACGCAGCCGACATCAAAGGCGGAGATATAATCGTAGGTCTTGCTTCGTTCGGCCAGGCTACATATGAAGATTCATACAACTCCGGAATGTCCAGTAACGGACTTACGGCAGCAAGACATCTGCTCCTTTCCAAGTATTACTATGAGAACTATAAGGAGTCTTATTCTGAGACCATTCCCGAAGATAAAGCATATTGCGGTAAGTATCGCCTCACGGATAACCTTCCCGGCACCGATATTACCGTTGGTGAAGCCATCTTAGCTCCCACAAGGACATTCCTTCCTGTTATCAAGGATGTACTCGATAACTACAGAGCTAATGTCGACGGTATCATCCACTGCACCGGCGGCGGACAGGGCAAGTGCCGTGACTTCGGTAAGGACCTGAGATACATCAAGGATAATCTCTTTGAATTCCCGCCGCTGTTCAAGGCGATCTATGAGTCCGGCGATATCCCCATGAAGGAGATGTTCCAGGTGTTCAACTGCGGTCACAGGATCGAATTCTACTGTGACAGTCAGGAGGCAGCTGACGGCATAATCGCCATCGCCGGCAAATACAACATCGATGCACGTATTGTCGGTCATGTCGAGTCTCGTCCCGAGGGCTCCGGTAACGAAGTTGTAATCAGATATCAAGGAGAAGAATACATTTATTCATAAGGAATCGAATATAATCCTAGTATAGTCTGTTCGGATTATAACTATAAAGGAGGGATTTCTTATGGAGTCAATCAAGAAGTATATCGCAGAAGCGATCGGTACTTTTGTTCTTGTACTGTTCGGCTGCGGTACGGCATGTGCTGTCGGATGTGATTCACAGTTCGGCGCAGGTTACCTGACAACGGCACTTGCCTTCGGCCTTGTTATCGTTGCTATGGCTTATTCTATCGGTAACATTTCCGGGTGTCATATCAATCCTGCTGTTTCCATTGCAATGTGGGTAAGCAAGAAGCTGACACTTCAGGATTTCTGCGGATATGTTATCTCGCAGATCATCGGTGGTATCGCAGGCGCAGCTGTTATCGGTGTTCTTTTCGACACTGATTGCGGTTACGGCGCTAATATGGTAGTCTCCACATCTGACGGCGGTATAATCAAGTCGCTTGCCATCGAGGTCATCCTCACATTTGTTTTTGTTCTTACAATTCTCGGTGTTACATCCAAAAAGGAATTCGCTAATGTAGCCGGCCTTGTTATCGGTCTCACATTGACACTTGTTCACATCCTTGGTATCTACTTCACCGGTACATCTGTTAACCCTGCCAGATCGATCGCTTCCGCCATCATGGCTCATGGCGATCCGCTCAAGTATCTGTGGGTATTCGTCCTTGCACCTCTCGTAGGCGGTGTCATTGCCGCATACGTATGGCAGCTCCTCAATATGGATGATTCAGTTGAAAAGAAGTAATCGATAAGATCTGTTGTTTGGGGAATGCCCCGGCTGCATGTTGCGGTCGGGGCATTTTCCGTTTGAGGATTTGGCGACTGTTGTCAGCCATAGTTCGCACAGGTCAGTTCTTATCAGCGAGCTTCAGGAGAACGGACTTTTCCTTGTTATTGAGGTAGCGGTATTCGCCGGGCTTCAGGTCGCCGAGCTCGATATTCATGAATCTGACACGTGTCAATTTGACGACACGGTAACCGAGGTGATCGCACATCCTTCGTATCTGACGGTTGAGTCCCTGGTGAAGGATAATGGTAAAGCTTCGAGACCCGGTCACGGTCACTTCGCAGGGGAGAGTGATCTGTCCGAGGATCGGAAGCCCGCCTTCCATCTTTGCCTTGAAGTCGTCGACTATGGGACGATCCACCTTGACGCGATATTCTTTCTCGTGGCCGTTCTCTGCTCTGAGCAGCTTGTTGACTATGTCTCCGTCGTTAGTGAGCAGGATCAGTCCTGATGAATTCTTATCCAGCCTGCCTATTGTAAAGACGCGGTCGGGAAGACCCAGATAATCGATAATGTTATCTTCATCGGTCGGATCGGATGTGCATGTTATTCCGAGCGGTTTGTTGAGTGCGATGTAGATCTTATTATCTTCAGGGACTATTATGTTACCGTCGACCCTGACTTCGTCATTAGCTGTCACTCTCATGCCGTTATCTGCAGTAATGCCGTTGATCGTGACCCTGCGTTCTTCGATGAGCCTGTCCGCTTCACGGCGAGAGCACAGACCGGAAGACGCTACATATCTGTTGATCCGCATTCCTTCAGACGGGTTATCAGTACCAGGCATTCTTTGCCTCCGCCTTCTTCAATGTGAAGGTGAAAGTGGTACCCTTACCGTATTCGCTCTCGACGGTAATATCCTCGCCCATGTATGTGAGGAGTTCTTTTGCTATAGCCAGACCCAGACCGGTGCCCTTTTTGCCGCGCGCGCGATCGGCCTTGAAGAATCTGTCGAAAATATGGTTGATATCGTACTCGTGTATTCCTTGACCGGTATCGATTACGGATATATATACCTTGTTGACCATCTCGTTATACTCTGTCGATATCGTGATAGATCCGCCGGAAGGGGTGTATTTCTTGGCGTTATCGAGCAGGATGACCAGGATCTGCTCGACGCGGTCCGGATTACCCATTACCGTCGGGAGCTTACCTGTATTAAACATAACCCTGAATGATATTCCGGCATCTTTCATGATGGGCATCATCTTTGTCTCAAGTTCTGACAGAAGCTGGTTCATATCGATAGGGAAGGTCTTAAATGCCATTGTTCTCGACTGCAGTTTTGACAGCTCAAGCATGTCATCGATCAGTCTTGACAGTCTCATTGTCTCATTAAGGATAATGCTGTAGTACCTCTGACGATCCTCTTCCTTCTTGACAAGTCCGTCGGAGAGAGGCTCTATCAGGCCGCGCAACGTCTGAAGAGGGGTGCGGAGCTCGTGCGAAATGTTAGCAACATAGTCTCGTCTTGTCCTCTCGAGCTTAAGTTCTTCGGAGATATCTCGGAAGAATCCTGTGGCACCGATGCACTTGTCAGGATGATTGACGTCAAACTTAGGGATGATATTGATCTGATAAGCGTAATCAGGACCTTCGAGCGTCCGTTCCTTCTTAACGCCGCTGCTCAGGCACTCATCCAGATCATCCCAGACTTCGCTGAAAGGGATCAGCTGGAGTCTCTCGGTAAAGACATTTCTGTTGGGGACTCGAACGAAGATATGCTGCATGGTCTTGTTTACTGCAGTCGGCGCCCCGTTCTCGTTAAAGACGACAATGCCTTCGGCGATAACATTAAAGATATCTTCAAGCCTGTTACGCTCATTAGTCAGATCGTTGATGGATTTGGACAGCTTATCAGACAGTTTGTTGATGGTAGCCGCAAGCTCTCCGACTTCGCCCGGATACTTCTCTTTGGCCTTAACGCTATAGTTTCCTTTGCTGTATTCCTTGGCTATGTCAGTAACGATCTGGATAGGCTCAAGGATGTGCTTAACCATGAGCGTTACAGGTAACATCATGAAAAGTGCAGCCGCCAGAGTCGACAGGAGAAGGACATTAACATACTTTGTGATAGCTTCATCGGTAGCGTTGGCATTGGATATCGATATCAGATAATAGTCGTCATCATTGATGAGGACCCGCTGCTTAATGACAAGCGTTGTCTCGAAGATGGTGTCGGCAACGAGCTTGTAGATGGCATTCTGATTCGGTTGAAGCGGAGTCTCGGCTGCATAAAGAAGTGCATCGGCCTCGATACCGTTAAGATCTTCGTTAGTTGAAGGGTAGATGATGTAGCCTTTCTCATCCATTATAAAGAGACGGCGACCGTTGTAGCCGTCAGGAGAGAAGAGGTATTGCTCGGAGTTCTGAAGTATACCCGGATTGTAGCTGATCATATATGCCAGGCTCTCGGCGTTGCTGAGAGCCTCATCGACCTCGGTCTCGGATGCCGTAAGTCTTCCGGCCATAACGAAAGCCAGGGTAGCAAAAAGCGTGGACGCACACAGTGCGCTGACAACGAGCACCAGGATTCGGCGCATCAGCGATGTGTTGCGGAAAAACATGGTCAGCTGACCTCGAACTTATACCCGACGCTGTATACTGTCTGAATGCTCCAGGGGGCACCGTCGAGATAGACTTTCTGTCTGATTCTCTTAATGTGCGTGTCTACTGTACGTGGATCTCCCTGATAATCATAACCCCAGACGAGCTGGAGGATCTGATCTCTTCCCATAACCTGACCGGCATGAGAAGCGAGGAGATGGAGTATCTCAACTTCCTTAGGTGTGCAGGGGATGTTCTCGCCCTTGACCTTAACGGAATAATTATCAAGATTGATCTCGAGATCTTCGAATCTGAGGATCGATGAAGGTTCACCGGCTTCGGCAGTCCTTCGCAGAACGGCCTTGATCCTGGCAATAACTTCTCTGGAGGAGAAAGGCTTAACGATGTAGTCATCGGCACCGAGCTCGAGACCTAATACTCTGTCGATCTCCTCACCCTTGGCTGTAAGGATGATTATAGGTGTCGTTATGGTCTTGCGAAGTTCTCTGCATACATCGAGGCCGGACATCTCAGGCATCATAACATCAAGAAGAATGAGGTCGGGCTTAAGCTCGGCAGCCATATTAAGAGCTTCACGTCCGTCATAGGCGTCTGAATGCGTGAAGTGTTCACTGTCCATATAAAGTGCAAGTGATTCGTGCACTATAGGATCGTCGTCACAAATAAGAATATGCGGTGAAGTTGACATCCTGATTCATCTCCTGTCAGTATTCTCAGCCATAAAGCCAATCAGGTTATTATATAATTTAAAGCGTGATATTTACAATCGAAAAATTTATTGACAATTAGAAAGCTAATTTGCTAATTTTCGACTTTGGTAGTATAGTCAAACATAATGAACCATCATGCATAATGATGATAAGGAGGATATTTTATGAAGAGGTCATCAAAGAAGGTTGTGGCTCTCGTTACAGCGTCTGCAATGATTCTTTCGGTTGCCGGCTGTAGCAAGAAGTCGAACAAGACTGAGAAAGCCGTTGTCAGTGCTGCAGAAGAGTTCTCAGAGGCGCTGATCTATAACGACCCGGACGAGATCCTTGATCTTTGTTCCGAGGACTATGATGATATGCGTGACACGTATAAGACCACTCTCGATTTCTCTAATTACGGAGACGATCAGGGCAAGGCTTATGACGCTATCCTTGAGACTATCGAATACGAAGTGGACGACGGATCCGTAGAGGTTGAGGACGACGAAGCTTCCGTAAGCGTTATTTTCACAATGGTCGACTACGAAGCAGTTGCCGAGGATGACGATAATATGGAAGATATCAATGCATTCCTGGATGCTATTGATGAGTGTGAAGATACGATCGAAGTAGAGACAACATTCGAATTCGAGAAGGATGAAGAAGATTTTTGGTTGATCACAAATCTTGATGACGTCCTTACGGATGTTTATTGCTTCGTTGGTGACGAAGCAATCTCGTTCGGTTCGCTCGCTGATTATGTAGATCACACATATTTCTGGTTCGCATCCGACGGAGTTTCCACTTACAATAACGTAAACTCCATCAATTGCCAGCTCTATCTCACCGAAGAGGCTTATGAGCTTTCCAATGAAGAGAGACAGGTCTACTATATCGTTCTTCTTGACGGTACTCAGGTTTACAAGAGTGAGCTGTCACCCAGCAACACAGATGCATACTGGACAACAGATCTGATGTCACAGAGCGGTCTTACTGCACCTGATAACAACAAGCTTCCTGAAGGTCAGTATACTTTCCAGTTCTACGATGCCGGAGATAATCTCCTTGCAGAAGATACATGTACGGTAACTCAGACTTCCGCTGATCAGACATCATTCAGTACTTACTGGTGGTTCACATCCGGTGATCATACCTATAATGATACAGCGGAGATCGATTGCGATCTGAGCTTCGATGACGGCGGCAACTATCCCGTTTATTACACGGTTCAGTACAACGGTTCTGTTGTATACACAAGCCCTGTAGATTCATATTCCAGATACGGTTACTATGGTCCGGAACAGAATGCAACTCTTGATGCTTCCGGTTTCCTTCCTACAGGTACATATACGATCACATTCTACAGCGATAATGATACAGTACTGACATCTGATTCCGTTCAGGTAACATCTTCCGGCGGAACAAATCCTAACCCTAATCCTAACCCTAACCCCGGTTCCGGTACTATCGATACGACCGAGCTCGGATACGAGTTCGTCAGCGACGACTTCAGAGCTCTTATCAGTGATGTTTCTTCCGGCGGAACGACAACCGGATACGGTTGGTGGGACTATAACGTGGGAACGATCTGCGACGGTCTCTATACAACATCTGATATAGTTGCATTCTCACTGTTGCTCAAGGATGAGAACTATTCTCAGTCGATCTACTATGCATACTACTTCTCTGAGGATGTAAGAGTATTTGATGATGATTCGTTCCTCGGTTCAATGGCTCCTATCTACGATGCTACGATCAGCCCGAGTGTTTATTCTGACGGCGCATACTATGATATCGACCTTAACGTAAACAGCCTCCAGCCCGGTTATTACTTCCTGCTCGTTGCAGATAATTCAAACCTTGACAATTATCTCCTCGTAGCGTGGGCAGGCGTTCAATAATGATCGACATCTGATCTTTGATCGTTAACTTCAGTTCTCCGGATCCTCTGGGTCCGGAGAACTTTTTTGTGAAAGATCATGATAAGGCTTTAACTTGCTATAAAAAAGATTATCATTTACTATGTAACAGATAAGGATTAAAGGAGGATCATATGAAACGTTCCGCTTCTTTTTGTAAAGGGGTTACCGTATTGCTGGCATTGACTCTTGTTATGGCAGGCCTTTCCGGTTGTTTCAAGAAAGAGGATCCTCAGAAGGAACTTACCGAGTATTCAGAAGAAGTTACGGAGAACTTTTTCGATAAGCTTAAGGCTTCTATCAAGTACAATTCCTCACGTGATGTCGAGTTTCCCGAGTTGACGGAAGAACAGATCGAACTGATGGAATATGCCTTTTCAGGGACTGATGTGAAGCTCGGAGACGTTGAGATCGATGATGATGACGATGAGAAGGGAACTGTGGAATATGTCTTCTCGGGATATAAGTCATATTCCGATGATCTCACGAAGATCGCTACGATGGATGAGTATAAAGCGATAGTAGATGATATCAAGAGTGAGAAGGTAACCGTCAGGCTCAAGGCGATCAAGGAGAACGATGAATGGATCTTCAAGGATATGAGTGAGATAGAGGAGATGTTCTTTGAACCTTATGAAGAACTCTGTTTCCTTGACGAGAACGGCAATCCTATCAACATTACGGATGCCTACTCAGAGTATATTGCCGGAATGTACGGTGATATCTACATCTCATCCTACTGGTACGATCCGATCTTGGGTAACCCTCTCATGGGATCGAGTATCAGTTCTCCCGTATCTCTTCAGAATGTGTTCTACTTTACCGAGCCGGTAAGCGGAGAATTTACGGCACAGCTCGAGAGTAACGGCAATGTCGTCGCGACGATCGATATCTCGATAGATAATGAAGTAACGATAATGTGTGATTTCCCGGCTCCTTCCGGAGGCTATACGGCAGGCGGTTACATGGTTACATTAATGATCGGAAGTGTTCCGCTTGCAGCATCTCAGACGATCACGGTGAACTGACAGGCAGAGTATGTTTAGAGCTGACAGTTGGATAGATTATGAAGTCATGTATGCCGGAGACGGCGAGAAATATGAGCGTTGGGGAGACGTAATACTCAGACGTCCCGACCCGCAGGCGATCTGGCCTGCTATCGCCGGCCGGATTGACGGGAAAGATATCCGAAGTCTTGATGATCTTCCTTCGCCTCATGCGATATATAACCGCAGCAACACCGGAGGCGGATCATGGTCGAGACTTAAGCCTATGCCCGATAAGTGGAAGATCGGATACGACTCTCTTGGTAAAAAGCTTACTTTTATCATTGAACCGACAGCGTTTAAGCATACGGGTCTGTTCCCTGAACAGGCAGCGAACTGGGACTTCTGCGGCAAGATACTTGAAGATGCAAAGGCCGGAGGACGTAAGGATATCAAAGTATTGAACCTTTTCGCTTATACGGGCGGTGCTACTTGTGCTCTTGCGGCGCACGGTGCGGATGAGGTTGTTCACGTGGATGCATCAAAGGGCATGATCGCCAGAGCAAAAGAGAATATCAATGCTTCCGGACTGTCCGACCGCTATGTAAGGTTCATTGCCGAGGATTGCCGTCGCTTTGTTGAGCGCGAGATACGCCGCGGACGTAAATATGACGGCATCATAATGGATCCGCCCAAGTACGGAAGGGGGCCGACGGGAGAACTCTGGGAGATAGACAAGTCTCTATATGAGTTTGTATCGCGTTGTGCGCTCCTTATGTCTGATGATCCGCTCTTTTTCCTGCTCAGTTCCTATGCTACGGAATTGTCACCCTCTTCTGCGGGAAACACCATCGAGATGGCATTATCTCCGACTCACGGCGGCAAGGTCGTATCAGAAGAATTGGGACTGCCCGTCAGTAAGATGGGCATAATGCTCCCTTGCGGAGCAACCTCGAGGTGGACACCTTGATCCGTCCCGAGATCCTTTATGAGGACAATCATATAATCGTTGCCATAAAGCCGGCGGGAGTGTTGTCGCAGTCTGACGGGTCAGATGCTCCCGATATGCTGACTGCTCTGAAGGAATATATCAAGGTCACATACGGCAAGCCGGGTAATGTCTTTCTGGGTCTTGTTCACAGACTTGACCGGCCGGTATCCGGTGTGATGGTCTTCGCAAAGACTTCAAAGGCGGCATCAAGGATCAGTGAACAGATACGTAAGAGAGAGGTTACGAAGCTTTACCGTGCTGTAACGGAGGGGATTCCCGAGCCTCGAAAAGGACGGTATGAGAACTGGTGTACCAAAGATCAGGGGGCGAACACTACAACGGTAAGCGACAAGCCGATAAACAAGGATTCGAAGATCTCTTCGCTCAGTTACGAAGTATCCGGCACAAGCAGTTTTGGCGGAAAGACCGTGAGTCTGGTCAATGTCAGACTTGAGACGGGAAGATCTCATCAGATACGTTCACAGATGGCTTATAACGGGCATCCGCTGTTGGGCGACGCGAGATACGGCACGGGGTTTTATAAGGGAGATATCTGTCTTCAGTCGTGTTATCTGGCGTTCAGGCACCCGACCAAGGGGCAAGAGATGGCTTTTACCATGCCGATACCGAACGATGGACCTTGGGCGCTATTTGCTTGACTTTATTCTTTATAAATTTATATAATTAAAAGTCGGTATACCCGTACCGCATCTTTGTGTGCGGTAAATCTGTGACCAAGGTGGGAACTATGTACAATAAAGTATCAAAAGACATGAAGTTCATTGACAGAGAGCAGGAGGTCCTGGCTTTCTGGAAGGAAAATGACATATACAAGAAGTCGCTGAAGCCGGCTAAGGACGGTGCTCCGACTTTTACATTATACGACGGTCCGCCGACGGCTAACGGTAAGCCGCATATCGGTCATATCAAGACAAGAGTAATCAAGGACGTTATACCAAGATATCACTCGATGAAGGGAGAGGCTGTCAGCTTCAAGGCCGGTTGGGATACTCACGGTCTTCCCGTTGAGCTTGAAGTAGAGAAGGCTCTCGGGATAGACGGCAAGCCCCAGATCGAGAAGTACGGTGTCGAGCCTTTTATCAAAAAGTGTAAGGAGTCCGTATGGACATATAAGGATCAGTGGGAGCATATGAGTGACCGTGTCGGCTTCTGGGCTGATATGGAACATCCGTATGTCACATATGATAACAACTATATCGAGTCCGAGTGGTGGGCACTCAAGACAATGTGGGATCAGGATCTTATCTACAAAGGTCATAAGATCGTTCCTTATTGCCCCAGATGCGGGACCGCTCTGTCAAGCCACGAGGTCGCTCAGGGATATAAGACTGTAAAGGAGAGATCCGCAGTCGTAAGATTCAAGGTCATCGGCGAAGATTCATATTTCCTCGCATGGACGACTACACCTTGGACGCTTCCGAGTAATACCGCACTCTGCCTTAACCCCGATTCCGAATACGTTAAGGTCAAGGCTGCTGACGGATACACATATTATATGGCTAAGGCTCTGCTCGATGCCGTATTGGGCCGACTCGGCAAGCCCGATGAAGGCGTTGCGGCATATGAGATCCTCGAGAGCTTTAAGGGTTCGGATCTTGAAGGCAGAGCATATGAACCTCTCTTCGAGTGTACCGGTGAAGAAGCCAAGGCACAGGGAAAGAAGGCTCATTATACTGTCTGCGACAACTACGTAACAATGGAGGACGGTACGGGTATCGTTCATATCGCTCCCGCATTCGGTGAAGACGATGCAAGAGTCGGTAAGAATTATGACCTGCCGATGGTACAGTTTGTTGATACAAGGGGTAAGCTTACGGAGGAGACACCTTTTGCAGGGGTTTTCGTAAAGGATGCTGATCCCATGGTACTTAAGTATCTCGAGGAGAGAGGACTTCTCTACGATGCTCCCAAGTTTGAGCATGAGTATCCCTTCTGCTGGAGATGCGACACACCTCTGATCTACTTTGCAAGAAGCACATGGTTCATTGCAATGAGCACAAAGAGGGAAGAACTCCTGAAGTCCAACAAGATGGTCAATTGGTATCCCGAATCGATCAGAGACGGCCGTATGGGAGACTTCCTTGAGAATGTTATCGACTGGGGTATCTCACGTGAGAGATACTGGGGAACTCCGCTTCCTGTATGGGAGTGCGGATGCGGTCACAGACACTGTATCGGATCCATTGCCGAGCTTAAGGAGATGAGCGACGATTGTCCCGATGACATCGAGCTCCATAAGCCTTATGTTGATAACGTTCACATCAAGTGTCCGAAGTGCGGAGGCGTGATGACAAGAGTTCCCGAAGTTATCGACTGCTGGTTCGATTCCGGAGCCATGCCTTTTGCTCAGTATCATTATCCTTTCGAGAATAAGGAGTTCTTTGAATCCCACTATCCTTGTGACTTTATCTCCGAGGCTCTGGATCAGACCAGAGGCTGGTTCTATTCGCTCCTGGCTGAGAGTACGGTCCTGTTCGGCAAGAGTCCTTTCAGGAACTGTATCGTAATGGGTCTCGTTCAGGATAAGGACGGTATCAAGATGAGCAAGCACAAGGGCAATGTAGTTGATCCCTGGGATGTACTCAACAATGAGGGCGCGGATGCTGCAAGATGGTATTTCTACAGCGCTAATGCACCGTGGCTGCCCAGCCGCTTCTCTGACAGCGCCGTTAAGGAAGGCCAGAGCAAGTTCATCGGTACTTACTGGAATACATATGCTTTCTATGTTCTCTATGCCGATATCGACCGGTTCGATCCTACAAAGTATGAGCTCAATGTAAAGGATCTGTGTGCCATGGATAAGTGGATCCTCTCGAGGCTCAATTCGCTTATCAAGACTGTTGATGCCAAGATGGCAGGATATGACATCACCGGCGCTGCAAGACTTATCCAGGACTTCACGGATGAGTTGTCCAACTGGTATGTAAGACGCGGCCGTGAGAGATACTGGGCAGGCGATATGACCAAGGATAAGGTCGATGCCTTTATGACGCTCTATACTGTACTTGAGCAGTTCACAAGGCTTATCGCACCTTTTGTTCCGTTTGTATCTGAGTCTGTATACCAGAATATCGTCAGAAGCGTAGACAAGGATGCTCCCGAGTCTGTCCACCTCTGTTCCTATCCTGTTGCCGATGAGTCTTTGATCGACACAAGACTTGAGGAAGAGATGGAACTCGTAAGAAAGATCGTTGAGCTGGGTAGAGCTGCCCGTAATTCGTCCAACATCAAGAACAGACAGCCTGTTGCCAAGATCTTTGTAGTGTCTGATGAGACGCTTGATGAGGAATATAAGAGTATCGTCCTTGAAGAGCTCAACATCAAGGAGCTCGAGGTGCTTTCCGATGCATCTGCTCTCATGGACTTCAAGTTTAAGCCTCAGCTTCGTACATGCGGCCGTAAGTTCGGTCCTAAGCTCAACGCAGCTAAGGAAGTTATCGCTGCTCTGCCCGGCAAGGCCACAAAGAAGGCTCTTGAGGCAGGCGCGATCAAGATCACCGTTGACGGCGAAGAATATGAGATGACTGAGGAAGATTTCCTTATCGAGACAGTCCAGCCCGAGGGCCTGTCGACACAGACAGACAGGAATCTCACAGTATCGATCGATACTGTTCTTACGGATGAACTGATCGAGGAAGGTCTCGTTCGTGAGATGATCTCAAAGATCCAGAATCAGCGTAAGGAAACGGGTCTGGAAGTTACGGACCGTATCATCTTGATGTATTCCGGTAATGACAAGCTTGCCGGTATCATCGACAGTAAGAAGGATTATATAGCTTCTGAAGTCCTGGCAGCCGAAGTTAAGGCGGGCGAGGATGACAGCTCCAGAAGTTGGGAGATCAACGGAGAGAGCATCCTGTTCTCCGTAAAGAAAGCATAAGGTGATCTGATGCTGTTCGCGCTTTTCGACATGCACCTGAGTGCAAAGGAGTTTATCTATTACCTGCTTATAATGCTCTTTGCTCTAGTATTGTCATTCTCGGTACATGAGTTTATGCACGCATATGTCGCGCATAAGCTCGGGGATGATACTGCGATGCACATGGGACGGCTGACCTTGAATCCCGCAGCTCATCTGGATCCCATGGGTACTATCCTGATCCTCCTGATGGGCTTCGGCTGGGGCAAGCCTGTTCCGGTCAATCCGAACCGGCTTAACCGGCTTAAGAGCCGCAGGGCCATGAACATAATGGTGGATCTTGCCGGCGTAACCGGTAATTTTATCGTGGCACTCATCTCCATGCTTATAGTCAATATCGTCGGTATCAGTGCGGGATTCTTCGATTCGGCTTCTATCAACACATCCAACTTCTACGATGTAATGTTGAATGACGTGAATACGACCGATAATATGGCGGTTCTGGCAATATGTCAGATATTTGCATATACGACCATATTCAGTCTCATGCTCCTTGCTTTTAATCTTCTTCCGTTGCCCCCGCTTGACGGTTTCAACGTGATGAATGAGCTGCTCCCCACACGTGTGAGGATGTCTGACGGATACAGACAGTATCTGGCGCTTGCGCCTCAGATCCTGCTCATACTGATAATTGTAGGAAGCTTTACGCGCATATCCGTATTCGGTTTTCTCATTACGAAGATCGCCTGGCCTTTTGCATGGGTCATCAACAGGGTATGCGACCTTGTGTCCGGGATAATGTAAGATGTCAGTGCATACGAGACCGGAACTGAAGATAAGGCAATTCGAGGGACCGTTAGATCTCCTCTTCCATCTTATCGAAAAGAATGATGTCGATATCTACGACATTCCGATCTCCGAGATCACGGAGCAGTATATGGATTTCCTGGGGAAGATGCAGTCTCTCGATATGGAAGTTGCATCCGAGTTCCTTGTTATGGCCGCGACGCTCGTTCATATCAAATCGAGGATGATGCTCCCCGGCCGTAAAGGTGATGATGAATCCGGTGAGGAGGACCCGCGAGAAGAACTCGTTATCAGCCTTCTTAAGTATAAGAGATGCAAGATGCTGGCAGGAGAACTCCGTCGCCGTCACGACATATATACGGATTGCACATACAGACTGCCCTCGACGGCATCGGATCTGGATATCAAGATCACTCTGCCGCCACAGGAATTCGATCCTGAGGAGTTCAGACTCGCGACCGAGAACATTGCCAAGCGCAATGAGATGAGATTTGCAGATCTGTCTTCGAAGATCACTCATATCCTTAAGAGAGACAAGCTGTCCGTTAAGGAAAAGATGAAGTCTGTATGGCTTACGGTAACTAAGCGCGGAAGACTTTTCTTCCACGAGCTTTTCGCTAAGAAAGAAAAGCCGGATAAGATGGACAGGATAGTAAGCTTCCTGGCGGTACTGGAACTCCTGAGGAGCAACAGGATAAGTGCAGAACAAAAGAAGCCCTTCGATGTGATACTCATCGAGGAGAAGAGAGGGACAGAATGAACGGAAGAGAAGACGATACATTTGAATTACCGATACAGGAAGTCTCAGCTGCGATCGAAGCGCTGCTATTCGCTTCCGGGGAACCGATCGAGATGGAAACTCTGTCCGAAGTGTTGAATATGGACAGAAACGTTATAAAAGAGGCTATGGATAAGCTGATCAGCGACTACACCAATGATCCTTGGGGCGGACTTCTGATACGCAGAGTGGATGATGCTTATGTTATGTGCACCAAACCGGGCATGAAGAAGGTATTGGAACGGCTGTTTATGCCTAAGAGCAAGCCGCCTCTCTCTCAGGCTTCATATGAGACGCTGTCTGTCATTGCCTATAACCAGCCGGTAACCAGGGCTCAGGTAGAGTCAGTAAGAGGCGTTTCAAGTGACAGTATCATAGCCAGGCTTCTTGACCGCGGATGGATCAGGGAAGCGGGAACTCTCGATGCACCGGGCAGACCTACGCTCTTTGAGACCACACAGCAGTTCCTCCTGGAATTCGGGATCGATTCGGTAGATGATCTGCCTTCTATGGAACTGATGAGCTACAAGACGATAAGAGATCTCGAGGATTCGCTCGAGAAAGCGGCAGGAAACGACAGGCAGATAACTATCGACAATATAATCGAACAGAACCAGGCATCAGCGGGCACTGATGACGAGAGTGAGAATAGCGAGGCGGATAACGATGCAAAGTACGATTGAGCTGATAGAAGAGCGTTTGCCCTTGATGAGTAAGGGCCATAAGGCGATCGCGAACTACATAATCAAGGATTATGATAAAGCAGCCTATATGACGGCAAGTAAACTCGGTGAAGAGACCGGAGTCAGTGAATCGACGGTCGTAAGATTTACGACGGAACTCGGATTTGAAGGCTATCCGCATTTCCAGGCGGCTCTGAAGGAAGAACTGAAATCCAAGCTTACTTCCGTTCAGCGTCTTAATTACACCGAGAGATTTGAAGATGATGCTTCTGCCATAAGAGATATCATCAAGGCTGATATGGAGAATATCAGGGATACATTGGCCTCGATAGACGAAGACGCGATGTCAGAAGCTGTAAGATCCATTTTGAAGGCCCGTAAGATCTATATCATGGGACTTCGGTCGAGCGCACCGCTGTCGTCTTTCATGCATTTCTATATGACACTGCTCTTCGATGATGTTGTCCATATACACAGTAACAGTACTAATGAGGTTTTCGAGCAGATAATGCCTATTACTTCAGATGACGTAATGATCGGAATATCTTTCCCGCGTTATTCCAAGAGGACTATCAATTCCATGGAGTATGCAAAGCAAAAAGGTGCACGTGTAATCGTTATTACGGATAAGGACAATACTCCGATGACCGAGTTCGCTGACGTGAAGATCTTCGCCAAATCGAGCATGGCAGCATTCGTAGATTCGCTCGCGGCGCCGCTGTCGCTGATCAATGCACTGCTCGTTACCCTTGGTATGCACAGGAGAGAGCATATCGTTCATTCTTTTGAGGCACTGGAGATGCTGTGGTCACGATACAGCGTTTATGATGTAGGAAGAGACAGAAATTCAGATGAGATAATAGAGGAGGATAATAAAGTATGAGTATCTATCAGATCGCTATCGACGGCCCGTCAGGTTCAGGCAAGAGCACGCTTGCAAAGGGTGTATCCAAGGAGCTCGGTATCATGTATCTCGATACCGGCGCTATGTACAGGACATGCGGACTTGCAGCCGTAAAGAGAGGCATATCGCCTAAGGATGCTGACGCAGTAGCTTCCATGCTCGATGAGATGGAACTTGAAGTCAAGTTCATCGACGGAGCACAGCATATGATACTGGACGGGGAAGATGTTACGGGAATGATCAGGACTCCCGAAGTATCGATGGCGGCATCGGATATAAGCACTTTGCCCGTGATCAGAAGCGCCATGGTCGATTATCAGCGTAAGATCGCAGGAACACAGAGCTTTGTAATCGACGGAAGAGATATCGCTTCAAATGTCCTTCCCAATGCAAAGTATAAGTTCTTCCTGACAGCTTCTTCCGAGATGCGCGCGAAAAGAAGACTTGCAGAGCTCAATGCCCGCGGTGATTATAGTCAGAACTATGAGGAAGTCCTCCGTGATATCGAGCTTCGTGATAAGCAGGACAGTGAGCGAGCCAGCGCTCCGCTCGTATGCGTTCCGGATGCGATCGTTATCGATACTTCCGAGATAGATATCGATGAGACAAGAAGGACTCTGCTGAGTTACATAAAAGAGGAAGACTGATAACCTTATGGAAGTTACCAGGGCCAAGTCATCCGGATTCTGCTTCGGAGTAAAAGCTGCAGTAGATGAAGCATTAAGCATGATCGCTCACAAAAAGGAGGGCGAGAGGCTTGTTATGCTCGGCGAGCTCATCCACAACGATTCCATCGTAAAGGAACTGACGGCAGGCGGCTTCGAGGTGATCGATGATGCTGCGGACGTTCCTGCGGGCAGTTCCGTAATAATCAGAGCTCACGGTGTGTCACCCGAACAGAAGAAGATCCTTGATGATAAGGGCTGTAAGGTCTTTGACAGGACATGTCCTTTTGTATCCAAGATCCATAAGATCGTCAGTCAGAAGGCTTCTGAGGGTTACGACATTATCATTACGGGCGGGAAGGGCCATCCCGAGGTTGTCGGCCTCTGCGGTGAAGCCGGCAACAGGAAAGTGCACGTGATCGAGTCTGTCGATGAACTCGAGGGGGCGGATGTCGACTGGAATAACACCGTGATAGTGTCTCAGACGACCTTTTCCGCAGAAATCTTTGAGGACATTTGTGCAATTGTAAAAAATAAAATTGCAAAAAATTTGATATTTGATACAATATGTAGTACGACAGAAGGCAGGCAGAAGGAAGCTGCCGATATTGCGTTGGATTCTGATGTGATGATCGTCATAGGTTCTACACACAGTTCCAACACCCGGAAGCTTTATGATATCTGCTCGAGTCGTTGTGATAGAACGTACTTGGTGAACGGTGCGGAGGATCTCCGAAGGATCATGTCCGAAGGACTGATAGATAAGGAGGACCGAGTGGGCGTTACGGCAGGTGCTTCTACACCGGAAGCTATTATTTTGGAGGTTGTTCGTACAATGAACGAGAACGAGAAGGAAGTTATGACCAATCAGGAGACAGCTGATATTAATTTCGGTGATTATATCGACAGTATTCCTCAGTTGAGAAGGAATGCGGTGGTGAAGGGGGTTATAACTTCGGCTGATAGCGATTATGTTTACGTTGATGTACGTGACAAGTCTGAAGGCAGAGTCCCCAGGAAGGAATTCGAATCCGATCCCGATTTTGATATTGAGAAGGCAGTTGCAGACAGAGAAGAGATCACTGTTGTCGTAAAGAGCATCAGGAACTCCGATCAGGGCAAGGAGATCATCCTTTCCAAGAGCCAGCTCGACTTTGAGAAGAACAAGAAGGCTCTTCAGGAAGCTTATGAGAACAAGACTCCCGTTAATGTTAAGATCACGGGTGTCGTAAGAGATGGTGTTATCGCTAACTACGGCGGTATCGACATCTATATCCACAGAACACAGCTTAAGATCGGCGAGGTTCAGAACCTTGACGAGTATAAGGGTCAGACCATTGATATCCTGATCACTAAGATCGACACCGAGAAGCACCGTCTGAGAGTTTCCGGTTCTCATCGTGCCATCCTTTCCGCTGAGCGTAAGGAGAAGGCTGATGCACTCTGGAACGAGATCGAAGTGGGTAAGCATTACAAGGGTATCGTAAGAAGCCTTCCTGACTTCGGTGCATTCGTTGATATCGGCGGTGTTGACGGACTTGTTCACATCACGGAACTGTCCTGGAAGAGGATCAAGAAGCCCTCTGACGTTCTTTCCGTAGGCGACGAGATCGACGTATACGTTAAGAGCTTTGACAGAGAGACAAAGAAGATCTCTCTCGGATATAAGAAGGAGGAGGACGATCCTTACTACAATATCGAGGAGAGGATCCCGGTAGGTTCTGTTGTTAAGGGTACTGTCGTCAGACTTACAAACTTCGGTGCATTTGTTCAGCTCGAGCCTGATCTTGATGCCCTCTGCCATGTATCCCAGATCTCTTCCGTAAGACTTCAGCAGCCTTCTGATGTACTTAAGGTAGGTCAGGAAGTTATCGCTAAGGTTATCGACATCAAGAAGGATGAGCGTCGTATCTCCATCAGCATCAAGGAAGTTGAGCCTATCGATCCCGTTATCGATGAGATCGATGATGCTGAGGAAGAGGCTGTAGCCGACTCTCCTGTTGAGGAAGCTCCTGCTGTTGAAGAGACTCCTGCAGTTGAAGAAGCTGCAGCTGAGGCTCCCGCCGAGGAAGCAGCTGAAGCTCCTGCCGAAGAGTGATCGCATTTAACTCAAAGTAATCGCAAAGGGTTGTCCGAGAGGGCAACCCTTTTTCGATACAGTGATTCGAAGATATCCGTATTGGCTAATCAGAGAGAACTGATATATAATACATACATTCTTCATGAAGAGGTTACAGGATGAAGTGGCTTAACGAGATAGACAGAAAGAATAAGCTGACAGCCATGCTTATCGTTGTGATGGTTGTCACTATCTATGTCCTGTTCAAGGTCGCAGATAATTTGGGCGATATCCTTACGGATCTCAAAGAAGGATTCTTCTGGACGAGCAGACTCTTAAGACCGGTATTTATCGGTTTTGTTGCTGCCTATCTTCTTTATCCCGTTATGCGTAAGATCCAGTCTTTCCTGGAGAGGTTCAAGCTCTTTAAGGGACATCCGAGAAGATCAAGAGGCTTATCTGTTACTATTATCGCCCTCATGATCGCAGGTATAATCGCTCTTGCTATATCCGCACTGATATCAGCGATCAAGAGTACTGTTGCGATAATAAGCACTGAGGGCATCATCAGTTCATTCAATAAGGCCTCTGATAACTTTATCGACCTCGCCAATGATCTCAGTTCAAGGCTCGAATCGATGAACGTAAAGTCCGATGAAGTCAATGATTGGATCGACCAGGCAGGTGATACGGCAACAGATTTCCTCCTGTCTCTGGCTGACGGTCTCGTAGACTTCGTCAAGGCGATCCCTAATATCTTTACAACGCTTCTTTTCTCCATTGTATTTGCCGTATACTTCCTGATGGACGGAGAGAACCTTATGAATTATTGGAAGAGCCTTCTTAACAGGCTCTTAGGTCCCAAGAAGTATGCTTTCGTTAAGCAGATCGTAAGGGATGCCGATACAGTATTCTCCGGCTATATCAGAGGTCAGGTAATAGATGCTACTTTCATGGCATTCTCCACAAGTATCGCTTTATCTATCGTAGGTATTAAATATGCAATACTTATCGGTCTTGTAACCGGTATCGGTAACCTGATCCCGTATCTCGGACCGTTCCTCGGTTACGGTTCCATCCTGATCGTCGGACTTATCACGGCTGACTACAAGATAATGTTCATTGCAATTCTCGTACTCTTTGTAATTCAGACAGTCGACGGTAACGTTATCAATCCTAAGCTCCTCGGCGATGCTATCGAAGTCCACCCGTTGCTTGTTATCGTATCCCTCATTATAGGTGCGAGAGTCGGCGGAATACTCGGAATGCTCTTTGCCGTCCCTGTAGGTGCGCTTATCAAGCTCTGGGTAGAGAGGATAGCCGATCATGTTGATAAGAAGCGCAGAGAGAGAGACAAAGCTTTGCTTAATGCTCCGACTACCAAGAAAGTCAATTGAGATTACAAATCGGTTACATAATCGCCTGTAACCGCATTTCTGCCGATCTTTACAACTTTGCTCACGTATAATAAAAGCAGTGAGGAGGCGGCATATGCGTAAGATCAAAGAGAAAAGACCCGATAATACGCTCAATGCCTTCGACAGGATAAGACGGATACTCCTTAGATCAGTCCTTTTTACTGTCGGAGCCGTTGCCGTTGTCTCTGCTTACAAGTATTATGATGTAGGTAATAACGAGAGCATCTCTCTTCAGTGCCCCGTAAGCTCTATTACGGCTGCAGACCTCTCTGCTGCAAGGGCAGGAAATCTAAGTCCCACTCCTTCTGCCGATATTGCGGATGATTCTGATGAGTCTCAGACTGCCGTTCCCACGGTAACGCCCGTGAGTGTCAGAAGAGTGTCTTATTTTGAACTGAAACCGAGAGTAAAGTCTGATTCCGGTGCGCTCTCGCGTAATACATACAATGTGACTGCGAGCGAGAATGATCTCGGTATTCCGGACGAATTGGTAGATGTCTCGACTTTTACATATGACGGACATCCTTACTGGACAAATGTTACTCTTGCCAATGTCAGGAGCGGTCCCGGTATCGATAATGATATAGTCTGTTCGTTGCCTGCGGATTCCAGAGTAGTCAGGATATCATATGGATCAGAATGGTCTTATATCAGGATGGAGGACCATTCCACGGGTTATATACTCACATCGCTCCTGACGGATATCGAGCCTGAAGAAGAACCGGAAGCTACACCGACGCCTACAGTTACACCTAAGCCGGCTGAACCTACCGTTCCTGCAGAGACGCCTACGCCTGTACCCACGAATACGCCGGCTCCGACAGCTACTCCGATGCCTTCATATACGGAGAGTGAACATGTTGCTACCGTATATGCTTCCTGTGAGCTGAATGTAAGGACCGGCCCGGGTACGGATTGTTCTCTGGTAACCGTACTCTCTCCGAGACAGAGTTTTGATGCTGTAGCTCTGACGAGTAACGGCTGGTACAGATCATCTGACGGTCTTTATGTAAAGGCAGAACTGACATGGGATGTACTGCCCGAGCCTACTGCTGCGCCTGCTCCCGTAGAAGCACCTGCTGAAACGAACGAAGAGGGTGACGGCAATACCGACGAGACGTCGGGAGAAGGTGAGAATAACACTGAAGGTGAGGCTGCTGATAATGAAGGCGGAGAAGAAACTTCCGTAAGCTACAGCGACTTTGCATCCTATTGTCTTCAGTTTGTCGGTACACCTTATGAATACGGACGTGCCAGCCCGTCAGCATTTGACTGTTCGGGATTCGTTTCCTATACATACGCGAACTACTACGGTATCAGTCTTCCTCATAATGCGGCCGAGATCGCCGAGATGGGCACGGCAGTTGATCCCGGATCGGTCGAGTGCGGAGATGTCCTTTGCCATGACTATAATTCGGACGGATATATCGATCATGTCAGCCTGTATATCGGCAACGGAACCTGCATACATGCATCCAATTCGAGGCAAGGCGTTATCACTTCCGCCTATCCGATGGGAAGTGTAGTTACGATCAGAAGATTCCTGTAAGGATTCAGTTTGCTGACAACTTGAGGATCGCCTCTTCGAGTATCTTTATGCATTCCTCGAAGTCATTTACCGACATATGCTCATTGGCCTGATGGCACTGATCTTCCTGCCACGGTGTCTGAATACCGAAAGCGATCGTATTCGGCATATGCCTTGCATATGTGCCACCGCCGATGGCGATCGGTTCTGCATACATCTCCGAATATTCCGGCTTATAATCCGTGAACCTGTCCATATGATCTTTCCAGATGTCAGTCAGAATGGATACGGCGTTGCTTCTACGGTCCTTGTAGAGAGGAGCCATATGATTATCAGCTTCCGCTACAAGTCCGTAAGCCGATGCAGCTCTGCCAATACACTCCATTATGTTCTCATATGAAGCAGTAACCGGGTATCTGATATCGATCACGATATATCCGCCGTTCTCATCAAGACGAAGAATGCCGGTATTGGCGGTAAGCTCACCGGAATCGTCTTTTATGGTGCATCCGGTCAAGGCCTCATGATCACCTGATGTCATATACTTCTCGATAAACGCCAGAAGAGGATAGGGAGCAGTATCGAGTCCTTCTGCCTTGATCAGTGCAGGCAGACTGTCAATTGCATTGATACCGAGCTCGGGCTTGGAGGCGTGCGCCATCTTGCCTGAAGCATTTATCTGTTTCCCGTTTATCCTGAATTCGGCTGAAGCGGGAACCATATTGGCGGCTTCTCCGCCATAGGCAAACGCATCTGATCCGGAAGGGTCAGTGATCTTAACATGCAGGATGCCTTTCTCGGCATAGATAACAGGGAATTCGGCATCCGGGGTTATTGCAATATCGGGAAGCTCGCCCTTGGCCGCATATGTCTCCACGCAGTCACATGTCCTTTCTTCGTCCGTCCCGAGTATAAGACGGACTCTCGAACCCGGGGCAATGTCCTTCTCGAGCAGATCCTTCATAGCGAAAAAGGCAGCACAGGCGGGTCCCTTGTCGTCAACGATGCCGCGGCAGTATATTGCCCCGTCTTTATAAGACGGAACGAACGGGTCACTTGACCATCCGCTTCCTTCGGGAACGACATCAAGATGACAGACGATGCCTGTCAATCTGTCACCAGAACCGAACTCTATCCAGCCGACCTTGTCGTCTATGACTCCGGTCGTGAAGCCTGCTTTACCAGCTTCTTCAAGGAATACTTCAAGGACTTCTCTGGATCTTCTGCCATAAGGAGCTCCTTCTTCAGGCTCCGAGCCTACGCTGGGGATCGACAGGATCCTGTTAAGAAATTCGGTCTGATATGATGTTAGTGACATAAGGTTCTCCGATCTGTTTTTTATCTTATGATACTACTTTTCGATAAAAATGAGTTCGGGATATTGCACTATTAATATGCTTCTGATAATATTATTCAGCATAAAAATCACGCAGTGTGTCTTTTTGTGCTCTCGGACTAATACTTTATGCGGGAGTTAGCGCTGCGGAAGTACTAACAAGGAGGAATATTTTTATGTCAGTAATCTTAATGAAGCAGCTTCTGGAAGCAGGTGTACACTTCGGTCACCAGACACGTCGTTGGAACCCTAAGATGAAGGAGTACATCTTCACAGAGCGTAACACGATCCACATCATCGATCTTCAGAAGACAGTCAAGAAGGTTGACGAGGCTTATGAGGCTATGAAGGAACTCGCTGAGCAGGGTGATATCCTTTTCGTAGGTACAAAGAAGCAGGCTCAGGAGTCCATCAAGGAAGAGGCTCAGCGCTGCGGTCAGTTCTATGTTAACAACAGATGGCTCGGCGGTACTCTTACAAACTACAAGACGATCAAGACAAGAGTTGCAAGACTTCTTGAGCTCCGCGCCATGGAAGAGGATGGTTCTTTTGACATCCGTCCCAAGAAGGAAGTAGCCCGTCTCAAGCTCGAGATGGAGAAGCTCGACAAGAACCTCGGCGGTATCGTCGGTATGAACAAGCTCCCCGCTGCTCTCTTCGTAGTTGATACAAAGAAGGAGCACCTCGCTGTTGCAGAGGCAAGAAGACTTAACATCCCGATCATCGCTATCGTTGATACAAACTGTGATCCCGATGAGGTCGATTATGTAATCCCCGGTAACGATGATGCTATCCGTGCCGTTAAGCTCATCGCAGGCAAGATGGCTGATGCAGTTATCGAAGCTCACCAGGGTGAGACATTTGAGACAGAGGCTGACGCTGTAGCTGCTGAGGAAGCAGCAGAGGCAGCCGAGTCCATCGAAGAGATCGCTGCTACAGAAGAAGTTCCCGCTGAGGAATAATCAATAATACTACTGGAGGATAAGAATATGGCTGTTACAGCACAACAGGTTAAAGAACTCCGCGAACTGACAGACTGCGGAATCATGGATTGCAAGAAGGCTCTTATCGAAGCTGACGGCGATATCGAGAAGGCTAAGGCATGGCTTCGTGAGAAGGGTATGGCTAAGGCTGAGAAGAAGTCCAGCAGAGTTGCTGCCGAGGGTCAGGTTGCTTCTTTCATCTCCGACGATGCAAAGACAGGTGTCCTCGTTGAGGTAAACGTAGAGACAGACTTCGCTGCCGCTACACCTAAGTTCAAGGCTTTCGTTGATGCTATCGGTGCTCAGATCATGGCTACAAAGCCCGCAGATATCGATACACTCAAGACTTCTGCCATGTATAACGACGCTTCCAAGACTGTTGAGGTCTTCACAAAGGAGGCTATCGCAGATATCGGAGAGAATACTTCTGCAAGAAGATTCGCTATCTATGAGATCTCCGGCAACGGTTCCGTTGAGACTTACATCCACATGGGCGGTAAGGTAGGCGTTCTCATGGAGATCGCTACAGGCGATGATTCCGTTATCACATCCGATGCTTACAAGGCTTTCGCCAAGAACCTCGGAATGCAGATCGCCGCTTCCAATCCTAACTGGGTTGAGGAGTCTGAGGTTCCTCAGGCTGAGCTCGACAAGGAGATCGAGATCATCACAAAGAAGGCTCTCGAAGAGGGTAAGCCTGAGAAGATCATCGCTGACAGGATCGTTCCCGGTCAGATCAAGAACTTCTACAAGCTCAACGTTCTCGTAGATCAGGAGTATGTTAAGGATGACTCCATGACAGTTGCTCAGTACATCGCTTCCGTTTCCAAGGAGCTCGGTACAGACATCTCTGTCGTTTCCTTCACACGTTATCAGCTCGGTGAGGGTATCGAGAAGAAGGAAGATGACTTCGCTGCTGAGGTTATGAAGCAGGCTGGTCTCTGATCCCGAATATAAGAATAGAACCAAGAGGGATGTCTCGTTCCGGAGACATCCCTTTTTCATATGTTTATTCTTCGAAAATCGAATAGACAGCAGAGAATTCTCTCTTTGGTCTTTTATTATCAACCGATAAAAGATAAAATAGAAGACAAATGTAAACGGAGGAGAGAATATGTCTGATACCAAATATAAGCGCATCTTGCTGAAGATATCGGGAGAGGCTTTGGCCGGGGAGAACAAAGTCGGCATAAACGACGAAGTACTTAAGAACATCACGGCCAATATCAAGGCTGTATCCGATCTTGGAGTCGAGGTCGCCGTAGTTGTCGGCGGAGGTAACTTCTGGCGCGGCAGGACATCCGAGAATATGGATCGAGTTACTGCCGATCATATGGGAATGCTCGCCACGCTGATGAATGCTCTTGCAGTATCCGATGCTCTCGAACAGCATGGTGCAGTTACGAGAGTCCTCTCGGCGATCGATGTAAGACAGATGGCTGAGCCCTACATCAGGAAGAGGGCGGTCAGGCACTTGGAGAAGGGAAGGATCGTTATCTTTGCCTGCGGTACGGGTAATCCTTATTTCTCGACGGATACCGGTGCAGCTCTGAGAGCTACCGAGATCGGTGCTGACGTATTTATGAAGGCTACTATGGTTGACGGCGTATATGATAAGGATCCCAACGTATATCCCGATGCCAAGAAGTATAAGACAGTATCTCACGATGAGGTCCTGCAGCTCAATCTCAAGGTCATGGATGCTACAGCTGCTGCCCTGTGCCGTGATAACAACACAAAGATACTCGTTTTCTCCATGCAGGACCCCGAGAATATCGTTCGCATAGTCAAGGGCGAAGATCTCGGAACTCTGGTAGAATAAGAACATAAGCCTTAAGGAGGGTAATAAGATGATAGAGATCACCAAGAATGATTATGATGCAGTTGAATCCAAGATGGATAAGGCTATCAATAACCTTCAGGAGAACCTTAACGCTATCAGGGCAGGAAGAGCTAATCCTCATGTTCTCGATCGCATAACGGTAGATTACTATGGTGCACCTTCACCTCTTAATGCCGTAGCGAATATCCAGGTTCCCGAAGCCAGGATGATCACTCTGGCACCTTGGGATCCGTCAATGCTCAAGGAGATCGAGCGTGCTATCCAGGCATCCGACCTGGGGATCACTCCTACAAATGACGGTAAGATCATCAGACTTGCTTTCCCTATCCTTACAGAGGAGAGACGTAAGGATCTCGTTAAGCAGGTCAAGTCATATGCAGAAGAGACAAAGGTCGTTATCCGTAATAACAGACGTGAATTCATCGATAAGATGAGAGGTGCCAATAAGAAGAAGGAACTTACGGACGATTCCCTTAAGGAATACGAAGAGAAGGTTCAGAAGATCACGGATAAGTATGTTAAGAAGGTTGATGACATCTGTGCTGACAAAGAGAAAGAACTGATGGAGATCTGATCTTCCGACTGATAGAGGTATCGACCCTGGAAGCGAAGTGCCAAAGCTTCGCTTCTTTTCTGAGAAGAGGAGTGCGCATGGCTTTATTTAAGCAAAAGAAGACATTTGATACAGACGGACTTAAGATACCCGTCTCACTCGGCGTAATAATGGACGGCAACGGGAGATGGGCCCGTAAGCGTATGCTTCCGAGAAGTGCCGGCCATAGAGCCGGAGCAGAGAATCTTAAGGAACTCGTCAGGAATTGCTGCTATTACGGTGTTAAATACCTTACCGTGTATGCTTTCTCGACCGAGAACTGGTCACGTCCTCAGGATGAGGTCGATCAATTGATGAAGCTGTTCATCGAGTTTTTTGATAAATACGATCCCGAACTCGCGGAAGAAGATATCAGGGTCAGGTTTACCGGTGATATCGAGAATCTCCCCGAGGCGAACAGAGAAGTCTGCAGAGTCGCAGAGGAGCGTTCTAAGAACAGAAAGAGGATGCAGCTTATCGTTGCACTCAATTACGGCGGCAGGAGAGAACTTGAGAATGCCGTAAGAAGGATCGCGCTTGATGTTAAAGAGGGGAAGATCGCTCCCGGTGAGATCACCGAGAAGACCATATCCGATAATATGTATCTTCCCGATGTTCCGGATCCTGAACTGATCATCAGACCGAGCGGAGAGATGAGACTGTCGAATTTCCTGTTATGGGAATCAGCCTATGCCGAATTCTGGGTATCTGAAGTACTCTGGCCGGATTTCAGTTATGATGATCTTACACAGGCTTTCAGGGACTTTACCAAGAGAGACCGCAGGTTTGGCGGCCTAAGTAAGGAGGACCATTGATGAAACAACGGGTTATTACAGGATTCTTTTTTACACTTGGAGTCCTCGCATTTGTCGTTCCGGCATACTGGTTTCCTCTTATAATGACTCTGTTCGCCGTCATAGTCGGAGGTGTCGCATTCTATGAGATGATCAAAGCACTGAAGGCAGGTGATATGGAGCCATCTGTCCCGCTTATGGTATCAGGCGGAGTGTTGAGTATCGTTCTGTTCGCTCTTTCATATCTTATGGATATCAGTCTTTGGGCATCTTTGTGTCTTTATTCTGTCGTTGCCCTCATCTTTGCTATGGCCTGTGTCATTATTCCGTCCATATTCCGTAAGGAGGGCAACCATCTTCACGACGGTCTGATCACCGCAGCATCTTTTCTCTATATCACTTTTCCCATGTTCTGCCTTTGTGCGGTCGCGGCAATACCGGAACACGGATGGTTCTATATGGTTCCGGCTTTGGCATCTGCATGGGTATCTGACGTATTTGCCTATTTTACCGGTGTAACGCTCGGCAAGCATAAGATCGTTCCGCATATCAGCCCCAAGAAGACATGGGAAGGCTGTATCGGAGGTGCAGTATGCTGTGCTGCCGCTATAGCAGTCTACTTTGATATTGTTATCTACGATATGGTCGGGATCACGATCAATAAGTATCTCTTTACCGTATTTGCATTTGCTCTGGGATTCATGATCTCGGTAATGTCTCAACTTGGTGACTGGCTCGCGTCTCTTGTAAAGCGCAGGGTCGGGATCAAGGACTACGGCAATATCTTCCCGGGACACGGAGGTATGCTCGACAGGTTCGACAGTGTATTCTTCACTGTTCCGACAGGTGTTCTTCTTGCCCTGGCAGCGATCTATTTTACAAAGTAAGAAGGGAATAACGGGAATTAACCTATTATGAGAAAACTATCTGTTCTTGGTTCTACAGGTTCTATAGGGACACAGACACTCGAGGTCGTAAGAAACGCACCCGATCAGTTTAAGGTCATCGGATTATCTTGCGGCAGAAGTGTTGATATGCTCGCTTCGCAGATAATAGAGTTTGAGCCTCAAGCAGCTTCCGTTGCAGAAGATAAGGCTGCAGCATCGCTCAAAGAGATACTCTCTGCAAAAGGGTATAAAGGAAAAACAGAGATCATAAGCGGCCCTGATGCCGCTTCTGACATAGCAACGCTTGACGATGCGGATACTGTTCTCGGTGCCATAGTCGGCGTTGCAGGCCTTAAGCCCACATATGATGCAATAATGAAGGGCAAGGATATAGCTCTGGCAAATAAAGAGACACTTGTTGCCGGAGGAGATGTTATCATGCCTCTTGTTAAGGAAAAGGGGGTAGATCTCCTTCCTGTGGACAGTGAACACTGCGCCATATGGCAGTGCCTTTGGGGCGAGAAGCGTCAGGATCTTGACCGGATCCTGATTACAGCTTCAGGCGGACCGTTCAGAGGCTGGTCGCGGGAACAGCTTGAAGAAGTCACTGTAGAGAAGGCATTGGCTCATCCTACATGGAAGATGGGCGGTAAGATCACGATCGATTCTTCTACTATGATGAACAAAGGTCTCGAGGTGATAGAGGCCGGGCATCTGTTCGGCGTATCCGTGGATAATGTCGATGTCGTAGTTCATCCGCAGAGTGTTATCCATTCCATGATCAGGATGAAGGACGGCTCGGTACTGGCTCAGATGGGCAAGCCCAGTATGATCCTGCCGATAATGGTTGCACTTTATTATCCGGAGAGAGGTCCCCGTATACTTGATGAATTTGATCCGTTCGATCCGTCTTGCAGCAATCTTACTTTCGAAAAGTGTGATACAAGTGTATTCAGATTGCTGGCACTGGCCTATTCGGCAGGAAGATCAGGCGGACTCCTTCCTGATGTAATGAATGCCGCGAACGAAGCGGCAGTCAATGCTTTCCTGTCCGGCAGGCTCTCATATCTTGATATTGAGAGGATCGTTTACACAGTCTGTGAAAGATTTGAGTCTACATCCCAAAAATCGGACATTAGTATTGATACAATATTGGAAGCAGACAAAGATGCACGTAAGATAGCAGAGGAATTGATAGGCTGATGAGTATTAGTATCTGGAGTATTCTTGTAGTTATATTAATGCTTGGACTGCTCGTGACGATCCACGAGTTAGGTCACTTCTGGGCTGCCTGTCTTTTGCGTATCAAGGCTTACGAGGTATCGATCTTTGTGGGCCCCAAGCTGGTATCCTGGAACCGTAAAGGCGTCGACTATTCGATAAGATGCCTGCCATTCGGAGCTTATGTAAGATTTACGGAGATAGCAGAGGACGGGACGCCCGTCCAGAGTGATGATCCTGCAGAACTCATCAATCAGCCGAGATGGAAGAGGCTGCTGGTAGCTTTGGCAGGACCGTTCATGAATATGGTCCTCGGTATTATCCTCTTCGTTATATTCTTCTCGGTAGCGGGATTCTATTCACTCGAGATAGGTACGACATATAAGGACACCCAGCTCTACGGGCAGGAGTATGAAGTCGGCGATAAGATCGTAGCCATCAACGGACATCCTGTTTACACTTATCTGGATTTTTTCTATGAGATGAACGATGCCAAGCCGACACAAGATATGACCATAACGCTTCGTGATGATGACGGCGATAAGTATGATCTTACACTTGTGCCTGAGATATATACCCGACCGATGCTCGGGATAACCCACTGGGAAGGGACCGATAATGAGTATAACGGATGGGAGATAATCGAAGTAAACGAGCTTCAGAATAACGGCGATCCTGTCCTTAAGCCGGGCGATTATCTTACGGAGGTTGACGGTTATCACGTTGATTCGGAGGAGTTCTTCGAATACTTCAACAATCTCGGCGAGGGTGAGCCCATGCTCCTGACTTACTATAGGGATGGAGAGATACATGAGGATGAATGCAGTAAGACCATGATCACGGGTGCCAATGACAGAGGTGTCAGGATCACCAGATATGAAGTCGATTCGCCGTCTGTCTTCCTTAAGGCTCTCGGTTATTCTGCCAAGATGCCGCTTACGATCGTTAATGTAAGCATCAAATCGATAGGTGACGTATTTGACGGTGAAGAGGAAGTTTACAACATGGTGTCGGGGCCTGTCGGTGTAACCTCAGTCGTTTCTGAAGTAGTAGACGACAAAGAAGAAGAGACTGAGGATAAGGTAACAAGCATCATTATGCTTGCTGCCGTTATATCCATCGGGCTTATGTTTACGAATATGCTTCCGATCCCGGGTCTTGACGGTGTTCAGGTCATCCTTATAGTCGTTGAGATGATACTCGGTCGTAAGCTCTCCGAGAAGTCGGAGAATATGATCAATATAGTCGGATTCTTTATTCTTGTAGGATTAGTCATCTTTGCCTTTGCATCTGATATCATCCGCATCATCAAAGGCGGTTAAGGGGGATCATTATGACAAAGCAGGTATCAATAGGCGGAGTCCTCGTAGGAGGAGGAAGCCCTGTCAAAGTACAGACAATGAACAATACTAAGACCGGAGATGTCAAGGCGACACTTGAACAGATCAGGAAGTTTGCCGAGGCCGGCTGCGATATCACACGTGTAACCGTACCGGATATGGAATCGGCTGAAGCGCTGAAGGAGATCACGAAGTTATCTCCGATCCCTGTTGTTGCCGATATCCATTTTGATTACAGACTTGCCATAGCAGCGGCCGAGAACGGTGCTGCTAAGATAAGGATCAATCCCGGAAATATCGGTGCAGGAGAGAGGATCAATAAGGTTGCTTCAGTATGTAAAGAGAGAGGCATCCCGATCAGAGTAGGAGTAAATTCGGGTTCCGTATCCAAAGCACTCGTGGAAGAATACGGCGGAGTATGTGCCGAGAATATGACAAGAAGCGCCATGGAAGCCGTAAAGATACTTGAAGATGTAGACTTCGGTGATATCGTTATCAGTATCAAGGCCTCGAGTCCTAAGCTTACGATAGATACATACAGACAGATTTCAAGGATGTGCGACTATCCGTTACATGTAGGTGTGACCGAAGCCGGTACTATGAGAGAAGGGATCCTCAAATCTGCAGTCGGTATCGGAACCCTTCTCGCTGAGGGCATCGGAGATACTATAAGAGTATCTCTTACAGGGGATCCCGTGGAGGAAGTATATGCCGGTATCAGTATACTGAAGGCGCTTGATCTGCGTCGCGGCGGAATCACATTTGTATCATGTCCTACTTGCGGAAGGACAGAGGTTCCGCTTATCGAATATGCAAATGCCATCGAGGAAAGGGTAAGGCGTTTACCTTACGATCTTAAGATCGCCGTAATGGGCTGTGTCGTTAACGGCCCGGGCGAAGGAAGAGAAGCCGATATCGGTCTGGCGGGCGGAAAGAATGAGTTCCTTCTCTTTAAGAAGGGACAGGTCATCCGTAAGCTTCCCGTAGAGACAGCAGTAGATGATTTTGTAGAAGAAGTTATCAAGTTGGGTAAAGAGAATGAACGCATTAGTTGACCTTCTTGGCATCGATCCGTCATTAAGAGAAGGTATCGATCAGATAGAGATAGTCAAGGTGGATCTCTATAAGGATAAGTCGATGATGAAGTTTATCCTGAGAGGTCTTGAGACTTTAACGGCGCCGGGCAGACTCGCAGCCGTTATCCTTGATGCGGGAAAAAAGTACGATGTTGATGTGAAGATAGTTTTCGATGATGCTGATACCATCGGTGCCGGTTCCGCATTTGACATACTGCTTCCTTATATCCTTCATATGGTATCGAGGTCTGAGGATCCCTCGTACAGCTATGCTGATTGCCTGACATACAGTCTTGCCGGTGATACGGTATATGTCTCGAGCGACCTGTCTGAAGAACTCTGTTCATCTGCTG
Source organism: uncultured Clostridia bacterium (assembly GCA_946611435.1). Lineage (GTDB taxonomy): Bacteria > Bacillota > Clostridia > Saccharofermentanales > Saccharofermentanaceae > Saccharofermentans. The sequence goes on from CAMODL010000002.1 coordinate 58,008, forward strand.
ATATAACCAAGTCTGCAGGGACAGTAGCGGAAATGTTCTCGAATATGGCCGGTATAACCGGGATCAAGACAGAGGTAGTACCTTCTGCACAAGATGATAATGTCATATATGATGAGGGAGATATTGTTATTCCTTCTGACGACCCTGAAGACTACTATAGCGTTATCCCTATGCCTAATATCCCGAAGGAGATCCTTGAACAGTCACATAAGAAGGAAAGTGAGCAGACACAGAAGGAAGATAAAAAGGAAAAGCCTTCCGGAGATTCGTGGAAGAGTAAGGCCAAGCAAGTCCAGGAAGAGTTTAAGGCGAATAATTCCGAAGACGGTTCTTTCCGCTTTTCAGGTAATGCCGAGGCGCTTTTCGGGCGTGTCAAGAAGGATGTAATGACGATCGATATCGGCAAGTTCACGCTGGACGAGAGACTCATAAACGTTAAGGGATCCATAACGCTTACGGATGATCTTAAGCTGAGTAAGTCAGGTAAGGTCGTCATTGCCAAGTTCTATATCGTAGATGAGACAGGCGGACTATCTGCCGTCATGTTTGTTAAGCCCGAAGAAGCCGATGAATTCGAGAAGAAGTTCAAGAAGGGCGGATATGCCGGATTCCAGGGAGAGCCTCACAGCGATTATGGCGAGCCCGGACTTAAGGTAACAGGTATCTTTGAAGTTGACAAGCCCTCCGGACGCAAGGATTATGCAGAGGTCAAGCGAGTCGAGCTTCACGTACATACAAAGATGAGTGAGAAGGATGCCATCAGCGCACCCTCCGATCTTATTAAACTGGCAGCCTCATTCGGGCACAAGGCATGTGCCGTTACCGATCACGGTGTAGTTCAGGCTTTCCCTGAAGCCTATAACACTGCAAAAGGCTTGAAGGTAAACGGTACTGACGAACCTTTCAAGACGATCCTCGGATGTGAAGGATATCTGGTAGAAGACGGTCCGACTGTTTTCTATAATCTGCCATTCAACCGTGAAGAGACTAAGGCTGTCGGAAGCATAGTAGCTTTGTCGATCCGGACGACAGGTGATGATTCCTGTGAAGACAGGATAACAGCCGTGGCAGCCGCTAAGTTCAGGCTTAAAGGCTACAGACCTTTGCGTCCCGACATCGAAGGTGAATCCGATGAAGATGCTAAGAACTTCTCTCAGATGGATATCGATACGAGCCTCTGGGATCCTTCCGAGATCCCGGAAAACCTTCGTGACGAAGCTATCAAAGTGGCGGATAAGGCGCATAAGGATACGAGTGATCACGTTATCAACATCCATCTGGCCGACATTCCGAATTATACTGATTCAGATACGGAGGAAGTACCCGGAGAGCTCGTCTATGAGCACGTGGCAGATTTCTATGCCGAAGTCGAAGATATTATCTACCCGGGAACCGGAGAACCCTGTGATTCGTATTTCAGGATGGGAGAACTGGTAAAGTTTATCGGCGACTCCTATATCACCGGCAAGGATATATTCTATATACTCGATTTCCTTAGAAGAGCAGGCTTCGGTATCAACATCGAAGATCACGTCTATTACAGACATAAGTTCCTTATGCCTGCGATCTCCGTTGATGATATTCAGCGCTATGTTTATCCCGAATGCAGGAAGATGTCGGTCAGAGAGACTCTTAATGCGTTAGGGGCAGGCGATATACTCGAGTATCATGCAGGCACTGACGACAACAAAGACGACATGCTTATGGAGTGTTATGATGTCGCATCTCTTGTGGTACATTACCTCACTGATTCGCAGAGCGCTGATCCGGTCGAGCTCAATAAACGTGTCGGTCACTATGATCTTGAAGAGATAAAGGGACGTAAGAACAAGGCTTTCCACATCATTTATCTCGTCAGGAACAACCTTGGCCTGTATAACCTTTACCGGCTCATATCCGAAGCGCATGTTAATTACTTTTCTTTCAGACCCAGGACCCCGAAGAGTCTTCTGCGTTATTATGCATCGTCCATTATCGTCGGCGGTGCATGCGAGAGCGGTGAGATCTATAAGTGTGTAATGAGGCTCTATAAGAGCTGTGGTAAGAATGTCGAGCAGGCCCGTAAAGCGATATGCGAGTCGGAGGAATTGCAGGACATACTTCGTAAATATGATTATGTCGAGGTTCAGCCTCTCTGTAACAACATGTTCCTGACAAGAAAGCCTCCGGAAGATAGTGATACCGGTCCGGTTACTCTTGATGTCAATGATATCAGGATCGTTAATGAACTGCTTGTCTTTACGGCTGATCAGTATAAGATGCCATGCGTCGCGACGACTGACTCTCATTTCCTTGAGAAGAAGGATGGAATGTATCGTAAGTTCCTCCTTCACGATCAGAACTTCTCTGATGCCGACATGCAGACGGATCTGTATTTCAGAACGACACAGGAGATGCTGGACGAATTCTCATACTTAGGTCCCGAGAAAGCATATGAGATAGTCGTTACAAATACCAATATGATCGCTGACAAGATCGAATACGGAATAAAGCCGTTCCCGGACGGTACTTATCCGCCTATCATCTCGAGAGCTGCCGCGGATGTCAGAGACATAGCCTATACAAGGGCTAACAAACTCTACAGGCATAACGGTGTACTTAACGAGGTCGTTAAGGCACGTCTTGAGAAGGAACTTAATTCGATCATCGGTAACGGATTCGCTATCATGTATTACATAGCATACCGTTTGGTCAAGAAGTCCAATAATGACGGATATATCGTAGGTTCGAGAGGATCTGTCGGTTCTTCGTTTGTAGCAACTATGTGCGGTATATCGGAGGTTAATCCGCTTGTACCTCATTACAGATGCCCGAAGTGTAATCTGGTGGAATTCAATAACACCGGTGAGTTCGGGTCCGGTTTTGATATGCCGGTCAAGAATTGTCCCGATTGCGGTGTGCAGATGCAAAAAGACGGCCAGGATATTCCTTTCGAGACATTCCTTGGCTTCTTCGGCGACAAGCAGCCCGATATCGATCTGAACTTCTCGAGCGATTATCAGCCTCGGGCTCACAAGTATGTCGAGTTCCTTTTCGGAAAGACACATACATTCAGAGCCGGTACTATAGGTACCTATGCGGATAAGAATGCAGTTGCGGTAGCACGTAAATACGGTGAAGATAAGGGGCTAACGTATTCCAAAGCTATGCTCTATTATCTGTCAGAAGGGATAATCGGCGTTAAGAGGACGACATCGCAGCATCCCGGAGGGATCGTCGTTGTTCCCAAGGAGATGGATGTATATGAATTTACGCCGATCCAGTGCCCTGCAAATAACATGAAATGCGGGATCATTACAACGCACTTCGATTTCCGTGCGATGCATGACACGATACTTAAGCTTGATATCCTGGGACATGCGGACCCGACGGTGCTTCGTATGCTCCATGAACTAACGGGTGTCGAGATAACCGGTATTCCGATACCTGACGACAAGGTAATGAGCCTTCTTAAGACAACGGATGCACTCGGATTCCCGATGGAAGCTACTGAAGCGGGAGCCGCTACGCTCGGCTTGTCTGAGCTCGGTACCAATATGGCGCGAGGCATGATCAAGGAGACACAGCCGTCGCATTTCTATGATCTGGTCCAGCTGATGGGTCTGTCTCACGGTACTGATGTATGGACCGGCAATGCCCAGGATCTGATCAGGAACGGAACATGTGATCTTAATACCGTTATCGGATGCCGAGATTCCATCATGACCAGACTGATCTACTGGGGACTTCCGAACAAGGATTCTTTTGACATCATGGAGAAAGTCCGTAAAGGAAAAGGGCTTACGCCGGAACATGAACAACTTATGAGGGATAACGGTGTTCCTGACTGGTATATCGATTCATGTAAGAAGATCAAGTATATGTTCCCGAAGGCACACGCTGCCGCATATTCCATATCATCTCTCAGGGTAGCATGGTTTAAGGTCTACTATCCTGAAGAATACTATTGTGCTTTCTTTACGATCAGAGGCGATGAATTCGATGCTCAGTATATGTGTCGGGGAGAAGAAGTCCTTAAGGCACGACGTGAACTCCTCGCTGAGATGATGCATCAGGAGGATAATCCGAAGATCAAGTCTGAATACTACCTTTGCGAGATCGTAGAAGAGATGTATCACAGAGGCATATCATTTGTGCCGATAGATCTTAAGACTTCGGATGCCGTGCGCTTTACTAAGGTTGACAAAGGTCTGATACGACCTCCTCTCGACATAATCGAATCATTCTCTTCCGGTATGGCAAAGGCGTTGACGAAAGCCAGGGATGAGGCCCCGTTCAAGAACAGAGAAGACCTGCTCCAGAGAAGCGGTATCGGCAAGTCTGCACTGCAGACTCTTGTAGATTACGGTCTGTGTGAAGATCTTCCCGAATCAGCTCAGATCGACCTGTTCTCTCTGATGGGTATCTGATATGAATAAAGCTTCGGTTATTCTACGTGACAGCGTCCGGCAGACGGACAAATACTATACTTACCTTGTTCCTGACAGGCTTAAGGATGTAATAACATACGGCTCATATGTCGAAGTTCCTTTTGGCAGAGGTAACCGCGATAAACAGGCACTTGTATCTGACATAAGTGAAGTCGGAAGTGATGAGGATGTATCTAAGCTGAAGGAGATAAAGCGGCTCATCGATCCGCTTCCCGTAATGACCGAAGAGCAGATCGCACTTATTAAGCCTTTAAGCTCGAGATATCTGTGTACTATGGGGGATGTCGTAAGCCTCATGGTGCCTGCGGCTGTTGGTCGTAAGGCTCCGCCTAAGGCATCTTTTATATGCCTCAAAGACCATGAAGAGGCAGTGAAAACACTAGAAGAAGGCAAGCTCAGATCCTATGCTCAGATCAATCTGCTGAATTATCTACTGAGCCGTGGCGATACCGAGAAGACGACTCTGATGAATGCTACCGGTGCCACGCCTTCTCAGGTCGATGCTCTCAGGACCAAGGGACTTATCAGGACCGAGAAGCGAGAGGTCGATCCTGAGATAAAGACAATAGCTTCTGATACCATCCTCAAAGAGCCGGTCGATGACAGGTTCCGTGCTGTTCATACATTAAATGATGAGCAGGAGGCTTCGGTAAAAAGGATCACGGAACATATCGACGAATCGTCTGTCTTCCTTCTTCACGGGATTACGGGAAGCGGTAAGACAGAAGTCTATCTTAAGTGTGCCGGTGAGATACTGAGCCGGGGTGGAAGTGTCCTGTATCTTGTACCGGAGATATCGCTTACTCCGCAGACCGTAAACTGGATAACCGGAAGGTTCGGAAGGCTCGCTGCTGTTCTTCACAGCAGACTGACCGATAAACAGAGACTCGAGCAGTGGGACCTTATAAGAAGAGGGCAGGCAAGGATAGTTGTGGCACCGCGAAGCGGTGTTTTCGCTCCGGTAAGGGATCTTAAGCTTATTATCATTGATGAAGAGCATGACAGTTCGTACAGGTCAGAGACTTTTCCGAGGTATAACACGCGGGATGTCGCTCTTATAAGGTCCAAGTATAATTCTTGTCCGCTTGTCCTGGGTTCGGCAACCCCGAGCGTGACGAATTATTATGCGGCTGAAAAGGGTGTATATAAGCTTCTTGAGCTGACTTCGAGAGCCAATCCCGAGGCAAGGCTCCCCAAGGTAATACCTGTAGATATGAAGGAGCAGATCAAGCTCGGAGCAGGCGAGATACTGTCGTTGCCGTTACGGCAGGGGATCGCCAAGGCTCTGGCCGATAAGAAACAGGTACTGCTCTTCCTTAACAGACGCGGATTCTCAAGGACTCTTATCTGTTCAAGCTGCGGTTCTGCCTGCTCTTGTCCTAACTGCTCGGTCGGTATGACGCTGCATAATAATGCAAGAGCAGCCGATAAGATGCTGGTATGTCATTACTGCGGATATACGATCCCGGCTTCGGAAGCCGTGTGTCCTGATTGTAAAGGCACTAAGTTTACAAGGGCCGGTATCGGTACTCAACAGCTTGAAGGGCTTCTCAATGAGCTTTATCCGAATGAGAAAGTCCTTAGGATGGATCAGGATACAACAATGGTCACCGGCGCTCATGAAGAAATATTGAGCAGGTTCAGATCTCACGAGGCATCGATCCTTATCGGCACCCAGATGATAGCGAAGGGACATGACTTCAGCGATGTTACCGTGGTCGGAATACTCGGAGCTGACCTTATGATCAATTCGTCTGATTACCGTTCTTCTGAACGGGCATTCCAGTTGATAACTCAGGCGGCCGGACGTGCGGGACGGGCGACAGACCCCGGTACTGTCTATATTCAGTGTTATGATCCTGACAATGCGCTCCTCAGATATGCCGCGAGCCAGGACTATAAGGCATTCTATCGCGAGGAGATACGTTACAGACAGAAGATGAACCTGCCTCCGTTCAAGGCTGTAGGCGAAGTTGTTCTGTCTCTGCCGGATGAAGATATGCTGTCGGAGAGGATCGACATAGTGGACAGATATCTCAGGAACTTCCTAAGCGTTCAGCCCCCGAAGTATGAATTTGAGCTTTACGGACCGATGCCATCTCCGATCTACGAATTAAGGGGAAGGTACAGAATGTATTTCGTAATCAAGGCGATCAACCGTTCCGCGATCAATGCTATTTATAAGCAGATGATGAAAGACTTTGATCAGGAAACATATCCGCTGTCATTCGATCAGTGATATGCCCTCATCAAATATCCGCACAATGTGGTAGAATAATTATCGAAAAAAGCATCGGAAGGTGAATAATATGGCAATGCGTAATGTAGTTATCGAAGGTGATCCGCTCCTTCGTAAGATATCCAGACCTGTTGAAGAGATCACACCCCGGATCCTTACTCTTCTCGATGATCTGGCTGAGACAATGTACTTTGAAGACAGAGGCATCGGTATCGCGGCTCCGCAGGTAGGAGTCCTGAGACGTGTCTTTGTGGTTGATGTAGGGGATGAGCACGGTAAGCTTGAGTTCATCAATCCCGAGATCACATATCAGGAAGGTACACAGGTATACTGTGAAGGCTGTCTGTCGGTTCCCGGCAAGAATGCCAATGTCGAGCGTCCTGCCAAGATCAGGGTCAAGGCACTAGACCGTAACGGCAAAGAGTTCGAGCTTGAAGCAGAAGGCCTTCTTGCCGTATGTATCTGTCATGAGACGGATCATCTGAACGGCATACTATTTACTGATAAGGCGATCAATGGAGAGATCATTACCGAAGGTAAGTAAATCGATGGATAAGAGTAGTATCAGGATCGTATTCATGGGAACTCCCGAGTTCGCATCAACATGTCTTAAGGCGTTATGCGATGACGGATATAATGTCGTACTTGTTGTATGTCAGCCGGATAAGCCCGTCGGACGTAAACATATCATTACGCCGCCGCCTTCCAAGGTCACTGCCGGGGAATACGGAATAGAGGTCTTCCAGCCTGTGTCCATGAAGACTCAGGAATCTTATGACAGGATCAAGGCTTGTGATCCGGATCTTATCGTAACAGCGGCTTATGGGAAGATTCTTCCGCAGTCAGTGCTAGATATACCCACATATGGTCCTCTTAACGTGCACGGATCCCTTTTGCCCGTATATAGAGGCGCAGCTCCTGTCCAGTATTCCATTCTTAACGGTGATAAGGTGACAGGCGTAACGATAATGAAGATGGATGCCGGCATGGATACAGGCGATATCCTGGCAAAAGTGGAAGTCCCCGTAGATGAGAATATACATACAGATGCGCTTATGGCACTTCTTGCAGAAGAAGGCAGCAAACTGCTCCTCAGTATGATCCCCGATCAGATAGAAGGCCGGATAAAGCCCGTAAAACAGGATGAAGAACGTGCGGTTATGAGTCCGCCGATCAGATCCGAGCAGGGTGAGTTTACATGGGATATGGACGCTCTTGTGATTCATAACAAGATCCGTGCCTTAAGCTCATGGCCCGGAGCTTACGTATTATCCGGCGGCAAGAAATTGAAGATATATGATTCCCGATACCTTACTGATGAAGAGATCGACGGAGCTTCGGAAGCCGTTCCCGGAACAGTCCTTGTGGCTCACAAGTCTGATCTTGTAGTCAAATGCGGTAACGGGTGTCTTAAGATACTCGAATTGCAGACTGAGGGAGGCAAGCGGCTGAGTGCGGCAGATTGTGCTCACAATTACAGGACGGGTATTCCGATAGGATGATCTATGGCTCGTTCCGATGACAGAGAACAATGCGTCAGATTCCTTTATGAATGCCTTGAGGAAGGGGCTTTCTCCAACCTTGTAATGAAGGGGGAAGAGGTGTCTGATTTTGTCCGGGCAGCTGTATACGGAACGTTGACATATACTGTTTCCATAGATTTCCTTATAAAGCATCTTGCCGGCAAGGATGTAGATACTATGGATCCGTTTACAAGGACTGTTATCAGATTCGGTACATGGCAAATAGTCTTCTCCGACAAGGTCCCGGATTATGCGGCGGTAAGCACGTCGGTCGAGCTGATCAAGAAGTCGGGCAAAGGATCCGCAGGTTTTGTTAATGCTGTTCTTCGAGCTGTTGCAACGAGCAGCAGTAAGGAACGCGATATCAGTCAATACAGGCCTGAGATAGCAACGTCTCTTAAAAGCGAGATATACGGGATCCTTAAGAAATGCTACGGAAAGGAACATGCACTTCAGATAGGGAAGAGTTTCCTCGTGACACCGGAACTCACTGTCAGATACAATGCTTATAAGAAGAACAGAACAGAAGTTATCTCTGATCTCGAGAGAGACGGGTTCATAGTCCACGAAGGACATTTTATTCCTGAGGCTCTTGTGATCATTCCGACAGAAGGTGCAAGGATCGACAGATCGCCGAGTTTCATAAACGGAGAGTTCTTCGTTCAGAGTGAAGGCGCTATGCTCGCATCGCTGATTGCTTCGCCTAAGACAGGCGACAAGATACTTGACTGCTGCAGTGCCCCGGGAGGCAAGGCGACACATATGGCTGAGATCGCCGGGAATGACTGTTCCGTCACATGTCTTGACATAAATGTTTCACGGCTCAGACTTATTAAAGAGAATGCCGACAGACTCGGTATCACTGCTCTTCGGCTTATGGAAGCCGACAGTACGGATATTTCTTCGGTACTTACAGATGAAGAAGGCACGTATGATATCGTAACTGCTGATGTTCCGTGCAGCGGTATGGGACTTCTGGGCAAAAAGCCCGATATCAGACATACTCTGACCTATGAAAGGATGAAGGAGCTCCTGCCCAGGCAAAAGGCCATCCTTGAATCGGCATCCAAGTTCGTTAAGCCCGGCGGGAGACTTGTCTACAGTACTTGTACGCTGAATAAAGCCGAGAATGAAGAGCAGGTTCAAGTGTTTCTCGAGAATCATCCTGATTTTTATGCAGAAGATATATCATCCCGACTGCCCGAAGGGCTTATAATTGACATTGAACGCAGCATAGAGGCAAAGAACGGTTATATCACTTTGTTTCCGGACCGTGATCTGTGTGACGGCTTCTTTGTTGCATCGTTAAGGAGGAAGGGATAGTGGCAGATATTAAGGACAACAGAAGATTCTGTCTGGATCTGACAGCTGATGATATTGCACTCTGGTGCAAGGAGAAAGGCTTTCCATCATATCGTGCCGGGCAGATCGGCAAGTGGTTGGCCTCCGGTGTCATCGATCCTCAGAATATGTCCAATATTCCCGCGAACATAAGGTCTTCATTGTCAGAAGACTTCATAATGAACGGGATGACAGTTGCCAACAAGCTTGTATCTGCTATAGACGGAACGACTAAGTTCGTATATCTGCTCCATGACGGTAATATCATCGAGACAGTTGTTATGCGATATAAGACAGGTCTGTCTGTTTGCATCTCTTCGCAGGCAGGATGCAAGATGGGCTGTACCTTCTGTGCTTCTGCTCATGCAGGCTTCGGAAGATCGTTGTCTGCAGGAGAGCTGTTCGGACAGGTGATCCTGTCTCAGCGTGAGATGGGTGAGAAGATACGTAATGTCGTAGTTATGGGTATCGGTGAGCCTTTTGATAACTACGATAATCTGATCCGGTTCATAGAGATCATTACCGATCCAGACGGATTCGGACTCGGATCGAGACATATCACCGTGTCTACATGCGGTCTTGTACCGAGAGTCAGGGATTTTACGGCACTTAAGAGCCAGGTCAACCTTGCCATATCGCTTCATGCGCCTAATGATGAACTCCGGCGCGAACTAATGCCCGTACCTGCTCATTATTCCATCAGAGAACTGATCGATGCCTGCAGAGATTACGTAAAGCTTACAGGCCGAAGGATAACGTTTGAGTATTCGCTTTTCGATGAGGTCAATGATACTATTGCCTGTGCAGATGAACTGGCTTCGTTGCTCAGAGGCCTTAACTGCCATATCAATCTTATCGCGGCCAACGAATTTGACGGCAGTCCGTATAAGCGTTGCAGGCCCAAGAGGATCGAAGTCTTCAGAAAAGCGCTTGAACAACGTGGTCTTAATGCAACGTTAAGACGTGAGATGGGAACCGATATTATGGCTGCGTGCGGCCAGCTTAGAAGGGGCATCGAGTCGAAGGATATAAAATGAGAATTGCGTACGGATCAGAAAAGGGAAATACACGGTCGACGAACGAGGATCGTTACGCGGTTAAACAGATAGGGGATTCTTATCTTCTTATCCTGGCTGACGGTATCGGAGGTGAAGTGGGAGGCGAGATAGCAGCTTCTATCGCGGTAGATACCATGATCGGTTCCTTTACGGAAGAGTTCTCAGACGAGAGCAGTCTTAACCGGATAAGTGATGATGATCTTAAGGAGAAGTTTACTGCATTCTATCGAAAAGCCAATTACAACATCCTGATCAGAGCAGTTAATGATAAGGAACTGATCGGTATGGGAACCACTCTGACGGTGGTCCTGATCAGAGGCAACAGGCTTTTTATTGCTCATATAGGCGACAGCAGGGCTTATCTCATACACGGTTCGGGGATCGAGCAGCTGACACGAGACCATACATATGCCGCAGAACTCGTTAATTCAAGGAGCATAACGGCAGAAGAAGGCCGGAATCATCCGGGGCGGAGCGTACTTCTTAAGTCTCTGGGTGTAAATGCCTTTATTAATCCCGACTGTTATTGTTATAATATAAGTTACGGTGATCTTGTGTTGCTGTGTACCGATGGTGTTTATTCGGTTATGGAGGCACATGAGATCTCTGGGTGTGTAAAGAAGCACAACGATCTTGACGGTTGTATCGTCAATCTAATAAATAAGGCAACCGGAAACGGAAGCCGCGACAATATTACCGCGGTACTGGCATATGTCAGACCCGAGGGATAAGGAGCAGGGAATGAATATACAGGGACCTGAAGGCATGTTATTTGCCGGCAAGTACAGGATAGTTAAGCTTATCGGAAGAGGCGGAATGGCAAATGTCTACCTCGGATCTGATATCAATACCGGACTTAAGGTCGCGATCAAGATAATGAGACCTGAGTTTGCCACGGATGATGAGTTCATCAGACGGTTCGATACAGAAGCCAAGGCCGTATCGTCTTTGAGCCACGCCAACATCGTTAAGGTCTTCGGTGTAGGCCATGAGGGCAACTTCAGATATATCGTACAGGAATATGTTGACGGAATAACGGTTAAGGAACTGATCAACCAGAACGGTCATCTTGACTGGAAAGTAGCCGTGCCGATCGTTATTCAGGTCGGAATGGCTCTCGAGTATGCTCACCGCAACGGCATCGTACACAGAGATATCAAGCCTCAGAATATCCTTATCTCAAGGGATCGTATCGCCAAGATCACGGACTTCGGTATAGCACGTGCATCTACAGGTAATACGATCACTATGAGTTCAGGCGGTGCCATGGGATCTGTTCATTATTTCTCGCCGGAACAGGCAAGAGGCGGTAATGTAGGTCCTCAGTCGGATATCTATTCTGTAGGCGTTATGCTCTTTGAGATGGTAACGGGAAGAGTTCCTTTTGACGGTGACTCCAATGTTGCCATAGCTGTAAAGCATCTTCAGGAGAAACCGCCGCTCGCATCTTCCTTTGTTCCGGATATCCCTCAGGGTCTTGATGCCATCATACAGAAGTGTATGCAGAAGATACCCGAGAGAAGATATTCATCCATGCGTCAGATGGTTACCGAACTTGATGCTCTTATGGTCGATCCTAACGGTGTCTTCGGTGTTATCAATACAGTAGCGACGCCTTATGACGATAAGACTGACGAAGATGTTAAGCTGTCATTCAGACAGGATCCGAGTTATGACAAATTGAGCGACCTGGAGAAGTCTGCTGAAGCCAGAAGAAGATCCAGATTCCGCGATAACATAATCCTTGTACTGATAATCGTTTGTATCATCGGTGTTCTTATAGGACTCGGCGTCCTTGTCGTTAAATCTATCGGCAATGCTACCGAGATCACTCAGAATGACGATTATACAGTCAAGAACTATGTCGGCATGAAGGCTGAAGAAGTAATTGATGAACTTAAGAAATATGATATCGAGCATAAGGTTGAGTATCAGGAAGTTGAAGACGGCGAGGAAGGTATAGTCCTTGAGCAGTCCGTTCCTGAGGGAACCGTCGTTAAGCCCGGCAGCAGTGTTACTACCGTAAGGCTTACAGTATCCAAGCTCCCTGATACACCCGAGAAGTTCATACTGAACGATTATACAGGTGTTGATTATCAGGTAGTTCTTACAACATTGAACGGGTTGAAATTCCAGACTGCAATCTTCACGGAGAACAGTGATGCGGTCGAGCCCGGACAGGTCATCAGGACAGATCCGCCTGCAGGTTCAGAGGTTGAGGAAGGCCAGACGATAGGTATCTACTATGCTACCGATAAGACTGTTGTTCCGAGCCTTCAGGGTATGAACCTTACTCAGGCTCAGGAAGCGATCACTGCAGCAAAACTTACAAGTTCGATCGAGATCACCGAGGAAGCTCAGGCGCTTGATCCTTCTCAGCAGTATGTAATCAGGACTGATCCGGGTGCCAATACTGAGGTTACAAGAGGATCTTCCGTCAGACTCTATGTAGGTACATATGAGGATGCTTTAAGAGGCACGACTCCTACGCCTACGCCGATGCCTCTCGAGGTAGTCGTAAATACTGAAGGTGCCGGTACTGTTACCGGTGCAGGCCAGTATGCTCCCGGTACACAGGTCATCCTTACATCTGTTCCTGCAGAAGGCTGGAAGCTTGAATACTGGAAGGACAGTCTCGGCAATATCGTATCCTATTCGGCTCAGTATACGTTTATCGTTGAGGAGAATCACGTCTATTCGATAGTAGCTGTCTTTACGGCCGCTCCTACTGATACTCCTACACCTACGCCTACGCCGCCGCCGACGGATACACCTTCACCGACACCGACGCCGGTTCCTACAGATACACCGACGCCGACACCTGTTCCGACGGATACACCGACGCCGGTACCGCAGCCCGACCCCAATGCTCAGCCTGATCCCAACGCTGACCCTAATGCTCAGCCTTAAGGAGTATTGCTGTATCTGATGGAAGGCTTCAGGAGCGGAAGGATCACCAAAGGAGTCGGCGGTATATATACCGTACGCGATGATGATACGGGAGAGTACGTCAGCTGTGCGGTACGCGGCGGAGTCAGAAGAAGGTCGAGAAATCTGATCGTCGGTGATATGGTCGAATTCGGATCTACCGGCGATCCGGATATCCCTTATATCCTTGAGAGAGTCCTGCCAAGGAAGAATCAGCTGATCAGGCCTGCGCTTGCTAACCTGTCTGATATGATCCTGGTATTCTCTGTCGCGGATCCCGTACCGGACCTTAAGCTTCTTGATAAGATGCTGATCATATGCAGGATCAACGATATAATGCCGGTGATCATATTCACCAAGACTGATCTTGATCCCGAAGCCGGCACAAGACTTTATGATATCTATTCGGCATGCGGATATAAGTGCTTTATGTCTTCGAGAGACAATAAGCCTGACAGGGATGAGATCATCCGTATCACAGGCAAGGGCATAACGGGACTTGCCGGACCTTCGGGCGTCGGTAAGAGTACATTGTGCAATTACCTGCTTGATGATAAAGAACTCAAGGTGGGAGAAGTCAGTGACCGTTTGAAGCGCGGGAAACATACGACCAGGCATGTTGAGCTGTTTGAGTTCGGTGAGGGATTTATGTCTGATACTCCCGGATTCACTTCTTTGGATCTTTATGAGATCGGAGTCGAATATGGTGAAGTCGTTCTCGGATATCCTGAGATAGAGAAGCTCTCCGGCGGTTGCCGGTTTGATGACTGCCGTCATATAAACGAGACTGACTGTGCTGTTCTCGGAGCGCTTGGAACAGAGGTCGATCAGGGCAGATATGACAGATATAAGGAATTCTACGATGAATTATATATAAGACGCAATGATTATACCGGGAGGAAGAGATTATGAGAGATATGCTCGAGATAGCACCGTCACTGCTGTCGGCGGACTTTGGTTATCTGATGAAAGATATAGAGAGTGTTGAGAAGGAATGCAGATTCCTGCACCTTGATGTAATGGACGGTCACTATGTGCCTAACCTGTCGATCGGTATACCTGTCATCAAGTCGATCAGAAAGTATTCTGATATGATCTTCGACACACACCTCATGATCACTGAGCCCGAGAAGTATGTCAAGGCTTTCGCTGATGCAGGCTCTGATTATATAACTTTCCATATAGAGTGTTCTGATGATCCTTCAGCACTTATGGGACAGATCAGGGAACTGGGGAAAAAGGCCGGTGTTGCAATCCATCCTGACACTCCTATCGAAAAGATCTTTCCTTACGTAAAAGAAGCTGACCTCATTCTCATAATGTCAGTTCGCCCGGGATTCGGCGGTCAGTCCTATATGGAAGGCTCCACGGAAAGGATCGCGGCTGTCAGAGCCGAGATGGACAGAGTGGGATCCGAAGCGATACTGTCGGTAGACGGCGGGATCAACGTTAATACTATCGCCGAGGCTCATAAGGCGGGTGCAGACCTTCTTGTTGCAGGCAGTGCATGCTTCGGTAAAGAAGATCCCGGGGCAGCGGCAGCCGAATTGAAGGTAAGGGCATGCGAATCTGTGTGATCGCAGGAGGGCCCGGAATATCGTCCGATGCTTCAGGGCTTATTGCCGGATGTGATTCCGTTATCTGCGCTGACAGCGGGGCAGATTATGCTATAGCGAACGGAATAGTGCCTGATACGGTCTATGGTGATCTGGATTCTCTGTCTCCTTATGGGAAAAAGAAACTTGAAGATAATAAAGTTCCGATCGTCGTTTATCCTACTCATAAAAACTACACCGATACTGAGATCGCTCTTGATGCGGTCCCTGAAGATTCCGAGATCCTTCTTCTCTGTACACTTGCAGGAAGGATCGATCATGTTATGGCTAATCTTCAGGTAGCTATGCGTAAGCATAAAGAAGGAAAGAAGATCACATTGACCGACGGTATTACGGATATTATCCCTCTGTCCGGCCCTGAGACTGTCACTGTTGACGGACTTACAGATCCCGGTTCTTTTGCCGTGTCACTCATCCCTTCTGACATAAACGGTGTTATTACGGGTGTTACTACGAGTGGACTTCAATATCCGCTCGATAATGCCGATATCCGTGGCGGCTACAGCCTCACCGTGAGCAACTGTGTGTGCGAAGGAGAGGACAGTATAAGTATAAGCGTAAAGAAAGGGGATCTCTTTCTCGTGATCACCGATAAGCATCTTTAAGCTTATCCGTCAAGATAGTTATATTACAAAAAATGGAACATGATGGGACTTGTTGGTACATGTACCGTCTGATATCATTACAGTGAAATAAAAAGACAAATAACCGCACTCCGAAGGGATGCGGTTTTTTGTTGCGCTCAAAACGATCTCATCTTACGTAATAAGTATCCGTTTGAAAGGAGGAGTGATTCGCGTACGGATGAGATCAGTGTCGTGGCAAAAGGAGGTAAAAAATGCTGACATACGACAGATTTAAGAAGAAGGTTGCAAATGATTTCATGTCTCATATGAATCCGATCTACCAAGGTTTTACACTCAGAGTAAGTGAGGTCAGAAAGGTCAACAGACGATTGGATGCGGTCAGTATCACGAATCCGAAGGCGGATGTTCAAGTGTCTCCGACTGTATATGTCGAAGACATGTATAACGATTATATGAGAACGGGTGATGCCGATTCTGCCATTCAACGCGGGGCTGATATCATCATGAATGCGATGCCGATCGCCAATGATCTGATGCCCAAGGCCCGTGCATCTGCTAAGTCAGATGACAAGATAGTCTTCCAGTTGGTAAATACCGAACAGAACAGATCTTTGCTGAATGATATACCCCACAGGGAATTCATGGATCTTTCCCTCATCTACAGATGGGTCGTTATGAGCGGCCCAAACGGCGTATATAGTGCAGTAATACATAAAGATATGGCGGAAAGCAAGGGCTTAAGTGAAGAGAAGCTCTATGAACTGGCCTATAAGAATACAAAGAGGATCCTGAGACCGAAGATCACCAGTTTCCTGGATATGGCACTCGATTTCATGGAGCGGTGTAAGGTCGCTCAGGAAGATGTTAAACGTGTACTCGATACTGAGGAATTCAGCAGCAGGGTATACTGGATAACTTCAGACATCGGATACTTGGGGGCCTCGGCCATGTTATATCCCGAGATCCTCGAATCAGTTGCAGAGAAGATCGGTTCTGATTTTTACATCCTTCCGGCATCTGTCCATGAATTGGTTGCTGTTCCCGCTGCCCATGACGGCGAGGAGGAAGAACTGATGAAGATGGTCGAGAGTATCAATCATGATGAGACGGACAGCGGTGATGTCCTGTCTGACAACATCTATCTGTATAGCGTAGCAAATGAGCGCCTTACACAAATGCCTGCTGAAAAGAGATAATAAGGAGCCTAATATGATCAGGAAAACGATAAAAAGGATAGTCTGCACATTTCTGGCTGCGATCATGGCGATAAGCGTAACAATGCCAATGTCCGGAAATGCTGCGGGCGGCAACAGGGGCACGGTCTATATGTCCGATAACGTCATGCGGTTGTCTGACGGCCACGGACTGAACTTTAAGACGGTCTATAACAAAGATCTCGGGATTTACGAGACGGCTTATTGTATCCAGCATGGCACGTCTCTCTATTCGATGACGGAAGTATCCTCAGGAAGTATAGACACACATCTTGGTACAGGCAATATCAATGATCAGATCAGACTGGCGCTGGCATACGGCTTTGACTCGCGTGACAATATCTCTCAGACTCTGACCATATCATCCGCAGACGGTCAGAAATATGCTGCAACTCAGCTGATCGTGTGGAACATAATGAGCGGCGGATACGATGATTCTTTTGCTAGGACTCCGGGATGGTTCGACTATGTGGATCCTTCAGCGACTTACGCATCTCAGATCAATTCCTATATAACGGATATCGAGAACAGCGTCAGAGGAGCGATTAGTGCCAGACAAGGCGGTGTCAAGGTGTTTGCCTCTGCAAGCGAGGCATCTGCTTCAAGTTATCCTCATACGGATGTGTGGGACGACCGGTCTGATGCGGAACGTAACAGTATCGCAGAGAATATAATCGGCTTTGTAACCGATATCTACGACTACATGCTCTATGGTTCCTCGGGGCGTCGCAGTGAGATCAATTCTCAGGTCAATAATGTCTTTAGCGGATCTATGACAGCACAAGAACTGTATGACGGGATATGGCATACAGCAGAAGCTCAGGAAAGGATAGATTCTATGTCTGATGCCGAGTATGTGACTATGGTGTATCAGACGATACTAAACAGGGCACCGGATCAGGCGGGCCTTGAGATGCATGTTAACAGATTACGATCCGGCGTATCCAGATATGATCTTCTGTCTGACTTCTGGGGATCGCCTGAATGGGACCTCTACAGGGCAAGACTCGATGTATCGGGTGGTAATGTATACTATGTTTTCGAGTATGAATTGCCAAACGGGGCTTCATTGTCATCTTCGGCTATCGTATCTAATACAACCGGGGAAGATGTCAACTTCATAAGGCTTAACGGCAATAAGTGGAGAGTTGTACTCGGCGGGACCGGAAGTGTCACATTCAGACTCGACCTCGGTCTGTCTTCTTTACCTGTTGTCTGGATGAGTGATTCGGGCAATTATCAGGAGATGGTATCGATAACGGGCTCTTTTACTGCGGAGAGGTATATATCCTTCGGTGCGAGAGGAGAGATAGTCTATAACCCGACTTCCACTCCGACACCGACTCCGAAGAATTCACCTACACCGACCCCGGTCCCCGTACGTCACGAGCCTGCCGGTGTCAATGTGATAAAGAGAGGTAATGCGCTTACCGATACACGAGTCGTGAGTCGAACGGTCATTATGGGAGACATGGAAAGCATCACGCAGAATGTAACCGTCTTTGACATGAATTCGGTAAACCTCAGAGGAGCATCTTTTGTTGCTGTTCCGAGAACAGACATTTATAAATATACCGGTAATTCTGCAAACATATCAAGGCAGCTGGTCTATGCGGCCGGACAAAGGATAAGCCTTAAGGGCGGAAACAACGGTGTATATACATTATCCGGATTGTATCCCGGGGTATATGACATATATGAGACTGTAGCGCCGGACGGCTTTATGCCGATAAGCGGAATTGTCTCTACCGTGACAGTAAGTGACAATGTAAACGGGTATACACATACTTCTGTCGTTACGGGTCGCAGCACGAATGATCCGTCAGTCGTGATAAACAGTAACGGTACGATAACCTGTAACAATACCCCGATAGATGTTGTTATCGACATCGAGAAGGATATCCCTCGCGGAAATCTGACTGACGAAGAATATGAGCAGGCGGTGGGGAGCATACTGTTTGGTCTTTATACTGCTAAGAAGAATGAGTATTTTGACAGTAAGGTAATCCAGGCGGATGTTCTTGTCGGACTTGCCGGAGTAACGCCTGTAAGAGACGATGAAGGTAATGTGATCGGAGGACAGGCGCTTTTCGAGCAGGATATTCCTGACGGTGACTATTATGTTCGTGAGATCTATTCCGGCGACGCTGTCGTAGACGATGACAACAGATATCATATAACGGTTGACAGGAGCGGATCGGAGGATGATGCGATAAAGATCAGCCTTCGTGTTCAGAATGAACTGAAGGCAGGAAAGCTGATTGTGTACAAATACGATGAATGGTATGGAACTTATCTTGAAGGGGCAACATTTACGGTTTACAGACCTGACGGAACAGTTTATTCAGTGATGGAATGGAACGATGATGAGAAATACTATGAGACAGAAGCAGGCTATGGAGATTATGTGATAAGAGAGACTGAGGCTCCGGACGGCTTTGAACCGGATCCTCATGAGTATCAGGCTTCGATCAGGGAAGACGGTGATATTGTAAGGATCACTGATGCCGGCGGGATAGGGATCGCGAATTCACCGAGGACTTTTGATGTCGTGATCTATAAGATCGATGATAATAATGATTCGTTTCAATTATCCGGGGCGGAGTTCGGGATCTACGAAGATACGAACGGAAGCGGACAGTATGAACCGGGTGAGGATAATATCGCAAAGTCATTTGCAGACGGAGAGATGGTTGATGTAACAGTCAGTGAAGATACAGACGAACAGGGCAAACCTGTATATACTTTGTCGGCTCCGTTAAGAACCGGTGTGTATTTCCTGGTTGAGTCCGTGTGCCCTCCCGGATACGCTCTGAATGATGACAGCAGCGGAATATATACATTAGTTCTGGGAGATTCGGATATTGAAGGGTACGAGATCGAGGTCGAACCTGCCTTATCAGGTCCCGACAATGTAAGCGTCCGGATAGGCAACACCTGTCTCGGAGGCATTCATATAACCAAGATCGATGAGAGTTATCCTGATGCGAGAGTGAGCGGAGCTGAGTTTACGGTATATGAAGATATCAACAGTAACGGAACTGTCGATACGGGTACTGATATAAGGGTAGGGACCATGACTGAGGAATCAGCGGGCGAGTATTATATCCGTGATCTTCCTTACGGTGATTACCTCGTAGAGGAATCAGCCTCTCCTGAGTACTTTGTCAGACGTGAAGATATATGGGCTGTGAGTATCAGGGAAGACGGTAAGATCTATGATATATCCGATACCGGGTTTGAAGGTCTGTGGAACAGATTCGAGAGCGGATCACTCAGGATAGTCAAGCTTTGCGAAGATATGAATATTATGGGGATCTCGTTCAGGGTGATCGGAACTGACTTCAGCGGAAGGTCTTATGATCAGACATTTATTACGGACGAGAACGGAATGGTGTTTATCGAAGGTCTGAGAGCGGGTGTATATACTGTGTCGGAGGTCGATAATGAGGTAGTATCAGGTTATTACCTTGCAGCAGACAGAACTGTTACGATAGGTGCTGATTCTGTAGAAGAGGTGATCATGACTAACACACAGAGGGAGATCGAAGTGACTCCGACTCCGACATCAACACCTGTGCCGACTCCGAGTGAGACACCGGTACCCACAGATACACCTGTGCCGACAGCGACGCCGACTACTCCGGAGGAAAAGATAACAAACACGGGAGAAAAGGCCTCGGTATTTAACAAGATAGGTGTAACGATGATATTCGGGACGCTCCTGATGGTCATTTCTATGATCCCGATGGAGTTGAAAAGAAGAAAAGAGTGAATGATGAAGCAGGCAGCCTCGATATGAGGCTGCCTGTGTTTATCCGACAATGTTTATGTATCCCGGAGGGAATATGTATCTTACGTATACTATTATCTGCGAGAACATTGAGAAGTCCAGAAGTACAGGATATATAAAGAACATAAGCATGATGAGGACCGGAACAGTACCTGCAAGAACACGCGGGCTCTTTATGAGAAGCCCCAGGACACCTGCAAATATGCCGCAGGTTATAACAAGCAACAGGAAGTTTATGATATCCCATGCGCCTCTTGAACTGTCAGCAGCAAATAAGGTGAGAAGCAGAGATACAGCTACCGGCAGGCAGTAGGCCGTAGGATATGCAAAACAACTGAGACGAAGGACATTACGGTTCATTGTCTCAAATGCGGAATTCTTCATCTCACCGGTCCTTTTGATCGCTCCGTTCAGAGCTGCGATCATAATGATAATGGCTGAGAGGAATCTGAAGACAGTTGCGTGATCCGTCTTGGCCTTGGCTACAGAGAAGCCGTTGCCGGTATCGATATCTTCCTTTATGATGGAGAATACTTCATCAGAATCTGCATAAGCGGAAAAGGTGACATTAAGATCATGAGCAATCTCATCATCAAGGAAATCCGAATCACTCATATATTTCTCGAGCAGTTCACCGGATCCTGCTTTAAGGAAAGCAGAGAATACAACTTCGTTGGTATATGTGGCGAAGATATTCTCTGAATCATTAAGATAAAGGGTTACGGTCCGTTTGCTCCTGTTCAGAAGATCTTCCGTAAGTGTGTCGGGGAATACATAGGCACAGTCGATCCTGCCGTTTACGATATCTGTCTTCATCTTGTCGACATCATCGTATCTTTTGAAGTTTGCCATATACTCGCCATTTACAAGGATATCGGCTGCCCCTATGGCAACAGGATCATCTCCGGATACGAGGATACCGACCCGGTTGCTCGTATCATAATCGATGATACCGGTTATCGACGCTGCCATGATCAGTACAGGCAAAAGGATAAGGACAGTGACGTAAGTGATCCTTTTCAGCTGATTCTTAAGTAATAGTATGAATAGTGTTATCGATTGGCGTAGCATTATGATCTGTCCACCTCCCGATAGTCCGATATGACCGATACTGCAGTAAAGAGAGCACCATAGACTGCGGTAATTACGAAGCCTCTGATCTTCGTTAAGGAAACGGTCATCGCTTTAAGTGTCTCGAAGGCAATACCTGCATGGGTCAGTCTTCCGATATCGATTATGATATCAGGCATAAAGCTAATGGGAATGATAGCGCCGCTCAGGAACAGCAGCAGGAAAGTCAGTGAGCATATGACAAGCATGGCTGCCGTGTCCTCTCGGATCAGCCTGTAAATGAGAGCATTGAAAGCCGTGATCGAATAACATACGAGGAAAATGCCAAGCGGATTGATAATAGAATGCTCGACGGCCTCATAAATGATCTCGATGGTTATCGTGAAAAGGAGTGAAGCAGACAGATTTGAACCCAGAGCGTTAAGAAGTGGGAATCCGCTTCTTTTCATCGTGCTGAGGATCTCGTGTGAATCGGCTCTTAATACCGATATGAACGATACACCGGAAAGCATCAGGATCAGAAGGATCAGCGTCGAGGCATAGAAGTCTTTTAGTGTAAGACCCTTGGCGCTTCCCGCGAAGGAAGTGTCATACATACTCTCTCTGTTAAGGAACGAGTTGAAATAGATGTTGTTAAGATCGGTGTTGATCTTCTTTTGGTCTTCCTCGCTCATCCCGTATTCCTCGCCGATCTCTTCTGCCGCATAGATCGACGCCTGAGATAATGCGACGTCAACAGCAGTAGCATCAATGATATCCAGGAAGTAACCGATACCGGGATTATCACGGTCCTCATCGAAAAAGATCTTCAAAGGAGTATTGGTACCGTTTGTAACAGATCTGAAGAATCCTTCGGGCACATGCGAATATGCCGCGACATCGCCGCGTCTTAATGCGTCTCTCGCACTGTCTGTATCTTCATATTGGATAAAAGAGACAAGATCCTTGACACTGCTTCCGTTGGCTACATAGTTAAATACCCATTCGGACTTGTCACTTGTATCTTCATTAAAGACTCCGACGTCGACCTTCATCTTGCTCATGTCACCGGAGCCTGTCGCAAGATAAAGACCATAGACGAGAAGCAGGGCAGAGAAGACGATAATAAGAGTACCCGATATTATGACCGGGAAATTGGCGACCGTCTTCTTGAATGAGATCTTACATACTGACAGGATACGGTTCATTTGGTTATCAGTTCCTTAAGTTCTCCGGCGTAGACAGGTCTCTCAAGCTGACGCAGTTCTGTCTCGCCCATAATGTACATCCTGTCGGCAAGTGCCAGTTCACCTTCCTCGTGGGATACGATGATAACGGCTCCGCCTTCGTCACGGAATGCCTTAAGAAAGTTCTTGATCTCTTCTTTGAAGACTACATCAAGCGATGCTCCGGGCTCGTCAAGGATAAGGACCTTGGGGGAATCGCTGATAACACAAGTAATACTTACACGCTTCTTAAGGCCTCCGGACAACCTCCTGACCTTATACTTAAGATACGGTGTCAGGCCCATCCGCTCGATCAGTCCTGATTCAGTAAGTTTCTTATATCCGCCTTTGACATCCGATGTCCAGAACTTCAGATTATCATTAACTGTCATCTCTTCGAAAAGAGGATTATCCTGAGGGATATATCCTATATGAGTCGCAAAATCAGATGCGCTCTTAAGTTCGTTCCCTTCGAACCGGATCGTACCTGAATCAGGCCGGGATGTTCCGGATAATATCTTCAGCAGAGTGGATTTACCGCCGGCATTAGGACCTACGATCGCGATTATCTCACCCTGATAGATACGGAAATCCGCATCCTTGATTATCGTTCTCTTTCCATAACTCTTGCATAAGCCGGTAGCTTCGAGGAGCAGCTTATCGTTATTTGAGTCCATAAATCATCTTCCTTATTCAAATAATGGGTCTTGTTCAGAGTTCGGCTCTCGGTGTTATGCCGAGCTCGCGTGCGACTTCATAGAAAGCTTTACGTGAGCCTTTGATCGTCTGCTCGGAGACACAGAAAGCCAGACGGCAATAACCGGATCTGCTGAAGCTCGCACCGGGTACCAGAAGGATATTCTGCTTGGCACAGATTGCCGAGAATTCGGCATCTGTTAATCCTTCAGGTGTCTTCATGAAGATATAGAGAGCACCGGACGGCTTAATGGAGTCGAATCCCGCATCGATGATATTTGAGTAGAGCAGGTTACGCCTGTGCTCGTAGTTCGCAACATCTACCTTGGCATCAAGCGATCTCTCGACGACCTTTTGCCATATTGCAGGAGCGTTGACACTTCCGAGCGTTCTGTTCGAGAGTACGATCGCGGCAGTAAGGTCATCATAATCGGCATTCTTCGGGGATACCAACGTATATCCGATCCTCTCGCCGGGAAGCGATAAGGACTTGCTCCATGAGAAACAGATTATCAGGTTATCGATGAACTTAAGTGCAGAAGGGACCGTAAGTCCGTCATATACGAGATCGATGTAGGGTTCATCGGATATTACATGGATTACATGATCCTGAGTCAGGAGCATCTCATTAAGGGAAGACAGTACATCTTCACCGTAAATAACACCTGACGGATTATTGGGTGAATTGATGATGATAGCTTTTGTCTTGGGAGTGATCGCTTCGCGGATCTTCTCGATATCGGGCATAAAGTCATCGCCGGTATCAACGATCACTGTCTTACCGGAGTGATTATCGATGTAATTGGTATATTCCATGAAGAAAGGGGCAAGTACTATAACTTCATCATCCGTATCGAGCAGGGAATGGAGAATGTCATTAAGTCCGGAAGCGGCACCTACAGTCATACAGACGGCGCCTGCGTCAATATCAAGACCGGATTCTCGGCTCCTTTTGGCGGCTATGGTACTTCTGGTGGATTCATATCCGCTGTTGCTCATATATCCGTGCATGCCCGGAGTCGGGTTAGCGGCAAGGTCCTTAAGTGCCTGACTTACTTCAACGGGCGGCTCGAGGTCGGGATTACCGATAGAGAAATCGAATACATTCTCGGCTCCGTAAATGGCCTTGAGTCTGTTGCCTTCCTCGAACATCTTACGAATGGCCGATCCTCCGGCCAGTTTGCTCTTCATCTTTGCTGATATCATATATATCCCTCCGCTTACATTTTCAACTAAATATACCATATAATATGTTATATTTTATCGGCGACATCGATATGTCTTCAAAAAAATGTTGACAAACCCTTGTATCACCGATATTATTATGAAGTCAAACAAGCAGAACATCTGTTTCTCACCTCCAACTTACGTGAAGAGGTTCATACTTAAGCTTTGACGAGGGGGCATCATTAGATGCAAATGTCTGAGCGGAAGGTGTTAGAGAACGGATGTTGTCCGTTCTTTTTTTGTGAAAGGGAGGTGTTTAACATCGCTAAAGCTAACGGCAATCAGATGATCAATGATGACATTAAGTTCAGTAAGGTCCGCCTTATTGATGCTGACGGTCAGATGGTCGGAATAGTTCCGATCGAGCAGGCTCTTAAGTCGGCAGAAGATGCAGATCTCGATCTCGTTTGTATCTCGCCTAATCCCGATAATCCCGTATGCAAGGTAATGGACTACGGTAAGTTCCTTTTCGAGCAGGGTAAGAGAGAGAAGGAAGCCAAGAAAAAGCAGAAAGAGACTGAGACTAAGGAGATCGGTATCAAGCTTACGACTGACGTACACGATATCGAAGTCAAGCAGAAGGCTGTTATCAAGTTCCTTAAGGCCGGTGACAGAGTAAAGATCAATATCAGATTCCGTGGCCGTGAGATGGCATACCAGCAGCAGGGATATGCGGTAATGGAGAAGTTCGCCGAGGGTATCTCTGAATACGGACAGATAGACAAGCAACCTAAGATCGAGGGACGCAACATGGTTATGTTCCTTGTTCCTAAGAAGGCAAAGTGAGTATTTAACATAAGGAGGACATAAAAATGCCTAAGCAGAAAACACACAGCTCATCCAAGAAGAGATTCAAGGTTACGGGAACCGGTAAGGTTCTTCGCGCACAGGCTTTCCGCCGTCACATCTTGAGCAAGAGACCTACTAAGAGAATGAGACATCTTCGTCATAACACTCTCGCATCCGATCCTAATGCCAAGATCATCAGAAAGATGATCCCTTATATGTGATCAAGGCGATGCACGTTAATCAATAATTCATTTCTTTAGGAGGATATACAAATGTCAAGAGTAAAAAGAGGCGTACGTACAAGAGCCCGTCATCATAAGGTACTTAAGCAGGCAAAGGGATATTTCGGTAAGAAGAGCAAGCTCTTCAAGGTAGCTAACCAGGCTGTCCTGAAGTCCGGCAACTATGCTTACCGTGACAGAAGACAGAAGAAGAGGGACTTCAGAAAGCTCTGGATCGCTCGTATCAATGCTGCTTCCCGTCAGAACGGTCTTTCTTACAGCAAGTTCATGAATGGTCTTAAGAAGGCCGGCATCGAGCTCGACAGAAAGGTTCTTTCCGACATCGCCATCACGGATCCTAAGGGCTTCACAGCTCTTGTAGAGAAGGCAAAGGCTGCACTCTGATGTAATGAGTCATCATTATAGGAGCCGCTCCCGGTAATGGAGCGGCTCTTTTGTTCTCGAAAAGTATCGTCAGTACCAAATGAAAGACGTTCGGCACTTGTATCATTCGTGGTTTTCGAGTAATATTTATAAGCAGTTTTTACTTAAGACGCACGGAGGTTAATTATGTACGACCATATCAAAGCAGAAGATCCCGAGATCTACTCAGCTATTTGCCAGGAGCTCGGAAGACAGAGAGATAAGATCGAGCTTATCGCATCAGAGAATATCGTTAGCGAGGCAGTACTTGAAGCAGCAGGCTCGGTACTTACGAATAAATATGCAGAGGGTTATCCCGGAAAGAGATACTACGGCGGATGCGAGTATGTTGATATCGTAGAGCAGCTCGCTATCGACAGACTTAAGCAGCTTTTCGGTGCTAAGTTCGCCAATGTTCAGCCTCATTCCGGTGCTCAGGCTAATACAGCCGTATATTTTGCCATCCTCGAGCCCGGAGATACGATCCTCGGTATGGATCTGTCCCACGGTGGTCACCTTACCCATGGTATGAAGCTCAATGTTTCCGGACGTACATATCATTCTGAATTCTATCAGGTTGATAAGGAGACCGGCAGGATCGATTACGAGGCCGTAAGAGCCAAGGCTCTCGAGTGCAAGCCTAAGGTAATCGTTGCAGGTGCTTCCGCTTACCCCAGGATCATCGATTTTAAGAAGTTCCGTGAGATCGCTGACGAAGTCGGTGCGTATCTCTTCGTAGATATGGCTCATATCGCAGGTCTTGTTGCAGCAGGACTTCACCCTAATCCTGTTCCCGTTGCTGATATCACAACGACAACAACACACAAGACTCTCAGAGGCCCTCGCGGCGGCGTTATCATGTGTAACGATGAGGAACTTGCAAAGAAGATAAATTCAGCAGTATTCCCCGGACAGCAGGGCGGACCTCTTATGCATATCATTGCTGCCAAGGCCGTTGCTTTTAAGGAAGCTCTGTCTCCCGAATTCAGAGAGTATGCCAATAATATCGTTAAGAATGCCAAGGCTATGAGCGAGGCTCTCCTTGCACGTAACGTTAATCTCGTTTCCGGCGGTACTGATAACCACCTGATGCTCATCGACTTAAGAGGCACGGGCATCACAGGTAAGGAGCTCCAGCTCAGACTTGACGAGTGCAATATCACGGCAAATAAGAATACTATTCCTTTTGACCCTGAGAAGCCTTTCATCACATCCGGTGTCAGGATCGGTACACCTGCCGTTACGGCAAGGGGCATGAAGGAAGAGGATATGGTAGAGATCGCTGATCTCATTTCCCTCTGCATCTTCGATTATGAGAACAAGAAGGATGAGGTCAAGAACAGAGTAGCTGCTCTTACGGCTAAGTATCCTATTTATCCGGACCTCAAGTAATGAGCTTTGAGACTGCTGATAAAGGTGCTCAGCCTTTGGCCTATCGTATGGCTCCCCGTAATCTCGAGGAGTATGTTGGTCAGGAGCACATAATCGGCAAAGGAAAGATGTTAAGAAGGATGATCGAGGCGGACCGTCTGTCCTCGATCATCCTTTTTGGTCCTCCGGGAACCGGTAAGACGGCACTGGCGAGAGTGATCGCCAATAACACATCTTCGAAGTTTGCGCGTCTTAATGCCGTTACAGCCGGAGTGTCAGATATCAAACAGGTCATAAGTGATGCTACTAATCCGATCCTGTCGGAAGGTAAGCGAACAGTCCTTTTTATCGATGAGATCCATCGCTTTAATAAACTTCAGCAGGATGCGCTTCTTCCATTTGTGGAGGACGGGACTGTTATATTGATAGGCGCGACGACTGAGAATCCCTTTTTCGAAGTGAATAAGGCCCTTGTATCAAGGTCTACCGTGCTTCAACTTAAGGCACTTACCGAAGATGATGTAGTAACGATCCTGTCGAATGCCTTATCCGACAAAGAGCGCGGTTATGGTAATACTTCCGTTGATATCACGGAGATGACTCTGCGTAAGATCGCGAACTTGAGCGGCGGAGACGCCCGTAATGCATTGAAGGCTCTTGAACTTGCCGTTATGACTACGCCTCCGGATAAGGACGGGAAGATCGTTATCACTGATGAAGTCGTAGGGGATTGTATGCAGAACCGTACGGTTATCTTCGATAAGAACGGAGAGAGCCACTACGATAATATATCTGCCATGATCAAGTCGATGCGCGGATCTGATCCGGATGCGGCAATCCTTTATCTGGCCAGGGCCCTGAAGGCCGGAGAAGATATCGAATTCCTGGCCCGAAGGATAGTGATCTGTGCTTCGGAAGATGTCGGACTTGCCAATCCCAATGCGCTTCTTGTCGCCATGGCTGCATATAATGCCGCGGCGTCCGTCGGAATGCCGGAAGCCAGGATACCTCTTGCGGAAGCATGTGTAATCGTCGCTTCGTCACCTAAGTCCAACGCTTCGTACCTTGCGATCGACAAGGCTCTGGATGATGTCGAGAATACCGATACCGGTGTCGTTCCGATGCATCTTCGTAATGCTCCGGCAGGAGGGATGAAGGACTTGGGATACAGCGTAGGATACAAGTATCCTCATGATTTCCCGGGTCATATAACCGCTCAGCAGTATATGACGGATGCAACGATCGGGCGTAAATACTATGAACCCACTGATATCGGTTATGAGAAGAAGATAGCCGAATACCTGGAATATGTACGTAAGAATACTGAAGGTGATAAAGATGAATAAGTGCTCCAAAGGAATAAGAATCGCAATGGTTGTCGTTATGTTGTTTGTCATGACGATGTGTTTCACGGGATGTAAGGAGGATGTATCCGTTGATGATCCGGTTACTATCGAGAATGTCAACAGTTCGAGCCGTAACGTGGCTCAGGGCATTGTGCGTTCCATATTCACAAGAGATCTCGAGATGATGTATGCTTGTTACCCTGAATCGGCTGCTTTTGTGCGTGACGAGGATCCTGATGAGCTGTTTGACAGTTATCTGGAAGGGTTTAATCCCGACCTTGAGTTCTATGGTGTATCGTTCACCGCCAACAATGCCTTTACTGTCGAGAACGGATATGACGAAGGATACATGAAGCTCAATATATCGATGCTCCACAATGTGGAAGAGGATGCCATCACTGCGATCGAGCTGCTTAAGGAACGTGTTACGTTCAAGAATTCATCCGATGATTATGAGTCGTCCGATATCTATATGATCGTTTATGAGACGGAAGGGGCCTGGTATTTCTTCGAATTTGCGGATTCAGATGCCGACTTTAATAGCTGAGAACGGCTCAAGACAGGGCGTATGCTGCCTGTAGTAAGTAAGGGCATTGACCCCGAGTGACTTCAGATATTCTGCTGTTTCATCTATGAGATTCCCGAGGGTCTCGCATCTGTGAGAATCCGATCCTATAGAGATGAACCTACCGCCCATTGCCAGATAGCGTCTGATCACGTCTTCGTCCGGCATGATGAGCTTGCTGCCCTTACGGATCTGGGATGCGATAGAACTTGTATTGATCTCGAGAGCAGCACCCTTGGTGATCATGGCTTCGAAGAGCCTGTCAAACTCTCTTGGACAGTCGTTATACCATACAGTCTCATCTTTGTTGCTACTATAACGGTTGATGTAGTCATAATGGGCGATTATGTCGTAATTACTGCAGTCTTCGGCCATCTTTGCCATAGATGCGATATATTCTCTGTGCCTTTCCTTGCGGGGGAGAAGGTAGACTTCTTTGCTGAAATAGATATCACAACCGCGGAACAGATGCTGGCTCAAGATAACATGATCGAAGTCGATCTCTTCCGATATACGGTCTATCTCATATGTCAGATGATCCTGCCAGCCGAATTCAATGCCCTTGAGGATCTCCGGACCGCCGAGACCGGCGCTTAAGGTCTTCCATGAATCGACTGTCTCCGTATATTCCTTCAAGTCGAAAAGCTGGGTAAATAAGGGATCTTCCTTATGAGGATAGTCCATCTCGTAGTGATCAGTGATGCCGACACGGGGGATAGAGCGTTCCTTAGCCGTGTTAATGAGTTCATCAATAGTCATCTGGGCATCGGGACTGAACCTGCCTGTGTGATTGTGACTGTCAGTATACATTCTGTGACCTTCTTCTATTTTTTTAAATTCTATCATAAAGTGTCATTTACAAAGAATAATGATATTATAGTTCCAGATAATTGAAAGAGGTGATCAGTATGGCTGATAAAAAGAAAAAGTCCGCTATAGCGGCAGAATATCCCAATCTTTACGAAGGGATTAGCAATGATGATCTGGAGTCCTGCATGTCATTTGCTGAAGACTATAAGTCTTTCCTTGACATATCCAAGACTGAGAGAGAATTCGTTATCAACAGTATCGAAGCTGCAGAGGATCTCGGTTTTGTATCCGTCGACAAGGTCAAGAAGCTCAAGGCCGGTGACAAGGTATATTCCTCTATCAAGGATAAGGGACTAATCCTCGCAGTAATAGGCAAAAAGCCCGTAGCTGACGGCCTTAATATCCTTGGAGCTCATATCGATTCTCCCAGACTCGACCTCAAGCCTAATCCTGTTGTGGAAGATACCGAGACTGTATATCTTAAGACTCACTATTACGGCGGCATTAAGAAGTACCAGTGGACTACTATCCCTCTGGCAATTCACGGAGTGCTCTTTAAGAAGGACGGCAAGTCGGTAAATGTAGTTATCGGCGAGAAGGAAGATGATCCGATCTTCTATATTACAGATCTTCTGCCTCATCTCGGTAACGAGCAGATGTCCAAGAAGGCTTCGGAGTTCATCCCCGGTGAAGATCTGACTGTCGTCGTAGGCGGTATCCCTTTGAGTTCTAAGGAGAAGGAACCCTACAAAGCTGCTGTCCTCAAGTATCTGAATGCCAATTACGGTATAGATGAGAAGGATCTTGTTGCAGGCGAGATCGAGATCGTTCCCGCCATGAAGGCCAGAGATGTCGGTTTTGACAGAGCTTATATCGCGGGTTACGGTCATGATGATAAGGTATGTGCTTATCCTGCACTCATGGCGCTTCTTGCTCAGGAGAGACCTGCTAAGACATGCGTAACGATCTTAACTGACAAGGAAGAGATCGGTTCATATGCCAATTCCGGTGCTCAGTCTGTTCTCTATGAGAACTTCCTCATGGAGCTGCTCGCTCTGTCGAACGGAGGCAACTTCGATATGCTCAAGTTCCGTAAGATGATGGCTGCATCGAAGATGCTGTCAACTGACGTATCGAATGCTTTTGATCCCAAGTATGCAAGTGTTTCCGATAAGTCCAATACCGCATTTATGTCTCACGGTATCAAGCTTGAGAAGTATGTCGGTGCCAGAGGCAAGTCGGGTTCCAGTGAAGCTACAGGTGACTTCGTTTCCGAGATCATCAGGGTTTTCGATAAGAATTCCATACCGTGGCAGACCGGAGAACTCGGTAAGGTCGACGCCGGCGGCGGCGGAACTATCTCGGCATACATGGCCAAGACGGGCATGGATGTTATTGACGCGGGCGTTCCTGTATGGTCGATGCATGCTCCTTATGAAGTGATATCCAAGATAGACCTTTATTACACATATCTTGCATATAAGGCATTTATCGAGAATATCTGACGGGTAGTCTTTATTGATGGCGGAAGACAAAAGAAGCACACGGGAGAAAAAGACCTCTATAAAGAACAGCGTGGGAAGGCTTATCCTGATCGCGCTCGTTCTTTTGTGCCAGCTATTATGGGTCATACTTAGTCTGATCAGACTCGATGCCGAGTATCCGATAGTATTGACTATAGTTAATCTTCTGGCGATCATCCTTGCTCTCGATGTCAACGAGAAGCAGATGAATATCTCACTTAAGGCTCCTATCCTGTTTGTTCTCTTGGCATTGCCCGTCCTGGGTGTCGTGTTCATGCTGATGACAGGCATCGGATCCAATCTTCCCAAGACGCGTAAAAGGTTCAAGAATATTGATGACAGACTTAAGCCGTATCTTGAGACTGATGATAAGACTGTCGAGAAGGTCAGAGAAGAGGATAAGTCGATCGCCTCCATGTTTGACTATCTCCGGGACTTTGCAGGATATCCTGTCCATCCGGATTCCGATATATCCTTTTATCCTGATGCGACACTGTGTCTTCAGAAGATGAAGGAGGATCTGAGGAATGCCGAAGAGTTCATCTTTATGGAGTATCATGCAATAGAAGATGCCCAAGCTTTCAGTGGTGTCTTTGAGATACTTAAAGAAAAAGCGGAAAGCGGTGTAGAGGTCAGGATCCTTTATGATGACATCGGCAGCTTCGTATTCATAAGCAAGGCATTTATCCGTAAGCTGAATGCTGCCGGCATAAAGTGTTGTGCCTTTAATCCGATGATGCCGATCTATAATCTGTTCATCAATAACAGAGATCATCGTAAACTGACGCTGATCGACGGCAAGGTCGGGTTTACGGGCGGCTTTAATCTTGCGAATGAGTATTTCAATATCACAAGCCCGTATGGTTTCTGGAAAGACAGCGGCGTTAGAGTAGAAGGCCGGGCAGTTGATAATATGACTGCCATGTTCCTCCAAATGTGGAATTCCATTAAGAAGAACAGTATAGACGAAGATCTCTCTCGATTCTTTAACGGCGCCGGGGCTGATGTCGATTCTCATGCATTTATTGCCCCTTATGCCGATTCTCCGATCGACGGCGAATCAGTCGGGGAGAATGTATATATGAACATAATCAACAGTGCGACGGATTACGTCTGGTTCATGACACCGTATCTCATAATCACTGATGATATGAAGAGGATGATGGTACTTGCTGCCAAGCGCGGAGTAGATGTCAGGATAATCGTTCCGGGTATCCCGGACAAAAAGACTACATATCAGATAACAAAATCATATTTCCAGGAACTGGCACCTTATGGGGTAAAGATATATACATATACTCCCGGATTCTGTCATGCCAAGGAGTGTGTATCAGATGACAAGATCGCAACATGCGGAACTATCAATCTTGATTACAGAAGCTTGTATCACAACTTTGAAGACGGTGTCCTTATGTATCGGACTGACAGCATATCGGACATTAAGCAGGATTTTATCGATACATTCCCTCAATGCGAGGATGTTACGGATAATTATAAGGTCAGGCGCAGGGGATATGTCAGGATATTCAGATCGATCCTCAGACTTCTTGCCCCGCTGTTCTGACGTAAAAAGGAGGAAAACATGCGTATCAGGTTATATAATGCCCGCATACTTACCATGGAGAACAAAGATGTCATCGAAGGAGCGGTCATCGTTAATGATTCCGTGATCGAGGAGATCATCACATCAGGACGCTCTTCGGAAGGCTCATTTGACCGTTCCATAGACTGCAAGGGTAATCTTCTCATGCCCGGCCTTAAGAATGCTCATACTCATACGGCTATGACGTTCTCGAGGTCTCTGGCTGATCAGTATTCACTTGATGACTGGCTTCATAAAGCCATATTTCCCATGGAGGCCAAGCTTACTCCCGAACATGTCTACTGGTTCACCAAACTCGGGTACGCCGAATACTTAAGGGGCGGTATAACGGCCTGTTTCGATATGTATTTCTATCCCGATGCTGTTGCAAAAGCTGCAAAAGAAACCGGTTTCCGTAATGTGTTCTGCGGAGCGGTCAATGATTATGGCGGAATAGACCGGCTCGAGGACGAATTTGTCAGATTTAACTCATACGATCCGCTCGTCTCGTACAGAATGGGCTTCCATGCCGAATATACGACATCAGAGGAGATAATGAAGACGATCTCGGATATTGCCCACAAGTATGAAGCACCTGTATATGCTCATATCTCGGAGACATCTTCCGAGGTCTCCAGATGCAGGGAAAGATATAACATGTCTCCGGCTCAGCTGTTTGATAAGCTCGGTCTCTATGACTTCGGCGGAGGCGGGTTCCACTGCGTGTGGTTTGATGATGAAGATATAAAGCTGTTTGGCGACAAGGGGCTTTATGCGGTCTTTAATGCCTGTTCTAATCTTAAACTCGCGAGCGGCATAGCACCTGTATCCAAGTTCATCAATAACGGTGTCAATATTGCAGTCGGAACTGACGGTGCAGGCAGCAATAATTCACTTAGTATGTTCCGTGAAATGTATCTCGATACGGTCCTTTCCAATATCCGCGAAGAGTCAGCGATCGCCGTTGATCCCTATAAGATCCTCAAAGCCGGCACCTCAGGAGGAGCAAGCTGCATGGGACTTGATGACTGTGATGTATTAAGCGCGGGTAAGCAGGCAGATATAATTATGCTCGATATGAAGCATCCCAATATGAATCCCGTTAATAATATTACAGCCAACATTATCTACAGTTGTGATGTGTCCAATGTTCTGATGACGATGATAGCGGGTAAGATCCTGTATGAGGACGGAAGATTTACCACTCTTGATATCGACGAGATCGAACAGGAATGCGCTAAACTGATAAAGGAGCTTCGTTGATCGGGAAAACATATGAAGATCTTAATGCGGTATATCGGTAAATACAAGTTCATGAGTCTGCTGTCTCCTCTGTTCAAGATGTTTGAGGTCGTTCTTGAACTGTGTATACCTCTTGTTATCGCTGATATGATCGATAACGGTATCGCCGAGGGAGATAAAAAGTATATCTTTGTAAGAGCGGTTGTAATGGCTGCTATGGCGGTATTGGGATTTGCTTTTGCCGTGATCGCCCAATACTTTGCCGCCCGTACAGCGTCCGGGATCGCATCGGATATGCGAAAAGATGTTTTCGATAAGATACATTCTCTTGCAGTCAAAGATTATGAGAAGATCGGTGCCTCCAGACTGATCACTGTTACCACGGGCGACATCAATCAGATACAGAGCGGTATCAACCTGACACTCCGCCTGCTCCTCAGGTCTCCTTGTGTCGTTCTCGGTGCGATCATTATGGCTTTTATCATAGATGCCGGAACAGCCCTGATCTTTGTGTTGTGTGTTGCTGCCCTGAGCCTTTTTATCGCTCTTAATCTGTCGCACGCGCTTCCTTCTTATTCCGATACCCGTAACGGACTTGATGACATAGTAAGCGCTGCCGATAACGGTATATCGGGAGTAAAGGTCATAAGAGGCTTTAACAGGACTGCTGATGATTATCAACGTTATGTCAATAAGAGCAGGAAACTTAAAGAACTGCAGGAGAGGTCTGCGGGGATATCAGCCTATCTTAATCCCGTTACCTTCTTCATTATCAATATCTCTGTCTGTGTCCTGATATATTTGGGCTATATCAGAGTCGACAACGGACTTCTGACAGCCGGTGAAGTCGTAGCTCTCTATAATTACATGGGACAGATACTTGTAGAATTGATCAAACTTGCGAATATGGCTGTGAACCTGAGCCGTGCACTGGCTTGTGCCGGACGGGTCGGACAGATCATGTCATTGCCGTCCGAGAACAGGAAGGTATCATCCTGTATAGCGGATCCTCATTTCCCGCATTCGATCGAGTTCCGTAATGTATGTTTCACTTATGACGGAAGTTCTGAAGAATGTCTGTCTGATATATCGTTCAAATGCGAAGCCGGGGATACTATAGGTATAATCGGGCGTACCGGATCGGGGAAATCCACTATAGCAAAACTGCTTGCAGGCATATATTTGCCTGATTCGGGAAAGATCCTTATCGATGGGATCGATACTTCATCCGTATCCCGACGGGATCTGTCTGAGAGTATCGGCTACTCTATGCAGAAGACGGGCCTTTTCAGCGGATCGATCAGTGACAACATCAGGATATACAGGGAAAGTGTCACAGATGAGCAGATCGACAGAGCGATCATTGATTCGTGTTCTGACGACATCATCAAGAGTAAGGATGAGGGGAAGGATTATCTTATCTCTCCGGGAGGCACAGGCCTCTCAGGCGGCCAGAAGCAACGTATCGGGATCGCCAGAGCATTGGCAGGACAGCCCGGAATACTTATACTTGATGATTCGACGTCGGCACTTGATGCAGGTACAGAGAACAGATTATTGAGTAACCTTGATGACTTGAGCAACAGGCCTACAAGGATCGTCATCTCGCAGAAGATACGCACTGTCAAAGAGGCCGACACCATCCTTGTAATGGATGAAGGCCGGATATCCGATTCAGGATCTCATGAAGAACTCCTTCAGACTTCAGAGAGCTATCGTTTCCTCGATAAGCTCCAGAAGGAGGCGGAAGATGTCTGATAAGAGGGATCCGAACATGAGAAGAATGTACCTGAGACGGCTTACCGGCTATGTGGGCGGTGCCGGAAGATCGATCGTCCTGTCCGTGATCTTCGCTGTTCTGACTGCAGCTCTGTCTATACTTGTACCTTATTTTGCAGGTAAAGCTATCGATGAGATAGGCGAAGGCGACAGATCGGGCCTCGTAAGATACCTGATCATAACAGCCGCAGCCGTAGCCGGAGCTTCTGTTACGCAGCTTTGTCTTAACAAGATCAATAACAGCATTACGTATAATACGATCTATGCGCTTCGTAATGATACTTACGGAAAGATACGTAAGCTTCCGATATCATATCTTGACAAGACATCCGCGGGAATGCTTCAGAGCCTTATGATAAGCGACTGTGAGACGGTAGGAGACGGCCTTCTTATGTTTCTGGAGCATTTCGCGACAGGGAGCGTTACCATTGTATTTACGGTTATCATGATGTTCTATATAGACTGGAGGATCGCTCTGACAGTGCTTTTGTGTTCGCCCATGTCGTTTGCTTTCGCTTCGTTTATAGCTTCGAGATCTTTCCGTTCGTTTAAGAAACAGTCTGAAGTCAGGTCGGAACAGACGTCCTTTATATCGGAGATGACTTCTGAATACTTGACCTTTAACGTATATGGTTCAGGCGATCAAGTCTGTGAGCGATTTGACACGATCAATGAAGAATACCGTGATGTCTCGGCCAGAGCAACGTTTCTGTCTTCCATGACCAATCCCGGAACGAGGCTTGTTAATAACCTCATCTATGCTGCCGCGGCTCTGATCGGAGCTGTCAGGACGATATCCGGAGCGATGACCGTCGGTTCACTCACCGCTGTCCTCTCATACGCTAACCGGTTTACAAAACCGTTTAATGACCTGTCATCCGTTTATACGGAATTGTCAGACTCATTTGCATGTCTTGCGAGGATATTTGCTTTCCTGGATGAAGAGGAGATCAACGACGATCTGTCAAATGAGAAACTGGAGCAGTTGTGGGACCGTAAGGGAGAGTTCGAGATAGAATTCCGTAATGTCTCTTTTGCTTATATCCCCGAACACCCTGTTCTGCAAGACATATCGTTCAGGATACCTTCCGGATCCTCGTGTGCCATAGTAGGCCCCACGGGGTGCGGGAAGACAACGCTTATCAATCTGTTGCTCAGGTTCTATGAACCCGATTCGGGGCAGATACTTGTTAACGGTGTTGATATAGCGGGAGTTCCGAGAAATGTCCTGAGGCAGTATATCGGAACTGTTGCACAAGATACGTGGTTCACTGAAGGAAGCGTGATGGAAAATATCAAATACGGCAGTCCGGAAACCCGGGATGACGATGCAAAACGGACAGCTCACGATTCCGGCGCAGATTCCTTTATACGCAGGATGCCTGACAAATACGACTCTGTCATAAACTTGGACAGTGAGGAACTCTCAGAAGGTCAGCGCCAGCTGCTCAGCATAACGAGGGCAATGGTATCTGATCCGTCGATATTGATCCTGGATGAGGCAACATCTTCTGTAGATGTACTTACGGAAGTTAAGATCCAGAAGGCTGTAAGAGAACTTCTGGATAACAGGACAGGCCTTATAATCGCACACCGATTGTCTACTATTATCGATTCTGACATGATCGTAGTAATCGAGAACGGAAGGATAAGCGATATAGGAACGCACGAGCAATTGCTCCGAAGAGGCGGATTTTACAGCAGACTGTACAAATCATATACAAGATAAAGTGTATTATAATTAACTGTGTTAGTGACGACACGGAGGGATCAGGATGAATCGTAAACTGGATGAATTCAAGAAATTTATATACGGCAGAAGGGCTGCCGTCATTGGAGTAGGCATATCCAACAGACCGCTTATCAAGTGGCTCTGTTCACTTGGCGTATACGTTACCGCGTGTGATAAACTGCCTGCGGATGATCCTGTTCTGGGAAAGACAATAGAGGAGTTCGAAGGGCAGGGGTATAAGATCGAATGGTCATGCGGTGAGGCTTACCTCGATATCCTGCGCAAAGAGCATTTTGATATTGTATTCAAGACCCCCAAGATGAGGTTCGAGACCCCTGAACTTAAGGCCGCTTATGATAACGGAGCTGTTCTTACAACCGAGATGGAACTGTTCCTTGCGCTCTGTCCTGCTCATACATTCGGTATTACCGGTTCTGACGGTAAGACTACTACGACTACACTGGTATCGGAGATGCTAAAGGCTTCGGGCTATAAAGTCTGGCTTGGTGGTAATATCGGAACGCCGCTCCTTGATCAGATCGACAATATCGAGGCTTCTGATATGGTCGTACTTGAATTGTCATCGTTTCAGCTGCTTGGCATGGCAAGAAGTGTCGATACGGCGATCGTTACGAATATCACTCCCAATCATCTTGATTTCCATAAAGATTATGAAGAGTATATCGATGCCAAGAGGAGCATATTCCGTAATCAGGACGCGACCGGCGTGCTTGTTCTCAATGCTTCCTGCGATCTGACATATAACATGAAGGATAAAAGACGCGGCAGAGTATCATTTTTCGCTCGTGATCGGCAGGATACTTTAAGAGCCGGCGATAATGAGCAATTCGGCAGAGCTTACTGTGATAATGGAATGCTGACCTATGAATATAGAGGCAAGATAACAAGTATTATCAGCGAAAAGGATATCTTCATCCCCGGTAAGCACAATGTCGAGAACTATCTGGCAGCTCTTTCCGCTGTGTTCGAGTATGTGAATGTCGAGGATATCGTTAAAGTTGCAAAGACCTTTAAGGGCGTTCCTCACCGGATAGAGTTTGTGCGTGAGATCGATGGCGTCAGTTACTATAATTCGTCTATCGATACTTCTCCCAACAGGACGATGAATACTATGTACGCTTTGGCTGACAGAGGCATGAAGGGCGTTCTGATCGCAGGCGGAGCAGATAAGAAATGCGTATACGACGGTCTCGGAGACGCGATCCTTAAGGTCAGTGACAGGATAATCCTATATGGTTCGAACAGCTCACTTGTAAGTGACATCCTCGCCAAAGAAGCAAACGGACGTGAGTATCAGCTTGTTATACTTGACTCGGAAGACGGGGATGTATATGAGTTCGAGCAGACGCGGGAGAAGGTTCGCAGTAAGTTTGTTGAGGCGGTCAAGAAGGCCGGCGAACTTGCCCGCCCGGGTGAGATCGTGATCATGTCTAATATCGGGACATCATATGATCATTTCAGACATTTTGAGCACAGAGGCGACTTATTTAAGGATATCGTAAATGGACTCTGACAAGATGCTTTATCTGTTTTGCGCCATGAGGTGTGAGGTTCTGCCTGTTATCGAGGCATACGGACTCTCGAACAGGTTCAAGTGTCCCGGTGGGACGACTGTCTTTTTGTCAGACGACGGCCGCACGATACTTGCACTTACAGGTATGGGCAAGACATCGATGAGTTATGCTGCAGGAGAAGTCTTTGCTCTATATCCGCCGGATGAGACATCTACAGCCGTTAATGTCGGCGTGTGCGCAGGCAAGGGTATAGGCGATACTTTCCTGGTGAGCAAGGTAACCGATTATGATACCGGGAGAGATCTGTATCCTGACATCCTTTATGAGACGGGTCTTAAGACATCTTCACTTTTTACTGTCAGCCGTGTCATAAACGACGGTATAGAGGATGACCGGCTGTATGATATGGAAGGCTCCGCATTCGCAGAGGCTTGTATCAGCCGGATCGGTTGTGCCCGAACTTGCCTGATCAAGATCGTATCGGATATGGGGGACGGAGCCAATCTGACGGAGGATACGGTTCGGGATCTTGTGCGCGGAAGGATCGATATCATCAGGCATGTAACAGATGTCTATTCCGGGGGCGTCTCACGATCGGAAATGTGTGAGACGGAGCCGGATATCGGTGAATATGCGGAGTTGTTCCGTTGTTCTGAGACCATGAGGAACGAGATTATGCGATTATTGCGTTACTCGCTTAGCAGCCGGATCGATATGCCGGGAATGATAGAGAATATGAGAAAGGAAGGCTTACTTCCTGTTGCTTCACGCAAAGACGGTAAGGAGATGCTTAATGTCCTCAGGAGGCGCATCATTTATTCAAAACTTTGACAGGATATATGTTGAAGAGGAAGCATATGCTTACGGTTTGACTGCTGATATTATCAGCCGCTTCCCACAAAGTGCCGTAACAGCCGTGAAGCATTACAAAGACGTTTTTAATCGTGCCGGACAATCTTATGAACTTCAGAAGAACAGCCGTAAGCTCATCCTTGCCGTTAATCACGGACAATTGATCTACAGAGGTTCACCTGTCTGTCAGAACTATGAAGGCGGAGATTTCTTTTATACATCAACTGTGCTCAACTGCCCGTTTGATTGCGATTACTGTTTCCTTAAGGGGCGATATGCAACCGCAAATATCGTGATCTTCGTCAACACGCAGGACTATCTCGATCAGGCAGCCAAGCTTAACAAGTGTTATCTGAGCGTATCATTTGATACGGATCTGCCTGCATTGGAACCGATCACAGGGACATGCTCGATGTGGGCCGGTTTTGCGGCAGACCATCCGGAGATACATGTCGAGATAAGGACTAAGACCGGAGGCGGATCGTTTAAGCCTGTCTCTAACCTTATCTACGCGTTTACATTATCCCCTGATGCTGTCATACGCGAATACGAACACGGGACGG
This sequence comes from uncultured Clostridia bacterium, assembly GCA_946611435.1. Taxonomy (GTDB): domain Bacteria; phylum Bacillota; class Clostridia; order Saccharofermentanales; family Saccharofermentanaceae; genus Saccharofermentans. The sequence goes on from CAMODL010000002.1 coordinate 99,269, forward strand.
CGGGGCTTGATACAAGGATAAGAGGCATAAACAAGGCAGTCGAGTCCGGTTGCACTGTCAGGATATGCATAGATCCTATCCTTTATGTCGACAACTGGAGATCCCTATATGGGGAACTCATCGAACGAATAATATCCGAGGTCGATGTCAGTCGTATACGCGACTTCGGTATCGGCGCATTCAGGATCTCGGCAGACTATATCAAGGCTATCAGACGATGTGCGCCGCAGTCTGATGCCGTTCAGTTTCCTTTCGAAAAAAGGGAAGGATACTGCGTATATCCCGATGATATCAATAAGACCATGGTAAACTATGTCAGAGACAGATTAAGAGAGGTGAAGGATGATGACAGGATCTTCTGCCAATACTGATACTAAAGTTGCAGTTGTAACAGGGGCATCTTCCGGCATCGGCGCGGCTGTTGCGGATATGCTTGCCGGCCGAGGCTTTAAGGTTATAGGCATAGGACGTGAATTCACGGGTAATGAATCTTTTGAGACAAGGATCTGTGATCTTACGGATGAAGATAAGACAGAAGAACTTGTAAATGAGATACTTGCAGGCAGTGAGGTGTCAGTCCTTGTAAATAATGCCGGCGTAGGGTATTACGGACTTCACGGTGAGATCGCTGCAGCTGATATCAGGCGTATGGTCAGGACAAATCTTGAATTGCCGATGGTCCTTACGAATCTGTTCCTCCCGTCCATAAGGCGTTCCAAAGGCTGGATAATCAATATCTCTTCCATAACTGCAGGGAGGATCAATACTCATGGCGCCGCATACGGGGCAACAAAGGCCGGACTGTCGAGTTTCTGCGAGAGCCTTTACGAGGAATACCGTAAGCAGGATGTTAAAGTAGTTACTATCAGACCGGATATGACAAAGACCGATCTGTACCGTAATGCGGACTTCCAATGCTCGGATGCGCAAGGGGCTTATCTATTGCCGGCCGATGTTGCTACCGTCATAGGCAATATCCTCGATATGCGTGAAGGAGCCGTTGTTCGAGACGTCGCCATTATGCCCCAATATCACAGGATCGAACGCAAGTAACAAGAATGACACTGTAATTAGCCTTTGAACGGAGTATAATAAAATTATCAAACTGTCTTTAGGGGTGAACGATGCGGAGACGAATCCTTATGACCGCCGCCGGCCTTATAGCTGTTATTGCGGTAATATTTATGTCATTTGCCTATATCTTTTCGCGCGACGCTGTCAGTGCTGATGGCGAAGCGGAGATACTGTCTGTCCGCAGAGGCAATAATACCCTGAGTATCTATATCGACTGTGATGAGCCCCTCGAATCATGTGAGGTTCAGATCGGCTCTCATGTTTATGATGCTGATAATATAGTTGAAGCAGATGATGTCTATACCGTACTTATGATCGACTTTAATAATCCTTCATATGGGGATACCATCAAGAGCTTTATCAATTCCGTTGTTGATCATCATGCTGAAGGTGAGAAGTTCCTTGTTGTCAGTATGATGTATCCTAATGAGATCATTAACGGTGATTTCTCATCAGACTATGAGGCTGTCAAGAGTTGTGTAGCTAATGCAGCTGAGAATCCAAATAATCATTCTTCAAATCTTTCATACAGCGTTTATGACATACTTAACGGTATAGGTAACAACGGTGCCACCTTCGTGAGACTGATAGTTGTTGCAGACGGTGTTGATACGGATTCGTCCGTAGCCAGAGTAGATGAAGAGATGAGCACTCTGGAACGTACCGTGCAGGTACCGGTAACGACTCTTACCATTAACGGTGATGTTAATACCGATATCGCTACACACATGGCATATTATTCAAGGATGTCGGGCGGTCAGGCATTTGTGCTTCCTGCCGGCGGTAACGGTGATGCTTATGGTGCTACTACAGCCCTTAGCGGGAAACTGCAATGTGTAAATGTTACCCCAGGACTTGAGATCCTTGACGGAAGTGAACAGACGATACGTGTTACTTGTAACACTGCTTCCGGCAGTTTGGTTGCGGAGACGGATTCCGTCGTAAAGTTGCCTCTGGCCACCGTCACCGCGACTCCCGTTCCAACCGCTACGCCTGTGCCTACAGAAGCCGATCCGGTCGTGGAAGTAGACGGTAACAATTCAACTGACAGACATAACAGTTCATCAGACGATAATGAAGAGAGCAGGGATCTTATCAAGAAGATACTGATCATAGCAGCAGGTATTGTCTTTATCGGCATTGTAATATCTCTTGTACTGTTCATATTGAGACGACAGAGATATGTGGAATTCCAGGATGAGGAAAAGGAACAGGTGGATCCGTGGAAGGAGCCTGTCGAGGAAGTCCATACTCCGTATATGGGAGGATCGTTATTAAAGCATGATGTAAGACAGGTATATACTCCGGTCGATGACCTTCCGGATCCGGTCGCGTATATCACACTTCAGGATAAGGAAGATCCATCGGTCGTATATAGTGTACCGATCTATGAGCGACTCACTATCGGTCGAGACGGATGTGATCTTAATATTCCGGAATTGTGGATGTCTAAGAGACAATGTGAGATCTATTTCCGTGGCGGAAGTTTCTATATCAATGATCTTCATTCCACTAACGGTACATATGTCAATAATGCGATGGTCATAAAAGAAACGCCTTTGCCTAACGGCTCTACGGTTCGATTGGGCAGGAAGTCCTATGTGATCACATTTGAAGTTGAGTGATATAATCTACAAGGATAAAGCTGTTAAGGGAGTTTAGGTTATGAAGATCTGTCCGGTATGTGGCGAGAGGCTTGGAAGTTCCGCAACGTTATGCAGTAACTGCGGCAGTCGCGTTCAGTCTGATGCCCAAGATGCCTATGTACCGCAGCCCTTGCCGATAATGCTACCCGGTGATGCTCCGGAGGAGATACACGAAGAGCATATCGAGATGGTTCCGGAGGGGATGGGACAGGAAGATCAGACATCTCACTATGAAGAATTGAATCCGACTCCTGATATGATGTTCGATTGGACTTGCCCCAAGTGCAAGAAGGTCTGTCACGGCAGATTCTGTTCCGGATGCGGATCTCCGTTTATGGATACGACATGGCTTTGTCCCGTATGCGGACACCTTAATTATGACGGGTGCTACTGCGAGAATTGCGGTCAAAGAGGTTTACTGATTAATGATGGAACTCCGTTTGGATTTGATTGATTATCTCATAGCATTACTGTTCGGTATCGTAGAAGGCATCACTGAATGGCTTCCTGTCAGTTCCACCGGACATATGATAATCCTTAACGAATTCTGTGAACTTAATGTCTCAGAAGAATTCTTTGAGCTTTATCTTGTAGTGATCCAACTCGGTGCGGTCATGGCTGTTGTTTTCCTTTTCTGGAAAGATATTTGGCCCTTCGGTATCAAGAATAATGATTCTCCGCTGTCTTCTGAAGGTGTGGGTAGGATCATATGTAAGAATAAGTTCGTTATGTGGTTTAAGATCCTTGTAGCTTGTGTTCCTGCTGCCATAGTAGGCGTGCTCTTCGGGGATAAGCTGGATGAGCTGTTTTTTAATTATGTTGTCGTATCGATCGCACTCATAGTCTTCGGTATCGCTTTTATTATCGTTGAGAATACTGTCTCGAGTAAAGAGTCAATGGTCGCAGATGTCAAAGAGATCACTTATCCGATGGCATTCGTTATCGGTGTCTTTCAACTGATCGCTGCCGTTTTTCCCGGAACTTCCCGCTCGGGCTCAACGATAGTCGGATCGCTCGCGATCGGGATCAAAAGATCTGCAGCTGCAAGATTTACATTCTATATGGCTGTTCCCGTTATGCTGGGAGCCAGCCTGATCAAGATCGTTTCATACGAAGGCAGCGTATCGCGAGATGAACTTGTTTTACTTCTGATCGGAATGATATCTGCGTGTGCAGTATCATTTGTCGTAATAAGTAAACTCCTGGCTTATATTCGTAAGCATGACTTCAAGCCGTTTGGCGTTTACAGGATAGTCTTAGGTATTATTGTCCTGTCTCTTGGCATTACCGGTATCATCGGCTGATGAGGTGGGGAAATGATCATAAGTACAGGAATGAGGACAGATATCCCCGCTTTTTATTCATCCTGGATGGCTAACAGGCTTCGTGAGGGATACGTATTGGTGCGTAATCCTTATAACAGGAGCAGTGTGACCCGATACCGTTTATCGCCTGATGTTGTAGATGTTATTACGTTTTGCTCCAAGAATCCCGCTCCTATGCTCAAGTATCTTCCGCTTCTTGAAGACTACGGACAATACTGGTTTGTATCCATAACACCGTACCAGAAGGATTATGAACCGAATGTGCCGCATATATCTAAGAGCATAGATACTTTCATCAGGCTCTCTGAAGCGGTCGGTAAAGATTCGGTCGGGTGGAGGTATGATCCCGTGATCACGGATGATAAGTACACGCTCGAGTATCATACGGCTTCTTTTGCCGAGATGGCATATCGCATGGCGTCCTATACGGATGTTTGTGTGGTAAGTTTTGTCGATCTTTATCCGAAGGTCAAACGTAACTGCCCGATGATGACACCTGTCGATCATTCGGACCGTATAGAGCTGATTAAACGCTTTGTTGAGATCGGGCGCGATTACAATATAACGATCAAGACCTGTTGTGAAGGTCATCTCTGCGATGTGTACGGAGCTGACAGCACCGGGTGTTTCACAAAAGAGGTATATGAGAAGGCTATCGGTAAGACTCTCAGGATCCCGAACGGTATCAAGAATCAGCGTGAAGGTTGCAGCTGTATCCTCGGACACGACATAGGAGAGTATGATACATGTCCTCATATGTGTACCTATTGTTATGCCAATACTGACAAGGCAACGGTAAAGACAAATCTTATGAAACACGATCCCCATTCGCCTTTCCTGATAGGCGGAGAGGAGAACGGGGATGTGATCAGAAACGCTGTTCAGGAATCCTGGGCCGACAAACAGATCAGTCTGTTCTGATCATCTGTCAGACATTGATATATAATCGGTCCTCGGATGCACGGCCATATAGGCGGGCCTTATGATCTTACCGCCGTTATTGAGCTCTTCGATCCTGTGAGCAGACCATCCTGAGATACGGGCTATCGCGAACAGGGGAGTATAGAGCTCGACCGGAAGATTGAGCATGCTATAGACAAAGCCGCTGTAGAAATCGATATTCGCCGATACGCCCTTGTAGATGCGTCTCTCCTTGGCAATAAGCTCGGAAGAGATCTTCTCGATCCTTGAATAAAGGGAGAATTCATTCTGTTTACGCTTCTCGATGGACAACTGCTCGACGTATCCTTTGAAGATCTGAGCTCTCGGGTCGGATATCGAGTATACGGCATGTCCCATACCGTAGATCACGCCGGCTTTATCGAAAGCTTCTTTGTGCAGTATCTTGGCGATGTAATCTCTTAATTCATCGTCATCGTTCCAGTCGGATACGTGCTTCTTGATATCGTCGAACATCTGCATGACCTTGATGTTGGCGCCGCCGTGCTTGGGACCCTTGAGTGAGCACAAGCCCGCTGCTACTGCTGCATATGTATCTGTACCGGAGCTCGTGACGACATGCGTCGTGAATGTGGAGTTGTTACCGCCGCCGTGTTCTGCATGGAGGACAAGTGCAACGTCAAGTATCCTCGCTTCGAGTTCGGTGTATTTGTTATCGGGTCTTAACATATAAAGGATGTTCTCGGCAGTTGACAGATCAGGCTTCGGTCTGTGGATAAACAGGCTTCCTTTATCGTTATAGTATTGCTTGGCTGCGTATCCGTATATGGCAAGCATAGGGAAGACGGCGATGAGCTCAAGCGACTGCCTTAATACATTAGGTATCGATGTATCGTTCGCATTTGTATCATAAGCGAAAAGATTAAGGATTCCCCTGGTAAGGTTATTCATCAGATCGTTACTGGGCTTTTGCATCATAACATCACGGACAAAGTTCTTGGGGAGCAGTGTCCTGTAGTAACTAAGGAGCTTCTTGAATTCTGCGAGTTCTTCGTTGTTAGGGAGCTTATTGAACAGCAGGAGATATGATGTCTCTTCAAAACCGTCAAATCTTCCGTCGGAAGTGAAGCCGTTAACTATATCGTTAACGTTGATGCCGCGATAATAGAGCTCGCCGTCACACTGAACCTTCTTTCCGTCGACTTCCTTGCTGGAGATGATCTCGGAGATCTCAGTGAGACCTGTAAGGACACCCTTACCGTTAAGGTCGCGAAGACCTCTTTTGACGTCATATTTGGTATAAAGATCGGTATCGATCCTGGAAGCGGTACACATCTCTGCGAGACGATCGACCGTTGGCGTAACCGTTGAGTACTTGTTAGTAGCCGGCATATCAGTCACCTCGTATTTATATATACTGTTAAAATGTAAAATATCTTGTATTATATCACATTTCCGATGACTGTAATTGCGGTAAATATGAAGTATTGATCGTCAGATAAGGAAACCGCCGTTAACACCGAGGATCTGACCGGTGATGAATGATGCTTCATTCGATGCAAGAAAATATACTGCAGATGCTATGTCTTCAGGTGTTCCAAGTCTCTGAAGGGGAGTCTCTTCGGCGAGGAACTCCAGGTCTTCTTCTGAATACGACCCGAGCATATCTGTCTTGATGACACCGGGTGATACGGCGTTTACACGGATTCCGGAAGGTCCGAGTTCCTTGGCGAGGGATCTTACATAAGAATCTACGGCACCTTTACTGGCTGAATACAGAGCTTCACAGGAGGCTCCGGTCTGGCCCCACATGGATGATATTGCAATGATATTGCCGGATTTACGGTGGACCATGGAGGGGATGATGCAGCCTGCGAGGTTATAGAGTCCCCCAAAATTGGTATCTGTCACGGATCGGTAATCATCAAAGGTCATGTCAGTCGACAGGCCTGCAAGTGATATTCCGCTGTTGGAGACGAGGGTATCGATATCACCGAAAGCCTTCACAGCTTCATTTACAGCCGTCTTCACGGCTTCGGGATCACGTACATCACACTTTACGGCCCTTACTTTGTCTGAAGTGTGCCCCGGGGCGTTGAGATAGAGATAAGTGACATTCCATCCTTCATCTTCGAATCTCTTTACGATACCTGCTCCGATACCTCGTGAACCGCCTGAAATCAGTACATGTGACATATATCCACCTCGAGTGATTATTAAGTAAAGGATATGACAGAAGAAGCAATAAATCAAACACTTGACAAAGAAGTTCAATTGAATGATATTTAATTGGCAACGGAGGGAAAGATCTATGGCAGAGAAAGATATCAATAAACAGATCGATAACGAGCTCGAAGATCTCGAGGTCGATAATGATGAATATGAACGTGCGCTTGCCGTCCTTAATTCCTCAAAGGGTGCAAGGGTAAGAGAACGTAATAACCGGATCAAGGCCGGGAAAAAAGTAAAAAAACAGTCGACCGGGGATTCCGCTCCCGAGAGCTTTATCGAGAAGTGCAAGTCGGATATAGTTATCCCGATATGTATCGCAGCACTGGTGCTTATAGCTGTGGCAGCTGTCATCTTCTTTGTTATCCCGCTCTTTGATAAGGATCAGGAAAAGGGAGATCTCGGTATCACTTATGATGAACTCAGGACCAAGTACTCGGCTACGGATATGTTTATCCAGTGTACACTCGGTGATTACGGCTTCGATATTCCGGAGCAGGCTTCTGCCGTGCCTGCCGATACGCTTGCCGCTGATAGTGTCAATGATGCTTCAAACGTTGTATCAGCTAATTTTACAGACCTTAAGAGCAAGACAAATCTCGACGCATATATAATCTGTATGTCTGACAAGCAGGGAGGAGTTCTGAACGAGATCGATGCATGTATCGCTTTCGATGAGACGAATCCTTATATAGACAGCTGGATCATGTTCTATTTTGTAAGTTATCTCCAGGTGTTCGATCCGACTCTGACGAGCGAGGCAGCCATGAATTCGATTTCCACTGCCGTAACAAACAGGGGGACATACTATGAGATCGGGGATGTGTCTTATTCAGTCAATCTCATCAATAACGGCAGCATATATTACTGCCTGCAGATCGTACCTGATGTTCTGGCGGAGGATTATGTCGACAGTGCTGCAAAACTGGCAGAATCCTGAGCGATAAATATCCGGATAAAATAATATAAAGACCGTTCGGGATATCCCGGACGGTCTTTTGTGTGGCAGGGGAGACATGATTCGAACACGCAACCAGCGGTTTTGGAGACCGCTGCTCTACCATTGAGCCACTCCCCTTTGACAACAAAAGTAAGTGTATCGGAACGTTTGCAAACTGTCAAGAAGAATGTTAGCATTTATCCAGTCTATATTATTAATATTAAAGAGGACATATCTATGAGATTAGCAGTAATCGGTACCGGAAATATGGGAAAAGCTCTTATCAAGGGCTTTGTACAGGGAGGCGTAGTAAACGCGGGTGATGTATATGTTTTCGATGTTAACAGTAAGTCGGCTTCGGATGTCGCAGAGGCTTTTGGCGTACATGCTGCTTCGTCTGCGGTAGAAGCCGTATCGGGAGCTGATTATATCCTTATGGCAGTTAAGCCTGTTCACTTTGACGGAGCACTTGAAGGAATAAGAGACAGTCTGTCTGATGATTCTATCGTATTGTCCATTGCAGCTGCCGTAACTACTGCCCGTATATCGGGTATCATCGGTGCCGGACACAAGTTCGTGCGTATCATGCCCAATACTCCCGCCCAGGTCGGTGCAGGCGTTAGCGCTGTATGTCCCGTCGGTCTGAATGACGAAGAGATCGATTTTGTTTCCCAACTCCTTGCGACATGCGGCGAAGTAATTATCTGTGATGAGAAGACACTTGATGCGATCGGCTGTGTATCCGGAACAGGTCCTGCATATGTCATGCTGTTTATCGAGGCAATGGCTGATGCTGCCGTTTCTCTCGGTATCAAGAGAGATGATGCTCTGAAGATCGCAGCCGGAACCATTATGGGGTCAGGAAAGCTTTGCCTCGAGACCGGTGTTCATCCGGCTGTCCTTAAGGATCAGGTTTGTTCCCCGGGCGGAACTACCATCGAAGGTGTTAAGGCTCTTGAAGAGAACGGATTCAGGAATGCTGTCATCAAGTCCGTAACGGCCGCTGCCGATAAGACGGCAAAGATGGCTTCGGGAAAGTGATAATGTCAGAAGGCAAGTTGACAGAAGTTATCATATATACAGACGGTGCCTGTTCCGGTAATCCCGGACCGGGAGGCTGGGCAGCCGTTATATCTGCTATGGGAGTAAGTAAAGAGATCTCCGGAGGAGAAGCTCTTACAACTAATAACAGGATGGAGCTGACAGCCGTTATCAAGGCGCTCGAAGCTCTTAACAGGCCTTGTGTAGTCAAGGTCCACAGTGACAGTGCATATATTGTCAATGCTTTCGAGCAGGATTGGATATCCGGCTGGATCAGTAAGGGGTGGCGTAATTCAGCCAAGGCTGAGGTAGCAAATAAGGATCTGTGGCAGAGACTGGTTGAACTGACAGCTAAGCATAAAGTTCAGTTTATCAAGGTCAAGGGTCATTCCGACAATGAGCTGAACAACAGATGTGATAAGCTTGCTGTTGCCGAGGCAGCCAAGTTCGCCGGATCGGGTGATAAGAAATGAGAAACAGTGCGGATTATGAGAAGATGATCGAGACGACGATCGATTCCGAGACTGTTTTTGAAGGCAGAGTATTCAAGACTGTCGTCAAGAATGTGAGACTGGGTGACGGAACTGTTTCCAAACGCGAGATCGTTTACCATAACGGAGGGGCCTGTGTCCTCGCAATCGACGATGATCTGAATTGCTATATGGTTCATCAGTTCAGGGCTCCCTTCGAGAAGATCCTTCTTGAAGTCCCGGCAGGAAAGATCGAGCCCGGTGAGGAGCCGCTTGCCTGCGCCGTAAGAGAACTTCATGAGGAAGTAGGTATGACGGCTGAGGAGATGATCGACTTGGGTAGTGAGATCGTATCTCCCGGATATGACTCTGAGATAATATGGCTCTACTTAGCCAGAGGTCTGAAATATATCGGTGAAGCTCCTGATGAAGGCGAGATCCTTAACTGTGAGAAGATCCCACTTGCCGAACTTGTCAGGATGGCAGACAGCGGTCAGATACGTGACTCTAAGACGATGCTTTGCATATATAAGGCGATAAGGAGATTAGGACTTGAGCAATTATGATACAAGACGTGAAGTAACCGGCATAGTACTTTTCTTCTGTGCCGTTGCGCTGACATTAATGTATTATCTCCCCGAAGTTACCGGAAAAGCTGGCGAGGTCATGAGAGTGCTCGGGTTCGGTCTTATCGGAAGAGCAGCTTTTATGATCCCGCTGTTCCTCTTCTATGCATCTGTTGATTTTTTTCTCGAGAAACGTAAGGGTGTTGCTCCGGTCCGTGTACGTTCCGTGATCATGCTCATGGTCCTGGTAGCTGCCATATTTGCGGCAAGCACAATGGACTTTGATTACTTTAAGCTTGTGTGTACGGATTCAGACGGCAAGGCTAAGGCCGGCCGTGCCATAAAATATCTCTGGAAGTCTGGTTACGATAAGTCTCTTGTCAAGTCTCCCGATGATTCGAGCGTTCTGCTTACAGGCGGTATCCTCGGCGGCGGCATAGCGACAGCACTTAACGTGATCGCAGGTAAAGTGCTCAGTATACTCGCTATCATTGTATTCCTTCTGAGCCAGATCATACTGATATTCCATGTTTCCCTTAAGCAGACGGCACGTAAGACTGCTTCGATGATATCAAACAGGGCTGCCAATCGCACCAGAAGATATCAGGCTCAGGGAGCAGGCAGGAGACCGGTGCAGCACCCGGAGAAGCGCCCCGGAGTAACAGTAACGGATTACCGGGACCGTCAGGTTCAGCCGCAGACACAAGGACAGCCGGCCCGCCGCGGCGGACGAGGTAATCCTGTAGCCGCAGCAGGCAGTATCCTCGGTTATGATCCCTTTAATACTAAGATCCCCGTTGATCGTAAAACAGGGTTCATCGATGTATCCGATAAGGCATTTGGCGTTAACAACGGCACTGAACCCGGTAAGCTGAGTTACGAGAACAGGACCGTTTCCACTGTACCCGAGGAAGAAGCGTCCGCCGCTGACTTCTCCTATACTCCGACTCCCAAGAATCCGCCGCTTCGTCCGCGTCGTAATGAACAGGGACTGTCATTCCTCGAGAAAGATACAAAAGCCGATTTCTATGATCTCGGTGACGGAAGCGAGCATATTCCTTACATTAAGGCCGGAACTGATATCGGTATAACTGTCAATGAGGCTGCGATCGCCAATGACACGCCCTATATTCATGAGATTGAACCTGAACCCGAGATGCCCTATGAGATCGACGACGGATACAATTCAGTTAATGACGATCCGTACGATTATTCAAATAGGAAGCCCGGCGTCCGTAAGCCCGAGGTGTCAGACGCAGTAACTGCTGTTCCGGAAGACGATATCCCCATTAATGCCGTGGATAATAGTCTTGAAGAACAGGGGTTCAGCAGAACTGACGGAAGGATAATCGATACTTCCGGATCCGAGAAGCGCGGCCCTGAGATCACAAGTTCTTCTGCGAGAGTACCCGGGGAGAAAAAGATCGTCAGACGTAATGCCAATTACAGACCTGTTCCGACGAGTCTACTTCCTAAGGGAGAGCCTGTCTCTAATCCCAATAATAAACCCGAACTTAAACAGAAGGCTGAAGAGCTTCAGGATACTCTAAAGAGTTTTGGCATTAATGCCGAGGTTAAGAATATAACCTGCGGTCCTGCCATCACAAGGTTCGAGCTTACCATTGATAAAGGTGTCAAGGTAAGTCGTGTGCTCTCGCTTCAGGATGACATTGCTCTTGCAATGGCAGCCGTATCCGTGCGTATCGAAGCTCCGATCCCCGGCAAGAGTGCCATCGGTATCGAGATCCCGAATAAGAAGACGACTGCCGTCAGGCTTCGCGGTCTGGTTGAGACTCCCGAGTTCAAGAACGGGCCTAAGCTGGAAGTACCGCTCGGCAGAGATATTCCCGGTAACCCCATAATGTGCGATATAGCCAAGATGCCGCACCTTCTTGTTGCAGGCTCGACGGGTTCCGGTAAGTCTGTATGTATCAATACTATCCTTACAAGTATCCTGATGAAGTCTACTCCGGACGATGTCAGGATGATACTTATCGATCCTAAGGTCGTTGAGCTGTCCATATATAACGGTATCCCGCATCTTCTCATGCCCGTGGTCAATAATCCGAAGAAGGCTGCCAATGCTCTTAAGTGGGCGGTCGTCGAGATGGAAAGAAGATATAAGCTTTTCGCTGATAACCTTGTTCGCGACCTTGCCGGATATAATGAGATGCTCGTATATAACGGCGAGAAGCCTTTGCCTCTCATCCTTATAGTTATCGATGAGCTGGCTGATCTGATGACTGTTGCTGCCAAGGAAGTCGAGGAGTACATCTCGAGACTTGCTGCGATGGCGAGAGCAGCCGGACTTCACCTCCTGATCGCGACTCAAAGACCTTCCGTTGACGTTATCACGGGTACGATCAAGTCCAATATCCCTTCACGTATAGCCTTTGCGGTCGCATCAGGTGTGGACAGCCGTACTATCCTTGATTCCAACGGTGCAGAGAAGCTTCTCGGAAAGGGTGATATGCTTTATGCACCTCAAAGTGCTCCTAAGCCCATCAGAGGACAGGGCGCATTCCTGAAGGACGAGGATGTTGCCGATGTAGTGAAGTATCTTAAGCAGCGTTATGAGCCTATTTACGATGAAGATATCCAGAGAGCGGTCGAGAGCGGGGCGGATATTGGAGGAGCATCCGGCAGTGCCTCTTCAGGCGGAGCTTCCGGAGATGATCAGCTTTTCGAGGATGCCGTTGAGGTCGTTCTTGAGGCCGGCAGTGCCAGTGTATCGATACTTCAGAGGAGGCTCGGTATCGGTTATCCGAGAGCGGGCAAGTTAGTCGACGAGCTCGAGAAGAAGCATATTATCGGGCCCTTCGAGGGAAGCAAGCCGCGTAAAGTCCTTATCACAAGAACTGACTGGCTCGAGATGAAAGCAAAGGGGCAGGAGTGACCTTTAGGATGATAACCGATTCCGAGATACATGATCTATCTGAAGTTGTATCAGAAAGACTCAGAAGTAAAGGACTCAGATGCGGCTTTGCCGAGAGCCTGACCGGAGGAATGATATCTTCTTCCATCGTTGACATTCCCGGCGCGTCAGATGTTCTCGAAGGTGCGATAGTATCATATACCAATGCCATGAAGATGAATGTCCTCGGCGTACCGGAACATATAATAGAGAAATATACCGAAGTATCGCTTCAATGTGCCGAGTATATGGCTGTAGGAGCCGGAAAAGTCACCGGAGCAGATATTTGTATAGCCGTAACAGGCTATGCCGGCGGAAACGATTCCGACGAACATGACGGATATGTATGTATCGGCTATTGTTATAAGGATAAGATCGGAAGCTTTGAACGGAAATATGACGGAGACAGGAGAGAAGTAAGAATGCAGACAGTCGCATGTGCTCTGCGCTCTATACTTGAATTAACAAAAGATAATGAATAACAGACAGACAGCGCAGGTTGCAAAGCCGAAGAACGGCGGAAGTATGACGGTCGCGACCGTTCTCGTCATGATAGGATTGCTTTTCTCGAAGTGTTCCGGATTCATGCGTGATATCTTTGTCGGCATCAAGTTCAGTGATCCCGTGTTCAGAGACAGTTTTACACTTGCCTTTACGATCCCGGACCTGGTCTATAATCTCCTTATCGGCGGGTCTATCCAGTCGGCAATTACGCCTTCGCTGTCTTCGGCGATATCCAGAGGCGAGGAGAAGCGAGGGTTCCGGGCTGTTAATATCTTCATATCTGTCTTTGCTGTCCTTATGCTTATCGTCTGTATCCTTGGCAGCATATTCTCCCGACAGATCTATTCACTGTATAATGCATTCAGCGGAGATGCCAATAACAGGACTGTTGAACTTGCTTCCGAGGCATCCAAGCTCTTGTTCCCGCAGATCTTCTTTATGATGCTCGCAGCTCTTTGCATAGGTATCCTTAACGCATATAAGCGATTTGCTTCTACTGCCTTCGGTCCTTCCATATATAACATCTTTGTTCTTGCTGCGATCATTATATTTGCCGGTAACAGCCAGCGTGAACTTGTCTATACGACGGCAGGTATCATGGGAGCGGCAATTATCTATTTCCTGTTCCAATATATGGTCGGATTTGACAAGATGAAGGCATATCGATTCATCTGGAAGCCGCGTGATCCCGACTTTATAGCGCTTGTAAAGCGAGCTCTTCCGATACTGATATCTGCTTCTATCGTACAGATCAATATGGTCATCCTTAACTATTTTGCAGGATCATTCGATGACGACGGTCATATCTATGCACTGCGTAATGCATCCACAGTCTGGCAGCTTCCTTACGGTATCTTTGCCGTTGCCATAGGAAATGTCATGCTCCCGTCGCTTGCGGCTCTCTATTCGTCAGGAAAGCATAAAGATGCGTCCATGCTCTTGTCTTCCAGACTTCGTAATGCACTGTTCCTGACTGTTCCTTCGGCTGTGTTCATGATCATACTTAATACTGATGTTATTAAGGCCGTATTCCAGTGGTCATCTGAATATACCGATGATGATGCTGCCAGAGCCGGAACATTCCTGGTAGGCTATTCGATCGCTATAATTACGCATACGGTCGTATTTATCATGAATCAGGCGTTCTATGCCATAGGAAGAACGAAGATCCCATTGATCGCAGGTTGTATCGGACTGTTATCGAATCCTTTGTTCTGCGTTGTATTCATAAAAGCGGGAATGGGCCCCTTATCTCTGACGATCGCCTATTCGATAACCAGTGTATTCCAGTTGCTGACTCTTTATATCGTATATTCAAAACAAAAGGAGATCGCTCCGAGAGGAATGCTCAAGTTTGCCGTGAAGAGCTCGATATGTGCCGGTATCATGGCTCTTGTCCTTATTGTCTGTGACAGGACAGTTCCTGCGACAGGCGGTAAGATGGTACAGCTTGCGATCCTCGGAACCAAGCTCTTTGTGTCAGCGGGAGTATATTTCATCTTTGCTGCCGTGCTTAAGCAAAGGGAAGCAACGTACTGGATTCAGAGGTTCAGGAGCAAACTTCATATCTAAGTACGATTAAAAGGACAGAATGGAACACTGTAATGAATTTTCGGCTTTTTGTTCGCGAAAATCGTTGACATATGAGCGGATTATTCATAAAATCAATACATAATAATCAAGAACGAATGTTCGCGTGTGGAGGTAATTATGGCTAAGAGTAAGAATTCCGCTAAGGGTAGTGTTCAGTCTGTTCCTGCTGTAAACCAGGAAGAGAGGAAGAAGGCGCTTGAAGCTGCAATGGCTCAGATCGAGAAGCAGTTCGGACAGGGTGCCGTTATGAGGATGGGAGATCGTAGCATCGCTGAGATCGAGACGATCCCCACAGGTGCGTTGACACTCGATATCGCTCTCGGTGTCGGCGGTCTTCCCAGAGGAAGGATCATTGAGATCTACGGTCCTGAATCTTCAGGTAAGACTACAGTTGCACTGCATTGTATCGCCGAGGCACAGAAGCAGGGCGGAACATGTGCATTCATTGATGCAGAGCATGCTCTTGACGCAGTATATGCTTCTGCTATCGGTGTTGATGTTGATAATCTGCTCCTGTCACAGCCTGATACGGGTGAGCAGGCTCTCGAGATCACAGAGACTCTTGTCCGCAGCGGATGTATCGATGTTATTGTCATCGACTCTGTTGCTGCACTTGTTCCCAAGGCTGAGATCGAAGGTGAGATGGGCGATTCTCATGTCGGACAGCAGGCAAGACTTATGAGTCAGGCGCTCCGTAAGCTGACCGGCATCATTTCCAAGTCTGGGACTATCTGTATCTTCATTAATCAGCTTCGTGAGAAGATCGGTATTATGTTCGGTAATCCGGAGACAACGACAGGAGGACGTGCTCTTAAGTTCTACTCATCCGTAAGACTTGATGTCAGGAAGACAGAGACACTCCGTAACGGTACTGATGTGATCGGAAGCCATACAAGAGTCAAGGTCGTTAAGAATAAGGTTGCTCCGCCATTCAAGGAAGCTGAATTCGATATCATGTACGGTAAGGGAATCTCTAAGGAGAGTTGTATCATCGATCTTGCCGTTGAGAATAACATTATCGAGAAGAGCGGTTCCTGGTTCGCATATAAGGGACAGAAGATCGGCCAAGGTAAAGAGAATGCCAAGGTATACCTGATGGAGAATCCTGCTATCAGAGATGAGATCGAAGAGATGATCAGAGATTCCTACAGACCTGCTGATCCTTCGGAAATGGCAGACAAGGCGGTTGATGACGGAGAAGATCTTGCTTTCGATGATTCAGATGATGATATCCTCGGAATCGATATGTGATCATGGATAACGATAATACTGTTTCTGAGGCGGTTACAGTTGCTATAAGGCACATCGGTCTCGGAACTAGTTCATCAGGCAAGATATATGCTTATTTGCAGCAGAAGGGTTACGGCCCTTCTGTTTGCAATGAAGCTGTCTCTGAACTTATAGAGAGAGAATATATTGATGATCTGAAGGCGGGACGGGCAATTATCCGTAAACGTACAGGGAAGAAGCAGGAGAGTCGGTCTTTGATGACCCGCCGCCTGCTCGCCGGCGGAGTCTCCCGGGAGAAGGTCGATATCCTTGTGAGCGAATTGGAAGATGACAGGGATACATGTGTATCGCTCTTTGATGCTCTTTATCCTATTATCCCGAATGGAGATGTTAATAAACTGGTCAACGAATTTATAACTGTCGCTTCAAGAAGAGGATATTCCGTTGAGACAGCATCTTCGGCATTCAGGATATGGCTTGCTAAGCATTGAATCTGTTATAATATGCCGATCTTTATTTTAGGAGGACGGTCCCGGTGAAGAACAGAGCTGAGGTTCGGGTATCTATGGTCGCTTTGGGTTGTTCCAAGAACCTTGTGGATGCTGAGTGCATGCTTAAGCTTGTAAAAGACGGTGGATTCAATGTTGTAGGCGATGTCGCTGATTCTGATGTGGCTATAATCAATACTTGCGGTTTTATTGAGTCGGCCAAGAAGGAAGCCATTGATGCGATACTGTCTGCCGCTGATGTTGACAGCGCATCTTCTGACAGGCGTAAGATAATCGTTACCGGCTGTCTCCCTCAAAGGTATTCTGATGATATCCTCGAATCTATGCCTGAAGTTGATATAGTTATGGGTACGGCACACTATAAGGATATCTGCACAGCCATAGATTCATTATTTGATACATCTGATACGATCGAGCATAAATATGTCGAATCTGTCGGCGGTATGGATCATCTTTTGACGGATCGCGAAGTATCTACGACCGGTTATGCCTGGCTTAAGATCGGGGAGGGGTGTATGAACCGTTGTTCGTTCTGCGCCATTCCTTTGATCAGAGGTAAGTTTGTATCCAGGAACATTGACGAGATTATTGAAGAGGCGAAGAATCTTGCATCCAAGGGCTATAGAGAGATAATACTTGCTGCTCAGGATACTACAAACTATGGCTTGGATCTATACAAGAAGAGAATGTTGCCTGAACTTCTCAAGAGACTTGAGAAGATAGAAGGAATAGATCTTATAAGAGTGATGTATGGATACATGGATGGTATTACTGACGAATTGATCGATACCATAGCTTCAAGTAAAAAGATCGCTCATTATCTTGATATCCCCATTCAGCATGGTGATGACCGTATCCTTAAGGCTATGTACAGGAAAGATAATGTTCAGCTGATAACAGAGAGACTGGAGAGATTACGCAGGAAGATACCGGGGCTTATAGTCAGGACAACGGTTCTTGTTGGATTCCCGGGAGAGACGGAAGAAGAGTTTGCTCATCTCAAAGAGAATCTTCGCAGATGGAAGTTTGACAGACTCGGATGCTTTATGTTCTCTCCGGAAGAGGGTACACCTGCTTTTGATCTGCCTGATCAGATCGATGAAGAGACTAAGCAGAGACGCTATGATGAGATCTATGCTCTGCAAAAAGAGATATCGGCTGAAGCCAACCGGAACAGACTCGGTTCAATTGTACCGGTAACTATTGATTCTATTTCCGAAGATGGTATATTCTACGTTGGGCGCAGTTATGGGGAAGCCCCTGAGATCGATCCTTTGATCTATGTTGTGGCCGATAAATGTGAACTGGAGATTGGAAAGACTTATGAAGTCAAGATAGTTGACAGTTCCGATTATGAATTGACAGGAGTAACAGTATGAACCTTCCTAATAAACTCTCGATGACCAGGATCATAATGATCCCGTTCGTAATGCTCTTTATGCTTCCGATCTCTGCTTACGGGCATGAGCCGGATAAGTGGAATGATTTTATCGACAGTAAAGGAATGACGATCGCAGCGATCCTGTTTATCATCGCCTCTTTGACGGATCTCTTCGATGGTAAGATCGCCCGTAAGTATAACCTTATAACCAACCTGGGTAAGTTCCTTGATTCACTTGCCGATAAGATGCTTGTTATTGCAGTTCTTATCGCTTTTGTAAGTCTGGGCCGTGTATCTCCCTGGCTTCTTGCCATCATCGTTCTTAGAGAGTTCATGGTTACCGGTATCAGATTGATCGCTTCTAAAGAAGGCGTTGTTATGGCAGCCAAGATGATCGGAAAGATCAAGACAACGACACAGATGATAGCCATTACATATCTTATGTTCGAGCCCTTACTCCATAAGATCTCAGGTGAGGGATATGACGGATATGCACTTATGGTTGCAGGAGATACGAATGCGATCCTTGTCATCGGTAATATCCTTGTCTACATCTGTGTTATCATGACCGTTATATCAGGTGCCGACTATATGATCAAGAATATCAACTATCTTAGGGAATCTGACTAAAATACTTTGAATATAAAACTTTTTTCTTTTTTCTATTGACAATTAGGATAAGTTACATTAAAAAAGATTTGTAGATTGCAATGACAGTCTTAATGGAGGTAATAAAAAATGACAAACGAAGAGATTTTCAACAGCATTAAGTCTATGATCGTTGACCAGCTTGGTGCAGAGGAGAGCTCCATCACACTCGAGTCTTCCTTTATCGACGATCTGAATGCTGATTCACTTGACATGGTTGAGCTTGTTATGGCAATGGAGCAGGAATTCGATATTTCTATCCCTGACGAGGTTGCTGAGAAGGTTGCTACTGTCGGTGATGCTGTTGATTATATCAAGGGACTTGCTGAGTAATATTAAATCTTCAAGCGGTTTACAGCTGAATGAGTGTTTTACTCATTCAGCTTTTCTTTTATAAGGGAGGCTTAGATGGAAGATTATAGTTTGTTCGAGGAGCGTCTCGGTTACGTTTTCGAGGATAAATCGCTTCTTAGGACCGCATTCACACATACCACCTATGTATTCGAGAACAGCGGGCATCATTATGACTCGAATCAGCGCCTGGAATATATAGGTGATGCGGTGTTGGATCTGGTAGTCGGCAGACGGCTTTATGATATGAGACCAACGGCGGATGAAGGGTATCTGTCAAAGATGCGTAGTATATCTGTATGTGAGCATTCTTTTGCTTATGTTGCAAGAAGACTCGGTATAGGAGATCATCTTCTGATGGGAAAAGGCGAGGATGCAAGCGGCGGACGCGATAAGGATTCAACTTTGGCTGATGCATTTGAGGCTGTAATAGCAGCAGTATATTTTGACGGAGGCTTTGATAAAGCTCAGGAAGTTATACTCAGGAATCTTGAGGATGTCATTGAAGATGCTGTAGCGGGTAAACTTTTCTCGGATTATAAGAGCAGGTTGCTCGAGATCGCCCAGATCAAAGGCCATCAGCATAAGATTAGGTTCGAGGTTGTCGATGAGACCGGGCCATCACACATGAAATCATTTACGGTTGCCGTTTATGCTGATGATGTTTTTCTTGCAGAAGCAGAAGGTAACAGTAAGAAGAATGCCGAGCAGAAGTGTGCAAAGGCTGCGATCAGTCAGTATCAGTCTTTGTTTGGTGATGAATGAGCCTTTTGCCTGATTTATGGTATAATTAATAGAATTTTGAGAAAGTAATTGGTTGAATGTATCTTAAAAAGCTTGAAGTACAAGGGTTTAAGTCTTTTCCCGAGAGTACTCTGATCGAATTTGATCAGGGAATGACTGCTGTAGTAGGACCTAACGGCAGCGGTAAATCTAATGTTACCGATGCTATCCGTTGGGTCTTAGGTGAGCAGAGTGTTAAATCCCTTCGTGGCGGTAAGATGGAGGATGTTATCTTCAACGGCACCCAGTCGCGCAAGGCGATGAACTATGCAGAAGTCTCTCTGACACTTGATAACAGCGACAGATACGTTGATTCCGATTATTCAGAGATACAGATAACAAGAAGACTTTATCGATCCGGCGAGAGCGAGTATCAGATCAACCATGTAAACTGCCGTCTTAAGGACATTGTCGGTATGTTTCTTGATACCGGTATGGGTAAGGACGGCTATTCTATCGTAGGCCAGGGACGTGTCGATGAAGTTCTGTCGACTAAGTCAGAAGACAGAAGAAGGATCATAGAAGAAGCGTCCGGTATCGTTAAGTACAAGGTGCGTAAGGAAGAAGCCGAGCGTAAGCTCAATTCAACTGAGCAGAATCTTGTAAGGATCGACGATATCTTAAGTGAGATATCAGAACGTATCGGCCCCCTTAAGGAGCAGTCTGAGAAGGCTATTGCTTATCACAAAGCCTATGAAGAACTCAAAGCTAAGGATATTGGTCTTATGCTCAGGAAGATCGATGTCGCTAATGAGGCTATGGGCGATTCTGCTTCTGTTAAGGAGAAACTTGAAGAAGAGATCAAGACTCAGGAAGACAGATATATCGCTTTCAGAGAGAGCAATTCAGAGTTGAACCGTAAGGCTGAAGAGCTGGATGATCTCATAGAGAATAAAAGACAGGATCTGTCCGATATTACCGAGGAGATACACGATCTTTCTTCTGATAAGAGGATAACCGAGGAGCGTCTTAACCAGCTCAAGGAGAAGATCGACAGATCTGTTCTCGATGAAGAGGCATTCAACAAGGAAGCCGAGAAACTACGCGAGGATTATTCGGCTCGACTTAATAAAACTGATGAATTGTTGGAGAAGGCCGATGAGGAGACTCGTAAGGCTGATAAGCTGTCTGCTCAGAGAGATGAGCTTCTCGAAGAATACAGACGTTCGGAACAGAGTCAGGATGATATCCGTAAGAGTATTGAATCTAAGACTAATCAGTTGATCGATACACGCGATCGTATCCATGCATACGAGAGTCAGATCGCTTCTTACGATGACAGGATCAAAGAGATCTCAGGTAATAACGAGATCACTTCAAAGCTGATCGTTGAGATGACGGAGAAGCTTAAGGATGCCGATGAACTATGGAGAAGCATGATGCAACAGGAAGGCGATGTCACATCCGATATCGCTTCGCGTAATGACAGGCTGTCGGAGCTTAAGAAGAAAGAAAGCAGACTGTTAAGCGAATATGAGACTAATAATCGTAACTACCTGTCATCCAAAGCCAGACAGAAGACTTTGGATGAGCTTGAGAAACGTAAGGAAGGTTATCAGGAGTCTGTCAGGCGACTGATGAACTATGTTGATGAACACAAGACACTGTCATCCGGTATCGTAGGTGTTATCGGAGATCTCCTCTCCACAAAGAAGGAGTACGAGACGGCGATCGAGATCGCACTTGGCAGCAGTATTCATAATGTTGTAACTAAGACCGAAAACGATGCTGCCGAGCTGATCAATGTGCTCAAGACCAATAAACTCGGCAGAGTTACGTTCCTGCCGATAGAGAATATCAGACCCAGAGAGATCGAGGCTTCCTCCGTCAGGAAGGCAGAAGGACGAAGAGGCTATATCGGCATAGCTTCTGATCTTGTCGAGTATTCAGCCGATATCGGCGATATCGTATCAAATCTTCTCGGTAAGATCATTATCTGTGAGGACATGAAGAGCGCCCGAGACATTGCATCGACTTTGTCTCACTCCATTAAGGTTATTTCTCTTGAAGGCGATTGCATCAATCCCGGCGGATCTCTTACCGGCGGATCAGTAAGACAGAATGCCGGAGGGATCTTGGGCAGGAGCCGAGAGATCGAAGAGCTGACAAAATCCATCGCAGATCTTGAGAAAACTCTGTCAGTTACAGAGGCAGAGCGCCAGCAGCTGGATGAAGAGATCGGTGATATCAACAGAGAGCTCTCTCAGCTCGAGGAGCAACTTAAGTATTTCTCACTCGAGAGAGTTAAGGCTGAAGGTGAGTATCGTAATCTCAGTTCCAAGATCGAGGAGAGTAAGACATCGCTTACAAATGCTGAATCAATGATAACCTCCATTTCCCAAGACAGACTTCGTGCTGTTGAGGATCTTGAAGAGTTGAATCTCATTGCAGGTGAGACGGAATCCGAACTTGATGATTACAGAGAGTCGATCGTTAAGAAAGACAATGCTTCCAAGGATTACACAGAGAAGCTTGAAGCCCTTAGAGAGTCCATCAGTGAAGCAAAGACAGCTGCAGAGCGTATCATCGCTGAGCGCAACGGTCAGCTTCAGATGGCAGAATTGATCAAGAGTGAACTCGATAAGCGTAAAGCATCCGCTGACAATGCAGCGGCTGAACGCGAGTCTTATGCTCTCCAGTCGGAAGAGTGTCATAAACTGATCGATGAGTATACGTCAAGTATTGATAAACTTAATGAGAAGGCCGGCGCCCTGCAGAAAGAGATCAATGAGCTCAATACCAGCAAATCAAGTGTTGATAAGGAACTTGCCGGCTATGTCGACAAGATCACCGAGATCAATGACGAAGTCAATATGCTGCGTAATAAATACAATAATCTCGTATCCAGGTATGAACGATATATCAACGATATAGATTTCTGCAAGAATAAGCTCTGGGAAGACTATGAGACCACATACGATAATGTCAAAGGTGTCTATCCCGAGGTTACTGATCAGGCCGCCGCATCCCGTGATATATCCAAGCTCAAGGGCGAGATCAAGGCATTGGGCCCGGTCAACCTCAATTCTGTTGACGAGTATAAAGAGATTTCCGAGAGATTTGAATTTATGACGTCACAGCGTAATGATATTGCTCAAGCTAAGGCAAATCTCGAGAAAGTCATTTCCGATCTGATCCAGGAGATGAAGCAGCAGTTTATCGAGCACTTTAATATTATCAACGAGAACTTCAAGACAGTATTTACCGACCTTTTTAACGGCGGTACTGCCGAGATCCTCTTAGGTGATGAAGAAGACGTTCTTAACTGTTCGATCGAGATAAAGGCTCAGCCTCCGGGAAAGAGACTTCAGAATCTCACGCTTCTGTCCGGTGGTGAACGCTGTCTCACTGCGATTGCACTTCTTTTCGCGATACAGCAGCTTAAGCCCTCGCCGTTCGTGGTTCTCGATGAGGTCGAGGCTGCTCTTGATGATGTTAACGTTACAAGATTTACGGACTTTGTCAGAAGGTATACGGCAAAGACACAGTTTATCATCGTTACACATCGTAAGGGCACCATGGAAGCGTGTGACAGAATGTACGGTGTTACGATGCAGGAGAGAGGTATATCCAAGATACTGTCCATGCGATTGGGTGACAGCATATAAGTTATAGGGAGTAATTATGGGCGTACTTAATATTTTCAAGAAGGGTCTTACAAAGACCAGGAATTTCTTCAGCGAAAGTTTTACGAAGATCGCTGCAGGTACAGGCCATTTTGATGATGATATGCTCGACGAGTTCGAAGAGACACTTGTCAGGGCAGACTGCGGTCTTCCTGCTTCGTCAGATATCATAAATGCAGTTAAGGCTCATATAAGATCAACCGGCAACGACAGTCGAGAAGCCGTTATGGATGTTGTTCGCGGCAGAATGCTCGGCATTCTCGGTGAGAAAAAGACATTTACGATAGAGCCGGGTAAACTGAATATCCTCCTGATGGTCGGAGTTAACGGCACCGGAAAGACTACGACGGCAGGAAAGCTCGCATCCCGATATAAGAGGGAAGGTAAAAAAGTAATCCTTGCGGCAGCTGATACATTCAGAGCTGCTGCGGTTGAACAGTTAAAATCCTGGGGCGAGAAGACATCAACTGCAGTTATAGCACATCCTGAAGGATCTGATCCGGCGGCTGTAGTTTATGATGCGATCCAGGCAGCAAAGGCGCGTAATGCCGATCTTCTGATCGTTGATACTGCAGGTCGACTTCACAATAAGAAGAATCTTATGGACGAGCTTGCCAAGATCAACAGGATAATCAATCGTGAAGCCCCTGATGCAGTTAAGAGTTCTCTGCTCATAATAGATGCTACTACAGGTCAGAACGCAGTCCTTCAGGCTCAGAGCTTTGCAGAGGTAGCTGACCTTGATTATATCGGGATCACAAAGCTTGACGGAAGCGCTAAGGGCGGCGTTGCCATTGCAGTGGCTTATGATTCAAAGTTGCCGATAATACTTGCGGGCTTAGGCGAAGGAGTAGACGATCTTGTAGACTTTGATCCGGAAGACTTTGTTAATTCTCTGATCGAATAAATCCGGTCCAATTTATAATATTCATTGTCTTTTGTGCATTTTATACAGTTGCGCAATCGTTTGTTCGTAAATTAATCGATTGTTTTAATAATATCAAAAATGTTATTTTCGATAGCGAACAACCGCTTGCGCTATTGCGTGCGCGTAAAAAGATCGATGAGGTATGTTTATGAGTAAGAAAAAGCGATTAGGAAAACTGATATCGGCTTTAACTGCCGGTGCTCTTTTGGCCGGTATGTTTGCTTTTCCGCTCAGCAAGAGTAATGTTAATGCTGACGGTGACAGTAAGACAGTGGAAGTGTCAGGCAACGGATATACGATGACTGTAACAGCTGATAAGGCCGACCCGGTGATCGGAGATACGGTTACGCTAACAGCAGTAGTAAATGACGGTACATCTGATATTACAGACCTTGAGGCAGCCGGTCTTTATATCTATTGGTGGGCTGACGAGTGGAACAACACGAGCGCTCATACAGGTTACACGTTTGAGAATGACGGTAATTCAGGCAGGTCGCTTACTGCATCGTTTGTAGTTGATGCAGCCGGCATCTATTCTATCGGATTCAATCTTCAGGATAACGACTGGAACAGCATTATCGGCAATTCATTTATTGAATTTGATGTTGCTGAGGCATCGCAGCCTGATACTTCCAAGACAGTTACTGTAGACGGTAACGGATATACAATGACTGTAACAGCAGATAAGGCAGATCCTGTTATCGGTGATACGGTTACGCTAACAGCAGTAGTAAATGACGGTACGTCAGATATTACAGACCTTGAGGCAGCCGGGCTTTATATCTATTGGTGGGCTGACGAGTGGAATAACACGAGTGCCCATACAGGTTACACGTTTGAGAATGACGGCAATTCAGGCAGGTCGCTTACGGCATCATTTGTTGTTGATGCTGCCGGTGTCTATTCTATCGGTTTCAATCTTCAGGATGATAGCTGGAACAGCATAATAGGTAATTCTTTTATAGAGTTTGATGTATCAGAGACCACAGTACCAACACCTACAACTGTTGTTGATCCCGTAGATGCAGAGATCAACGTAGACGTTGTTGACGGTCTGTCTGATGACTTCTATCTCGGTGTTGATATTTCTTCCGTTATATCCGAATTTGACAGCGGTGTTAAGTATTACGATTATGATAATAATGAGATCGACAACGTAAATGATTTTGTCAGATTCCTCGCATCCTGCGGTGTTAACTGTGTAAGAGTTCGTGTCTGGAATGATCCTTATGACGCTTCAGGTAACGGATATGGCGGCGGCAATAATGATGTAGCCAAAGCAAAGACGCTCGCTGATGCTTGTTCCGCTGCAGGTATAAGCATGCTGGTCGATTTCCATTGTTCAGACTTCTGGGCTGACCCCGGTAAGCAAAAGTCACCGGCTGCATGGAATGGTATGTCATTAAGTGAGAGATCAGAAGCAGTGTATAACTTTATCCTCACATCACTCAATACGATCGATCCGGACGGTGATACGATCGCGATGGTCCAGGTCGGTAATGAGACTACCGGAGGTTTTGCGGGAGTCAGTTCCGTATCAGATATGTGTACGCTCTTTGCCAGCGGATCCAATGCGGTCCTTGCTTACAGTACAGCTGTCGGTACGGATGTAAAGACCGTGATCCATGTCACTAATCCTGAGAATGCCAATATGACAAGATGGGCCAAAAACCTCAATGATTACAATGTGGATTACGCTATCCTTGCAACAAGTTACTATCCTTATTGGCACGGTACTCTGTCCAATCTGTCGAGTGAACTCACCAAAGTCAGGAATACTTATGGTGTTGATGTTATGGTAGCTGAGACATCATATGCATATACTCTTTCTGATTCTGACGGACATGAGAATACTACACATACATCTGTGGACAATTTCCCTAACTGTACAGAATCCTTCTCAGTACAGGGACAGGCCACTTCGATCCGTAACCTGATTGCCACGGTATCTGCTGCGGGCGGTATCGGTGTATTATACTGGGAACCTGCGTGGATCACTGTAGGTGACATTACAGGTCTAAGCGGACAGGATCTCGCGGATCAGATCGCAAGCAATAAGGTTAAGTGGGAAACATACGGTTCCGGATGGGCTTCTTCTTTCTCGGGTAACTACGATTCTGATGCAGCTACATGGTATGGCGGATCGGCTGTCGATAATGAGGCTATGTTCGATCCTTCCGGACATCCTCTGGCGTCTCTTATGGTATGGTCGTATATCAGAACAGGTGCTGTAAGCAATATCGTTAATGTTGAGAATGTCCCGGAGATCACTGAGACGATCGAATTAGGAGGATCCTATACGCTTCCTGATACAGTCGAAGTTAAATACACTAACGGCACTGTTGATGAAGCTGTAAACTGGAACGCTGATCAGATAGCAGCGATCGACGTAAATACAGTCGGTGTCTATACCGTAGAAGGTACTGTTGATCTTAGTGTAGAGGTTGAGTCCGGAGAGACTAATGCGGCTACAACTTATACGCTTACGGTTATGTATCCGAATATCTTGAGTGATGATGTTGCAGGCATCGAGGTCAATGCCTTTACGCTCGAGGGCAGTGGAATGTCACCGATACCGTACACTGATTCTCAGCCTCTTAATATGCGTGATGGGACGCATTGCGCCCACTGGTACAGCGCATCTGCTACCGAAGGTTATCTGTACTATAACGAAGAACTCACATTAACAGCCGGTGAATATACCTGGACATGTTATTCGCAGGGCGCAATCGGGGATTCTGTAGCTATGCTAGTTCTCGATACGGACGGGAATATCCTGTTTGAAGGAACTGCTGTTGATCTGCGGGACTGGAATGAATGGGTTACACCGTCAGTAAGCTTCAAGCTCGATTCCGATACCAAAGTGATAATCGGAGTTAAGGTCAATATCTCTGACGGAGGCTGGGGTACATTTGACAGTCTCTATCTCTATAAGACAGCTGATGCAACGGTCGTAGTCGATCCGTCTCCTGTTCCGACAACTGCTGAACCTACAAAGATTCCCGGTGCATCAGTTACGCCTGTTCCCACAAACGGTTCAAGTGTGACTCCTACACAGATTATTACATCAACTCCGACACCGAAGCCTTCAGGATCATCTGCAGTGACACCGGTTCCGACTTCTACGCCGACTCCTGCTCCGACTGTTACGGAAGATACCGTCGATAAGGTTGAGGTGCTCGTAAGACGCCTTTATACAACTATCCTTGGCCGTGAGGCTGATGAGTATGGTCTTAATGATTGGTGCGAGCAACTTGAGAGCGGACTTATTAACGGCCGTCAGTTGGTAACCGGATTTGTCAATTCAGAAGAATTCAAGAGTCTTGATCTGACGGATGCGGAGTATATTGAACTTCTTTATCAGGCTCTGATGGGAAGGCCGTCAGATGAGAACGGTATGGCATTCTGGCTTAATGCTCTCGAAAAGGGAAAGACAAGAGCTCAGGTATTGAGCGCCTTCATCGATTCCGACGAATGGTTTATCCTTTGCAGTGAAGCAGGTATAGCCAGCGGTAATTCCAATGGCCTGGATCAGATAACAGCCTTTGTAAGAAGACTATATGTTACGTGTCTTGACAGACAGCCCGATGAAGACGGCCTTAAATACTGGGTAGGACGCCTAATGAGCGGAAGTCTGAGCGGTAGACAGTGCGTTATGGGCTTCGTATTCAGCGATGAGTTTATGGCAAAGAATGTCTCTGATGAAGAGTACGTAAATACGATGTACAGGACATTCCTCGGCAGAACTCCTGAACCTGCCGGATCCTCTTACTGGCTTAACAAGCTGTCATCCGGTGCTTCAAGAGAATCGGTGCTCCTTGGTTTTGCGGATTCAGTTGAATTCGGACTGTTATGTGCCGACTGCGGAATCAAGAGCTAATGTAGAAGCGGGGAGAGTGATCTCTCCGCTTTTATGTAATTCCGATCCGCTTTACAAGCAAGGATCCTTGTGTTATTATCGTGAAGCTTGCCTTGACGCAGTTACCGGCATCTCCGGCCGTTTCTTCGTCAAAGGTGGATACAAAAATAAGGAGGACAGATGAATGGACGCTATCAACAAGGCTGAGATCATCAAGGAGTACGCCACACATGAGGGTGATACAGGATCTCCTGAGGTACAGATCGCTATCCTTACAGCAAGGATCAATCACCTCACAGAGCACCTGAAGACTCATAAGGGTGACCACCACAGCAGAAGAGGTCTTCTCATGATGGTTGGTAAGAGACGTGGTCTTCTTGATTATCTTGCAAAGATCGATATCGAGAGATACAGAAGCATCATTGCAAGACTCGGAATCAGAAAGTGATCTTTTATTTATGATCCCGAAGAGGCTGTCGCAAGACAGCCTCTTATTTTGTCTTCAAATAGGCTATAATATCAGATGTGTAATCACTACTATGGAGGGGTGCTTCATGAGAGACGGGTTCATCAGAGTAGGTGCTGCTACTCCGGCAATGAGAGTCGGAGCTGTTGATTATAATTGCGACAGGATCATTGATATGGCGTTCGAGGCAGGTAAGAACCAATGCTCGCTCCTGACTTTTCCGGAATTATCTATAACAGGTTATACCTGTGGAGATCTTTTTCTTCAGAAGGCTCTGCTTGATAAAGCCCGTGAGGGATTGCTCAAGATAGCTTTCGCGACAGAAGATCTTGATATGGTAATAATTGTCGGTCTGCCATATAGATTTGAGGGTAAGCTCTATAATGTCGCAGCTGTTATATGTCACGGATCGATACTGGGACTTGTTCCGAAGCAAAATATACCAAACTATTCCGAATTCTATGAACTAAGGCATTTTACGCCTTATACCGGTCACTCACAGACAAAGGACGGTATTGAATTCGGAGAGATGATCTTCAGAAGTTCGACTGATCATGACTTCTCTTTCGGAGTTGAGATATGTGAAGATCTTTGGGTTCCGGCACCTCCGTCAGTCAAATATACACAGGCCGGTGCTAATATCATTTGTAACCTTTCTGCTTCCGATGAGGTTATCGGAAAGATGAGATACAGGCATGATCTCGTCAAGATGCACAGTGCCCGGACTGTCAGTGCCTATGTTTATTGTGATTGCGGATTCGGTGAATCGACACAGGATATGGTATTCGGCGGTCACGATATAATAGCGGAGAATGGCACGGTCCTTAATGAGAATAAGCCTTTTGCCAACAACGGGATAGTGTATGCAGATATAGATCTGGAGCGATTGAACCATGAGCGAGCCCGGATGAATACTTTCGATGCGGATCCCGCTGATATCAAGTGCGTTCAGTTTGAGCTGTCCGTTCCCGACAACCTTGTTATCAGACGTAAGATATCTAAGCGTCCGTTTGTGCCTTCGACCAGGGAGGATCTGGCAACGAGATGTGAGCAGATCCTTACTATGCAGGCTGTCGGACTTGCTACAAGACTTAAGCACATAAGGTGCAAGACTGCCGTTATCGGTCTGTCCGGCGGACTTGATTCTACACTTGCGCTTATAGTAACCGTTCATGCTTTTGATATGCTTAAGCTCGATCGAAAAGGTATTATCGCAGTTACCATGCCTTGCTTCGGCACGACATCGAGAACCCGGAATAATTCCGTTGACCTTGCCGGCGCATACGGTGCTTCGCTGCGTGAGATCAACATAAGACAAGCGGTTAATGTACACTTCGGTGACATAGGACATGACGACAACATTCATGACGTTACATATGAGAATTCACAGGCCAGGGAGAGGACACAGGTCATAATGGATATTGCCAATAAAGAAGACGGTATCGTTGTAGGTACCGGCGATCTCAGTGAACTGGCATTGGGGTGGGCCACATATAACGGTGATCATATGTCTATGTACGGAGTGAATTCGTCCATACCGAAGACACTGGTTCGCTATCTTGTCTCATATGAGGCAGAGAGAGTCAGTTCATCGGATCCTAAGCTGTCTGCCGTGCTTAAGGATATTATTGCGACACCTGTATCGCCTGAACTGCTGCCGCCGTCAGAGGACGGTACGATTGCTCAGAAGACAGAAGAAGTCGTCGGTCCTTATGAACTTCATGATTTCTTCCTTTATTATCTTGTCAGGTTCGCATTCACTCCTTCGAAGATCTATCGCCTTGCAGTCAGGGCTTTCGACGGTGTATATGACCCCGGGACCATCCTTAAGTGGGAGAAGACGTTTATACGCAGATTCTTTACTCAGCAGTTCAAGAGATCCTGTCTGCCGGACGGTCCGAAGGTCGGTACTGTTACATTATCTCCGAGGGGTGACTGGAGGATGCCAACCGATTCAGATTATTCTTTGTGGATGGAAGAGCTTGACAGTATAAGCGAAGGGTAAAGTTTATAATAATTTAGTGTTGGTTATCTTGGAGCCTTGTATTATAATATGTAAGGCTCTTTGCCATGTTAGTTGGGAGTGTAGTGTGTAGATTGATCGCCCGAATACTCTGTATCGGACTATGAATCTACGAACTACCTCCTTGACAATAATCTTAAAGGAGAAGTTTATGGAAAAGACTTTCAAGACCGAGATCGCCGGCCGTCCCTTAGTAGTAGAGACCGGTAAGATCGCTCAGTTCGCGAACGGTTCAGTTCTTATCAAGTATGGTGATACTGCCGTTCTTTCAACAGTAACAGCTTCACAGGCTCCCAGGGACGGGATCGATTTCTTCCCGCTTTCAGTTGACTATGAAGAGAAGATGTATGCCGTAGGTAAGATCCCCGGCGGTTATTTGAAGAGAGAGGGAAGGCCCGGTGAGAAGGCAATCCTTACATCGAGAGTTATCGACCGTCCTATCAGACCTCTGTTCCCCAAGGATCTTCGTAACGATGTTGTTGTCAACAACACGGTTATGGCAGTTGATCCCGATTGCTCGCCTGAGATCACGGCTATGCTCGGTACATCCATTGCTATCGCTATCTCTGATATCCCGTGGAAGGGACCTGTAGGTGGTGTTGTTCTCGGACTTATCGATAACAAGACTGTTATCAATCCTACACTTGCCGAGAGAGAAGTTTCTCAGATGTACGTTACTCTCGCAGGTACAAGATCCAAGATCTGCATGGTAGAGGCAGGCGCTAATGAAGTCCCCGATGACATAATGCTCCGTGCTATTGCCGATGGTCACGAAGTTATAAAGGAGATCGTAAAGTTTATTGATTCCATTGTTGCGGAGATCGGTAAGCCCAAGTTCGAATATGAGTCCGCTGATGTTCCTGAGGATGTCTTCGCACTTGTTAAGGAATACGGTTGGGATAAGATGCGTCAGGCTGTCCTTTCCGACGACAAGAGTGTCAGAGATGCTAATGTAGCGGCTCTTCAGGAAGAAGTCGTTGCGCTTCTCGAGGAGAAGGAAGAAGGACTCTCGTCCTGGGCTGCAGATGCTATCTATAAGCTTGAGAAGAAGGTTGTAAGAGACTATCTCTTCAGGGAGCATGTCCGTGTTGACGGAAGAGCTCTTGATGAGATCAGACCTCTCTCATGCGATGTCGGAGTTCTTCCCAGAGTTCACGGTTCCTCTTTCTTCCAGAGAGGTCAGACTCAGGTTATGAATATCTGTACTCTTGCTCCTCTGGCGGATGCTCAGAAGCTCGAGGGACTCGATGAGCAGACATCGAAGAGATATATCCATCACTACAACTTCCCGGGTTATTCCGTAGGTGAAGCGAAGGCTTCCAGATCTCCCGGAAGACGTGAGATCGGTCACGGAGCTCTCGCTGAGAGATCTCTTATCCCTGTTCTTCCTTCTGAGGAAGAGTTCCCTTATGCGATCAGAACAGTATCTGAGATCACTATGAGTAACGGTTCCACATCACAGGGTTCTGTCTGCGCTTCTACTCTGTCACTTATGGATGCCGGTGTTCCGATCAAGAGACCTGTTGCAGGTATTTCTTCCGGACTTATCGTTAATGAAGAGAATGATGAGGACTTCCTCGTATTCATGGATATCCAGGGTATCGAGGACTTCTTCGGTGATATGGACTTTAAGGTTGCCGGTACTACAGAAGGTATCACATCCATTCAGGTTGACATTAAGGTTGAAGGTCTCTCACTTGATATCATCAAGGCTGCTTTTGAGATGACACATAAGGGTCGTCTTAAGATCATCAACGAGGTCATCCTGCCGTGCATCCCTGCGCCCAGGGCTGAGCTTTCCAAGTATGCTCCCAGGATCATCTCCATGCAGATCCCCGTTGATAAGATCCGTGAGGTTATCGGAACCGGCGGAAAGGTCATCAACAAGATCATTGCCGATACAGGCGCTGACATCAACATCAATGATGACGGTATGCTCTATATCTCTACCCCTGATCTTGAGGCTGCAGCTAAGGCTCAGCAGATCATCAACGGTATCATTGCCGATCCTGAGGTAGGTGCTGAGTTCGAAGGTACAGTAACACGTCTTATGGACTTCGGTGCCTTTGTAGAATTCATCCCCGGTAAGGAAGGTCTCGTACATATCTCCAAGCTTGCATGGAATCGTGTAGATAAGGTTGAGGATGTTGTTCACGAGGGTGATAAGGTCAAGGTAAAGGTCATCGAGATCGACAGCCAGGGCAGGATCAACCTTTCTATCCGTGATACTCTTCCTAAGCCTGAAGGTTATGTAGAAGAGGAGCCCAGACGTCGTGAGAACCGTCCTCAGAGAGAGAGAAGAGGCGGCTTCAACGGTAACCGTGAGCGTCGTAACTTCGACAACAATGACGATGACAGCAACCGTAAGGGCAGAAGGATCGAATTCTGATAATTAAGATCCTCGAATAATGATCATCAGACCGTCCTTGGTTTCAGGGACGGTCTTTATTTGCCATTTTCGATCAATAACTATACAATTAGTGAAAATACATGGGAGCTTTTAATTATGCATTACGATTATCTGATCGTCGGCGCAGGACTCTTCGGTGCTGTATTTGCACGTGAGGCGACTGATGCCGGCAAGAAGGTTCTGGTCATAGATAAGAGAGATCATATTGCCGGAAATATCTATACCGAGAAGGTAGAGGATATCAATGTACATAAGTACGGGGCACATATCTTCCATACTAATGATCGTAAAGTGTGGGATTATCTTAACAGGTTTGCCGATTTCAACAGATATACGAATTCGCCTGTTGCCAACTATAAGGGAGAACTCTATTCTCTGCCTTTTAATATGTACACATTTAATAAGATGTGGGGCGTGATAACCCCCGATGAAGCCAAGCTTAAGATAGAGGAACAGAAACAGGAGGCAGGTATAACAGAGCCTTCGAATCTCGAAGAGCAGGCGATCAGCCTTGTCGGAAAAGACATTTATGAGAAGCTTGTGAAGGGCTATACGGAGAAGCAATGGGGCAGACCTTGTACCGAGCTCCCCAGTTTTATCATTAAAAGGCTTCCGGTACGTTTTACTTTCGATAATAATTATTTCAACGCTCTTTATCAGGGTATTCCGATCGGCGGATACACGGATATGGTCGGGAAGATGCTTGACGGTATCGAGGTAAGACTTAACGTTGATTATCTTGTAAACCGGGACGAGTTCTATGATATTGCCGACCGGATAATCTATACGGGACCTGTTGACGGTTACTATGACTATAGATTCGGCCCCTTGCAGTACAGATCGGTAAGGTTCGAGACAGAACTACTTGATGTGCCGAATTTCCAGGGAAATGCCGTCATCAACTATACGGATGCTGAGACTCCGTTTACAAGGATCATTGAACACAAGTTCTTCGAATTCGGGACAGGGCCTAAGACTGTAATCTCAAGGGAGTATTCTTCCGAGTGGAAGCCGGGTGACGAGCCTTATTATCCTGTCAATGATGCTGCTAACAGCGAATTGTATGCGAAGTATAAGGAACTCGCTGATAAAGAATCGAAGGTTATTTTCGGCGGAAGGCTCGGTCAGTACAAGTATTTTGATATGGATGTCGTAGTTGCAGAGGCTTTGGCGGCTGCTGAGCGTGAACTTAAATGATGACTAAGATCCGGGAATTATACATTAAGTACAGATCGATCATTATGTACGGCATATTCGGCGTACTGACTACCGTGATCAATATTGCGGCATACTGGATGTTCGCTCATCCGATGGGGATGCTCGATGCATATGGAAGTAAGCTTCCCAATGCTCTGGCATGGATAGTATCTTGTACTTTTGCTTTCGTTACCAACAGGATCTGGGTCTTTGAAAGTGAGGCTCACGGTATCGGTGCGATCACACGTGAGGCTGTGTATTTCTTTGCCTGCCGTTTGGCAACTCTGGGTATCGAGACCGTTATCATGCATGTGTTTGTCGATGTTCTTGAGTTTAACGATCTTCTTATCAAGGTGATCGCCAACATCATCGTAATTGTTACGAATTATGTGTTCAGTAAACTCGTGATCTTCAGGAAGAAGGATAAAGAGGTCAGAGAATAGTCTCCATACCGTATTTCTGTGGCTTCATTCCAAGAGATTCGTAGAATGCCTTGGCGCTGTCGTTTCCTTCCCAGACATTGAGAGTGACATTATAGCAGCCGATGCTCCCGGCATAGCTTACGACATATTCGTAAAGCTTTCTGCCGATGTGTTCGCCTCTTCTTGTCCGGTCGACACACAGATCATCTATATATAGGGTCTTGATATCAGTCAGAATATTATCATTCTTATGCTCTGTGATGATACAGAAAATATATCCGAGGATGATACCGGCTGATTCCTCGTATACGAAGATCGGTCTGTCAGGATCTTCGATCAAAGACATAAGTTCATCATCCGTATATTTACGTGCGTTCCCTTTGAATAAGTCCGGCCTGATAACATGATGCACCTCAAGAACTTGAGACAGCAGCCGATCGATTCCTTCAATATCCGCGAATGTTGCTTTCCTTATCATACTTACCTCAGAGCATTCTCGATCTTTTACGTGATTCTTCCCGCATCTTCCTTCTATAGCTCCTGCGGAAGATGAGGAAAGCTATAACAAGGATCATGAGAAGTAAGGAGATGACAAAGACAGTCCTGCAGATGAACTTGATACGGCTCCATGAAGACTGTTTCTCCGGCTTTATCTCAACTACACGATCACGTGTTGTGATCCTTAATGTAAGGGCGCCGACAATATAGGTCTTACCGTCATTAAAGACTTTACATAGCGGTAGTTCGAGTGTCTGATCGTGGTTTGAAGAATCGATACTCTGACCTGAGAGCTCTACCATATTAGTGCAGCCTGAGGCAACTCTCTCGGAAGTTGTTGTCAGATAAGGGGAGAGAGTCTTAAGGTAGTCATATTCGGTTACCTGAAGATCGGTATTAACGAGTGCACCGTTTACCTGTTCGATCGTTGAATTAACAATAGCGGTGAATTCGGTGTAATCAACGGGTATGGTAGTAAAATGCGTAAACCCATACTCGAAAAGATTGATCATATCGCGGAATCTCTGATTAGCATCTGTGGCTCCGAGGATAACACCAATCAATATACGATCATTCTTCTCGGCTGCGGCTACGAGAGTATATCCGGCAGACTCCGTGTAGCCTGTCTTTCCGCCGATATAATAATCATAAGCATATTCCTGCGTTGAGATGAATCTGTTGGCATTGTTGATGACCCGCTGAGCATCATAGAGGTTCGTAGGTGACATGGTGTAGGAAATGGTAGTAGCCATCTCGCGGAATTCCGGGTGAGTCAGTGCTTCCTCGAGAATAAGCGCAAGATCTGCAGCCGTAGTGACATGATTGGGATCTGACAGACCATAGGCATTAGTAAAATTAGTATTTGTACAGCCTAATTCCCGTGCCCTCTCGTTCATTGTCATGCAAAAACTCAGCTGTGTTCCGCCCATGTAAATAGCAAGGGCCAGGGTGGCGTCATTGGCGGAAGTCAGCATCGCTGCGTACATCAGGTCTCTTACGGATACTTCTTCACCGTCTATCAGTCCGACTGTTACGTAGTCGGCAGGAAGTTCCATATGCATATCAGGTGTGATCGTGACCATCTCATCGGGGGAGAGATTCTCCAGCGCCAGGAGAATGGTCATTATCTTGGTAGTGGACGCAGGCTCGAGTTTCTCGTCCGGATTACGGCCCATAACTGTCACCCCGGAGAGTGAATCATAAAGAATATATGAAGTACCTGTTATAGACGGCGCATCAGGCCCGGGCTCATTCATGAGATCTGTCAGGGCTTCGTTCTGGGATGTGTAATTATCCGAAGGATCGTCAAATTGCTCATTTACGGCATAAGACGCCGTAGGCATAAGGAACCCTGATATCAGGGCTATAGTTATTAACGTGATCAATATCTTTAATGGTCGTTTATTCATATCGTTATTATATCAATATATGAAGTCTGTTAAGTTTATATATGTGTTATTTTCGTTACTTTATGAAAAAAGCATTCTTTAGTATAATAGTGTTCATTGACGATATGAGGTAGACAGATGGCAATTATCAAGGTTACAGATACAGACATGAAGGCGGTCCGTTCCGCTTCAGACGCTTTGAGAGAATATTTTGCCGACCGGTCCCTTACGAAAAACAGAACGATTACCTACGATATCCGTACATACGGATGCCAGCTCAACGAATCGGACAGTGAGAAACTGGTCGGTATGCTCGAATCTATGGGCCTTATGAGAACTTCCGGCCCGGATGCCGATATCATAATCTTCAATACATGTTCAGTGCGTGAGAATGCAGAGGACAGACTGTTCGGTAATCTCGGTGAGATAAAGAGCCTTAAGAAGAAGGACAGAGATATAATTGTCGTTGTCTGCGGTTGTATGATGAAGGTTCCCGAGAATGTAGAGAGGATACGTAAGAGTTTCCCTTATGTGGATCTCGTTTTCGATCCTCAGCAGCTGCATCTTTTCCCGAAGCTCTTGCTTGGAGCCATCAGGAAGAATAAGCAGTTGATAGACATATCGGAAGATGATTATCTTGCCGAGGACTCGCTTGTACCGATATCCAGAGCTCGTAAGTTCAGAGCACTTGTGCCGATCATGTATGGTTGCAATAACTTCTGCACATACTGTATCGTGCCTTATGCAAGAGGAAGAGAACGTTCCAGACAGTTTGATCAGATCGTGGAGGAACTTCAGAGCCTCGCTGATCAGGGATTTAAGGAAATTATGCTCCTGGGACAGAATGTCAATTCCTATTCTGATTCGGACGGCCACAGGTTCCCCGATGTACTGAAGGCAGCAGCAGAGATCAAGGGATTCTCCAGAGTAAGGTTTATGTCTTCTCATCCAAAGGATCTCTCTGATGAGGTCATCGAACTTATGGCTTCGTATCCTAACATTGAGAAACACTTGCATCTTGCAATGCAGTCCGGTTCTGACAGAGTCCTGTCGCGAATGAACAGGCCTTATAAGATCGATGACTTTATGAGGATAGTTGATCTTTTCCGCAGTAAGATACCTGACGGTTCCATCTCTACTGACATTATCGTGGGATTCCCGGGAGAGACGGAAGAGGATTTTCAGGCTACGCTCGATGCTGTCAAGAGAGCAAAGTTTGATTCTGCTTTTACTTTCCAGTATTCAAAAAGGCCGGGGACGGTTGCTGCGGATTTCCCTGATCAGATCGATCATGATACCGTGACAGAACGTTTCGGACGCCTTCTAGATATACAGAATGATCTGGCTTACAGATCAAATCTGTCCAAGGTGGGAAAGGTAGAAGAAGTCCTGATAGAGGGTGAGAGTTCGACGGCTCCTGATATCCTTACCGGCAGGACCAGATCTAATCACCTTATCAATTTCACGGTAAATGATGATCTTAAACTTCGGGAGGAGGACGGAACTTTCAGTCCCGCTTCCAAGTATGAAGGCAAACTTTGTAATGTATTGTTTACATCGGCGCGGCCTTATTCCGTAGACGGTGTAATGGAGAGTTGGATCAATGACTGAGAACAGGGTATTACATTTAAGAGATATAGATCAGGATAAACTGTCGCCGATGATGCAGCAGTATGCTCAGATGAAGTCCAAACTGGGTGACGTTATACTCTTCTACAGACTTGGCGATTTCTATGAGATGTTTTTCGATGATGCCGTTTATGTTTCCGGTGCACTGGAATTGGCTCTGACTGCCAGGGACTGCGGCAATAATATGCGTGCTGCTATGTGCGGGGTGCCTTTCCATGCATTTAAGACATATGCGAACAGGCTAATAGCTTTGGGCAATAAAGTTGCCATATGTGAGCAACTCGAGGATCCGGCTCTGGCGAAGGGACTTGTAAAGAGGGGGATCATAAAAGTCTTAACTCCGGGAACGATAACTGATTCCGACGGTCTAGATGATCGTAAGAATAATTATCTTATGAGCATTATGTGTGTCGGGGCTCAATACGGTATAGCCGCTGCCGATATTTCTACCGGTGAATTCTATGCCACACAATTAACATCTTCTGATAATGATGAACATCTTATCAATCTTATCGGTAAATACCAGCCGTCTGAATTGATATATAACTATGCTTTCGAGGATACGAGAGTATATAAGACCATTCAACTCGGATTTGATACGGCCTGTACATTGAGAAATGATCGTGATTTCTCGTCTTCATATGTAAGCGAACGTAAATTGAAGACTCATGGAATCGACAAGTTCAGCGATCCCGAGTTGATGCTGTGTTCAGTGTCGGCACTTATCAGATATGCTGATGAGACACAGACCGAAGCAGTATCTTACCTTGATTCGGTCGAGTGCTTTAAGATGTCTGACACTATGGAACTCGACATTAATACAAGGATCAACCTGGAGCTGACTTCCACCATCAGGACCAAGAGCCGTAAAGGATCACTGCTTTGGGCAATCGATAAGACCAAGACAGCTATGGGCGGACGACTCCTTCGTAAATGGATAGAGGAGCCCCTTATCGTCACATCAGCCATTAACAGCCGTCTTGACGCAGTAGAAGATGCGCTTAACAAGTTTATTAAGAGACAGGAACTTATGGAAGCTCTTACCGGACTTCACGATATCGAGCGCCTCGCAGCTAAGGTCTCACTTGGAAGTATCAATGCAAGAGAGATGCTCGCCCTGAAGAATTCTCTTGGAAAGCTGCCTTTTATAGCATCATCATGTGAAGAATTCGACAGAGGTGTATTCAAGAATATCAAGCAATTGCTCGATCCCATGGAAGATATATATGAACTTCTGGAAAGCTCTATCGCCGATGATCCGCCGGTCACGATCAAGGACGGTGATATCATAAAGAGCGGTTATTCTTCTGAATGTGATGAATTACGTGACATCGCGACTAATGCAAAGCAGTACATCATGCAGCTTGAGAGTGACGAGCGTAACCGGTTAGGCATCAAGAACCTTAAGATAGGTTATAACCGAGTCTTCGGTTATTATATCGATATCCCGAGAAGCAATTCTTCCGAATTGCCGGAGGAGTATCACCGTAAGCAGACTCTTGCCAATAACGAGAGGTATATCACACCTGCACTTAAGGAGCTTGAAGATAAGATCCTCGGTGCTCAGAGTAAGAGGCTGTCTCTTGAATAT
This sequence comes from uncultured Clostridia bacterium, assembly GCA_946611435.1. Classification (GTDB taxonomy): domain Bacteria; phylum Bacillota; class Clostridia; order Saccharofermentanales; family Saccharofermentanaceae; genus Saccharofermentans. The sequence continues at coordinate 139,410 of CAMODL010000002.1, forward strand.
GAGCTTTTCGTTGACATAAGAAATAAGGTCAATGCTGCTTCTGACAGGCTGTTTAACAGTGCAAAAGCCGTTGCGCTTATCGATGTCGTAACTTCTCTTGCACAACTGGCATCAGAAGAGGGATATGTTCGTCCCAAGGTTGATAATTCCGATGTTATCGAGATCGAGGAAGGCAGACACCCGGTAGTCGAGAAGATGCTCGACAGATCAGAGCGTTTTGTTCCCAATGACACTGTGCTTGACGACACGAACAGACTTATGGTGTTAACGGGACCCAATATGGCCGGTAAGTCAACTTATATGAGACAGGTGGCCATTATCGTTCTCCTTGCTCAGATCGGTTCATTTGTTCCTGCGCGGAAAGCGCACATCGGTCTTGTTGATCAGATCTTCACGAGGATAGGTGCATCAGATGATATCTCGATGGGACAGTCTACTTTTATGGTCGAGATGAAGGAAGTATCTTCCATACTCCGTAATGCTACTCGTAAAAGTCTTCTGCTCCTTGATGAAGTCGGTCGGGGAACAAGTACATATGACGGCCTGTCGATCGCATGGGCAGTTATCGAATATATCATCGATCCGAATATCCTATATTCAAGGACCATCTTTGCTACTCATTACCACGAATTGAATCAACTGTCTAAGATGACAAAAGGTGTATTCAATAATCATGTTGACGTAAAAGAAACGGATGACGGTGTATTGTTCCTTCACAGGATAGTTGACGGCGGTACTTCAGACAGCTACGGTATCGAGGTCGCGAGACTGGCAGGTCTGCCTGATGATGTGCTTACAAGGAGCAGATCTATCCTTAAGGAACTCGAACGCATCGGTAATTTCAAGGTTATGGGCAACGTCGATTATGTTGACGGGAAGCCATGTTTGACCGGATCTGTTATGCCGGGTCAGGAGTCGATCTTCAATCCGGACAATGTTGTTTACCGTAAAGAGGACAAGATCAGAAGGACGATTAGAGGACTTGATATCACTAAGGTCACACCGCTCGAGGCGATGAATATACTTTACGGTCTGTCAGAAGAAATCAAGGCGGAGGAATCTGATGGGAAGGATTAACATACTCGATCCTCAGACGGCAAATGCGATCAAAGCCGGAGAAGTAGTAGAACGTCCTGTGTCTGTTGTAAAAGAACTGGTCGACAACTCTGTGGATGCAGGTTCAACCATGATCAGGATCGAGATCGAACAGGGCGGGATAGGAATGATCCGTGTATCGGACAATGGTATCGGCATGGATGAAGAAGATGCCCGTAAAGCGTTTCTGATACATGCTACTTCTAAGATCCGTCATATCGAAGAACTCTATGACCTGAGTACTCAGGGGTTCAGAGGAGAGGCGCTGGCATCCATCGCAGCCTGTTCTGAGGTTAATCTCATAACAAGGCAGCCGGATAAGGACAGCGGAATACTTGTCAGTTATGAAGACGGAGTAGAGAAGGAAGTCCGCGAGACTTCTGCTGACGTTGGCACTGTCGTTGAAGTTAAGCATCTTTTCGCCAATATTCCTGCAAGATATAAGTTCCTCAAGAAGGATTCAACTGAGGCTATGTATGTCGTATCTCTGATCGAAAAACTCGCGATCATCAATCCCGACATCGCATTCAAGCTGGTCAAGGACGGTAAAATGCTGCTCGCGACCCCGGGTAGCGGAGATATGCTCGATACGATCTACAGTATTCACGGCAGGGAAGTTGCTTCAATGATGGTTCCGGTCGAATACACGTTCGGTGATTACAGGATCACGGGATTTGCAGGGAAGACTGATTGTGTTCGAGGCAATCGCGGTCTTCAGTATATTTACGTCAATAACCGTGCAATCCGTAATAAGACGGTTACAGCTGCCATAGATGAAGCTTATAAGAATGCTGTCATGAAGAATAAGTACCCTGTCTGCTTCCTCAGCATATATGCTGCTCCGGGACAGGTGGATGTTAATGTTCATCCTCAGAAGGCTGAAGTCAGGTTCACGAATGAGACCGATGTATTCAGACTTGTATATCACGGTATAAGGAACAGTGTATTTGCCGAAGGCGATGCAGATCATAAGTTCAGGGGGATAAGATCGGATAATCCGGATATCGATGCTCAGTCTGAGAAGGCTACCAGATTTGCCGTTAATTCTTCTGTTACAGAACCTGTTTTGTCGGGACAACTGAAGTATAATGTACCGTCTCATTCGACGGTGACGCCTTCGACCAAGGAAGTTGAAGCAACAAATCAGATGCTTAAGATATTATCTGAGTTTAAGCCTGAATTGGATGATATTACCGGAGAAGTGGAGACTGTTCAGGATGAAAGAGCCGATAATATCGAAGAAATAACAACTGCTCCTGATATCAGGGCTGTTGAGGATGAACCCGAAACAGATATTACTGAACTGGCATCAGGCAGAGTTGCAGGATTCCTTTTCGATACATATATCGTCGTACAGTCTGACAACAGCGTTTTCTTTGTTGATCAGCATGCTGCCCATGAACGTGTTCTGTATGAACGCTTTATGGCACGTAAGCTTAATGAGACTGTCGCTGAGGAACAGGAGGTCCTTCTGGTTCCTCAGATAGTTGACCTGCCGGCATCTGATTATTCTTTTGTCTCGGATAATTATGACAGATTCCGTGAGAATGGCTTTGATATTGATGTCATGGGTTCGAGGCAGGTCGCGATAAGGGCCGTTCCTATGACCGGAAGCAGAACAAAGCCTTCGGATATGTTTATCGCTATTATATCCGATCTTAAGAAGGAGGTACCTTCAAAGGATAATGTCTGGTATTCATTGATACAGACAACAGCATGTAAAGCTGCCATAAAAGCAAACGACCGGATCACGGTTGATGAAGCAATAGCTCTTATTAAACAGTTGTCCGTTCTTGAGGACCCTTATCACTGCGCTCACGGACGCCCGACCTTCATAAAAGTTACCAGAACCGAATTCGAGAAAAACTTTAAGAGGATCGTATGTTAAACGGCGGTATAAAGGCAATCCCGATCATATGCGGCCCTACTGCCAGCGGTAAGAGTTCTCTGGCACTTGAAGTGTGCCGGACAATCGGCGGCGAACTGATATCTTGTGATTCTATGCAGATATATCGCGGTCTCGACGTAGGAACTGCCAAGGCAACAAAGGAAGAGCAGGCGGAGATTCCTCATCATATGATCGATATAATCGACCCCGGGACGGATTATTCTGTAAATGACTACTTAAGCGGGTGCTTCGAGGCGATCGAGGATGTGCTGAGCCGGAATAAGATACCTGTTATCTGCGGCGGAACAGGCCAGTACATCTCTTCACTTAAATTTGGTATCCGCTACAATGATCAGCCTGTTCCGGATGAACTGACTCGAAGACTATATGATGAGGCTGAAAAAGACGGGATCGATCGCATATATTCCGAGCTGGTTAAGATCGATCCGGTTGCAGCATCGGCTATACATCCGAATAATACCAGACGGGTTATCAGAGCATATTCCGTTTATCTTGCCACAGGAAAGACATTTACTCAGTGGAATCAGGAATCTAAGACGACAGGACCTAAGTATCCTTTTGTGCTCTTCGAACCGGATTATGAGGATCATAGAGATATCTTATATGATCGCATTAACAAAAGAGTGGATATCATGATGGAGCAAGGCTTGCTGAATGAAGTACGGTATCTGTATTCGCTTGATATTCCGCATACATCAACATGTTTCCAGGCTATCGGTTATAAGGAATTTGCCCCTTATCTCAGTGGTAATATCAGCCTCGAGAAGGCTGTATATGATGTTAAGCTCAATTCCAGACATTATGCCAAGCGGCAACTTACATGGTTCCGTTATATCGATGATATCGTTAAGCTTCAACCGGGCAGTTCCGAGTCCATAGGTATAATCAAAAGTTATGTAAAATGATCTTTCATAACCACAGGTTATGGGAAATGTTACAAAATGACCCCGATCGGCTTATGATCGGGGTTATTTGATTTCAAATTACTGATAATACCTTCATTCGAGTTTATATTCATATCGAAAGGAGGTGTTGCCGTCAGATAGAATACCTGTGGAGACCAACTACTTTACCGAGGATCTGGCATCCTTCGGTGTTAAAGGGAATAGGTTCATAGAAGTCATTCTCAGGAAAGAGATAAGGCACACCGTTAAGCTTACCGTATCTTTTTACCGTAGCTTCGTCATCGATAAGCGCTGCGATGATATCGCCTTCGTCACAGGTGTTCTGCTTCTTAATGATAAGATAATCGCCGTCAAGGATATGGGCATTGATCATACTTGTTCCTCTTACTTTGAGAAGGAAGCATTCATTGTTACCGATAATGGATCTGCTGACATAGAAGGATTCGGTAACATCCTCGTGAGCATAGATTGGAACACCGGCTGTGATCTTACCGATTACATCAAGCTTAACAGCATCGGAGTTACGGTCACCGATCGAGGATACATATACACTCGAAGGCTCTTCTATATCTTCAGTATTCTTCAAGATAATAGCCCTTCTCATACCGGGACGGTATTCGATCTTGCCCATCTCATCCAACCTCTTAAGATAGGTGTGAACGGAGGAAGTTGACTTAAGACCGGCGCCGACACATATATCACGTACGGATGGTGATAATGCATTCTCGTGAATATAGGATCTGACGTAGTTATATACGCGATCGATGGACTTCTGTGACTTGGAACCGGATGTGTTAGTATTAGCCATAGTATTATCCTCCGAACATATTTTCTTTTGATTATTGTAGCCATAAATTGTTTTAAAGTCAAACACTTGTTCTGATTATGGAAGGTAATTATGAATACACTTAAAAAAAGAGATACGCTTACAGATATGAAGCTTAAACTTACAACATTATATGAAGATCTGATGATCGCCGATGACGAGAACGGTATGGTGATCAATGCAGCTCTTGAATATGCAAAGGGTAAAGAAGATGATGCCATAGACCTCTATACCAGAGATCATGCACCGATAAAGGTATCCGGACTTAATGAGAAGATCAAGTCCGACCATGATATGAATGAAGTCCTTGTCGAATTCTCCAGCGGCTATCAAGAATTCGTAAAAGGACTTAACAGGAGAGCCGGGATACTTATGAGCAGATATTCGGAAGCAGTTGAACTTCTGTTTATGATACTAAGCCTTCCGTTCCCTTATTCATCGATAATATATCTCCGTTATTACAGGAGATTACCCGTAAAAGATATCCAGGAACAGCTGAACCTGAGCAGATCGACATATTATCGGCTGAACAATGAAGCGATATCAAATCTGAATTGTCTGTACAGAAACTATAAGTCCGGTAAAGGAGAAAAATAATGAAGTATATTATAAAGATGATGCCGAATGGAATGCCGGGACTAATACCTGATTCAAGCATCTATTATTGGGATGTTATATATAGGACTTTTGAAGCTTCGTCATTCAGGGAAGTGCTGTCCGAAGTACCTGAGATCATGAAGTATAAGGAGCAGGGAATGATACGCGTTCTCTATATCGAACCCCTTAAGGAGCCCGCGCTTACGGTTTGTTCACCTGATGCCGGCAGTTTAAGAAGCCTTCTCGGAGACAGGCCGAGACGTGTAATAAGTCCGGATCTCGGGAATGCGGTGATCCATTACGGTGAGAATGCCAAGAGTACAAATCTTATGCTCAACAGAGGAGTGAAGTGCAACGGTATCACGTATGATATCCTCTCAGGTCCCATTGTTATAACGGGAAGCGTTGATGGAAGCTCTGTCGCGGAACTTGATGAGCCTTCACTTATCAAAGCTTATGAGTACTTTGAGAGACCGGAACTCTTCTACTATGACAAGGACCACGTAAGATCGGTTAAGTGCTCTCAGAAGGCAGCATCCGTTATGCGCGAAAATAATATTTCAATAATCTCCTGATTTGGTATAATCATACTGATTCAACAGAGGTAAAGATGAAAAGATCTGCTATTGATAATAATGATTATATAAAAGGTTCTAATAATCCCTTCAATGTTTTGGCGGGTATCTTTGCCTCTGTCGGAAGAACTACGGTCAGGACTGTAAAGAATCTTCCTGCAAGGATAAGGAATGGGATCAAGCGTCGTATCAATGAATATAAGAGAAGACCGCCTCGTAAGGATATCAACAAGGTATATGTACTTGTCGGCTATACTACAAAGCAGCACATTGACGAACGGTATAATGCCGAGAAGATGATGATCATAATCAGAAGAGGTCTTTTGCTCCTGATATTCGTTCTTTTGCTGTTTATTACCATAAACTCTATACTTCCTTATATTAAGACAGATCAATATACTCAGATGTTCGGCATATCATCTGTAGACGAGATGACCGAGAATGATCCTTTTCACGGAAGTGATGACGAGACTGATATAACAGAGACAACCGTAAGTCCGGAAGTTGTTTTGCCCGTCATCGGTCCTTCCGAGTCGTCTTCCGATACTTCAAATTAACGTTTTTGTTTTTTCTTAATATGGATATTGCATAATTTCTGCTGTTGATATATCATTTCATCGTTGAAATGAAGTCAAGAATGGCTTTTGAGCACTAATTATGAATTTTTCGGCCATCGAACTTGCAAAATGGACCGAAAAAGAAAGGCGGCATCTATGAATTACACAATCAAGAATGAGTACCTGAACGGTTTGATGCAGAATGTAATCGCTAAGGACCCTGACCAGCCCGAGTTCCATCAGGCTGTTTATGAGTTCCTGTCATCTATCGAGCCCGTGCTCGCTATTCGTCCTGACATCGTTGAGAAGAAGGTTCTCGAGAGAGTTGTTGAGCCTGAGCGTCAGATCATGTTCCGTGTACCGTGGGTAGACGATAAGGGTGAGATCCAGATCAACCGTGGTTACAGGATCCAGTTCAACAGCGCTATCGGACCTTACAAGGGCGGTATCAGACTGCATCCTTCCGTTAACCTCAGCATCCTGAAGTTCCTTGGCTTCGAGCAGATCTTCAAGAATTCCCTTACAACACTTCCCATGGGCGGTGCAAAGGGCGGTTCCGACTTCGACCCTAAGGGTAAGTCCGATAATGAAGTACAGGCTTTCTGCCAGAGCTTCATGCGAGAGCTCTTCAGACATATCGGTCCTGACACTGACGTACCTGCCGGTGATATCGGTACCGGTGCCCGTGAGATCGGTTTTATGTTCGGTCAGTACAAGAAGCTCGCTAACGAGTTCACAGGTGTTCTTACCGGTAAGGGTCTTGCATGGGGAGGTTCCCTCACAAGAACAGAGGCAACAGGTTATGGTCTCTGCTACTTTGTTGATTGCCTCCTTAAGAAGCACAATGATTCCTTTGAGGGCAAGACAGTAGTTGTTTCCGGTTCCGGTAATGTTGCTATCTACGCTACACAGAAGGCTACACAGCTCGGCGGTAAGGTCGTAGCTATGTCTGACTCCAATGGTTATATCTATGATGAGAACGGTATCAACCTTGATGTTGTTAAGGAGATCAAGGAAGTAAGAAGAGGCAGGATCAAGGAGTACGTTGATGCAGTTCCTACAGCTAAGTACACAGAGGATGTAAACGGTTCTAAGGGTATCTGGACGATCCCTTGTGATATCGCTCTTCCTTGTGCTACACAGAACGAGCTCAACCTCGAGTCTGCTAAGGCTCTCGTTGCTAACGGTGTAAAGATCGTTGCTGAGGGCGCAAATATGCCTACAACTCCTGACGCTACAGCATACTTCCAGGAGAACAAGGTTTACTTCTGCCCGGGTAAGGCTGCTAATGCCGGCGGTGTTGCTACATCCGGTCTCGAGATGGCTCAGAACAGCGCAAGACTTTCCTGGTCTTTTGAGGAAGTTGACGCCAAGCTCAAGGGCATCATGGCTAACATCTTTGAGAACGTTGATTCCACAGCAACAAAGGTTGGCATGGAAGACAACTACGTTGCCGGCGCTAACATTGCCGGTCTCTTGAAGGTTGCTGACGCAATGATCGCTCAGGGCTGCATCTGATAAGTTGTGATAACCTGATATTATATAGGCGGTGCCGACAGGTGCCGCCTTTTAATATTTATGATAAAAACATGATATTTGTGGTTTAATAAATATATAAATGCAGGACAGGTCAGGATATGACGGAACAGAATAAAGCAATCAAGGGTGTCCCTCCGGAATTCGGAGAGCATATATATCATTACACATCGATCAAGGCCCTTTACGGTATCCTTAAGAATAAAGAATTCTGGTGGGGAAACACGGCATCTATGAATGACCGCAAGGAATTACTCGAGTTCATCGGCTGCATCGAAGATTGTATAAGAGCAGACTTTGCCGAACGTTTCCCTGATAAGTGTGAAAAGTTCATTGATCTGCTCCGTGACAGGATCGGGAGAGATTTCCCTTTTGCCATGTGTTTCTCAGCCAGAGAAGAGGATGCTTCGCAGTGGGAAAGATATGCCGACGGTGCCAGCGGAGTCTGTATCAAAATGAATTCGGAAGTGCTCTATAAGCTTTTCGAGCCGTGTAATGTCGTCTTTAACGGCGTCTATTATGACTTTGATATCCGTAATCATGAATATTATCGACTTCTCAAGGAGTACTTCGAAGAGGGTAAGATCGACGATCCCTCCGGAATCGGTGATGCAGAGGGACTTGTTGCCAACATTCTTGCTAATGCTCCCGGGTATAAGAACAGATCCTTCTGGGCTGAATGCGAGAGAAGGATATATACATTGCCCGGAACGGATCTTTGTTCTTCGCGTGATGTTTATGAATATGGTTTTGAGAGTAAGGATAAGGCTATCAGGAGCATTATCAAGATCAGATATGATCTTCTTTGTGAAGAAGTCGGAGTGTCAGCTGAGGAACTATTTGAAGAGATCGTCATAGGCCCCAGATCGATACAGAATATAGATGAGCTTAAGAGCTTCTGTGAGCATATGGGATTCCCGGGGTTAGCCTCACATATAAGAGTATCAACGTGCCCTTTGCGATAAAATAGAATAGATCATCATTATAGAGCCTTATCAGGCTGAGGGGAGGCATTATGAGAATAAGATTAGAGAATGTTACCAAGGAGTTCCCGAGCAGGAACAAGAAGTCAAATGATGTTGTGATCGCAGCCGATAATCTTGACTTTGAGATACCCGACGGGAAGCTTGTAAGCCTTCTGGGGCCTTCAGGATGCGGTAAGAGCACGGCTTTGAATCTTATCTGCGGGCTCTTGACTCCGACTAAGGGAAAGATATTTTTCGATGATGATGACGTCACTGAGCTTCCGCCGGAGAAGCGGGGAGTAGGAATGGTATTCCAGAGTTATGCATTATATCCGCATCTTAATGTCCGTAAGAATATAATGTTCCCGCTCCAGAATCTCAAGGGTGGTGATAAGCTCTCCAAGGAAGAGATGAATTCGAAGGTCAATGAAGCAGCAAAGATCGTTCAGATCGAGGAGTTGATGGACCGTAAACCCAAGGAGATGAGCGGCGGTCAGCAGCAGCGGGTTGCCATAGCCAGAGCTCTCGTCAAGCGCCCGAGAGTGCTCCTGCTTGATGAGCCATTGTCTAATCTTGATGCCAGGCTGCGTATCCAGACAAGGGAAGAGATAAAAAGGATCCAAACGGAAACCAAGATCACGACAGTCTTTGTTACTCATGACCAGGAAGAGGCTATGAGCATATCGGATCTTATTATCGTTATGAAGGCAGGACTTGTTCACCAGATCGGAGCACCGCAGGATGTATATGATGATCCGGCTAATCTGTTCGTAGCTAAGTTCCTCGGAACACCGCCTATCAATGTATTTAACGGATCTGTCAGAGACGGCAAGCTTTATATCGGCAACGATATGATTGCCGGTATCAAATGTGAGAAGGAGGGAGATGTCATTGTCGGCATTCGCCCCGAGGGCTTCGTTATTTCAGATAAGGGCAGCTTCAGTTGCAGGCTTAAGGCGGTTGAGGTCATGGGAAGAGATACGAGCATCGTCTCGGAGAATGATGCCTCAGTCGACGGGACAGCGATAAGATCGATCGTAAGTTCCGAAGACAGCCGTCAGGTATCAGGAGATACTGTCAGATTTAATATCAAGCCGTCGAAAATGTTTATTTTCGATAAAGAGACTGAAGAGCGCATTATGTACGAGGCGGAGGTATAAGAATGAAGATAGGCAGATACAAGGCCTGGATCTATCTGTTACCGGCTATTGTCTTTCTTGCTCTGTTTATGGTCTATCCACTGATAGATGTCTTTGTCTATTCATTCGAGGAAGGCTATAATTCGGCATCCGGTACATCTTACGGTACGGGCTTTTACAATTATTCATACGTTCTTCACGATCCGTATTTCCTTCAGGCTGTGAAGAATACTTTTATTATCGTGATCATAACGGTTCCGCTGTCGACAGCGATCGCTCTTATGATCGCCCTCGCGCTCAGTTCGATCCCCAAGGTCAAGGAACTCTATCAGACTATATTCTTCCTGCCGTATGTCACGAATACACTTGCCGTTGGTCTTGTATTCATGATCATGTTCAAGAAGACTCCTTATTCCGACGGTCTGATCAACGGTGTTATCAAGCTGTTCGGCGGCAGTTCGATCGACTTTATCGACGGACCTTATTGGGCAAAGATGTTCGTTATGTGTTTCTACACATTGTGGATCGTTATGCCGTTTAAGATCCTTATCCTGACCAGTGCCCTCGCTTCCGTCGATGATACTTACTATAAGGCCGCCCGGATAGACGGAACATCAAGATTCAGGACTTTTACCGCTATTACGCTGCCGATGATATCTCCGATGATCTTTTATCTTGTTATTACCGGATTCATAGGTGCTTTTAAGGCATATAGCGATGAAGTTGCGATCTTTGGTACTGATCTTAATTCTGCCGGAATGAATACTATCGTTGGATATGTCTACGATAAGCTGTACGGCGATGGCGGCGGATATCCGTCCTTTGCATCTGCTGCGGCGCTTATACTGTTTATGATCGTATTTACCATTACCTGCATCAACCTGCTGATCAGCAGGAAGAGCTCGAATGTTTGACGGAGGTGTGAATATGGATAAGTCTACACCTAATTTAAGCGCTTATAAGACCGGGGTTATAATCCGCAGGACACTGCTATATATCTTTCTTACAATATGTGCCGTTGTTGTACTTTTCCCGTTCTACTGGATGATACTGACGTCCGTTAAGGATTATGCCCGATATAACTCCGAGTATGTTCCCAAGCTGTTTACGTCTTCGCCGACATTTGATAACTATGTCAGTGCATTTAGGGAAGTTGATCTTGCCAGATACTTTATGAACACGATCATCTTTACCCTGATAACCACAGGGTTGATGATGATCGTCATTGTCCTTGCTGCATTTGCTTTCGCGAGACTTGAGTTCAAAGGGAAGACGCTTGTATTTACATTGTTCCTGTCTCTTATGATGATACCTAATGAACTTGTTATCATTACTAATTTTGTTACTATAACGAACTGGGATATGCGTAATACATTTGCCGGTCTCATATTGCCGTCGGTAACGTCCGTCTTCTATATCTATCTGCTCAAGGAGAATTTTGAACAGATCCCTGACGATCTCTATAAGGCGGCAAAAGTAGACGGTACGTCAGATCTCGGATATCTGACAAAGGTAATGATCCCTATATGTTCTCCGACGATAATCACAATACTGATACTTAAGGTCATCGAATGCTGGAATTCTTATGTATGGCCAAGACTTATAACGGATGATCCCGACTATTTCCTCGTATCTAACGGTATCCAGGAGATAAGGGAGAACGGATTCGGACGTGAGAATATACCTGCGATGATGGCTGCGGTTGTGGTTATCTCCGTTCCTCTTATCGTTGTATTCATCATCTTCCATCGCAAGATCATGGAAGGTGTATCGAGAGGAGGTACCAAGGGATGATTCGTAAAAGAATAACGGCTGTTGCCGCTTCATTATCTTTACTTGCCGTAAGCCTTATGATGACAGCATGTCACGGTGCTAACAGTTCCGATAAATTTGAGGTGCCCGAAGATTTTGATCCGGATAAAAGCTACAGTATTACTTTCTGGGCTAAGAACGATACAAATAAGACTCAGACGACAATCTATCAGAATGCCATAGATTCATTTGAAGCGCTGTATCCGAATATTGATGTCAATATCAGGCTTTACACCGATTATGGTAAGATCTATAACGATGTAATAACCAATATATCAACTGACACGACACCCAATGTCTGTATCACTTATCCCGATCATATAGCTACCTATATGACGGGTGAGAATGTTGTTGTTCCGCTCGATGACCTGATCGCCGATCCCGAATACGGGTTAGGAGGGGATTGTCTGCGGTTTGATTCACCGGCCCCCGATCAGATGGTCGCAAAGTATATGGATGAGTGTAAGATCAATGGTGAACAGTACGCCCTTCCTTTTATGAGATCAACGGAAGCCTGTTATATCAACAAGACATATGTGGAAGCATTAGGTTATACATTGCCCGATGTCCTTACATGGGATTTCATCTGGGAGGTGTCCGATGCCGCCACCGCAAAGAACCCTGACGGGACATATGTCCTTAACGGCGGGAATACAATGATACCGTTCATCTATAAGTCCACCGATAATATGATGATCACCTGCCTTAAACAGCTGGGTGCTGATTATTCTACTGCTGAAGGCGATATACTCCTTTTCAATGATGATACGACCGAAGTGCTTCAAACTATCGCCACTCACGTTGATAACGGCGCTTTCTCTACTTTTAAGATAACCGGATATCCGGCTAATTTCCTGAATGCCGGTCAATGTGTATTCGCGATAGATTCTACGGCCGGTTCCACCTGGATGGGATACTATGCACCGCTGTCTGATCTTCACGGAAATGATCTGGTGGAATTTGAGACTGCCGTAAGGATGATCCCTCAGTATGATCCTGATAATATACAGATGATCTCCCAAGGTCCGTCTGTTTGTATATTCAACAAGTCGGATCCCGGTGAAGTCATGGCATCTTGGCTGTTTGCTCAGTATCTTCTGACTAATGAAGTTCAGATAGCATATTCTGAGACGGAAGGTTATATCCCGGTATCCCATATGGCTCAGGAGGATCCTGAGTATCAAGACTATCTGAGCCATTACGGCGAGATATCGAATAAGTACTATGACGTTAAGCTTCAGGTTACCAGGATGCTTTTGGATAATATCGACAATACATTCGTTACGCCTGTATTTAACGGCTCGACTTCCTTGAGAGACAGTGCCGGAGCGATCGTCGAGAATACCGTAAAATCTATAAGACGCGGACAAAGTGTCGATTATGAGGATATGTATGACGATGTCTCGGCTCAGTATAATCTGAATCAGCTTGGAGGCAACTTCGGTAAGAAAGCATCACTTGGACCGCTTCCGAAGGAAGCAAGGATATTGCTCGGGACTCTCGGGACTGCCTGGGTACTGATAGCGGCCTATTTCTGTTATACAAAGGTTAAAGAACGTAAGTAGCTCGCGAGATACATATACTTTTCGCGAAAAGATAGTATAATTACCTTATGCATACATTATTGTATGAAATATGATTAACAAGGAGAGTTAATTATGAAGAAGATCTTAAGCGTATTGCTCATCGGCGCAATGGTTATCGGTTGTGCAGCATGCAGCAAGAAGAAAGATGACAAAGACGATGTTAACAAAAAGAGTGAAGGCGTTATGACATACGAAGAGTATGTTGCTGCACCTCTCGATTCCGAAGTTACTATCGAAGCTTATGTTCAGGATACACAGTCCTGGTGGAATGATCAGATCACTGTTTATCTGCAGGATCCGGACGGCGGTTACTTTGCTTACAATATGAATTGTTCCGAAGCTGATTCCGCTAAGCTCACACAGGGTACAAAGCTCAAGGTTACAGGTTATAAGAGTGAGTGGAGCGGCGAAGTTGAGATCATCGATGCTACATTTGAGATCGAAGAGGGCAACTGGGTAGCTGAGCCTACAGATGTTACAGATAAGCTCGGTACGGATTCCATCGTTGATTATCAGAACCGTCTGGTTTCCTTTAAGGGCCTGACAGTTGAGCCTTCTGTTGATGCTGAGGGCAATGAGGCTGCTTTCCTTTACAGTTGGGACGGATCCGGCGCTCCCGGAACAGATTCCGACCTTTATTTCAAGGCTTCCATCAATGGTCAGACATATACTTTCGTTGTTGAGTATTATCTCAGAAACGAATCAACTGATGCTTATCAGGCTGTTACAGGTTTGAATATCGGTGATCAGATCGATCTCGAAGGATTCCTTTACTGGTATGAAGGCGCTCAGCCTCACATCACAAGTGTTACTGTCGGATAATCGATAACACGATAACAACAAGGTCCGTCTCTTATGAGGCGGACCTTATTTTATTATCGTTTTCAGCCATTTGTATTTTATGTAGTGTAAGTAGACTACCGGCAATTTTATGATCTCATCGAGGTTAAGTATAAAGAAGACCCATAGAACCGGAAGATCAAAATAAAATGCCGCAAGCGCACCGGCCGGTATTATAAATACCCACATGGTGATCGTGTCGCATATGAATCCGAATCTCGTGTCGCCGCCAGCCGTGAAGATCCCGGATATGATCGTTGAATTAAGCGATCTTCCGAGCATATAGTAAATACACATAAGGAGCATTATAAGCAGATAATAAGATGCTCTGTCACTCAAGTTGACAAACCTGACGATAATAGGGGCCAGAGCAGCCAGTACGACGCCGGAGATGATCCCGCTTACTATAGCGAGGTGACATAGATATCTTCCGTAATTTCTTGCTCGCTCAAGTTGTCCGGCACCAAGTTCGTTGCCGACCAGGATGACGGCACCGCTGGCAAGGGCAAAACAGAAACAGGATATCAGATCCTTCGCGACGGCAACTATCGAGTTTGCGGCAACGGCATCAGAGCCCAGGTGACCCATGATGATCGTGATGGTCGTAAATCCGATGCCCCAGCCGAGTGAATTACCGAGAATAGGGACAGAGTATTTGCAGAATCTCTTGAACAGATCCTTACCCGGTCGGATAATGTTCTTCAGTCTGAGTCTGATGATCTTACGTCCGGTGAACAAGGCAATTGATAACACCATAGCGAAAAGGCACGACAGAGTAGTTCCCAGTGCTGCTCCTCGCTCGGCGAGAGGCTTGCCGATAAGACCGAATATAAAGACAGCATTAAGGGCGATGTTTAACAGGCATGTTATTATCGATATTACTGCGCTTTCCTTAACCATATCGATGTTCTTCATAAATATGTGATAGAGCATAGTAAAGCATTCAAATGCAAAACCGGGGGCTACGATAACAAGATAGTTGATACCATAATCTATTATCGCAGGCTCATCTGTATATATCTGCATAACAGTCTTCGGGAAAAAGAACGGGAAACAGAAGAATATTATCGCTATGGGTAGTGTGAGAAGGAAACACAGACCTAATAACTTCTCGATAGATGCTTTGTCGTTGTTTCCCCAGTATTGTGAAGCGAACATACCGGCTCCGGCTGTCAATGCATTTGTAAAAAGTGTCATTATAAGGAACAGTTGACCGGCAAGTGATACTGCTGACATCGAATCCTGATCTAATGTGGCCAGCATAAGACAGTCGGACACAGGAAGGAGTGCCAACATAAAGTTCTGAAGCGTTATAGGGAGAATGATCCTTATAAGCTTTATCTTAAATTCTGTCTTATCTGATAACATACTTGCCTCTGTTTTTTGAGTGTTCGATGATTATAGAATAGACAAATATCATTATCAAGTGTGTCTGTTCGATTTGACTTGATAGTTTCTTTTGAATAGAATGATCGAAGTTTATTTCACGGGAGGTAATTATTATGAAGGATTTTAAGAAGATTGCATGCATCGTTCTTTCAGGCGCCATGATGATATCTCTTGTTGCTTGCGGCAGCTCAAGCAGCAAGAAGACAGCTATCGAGGCTGTTGACGCTGATGCTATCAAGAATGCATATGAGGAGATCGGTCTTGAAGAACTCACATGGGATGACTATTGGTGGGATAACGGTACTTTCTACATCGAGGAAGACGGTTCAAAGGCTGACGGTACCGGTGCTGAAGGTAACAACTATACCTGGGCTTGGTACGAAGATGAAGAAGAAGCACGCACTGCTTATGAGAGTGCCGTTACTTATCTGAAGCCCTACGAGGATGAGTTTGACTGCGAAGTAGTTGAGGAAGACGATTACAGTTATTTCACAGCTAACTTCGAGGGTGAGTACATTGGCTACTATTATGCCGGCAACAGTACTCTCGTTGTTGAGGTTAATGAAGACGGACTTGATGAAGCAAACGAATTTCTGTCTTCTATCGGATATCCCGAGTTCTGATGATCGATAAACATAGTATTTACGGACCGTCGCTCTATACGACGGTCCTTTTTTATGTCTTCATTGACTTGTTATTTCTTTTTTTATAAAATATAGAATATTTTGATTTTTGTCGAATGACAATCAGGAGGTAATTAATATGAAGGATTTGAAGAAGATTGCATGCGTTGCATTGTCCGGCGCTATGATCGTTTCTCTGGCTGCTTGCGGAAGCTCCAGCAAGAAGGCATCTGTTGATGAGCTGACAATTGATCAGGTAGCGGATGCTTTTGAGGGTGCAGGCTTTGAGAAGCTTACTTGGGATGAGTACTGGTGGGATGCCAACACATTCTATGTAAGTGACGATGAGACAAAGGCCGGTGCTACAGGTGCTGATGAGAGCAGCAACTACGAGCTCGAGATCTATGATTCTGCTGAGGATGCACAGGCAGCATATGAGAGTGATACCGGTTATATCATCTCTATGGCTGAGGCATATGATATCGATATCGATAATGTTTCTGAGGATGATTATGCTTATCTGATGGCTAACGAGGAAGGCGAGGCTATTGGTTATTTCTGGGCCGGTACATCTGTATTCCAGGTTGATGCTGATGATATTGATGAGGCTAATGACATTCTTGACGCTCTCGGATATCCTACATTCTGATAGAGATTCTTCGATCTTAAACATACGGACCGTTGACTTTTGTCAACGGTCCGTTTTATTTGGCGCGGATATAACTTGATCCGGACATATACAGCAAAAATAAGATCCGCCGGGATGTGCCGACGGATCATTTGTTTATTTGTAAGTCTGACAATATCAGCAGTCGATTGTCATTATCCAGCCTTCAGGTGCTTCGATCTCGCCTTCCTGAATGCCTGTAAGAGTATTGCGGAGCTTAGTCATGGCAGGTCCCATCTCTTCCATACCGTTACTGAATGTAAACTCCTTGCCGTGATCATTGATACGGCCGATAGGTGAGATTACGGCTGCAGTTCCGCAGAGACCACATTCCTTGAAGTCACCGTTCATTACTTCCTTGAGCTCAACTTCACGCTCGATGACCTTCATGCCGCAATAATGCTCTGCAACATAGACAAGGCTTCTTCTTGTGATAGAGGGCAGGATAGAATTGGACTTAGGAACAACAAGGTTGTTATCTCCGTCAACAAAGAGGATATTTGCTCCGCCTGTCTCTTCGATCTTTGTCCTTGTCTTAGGATCAAGGTAGATGTTCTCGGAGAATCCTTCCTCGTGAGCGGTAACAATGGCGTGAAGGCTCATTGCATAGTTAAGTCCGGCCTTGATGTGACCTGTTCCGTGAGGAGCTGCTCTGTCAAAGTCAGAGATCTTTACAACGATAGGCTTAGCGCCGCCCTTGAAGTAAGGACCTACGGGAGTAGCGAATACTCTGTACTGATAGTCATCTGCAGGCTTAACTCCGATAACGGGGCTGATACCGAAGATATAGGGCCTCAGATAAAGAGAAGCACCGGAACCGAAGGGAGGGACCCACGCAGCGTTGCCTGCTACAACTTCCTGAATACTTCTTAAGAACATTTCCTTTGTGATAGGCGGTATCTCGAGTCTCTTAGCCGAATCGATAAGTCTGTCGGCGTTAAGGTCGGGACGGAAAGTAACGATCTTGCCATCCTTTGTTGTATAGGCCTTAAGTCCTTCAAATACTGTCTGGGCATACTGGAGAACACCGGCATCCTCGCTCATGACGATCATATCATCGTCGATCAGGGACCCGTTGTCCCATGCACCGTTCTTATAATTGGCAACAAAACGCTTATCGGTCTTTACATAACTGAAACCGAGGTTTGACCAATCGAGATTCTTCTTCTCCATAATTACACCTTCCTTTTGTTTGATGATAATTGATTATAGTCTTTTCGAATAATTTTGTCACTTGATGAGACTCATTCGATCGAGAATACATAATTAATGATATCGTTTTTTGCAAAAAAAGATCCCCTGCAATATAAGCAGGGGACCTTGGAAGTGATCATTACACTTACTCGTCAACTACATCGGGATCAGATGTGTCTTCAGCAGACCAGGTCGTATTATCGATCTCGTCATTGTCTACTACGCATACATAACTGACACCGCGGTTAACCTCAACCTCTTCGCCGTCTTCATTATAAACAGTGATCTTATCGTTAGGTGTAGGCTTTGTCCATGTGATGGGAACGATCTTGCCGTCAGATACATAGTAGCCGGTGCCGCCGTTCTCTAAGAATGCATCGATCGTATAACCGTCAGCGTTCATGTGGATCTCAGCGAAAATAACAAAGATATTCGTTACTGCGATCTGATCGCCGGTCGTCTCATCGATCTGTTCTCTTCCGCCGTACTGTGTCTTTGTATAGAGACCTGTTATCGGATCAAAAGTAAACTCTGCGTCATCATTGGTCGTAGAGAAGAAAACATTGATCTTTGTGCAGTCTTCTGCGCCGGCAAGATCAGCGGAATTACCGGGTACAAAGTTGAAAAGCAGGGGAGTCTCTTCGGCTTCCATAGATATACCGTAATGCTCGATAGCTTCAGCAATATGAGCACCGTCTGAAACAGCCGTATGCTCAAGAGCTCTCTGTGACTTCCATGTGGAATCTCTCCAGAAGAAGAGACCTGAGGGAAGATTTACATAACCGTCCGGAGCCGTTGCGGAGGAATAAGCGCCTGCGCTGCAGTTGTTACCGTCGATGTGGTCGATGCCCCACTGGCTTATATGATCCGGAACACGTGCATTTCTGCCGTAGTGGATAAATACCGCATTCATTCCGGCTGCGAGATCCGTGCTGAGGATACGTGCACTTCTGAGAGAGCCGACCTCGGGGACGGTATTGATATCGGCAAAACCGATAAGCATTCTTGTTTGACCACCCTCAGTCTCATATTCATAAAGTATATCTGCCTGTGATATACCGCGCTGAGGAAGAGCCGCATAGTGATTGTTGATTACGATGGCTACGCCTCTGTTGCCTTCGTTCTCGGGATCCATATCCTGAATACCCGTATACGGATTGACGAGCAGGTCGATGTTCGGATCATAAAGACCGTTCATATCATCAAGGACGCTCTCGGTAGTCGTCGCTTCCGTAGTTGTTGTCGTTGCTTCTGTGGTTGATTCTGTTGTTGTGGTTGCCTCGGTGGTTGCCTCTGTCTCGTCATCATCAGACTTCTTGGAACAGGCTCCTGCGCCGATTAACAGAGAGAATGCGACGAGAGTTGCAATTAACTTCTTGTTCTTCATCTTTTTCTCCTTAGTCGTTATTGTATCTTACTCAAGGATACTGAAATGATTATAGCATTCTTTGTTGAAAGTAAATAATCGTGTGACGTTTTGTAAGTTACCGTTAGATGATATAATACATTGGTTATAATATTGTAATTTAAGAGGGCAAATGACAAGAATTATTGACAATTCTGATAATAATGTTAAACAGCGGAGTGTCGGGCGTACAATAGCCAAGATATTCATCCGTGTCATTTGTGCTGTCTTAGGTCTGGTCGTCGGTGTGTCGATATATTTTTATATGATGCTTGACGATTTCCATGTCAATGTCCCGATCGTTACAGAAGATGAATACTATACAATGGACAAGACATCCGAGATCGAGCGTAACGGCGGAGATATCTCATCTTCGTGGGCTGACGGCGGACATACGGGAGTATATGTAGATCCTGCTCATCCTATCATTAAGGTCGATAAGATAGATAAGGATATACAGAATATTCTTGTGTTCGGTGTTGATTCGAGAGGAACGGATGAGATACAGTGCCGTTCGGATTCAATGATGGTCCTGTCCGTAAATAAGAAGAACGGCGATATCAAGCTTGTTTCCTTGATGCGTGATACAGGTGTTTATATCGGTGATACCTACAGTACGGCATCGTCGTCATTAGATAAGCTCACTCACGCTTATTATTACGGCGGCGTAGGACTCCTGATAAATACCATCAACAGGAACTTCGGTCTTGATATCCAGCGGTTCATTATGTTCGATTTCAATACTGCTGCTGATTTTATCGACCTCTGTGGAGGGGTAACTATCGACGTTACGGCTGATGAAGTTAAATACGCCAATATCAATATTACCGAGCAGAGCAATGCTATCGGGATCGATCCGCCTTTGCTTTCAGGAGGAGGCGTTCAGGAACTCAGCGGTGTTCAGGCTATCGGATGGGCGAGGATCAGATATCTGGATTCCGATTTTGTCAGGACATCGAGACAAAGAACTGTAGCCATGGCATTGATCGACAATATCAGAGATATGTCCATAATCGATAAGGCCGGCTTGCTTCATGATTGTTCCGGCGTTTTCGAGACAAATATGACCGCAACAGAACTGATCAAGGTCGGATATCGATTGATCAGGGGGCGTGGTGATATGGAGGAATACCGTTTGCCTGCTGATAATCTCTATTCAGTTCAGCAGAATCCTTGGATGATGATAATTGACTTTGATGCACAGCGCGCCGCGCTTAATGAATTTATTTGGGGGTAAATATGAGTAAGACAGTATCCACATGTATCCTTGAGACAAATCAGATACAGGACAAACCTCAGGAGAATATATTTTTCCATACTTTATACAGAACAAAGGCGGATTTCCCGGACGAATTCCTGAGGACTGCAAGATCGACGTCGCCGATACAGATCTGTGCGATCTTCTCAACGATCGGACCCGACAGCCTCGGCGCCATGCTTAATATCGAGCTTAATGTCGAACTTGAGAAACTGGTCGCTCAGGCTCAGAAGAATCCGGTTCTTGATTACGAGGAATTCTCCAACAGAGTCGTGAATATCCTTAATATGACAGTCTGTAACTTCACGGTGTCTCACGGCAATAAGCCTCTCATGACATCTATGACAATGGTCATTATCGAAGGCGATACATTGAGAGTTGTACATATCGGTAATACCAAGGCCGTTCTCGTAAGAGACAACAAGATCATGGCTCTTACTGAGGAGATGACGGTTGCTCACAGATATGTACAGATGGGTGCCATTACGCCTGAGCAGGAGAAAACTCATCCGGATAATATGAAATTGACACAGTATCTCGGTAAGCTGCCGCAGGATGGCCCTGTAGTACCCGATAAGAAAGTACACCTTAAGCTCAAGGA
Source organism: uncultured Clostridia bacterium (assembly GCA_946611435.1). Lineage (GTDB taxonomy): Bacteria > Bacillota > Clostridia > Saccharofermentanales > Saccharofermentanaceae > Saccharofermentans. Next base: position 160,889 of record CAMODL010000002.1, read on the forward strand.
TAATGATGAGCTCTGTCTTATGGGTATCGGAGTATCAAGACAGATGCCCGCTCAGATGCGCAATATGATCCTCGTTAAGCCCGAGCCGACTGAAACAAAGGCCAGAGAGATCATCAATTCGGCATATAACTATGGTGTTAAGTTCGGTCTGTCTGTGGCAATATTCAAGATCGAATCCACATTCCTTCTTCCCGGGGATGCTGTTATCAACAATAATCTTGCAGCTGAAGGTGCTGTAACGGCTGCCGTAGCAAAGGCTGAACCGGATAAGGAGTATACCCCGTTTAATGAACCTCAGGCTGCACATTCGAATTCCGTTGCAGCAGATGTCGATGACAGAGCAGAGACTATCAATTTCAACCGCGGCATGCTCGATGAGAAGGAAAAAGAAGCTTCCGGTATAACTAGTGCCAAGAAGAACGTAGAAGTCAAGGGGAAGAGCAAGAAAGAGCCTTCACCCAAGAAAGCTAAGATCCTTAATGTCGTTATTCCGATCATCGTTTTCATTGTCTGTGTCCTCGTAGGATTTGGCGGTGCTATGCTCTTCGCTAATATGAAGGGACTTGTAAGCTTCGGTTCCAAGAATAATGGTTCAGATGAGTACGATGTTGAAGTCTATTATGTTCTTAATGATCACACACCTCTTTATGCTGAAGCTTCATCTGACAGTGATATGATCGCGGAACTTGTAAGAGGACAGTCTGTAGCAGTTGTAGAAACAGGCGATACATTCACAAATGTAAGAACGGCTAACGGTGATATAGGCTACGTTTATACAGTTCAGTTATCTGAGGAGGATCCTACGATCAATGATGATATACCTGTTCTCGAGACAGAGCTTACTCCGACACCTGTGCCTACTGAAGTACCTGAGACAACGGAAGATTCCGGCATGACAGAATCTACTATGTTTGTTCCTCAGGTTCCGAATGAGACTGTTGCAACATATCAGACAGCTGCTCCTGAAACACAGGCTACGGAGCCTCAGACGACGGAAAGCGCTGAGACATCGGAGACTACACCTGCTGAACAGCCTTCGGAGCCTGTTGAGGGAACACCTGAGGATACTGCTCCTTCAGATAATCCTGAAGGCCAGACACCTGAAGAGACTTCGTCATCCGCAGCTGAGACCCCTGCCGAGACACCTGCGGAAACTCCTGCCGAGACGCCTGCGGATACAGCCGCCGTGAATCAGGCAGAGCAGCCTGCAGCATAGTTTTGATCAGTTAATAATAACGGGTGTCTCTTAACAGAAGAGGCACCCGTTTGTTATCTGTTCGTTATTATGATCAATATCTGAAGAGTTCCTTATACAGTACCCGGATAGCGTATGAGCAATACTCTTCGGCAACTCCGAACATCAATGAGATCTCGGAAGCACCCTGGTTAACGATCTTCAGATTGATACCTGCAGCCGAGAGGGCGGTCGCGGCTCTGGCCATTATACCGACGGATTTTTCCATAGCCTGACCGACGATCATAACGATGGCAAGATCCTTCTCGATCCTGACCTCGTCGGCAGCTAATTCATTACGGATCCTGTTTACAATGATCTGTTCCTTCTCATCGCTCCAGTACTTTTTACGGACGATAAGTGTGACAGAGTCGATACCGGAAGGTATATGCTCGATGGATATTCCTTCTTCGGCAAAGATCTTCAGCAATTCAACGAGGAAACCGACCTGCTGGTTCATCAGATACTTGGATATCGTTATTGTCATGAATCCGCGATCACCGGCGACACCTGTAACCAGAGAATCAAAATGTGATCTCTTGGATACGATCTTTGTACCGCTTGCTGCAGGGTTGTTTGTGTTACGGATATGTACCGGGATACCTCTGACGTAGACAGGGTAGAGGGCTTCTTCGTGAAGTACGGAAAAGCCTGCATATGCGAGCTCGCGCATCTCATCATATGTGATCTCCGTGATCGGGAAAGGATTCTTAACAAGTGAAGGATTGACCGCATATACATTATCGACATCAGTCCAGTTCTCATATACGTCAGCTCCGACAGCGCCTGCGAGGATGGATCCGGTAATATCAGAACCTCCACGGGAGAATGTAATGATCTCACCATTCTTGTTATAACCGAAGAATCCGGGGAAGATGCAAAGTTCCTTCTGATACTTCAGAGCCTCGAGATTATCATATGATTCACCGAGGATAACTGCCTTACCGGCTTTGTTATGCTCGAGGTGAAGTCCCCATTTCTTAGGATTACAATAGATGGCGGGATGACCTATAGAGGTAAGGTAGGAAGCGATCAATCTGGCATTGCTGTCTTCGCCCATAGCCTTAACAGAATCAAGATATGCAATTTCATCTGTATAGGGAGCTCCCGCGATCGTTCTGAGATTGTTCTCGATATCTGCGATTACATCAGGGATGTTAAGATCATCGGCTATGCTCTTGAATCTGCTGATAACGGCCTCTAATTCATCTTCATAGTCGTCACCTGCTATCCTGGCACGGGCTGTTGCTATCAGCAGATCCGTGACCTTGGTGTCTGAACTGTCACGCTTGCCGGGCGCGGAAACTACGATGATCCTTCTGTCAGGATCTGCAAGTATGATGTCACATACCTTCTTTATCTGAAATGCATCTGCAAGAGATGATCCACCGAATTTTGCAATCTTCATATTGATACCTCGTATCTCTTTTCCTTTAAACGCGTATATATTACCATAATATTGTTTACTTTTCGGACTCTTATAGCTAAAATCTCTTGTATTGTCAGAAAACTGTCAAATTAATGAGGTGTAAGATGCCAAATGTGTTCAAATGTATGAAACCTGACAAGTTCATAGGTTCGGTTGATGATATCGATCTTGATGAGTTGAAGAGCAGAGGTATCTCTTGTTTTCTTCTTGACTTCGATAATACTCTCGGACCTGATCACGCCCATAAGCCGGTAGAGTACAGTTTCAAAGTCGTGAATAAGATCAGAGAAGCCGGATTCAGCTGCTGTCTTGTTTCAAATGCGAAGTCGGGAAGATCGGCAGGGATAGCCGAAGAACTGGGGATGCAATGTATTACTTATGCTCATAAACCTAATCCCAGCGGTGTTAACAGAGCACTTAAGCTTATGGACGTAACTGCTGATAAAGCCGTAATGGTAGGAGATCAGGTCTTTACGGATGTCATAGCAGGTAAGATGGCAGGAGTATATACGATAATGGTAGAGAGATTCTCTAAGAAAGAGATATGGTATGTCAGGCTCAAACGCCCTCTCGAAAAGATCGTAAGGCTGATAGCGAGATATTAAAGTAATAATTTACACTTGAAGTATCTTTAACTTACAAGTAAAATTACTTAATGTTGATAATTATGCATATTAAAGGAGATTGTTATGATCAGTGCAGGTGATTTCAGAAACGGTTTGTGCTTTGAGATGGACGGCCAGGTCTATCAAGTAGTTGAATTCCAGCATGTAAAGCCGGGTAAGGGTGCTGCCTTTGTTAGAACAAAGTATAAGAATGTAAAGACAGGTTCTGTAGTTGAGCGAAGCTTCAACCCTAACGAGAAGTTTGAGCAGGCTCAGCTCGAGCGTAAGGATATGCAGTATATCTACAGTGACGGTGATCTTTATTATTTCATGGATCAGGAGAGCTATGAGCAGATCCCGATCCATCCCGAGAGTATCGGTGATGCTATCAAGTTCCTTAAGGAAGAGATGATCTGTAAGATCCTCTCTTACAAGGGTGAAGTCTTCTCAGTAGAGCTTCCTATCACTGTTGAACTCGAGATCGTTGAGTGTGAGCCTGCCGTTAGAGGTGATACATCCAACAACGCTACAAAGTATGCTACTCTCGAGACAGGTGCCGTTGTTAAGGTTCCTCTCTTCGTAGATCAGAACGAGAAGATCGTTGTTGATACAAGGACCGGAGAATATCTCCAGCGCGCTTGATCGTGAATGATAATCAGTTAGCGGAATCCATTAAGGGCGACAGATCGATGACTCAGGGCTTTGTCGCCCAGTATGCGGCTGAAGCAGCGCTTCAGGTAGATGGCGTTGCGTCTCTGGTTCCGTCTTTTGCTGTAGCACTTAAGGAAAAAGCAGGTGTAGTACATGAAGGTAAAGGCGTCAGAGTTATCTTCTCGGAAGATAGCTCTGACAGCGTTTCCATCACTGTCTATCCTGTTATTTTCTATGGTAAAATTATTCCTGAGGTAGCCTGGGAGATCCAGGAACATGTTAAAGAGGACGTTGAGAAGTTTACGGGACTTGATGTTGAGACTGTCGATGTCTATGTAACAAGAGTTATCGAGGACGAGAGCAAGAGTCCGTCAGATGAGGAGGAGACAAATATATGAACGGCTTTTTAAGGGTGCTGATGTTTATATACTCAGTTGTTCTGGCTTTATTGTCTATCATCCTTCTTTATGCTTTTGTGGATGAGGGACTGTTTGCCGATATGTTGTCGCCTTTGGCTTCTATGGTGACCGATCCGGCCAAGAGCAAGATATATGCCGTAGTAAATATCTTCTTCCTTGTCACGTCGGTCGCTTCCATTGCCAGTCTTATAATATCCGGAAGGATATATAAGACTAAGCTTCGTAAGACGGAGATCGGTTCTGTCGATATCGGTGCTGATGCGATCGAGAGTATTGCGCTTAATTCAGCCAAGTCAGCACAGGCAGGCATTAAGAGTGCTAAGGCCCGTGTGTCTTCCGCTAAGAACGGCGCCATCAAGGTTGCCGTTAATGCTGTCCTTTATTCTAATGTTGAGATCCCGTCTTCGATGTCCAAGGTACAGGAGAAGATCAAGAAGGATATAGAGAGATATACCGGTATCGTCGTTGAGAATGTATCCGTTAAGGTAAGCAGGGTAGAACCCGGAGTTGCAAAGGTTGAGAGCAGATAATGGAACGATTTCTGTCGAGGTTATTCGAGAAACTTGAGAATACCAAGGCCGGAACGATATTCGCGTTCCTGTTCTTTGTTATCGGCATCCTGATCTGCGTCTTCGGTATCCTTAAGACGTTATTTATCATTATATTTACGGCAGTTGGATTCTTTGTCGGGTCTTTCTTGTTCAGTGATATGAGCAGATTTAAGAAGTTCCTTGATCGTATAATCCCGCCGGGGAGAGTAAGATGAGCAGAATTGAGACCAGAGAAGCAGTTGTAAGATTTGTCTATCAGAACGCCTTTCGTAAGGAGAGTGTTGAGGATCAGATCGCTCTGTTTATAGATAATTACCCCGAGCTTGAAGAGGATCGGGATTTCTTCCTTGAAATGGTATTCGGTATCCTTAACGAGCAGGAAGATCTCGATGAGCGTATTTCCAAGTTCCTGTCAAAATGGACGATCAACAGATTGCCCAGGACAGACAGAGCGATCCTCGAGACGGCTGCTTACGAGATCCTTCATCGTGAGGATATTCCTGTCAGTGTATCGATCAATGAAGCTGTCAGGCTTGCCAAGAGATATGGTACGGAGGATTCGCCGTCTTATATTAACGGCGTTTTGTCCAGCTTCGAGAAGAGCCTGTAAAGGATAATCGTCTTATGTTTGAATTCCGTTCTGTGTCGGATCTGAATTCATATGCCGGAGGTTTACTCGAGTCACATGAAGTCTTGGGTTCTGTAAGTGTAAGCGGAGAATTGACCGGACTTAGTATTAACAGACAGAGCGGTCATATGTATTTCTCTCTCAAGGACAGCAGGGCTCAGGTCAGTTGTGTAATGTTCTCTTCTTATGCCGGACGGCTTAATTTCAGACCGGAGGACGGGATCAAGGTCAAGATAACCGGCAGTTGCGGCCTTTATGCGCCATACGGTAAATTCCAGATCAAGGTTACGACTATGCAGAGAGAAGGTACCGGAGATCTGATGGAGCAGTATATGCTGCTTTATTCCAGGCTCGCGGAAGAAGGACTTTTCGATGCGGATCATAAGAAGCCCATTCCTGTCCTTCCGAGAAGGATCGGCGTTATCACTTCGCCTACAGGTGCCGTTATCCACGATATAATCAATACGCTCAACAGACGTAATCCTCATTACGATATCTTGTTGTATCCGGTAAATGTTCAGGGAGAGAAGTGCCCCGGGGATGTTATCTCAGGAATTGAATACTTCTCCAAGTCGCGTTCTGTTGATGTGATCATAATAGCCAGAGGCGGCGGATCACTTGAGGAACTGTTCGGATTTAATGATGAAGAGCTCGCACGTAAGGTATATGCTTGTGATATCCCTATAATCTCAGCAGTAGGACACGAGATCAATAATACGCTTTGTGATGCAGCGGCCGATCTTCGTGTTCCTACGCCTACAGCTGCAGCCGAGTTGGTCATTGCAGCTTATGAAGATCTGGTAAACGATATAGCCAATCGAAGGATACTTCTTAATATGGCCGTCAAGAATCTGCTGTCGGTTCATAAGCGGAGACTGGATAACCTTAAGAATCATAAGGCTTTATACTCGCCGATGTTCTATGTTCAGAAGCAGAGAAACCTGCTCGATTCTCTCGAAGAACGCATGTTATTCTCCGGCAACAGACTTGTCGACAGGGAAAAGAACAGATTGATCAACGATCTGACGGCACTGAGGACCGGATTTGACAGTATGATCCGCTCGAAGCAAAATGAACTCAGGATCTATATCGACAGACTTGATTCTTTAAGTCCTTTGAATGTGCTTAAAAGAGGTTATTCATGTATTACACGTAATGATACTGTTATAACCTCCGTCAAGGATCTTGATATCGGGCAGGAGATCAAGGTCTCTATGGCAGACGGAACTGTTGATGTAACTGTTGATAGGATAAATATGAACTCTGAGGAGGACATTTGATATGGCAGATAAGAAATTTATCTATGAGGAGGCCGTCGCCGAACTTGAGAGTATCGTAAACAGCCTTAATAACGGCAATGTATCTCTCGATGATTCCATAAAGCTCTATTCTAGAGGAGTGGAGCTGGCGTCCTTATGCAATGATAAGATCAGCGAAGTCGAGAAGAAGATATCCATGATCGATCGTGACACACTTGAAGAGATACCTTTTGAGGATAAGGGAGAATAAGATGTCTGACTATCTTAAGTTTGCAGAAGAAGTCTCATGTGATATCGATCCGGTACTGAGAGCCGTTTTCGATGATGTTAGTGGTGATGACATCACTGTTAAGGCAGGCCTTTATAGTCTCCTGGCAGGCGGGAAGAGGTTCAGACCGACTTTGATGTATATGTCTGCCGATCTTCTCGGGATAGACAGAGCGAAGGTCAGATCTTATGCCTGCGCTCTGGAGATGATACATACATATTCTCTGATACATGATGACCTTCCGGGGATGGATAATGATGACCTGAGAAGAGGTAAACCTACATGTCATATCGCTTTTGGAGAGGGTATCGCCGTTCTTGCAGGTGATATGTTGCTTAACAGGGCTTTTGAGATGCTTACTGCCGAGATAATCAGGAGCGACGCTCAACAAATGAAGAATGCTGCCGTAGCTGCTAACAGAATGGCTTACTATTCGGGTATCAGAGGCATGCTCGGCGGACAGAGTATCGACAAGTCATCCGAAGGTAAGGAACTGTCTCTCGATCAGCTTGCAGTACTTCAAGAACTTAAGACCGGCGCACTTATCGAGGCGGCGATCACGATGCCATACTATCTGAGAAGAGGAGACGATGAGACGGATCTTCTGCTTCAGCTTAAGAAACTTGCCGGACATATCGGACTGGCATTCCAGATCAAGGATGATCTTCTGGATGTTACATCTTCTCCGGAAGTCCTTGGCAAGAGCATTGGTAAGGATGACAGAGACGACAAATCCACATTTGTCACCATGCTTGGTGTCACGGAGGCTAAGAACAGGCTCGACTCTGAGATCGACGGTTGTATCGCTATCCTTGATACATTGGGAAAAGAGGGGTATGATACATACCCGTTAAGAAGTATGATCGCTTTTATTGCAGAAAGGGACTATTGATTGGATTATCAGTATCTTGGAACAGATATGACTCCTGAGAAGATCGCTTCACTGAGCCGTAAGGAGCGTGAGGTCCTTTGTGCCGAATTAAGGGATAAGATCATTAAAACTGTCTCTGCCAATGGAGGACACCTCGGTTCAAATCTCGGCGCAGTTGAATTGACCGTATCGTTATTATCTGTTTTCGATTATACAAAGGATAAACTGATATTCGATGTCGGTCATCAGGCCTATTCGTATAAACTCTTAACCGGAAGATATGACAGATTTGATACACTGAGACAGAAGGGCGGAGTATCCGGATTCCCGAGAAGATCCGAGAGCCCGTATGATGTCTTCGATACAGGACACAGCAGTACGTCTGTATCGGCGGCTCTCGGATTTGCCAGAGCCAGGGATCTCTCCGGCGAAGATTATTATGTGGTTGCCGTTATCGGAGACGGAGCCATGACCGGAGGTCTCGCTTATGAGGCTTTGAACGATGCCGGTCACAGCAAGACAAAGATGCTCATAATCCTTAACGATAACGAGATGAGCATCGATAAGAATGTAGGCGGCCTTTCCCGTTATCTCAAGAAGATACGTATATCGAGCGGATATATATCAGCGAAAAGAAACACGGAGTCATTCCTTAACCGGTACCTTCCGAATCTCGGAAAGCCTCTGGTCAGGTTCATTATGGCAATTAAGGATTTCTTCAGATTCCTTGTTAATCGTAAGCATCCGTCCTTTTTTGATGATATGGGGCTGGTATATTACGGGCCGATCGACGGACATGATACAAAGAGCATGATCAAGGCCTTCGACGCCGTAAAGGATATCAATAAGCCGGTACTTCTTCATGTGGTAACGACCAAAGGCAAGGGTTATGAGCCTGCTGAGAAGGACCCTGCGGATTATCACGGTGTAGGTCCGTTTGACCCCGAGAAAGGTGTTGTTAAGACCAATTCTCTTACTTTCACGACCGCTTTTGCAGGAGCTCTTGTTGACATAGCTGCCCGGAATAAGAAAGTTCTCGGATTATGTGCAGCCATGGCTCAGGGAACGGGTCTTGATCTGTTCGCTTACAAATTCCCAAGCAGATTCTTTGACTGCGGTATAGCAGAGGAGCACGCAGTAACAATGGCAGGAGGACTGGCAGCATCCGGTTATATTCCTGTTGTTGCCATCTATTCTTCTTTCCTTCAGAGAGCTTATGACGAGATCATACATGATGTTTGCTTCATGAACAATCATGTGGTCTTTGCGATCGACAGAGCCGGCTTTGTAGGCGCTGACGGACATACTCACCACGGTTTGAATGATATCTCTTATTTGAATGCCATGCCCAATATGACTATCCTGGTTCCAAGGGATTATGTCGATCTTCGTAATTGTCTCAATTATGCTGTCAATAAGTGTGAAGGTCCTGTTGCGATCAGATATCCCAGAGGGAAGTCCTTTTACGATAACAATGATCTCTATTCTGATCCTGACGATGTAGTTAAGCCCCATATCGTATCTTCCGAAGGTCGTGATTATGCCATTGTTACTATCGGTAAGATGTGTAAGACAGGTCAGGATGCTGTCAGTATTCTTTCCGGAAAGGGCTTCAAGGGGATACATATAAACCTTGCCATGGTAAAGCCGGTTCCGGAATCCATAGCAGAAATGATCGGTAATGATATAAGAGTCTATACTATCGAAGAAGGGATCATATGCGGAGGTGCCGGCGAGAGCATTTCCAGGATGCTTCATGATTCCTGTTCCGGTGTTGATGTTACCGTATTCGGGGTCGACGATAAGATAATCCGAGCTGCTTCACAGGATGAGCAGTTACGGGAATGTGGTCTTGATGCCGATTCGATAAGTTCAAGGATATCTGCAGATCTTAATTGATCCTGTAGCCGGGTTATTATCTTTTTACTTTTATATCCACAATTTGTTATAATTATACGAATAACATTTGCGAAAGAGGCAAAAAGGTAAATGAGATTTGGCATTCATTCTAACCCGAACAGGGATATAGGTTACAAGGTTGCATCCGAACTCGGTAATATCCTTGACAGCAGGGGAGCTACTCCCGTATTCCGTGAGAATCTTACGGATACTGTGTTATCCGATATTCCGGGTGTTGATTTCGGTAAGTTTGATGATTGCGATTATATAGTATCGATCGGCGGTGACGGAACTTTTCTCGGTGTTGTATCAGATTACAGAGATCTCGGGATCCCGTATGTCGGTATCAACAAGGGAAGTATCGGCTTTCTTACCGAGATATCCGAGCATGCTATCGATGACGGTATTGACAGGATCCTTAACGGGAACTATAAGATCACGGAGAGAATGCAGCTCAAAGCTGAACTCTATGACAAAAACGGGAATCTCAAAGGCCATGATATCTGCCTTAACGATGTTGCCGTATTGCGAGGTGATAAGCCGCATATCGTAAGGCTTGGGCTTATGATCGACGGGCAGCATGTCGAACGTTTCTACGGTGATGGTCTTGTTGTAGCTACCCCCACCGGTTCTACTGCTTATACACTTGCTGCCGGCGGACCCTTATTGATGCCTGAGATGCAGGCGATGCTCATTACGCCGCTCTGTTCGCATACGCTTCAGACAACCAGTTATGTAATCGGCCCTGACAGTACTGTTGAGGTGGAACTTGGTACTTTTGAGACTATTCCTATAATCTGTCCCGATGGTCATGATTTCTGTGTTGCCGAGGAAAATGATGTTCTCAAGATCGTTCGACACGAACAGAACATCAAGACTGTTCAGTTAGGATACACAGGTTTCTTCCAGAATGTCAGACGTAAGATAATCGCGAGAGGTAGCTTCTATGAAAATAGCCAAGAATGACAGACAGGAAATGATCATCAAACTGATCCGTGAGAATGATATCTCAACTCAGGAAGAACTGACTGCTATGATGAAGGCAAAGGGTTATAGCGTTACCCAGGCAACGTGTTCACGGGATATTAAGGAGCTCGGGATCATCAAGATCACGCTCCCCAACCAGGGAACCAAATATGCTTTTATGGAGAGGACAGGGGATATTGCGCCGGGACGCCTTCTTGCTGTGTTCTCCAATTCCCTGCTTTCCTGGAAAAGCGCTATGAACCTTGTTGTTATCAGGACTTTGCCCGGTATGGCGCAGGCTGCGGGTTCTGCGCTTGATTCTATGCATCTGCCTTCAGTCGTAGGCACTATCGCCGGTGATGATACCGTGTTTGTTGCAACCGGCAACGTCGAAGAAGCGGAAGCTTTTGTCGTAACACTTAATGATATGATGAGTTCCGGAAACAGAGGTCAAGAAGACTGATATGCTCGTAAGGCTCGAGATAAAAGATATTGCGGTCATATCTCATGCCGTTTTCGAACCTGAAACCGGGCTAAATGTCATAACAGGTGAGACAGGTGCAGGTAAATCCCTGTTGATCGATGCAATCGGACTGATCCTCGGAGATAAAGCGTCAAAGCTCCTTATCCGTAACGGCAGTGATGAGGCTTATGTCGAGGCGGTTTTTGATATAGGAGACGGTATTGATGACGAACTGGCCGATATCCTTGAATCATCCGGATTATCATGTGATGACGGGCAGCTTATCATAAGCCGCAGGATCACCAGAGACGGAAAGAGCATTGCAAGGATCAACGGAAGGACTGTCATATTGGCCCTTCTTCGTGAAGTCGGTTCTTTCCTTGTCGATATTCACGGGCAACAGGATACACAAAGGATCTTTAACGAGAAATATCATGTTGATATCCTGGATTCTTTCGGCGGTCAGGAAATGACCGGTCTGCTTTCTTCTTACAGGGAGTTGCTCGATCAATACAAAGCCATAATCCTCGAGATACGTAATCTGTCAGCATCACCGGAGTCTTTATCAAAGCGCCGCGAATACTTGGAGCTAGCGATCACAGAGATAGAAGAAGCCGGCTTTGTCGAGGGTGAAGAGGAAAGACTGATCGAGCAGAAGCATAAAAATGACAGACGCTCCAAGTCTTTGGCGGCGCTTACTGATATCCTGAATACCTTTGACAGCGAAGACGAACGGGGGAGATCGACATTGTCCGGGATGCGAAATGCTCTTGATGAAGCTGAACGGATAAAAGATTCCGATCCCGAGTATTCCGATATTGCTCAGGAGATGGAAGCTGTTTATTACCGCGCAGAAGCTGTTGCCGACAAGATCCGTAAGATAATCGAGAACGACGGATATGATGCACAGGCGGCTGCGGATGTGGTTGAACGACTCGGACTTCTATATGATCTCAAGAGTAAATACGGTGATACTGTCAGCAAGATCAACGAGTTTGCCTCTATGGCATCTGAAGAGATAAAGGGTATGGCAGATGTCTCGACCCGTCTGATCCGACTCAAGAAAGACAGGTTCGTATTTGAAGCCAAGCTTAAAGATGCTGCCAATGCATTATCCGATAAGAGGCATTTAACGGCTGAAATAATGTCCGCGAGGATAACTGAAGAACTGCGTGAACTCGAGATACCTTCCGCAGTCTTTAAGGTTGAATTCTGTCAGAGAAGTAAGGAAAGATACTTCACTTCATACGGTACTGAAGATATCAGGTTTATGTTCTCGGCGAATCCCGGGGAACCTGCACGTCCTTTATCATCAATCGTATCCGGCGGTGAAGCATCGAGGATCATGTTGGCTGTTAAGACGATCCTGTCTGAAGCAGATAAGATGCCGACCATGATATTCGATGAGATCGATACGGGTGTATCAGGTGTAGCGTCTGTTAAGATCGCGGAAAGGCTACATACGATATCATTATCACATCAGGTGTTGTGCGTTACTCATACAGCGCAGGTAACGGCAGCTGCCGATAATAACTATTTTATCTCTAAGGAAGTTCTTGACGGCTCTACTGAATCTACAGTGAGAAAGCTTGCCGCAGCAGACCGTGTTAATGAAGTATCAAGACTTCTGTCGGGTGATTCATCCGAAGAATCCGTCAAGCTCGCCGAGAAGCTCATCGCAAGCTTCAGATGATAATCCGATTATTTTTCTCATGTCCTCCGGCATAGGGCTCCTGAATATCATCTTTTGTTTTGTTATCGGATGACAGAGCTCGAGATAAGCAGCGTGAAGAGCCTGTCTTCCGATCCTTTTATCGAGTTCGGAAGAGACGGGGAATCTGTCAGACGGGTTATCGATTGAATTAGGTCCATATAGTCCGTCACCTACAAGCGGATGTCCTTCAGACAATGAATGAACCCTGATCTGGTGACATCTCCCGGTCAAAAGCCGGTATCCGACAAGTGAGATATCGCCTGATGGTGCTTTATATAATGTCTTATACCGGGTTATGCTGCTCTTGCCGTCAGGATCTTCTTCCGGAACAGTATCTCTTATCATTACTGACCCGGGTCTTCTTTTGATGGGTTTGGATATTATGCCTTCTTCCTTGTCGAAAACCCCGTATACAACAGCAACGTAGGCTTTTCCGGTCCCGAGTTTAACGATGGTATTGTGGGCATATCCGTTCTTTGCTATGGCAAGAAGTCCGGATGTCTCTCTGTCGAGACGCATCACCGGGTTTAACGGTTCGTCTGACAATAGAGTCAAAAGTGAATCATCAAGGTGGTCATGACTCGGATGAGTTACTATGCCTGCAGGCTTATCGACTACTGCGAACCAGTCATCTTCATAAAGGATCGGAATACCTGTTTCCGTAAAGCTCTTTAACCTGCCGGAGTCATCATCATATTCGGCATATACAGTATCTCCGGAGCTGACAGTATCGATCACACGCCTGTGAACACCGTTAACTTCGAGTTTTCCGTATAACTTTACTTTCTTGATCATCATACGGCTCATCATATATTTACGGGAAAGGACATCTCTTAATGTCATCCCGTCAAATTCTTTGTCAATCATAAACTCTAACTTCATAGAACGATTATAACTGATGCCCAATAGAATGGGTATTCGCGTAAATAATATGTAACAATTGTTCGTTGACATAATCGTAAATTATTTTTAGAATTATTTTATGGCTGACTACAGCTATATTTAATTGATCTTTGACAACTAAATATTTGGAGGTGAGTACCAACGTGAATTGGCTATTTTTAATTATCGGCCTGATTGTTGGTATCCTTCTGGGTGCATCGGTTGTGTTATTTATCTACAAGCGTGGTCTTACTCGCGAGCAGAAGAAACTACAGGAAGATGTTCAGAAAGCTGAGGCTGACAGCGTTAAGCGTGCGGCTGAGGCTCAGAAGGATGCTGAGAATCGCAAAAGAGAGCTTCTTTTGCAAGCAAAGGAGGAGATATCCAAGGCTCGTGTTGAATTGGAACACGATGTCAGGGAGAAGCGCCAGGAGCTTGCAAGAGAGAGGAACAAACTTGAGCAGAAGGAAGACAATATCGACAGAATGCTTGCTACAGCCGAATCCAAGCGTAATGAATTGGAAGCTAAGCTGAAGCAGATTGAAGAAGTCGAGAAGCATACCAAGGAGATCGAAGCACGTAAGGCTGAAGAACTCGAGAAGGTATCAGGCTTGTCAGTAACCGAAGCCAGGAATCTTGTACTTGAAGCAGCAGAACGAGAGTACAGTCATGATATGGCTACGATGCTCAAGCAAATGGAAGAAAAAACAAAGCAGGATGCTGATAAGATCGCAAAGGATATAATCGTATCTTCTATTCAGCGATATGCATCCGATTATGTATCCGAAGCCACAGTCTCGGTTGTAAACCTGCCTAATGATGAGATGAAGGGTCGTATTATCGGTCGTGAAGGACGTAATATCCGTGCGATCGAGACGATTACGGGTGTCGATGTTATCATAGATGACACCCCTGAAGCAGTTATCCTTTCATCTTTCGACCCGATCAGAAGAGAGATCGCCAGATTGACTATAGAGAAACTGGTTGTTGACGGTCGTATCCATCCCGCAAGGATCGAGGAGATGGCAAATAAGGCAAAGAAAGAGATCAACCAGACAATTAAGCAAGAAGGTGAACGAGCCGTATACGAGACAGGTGTCATGAATCTTCATCCTGAGATCATTAAGCTTCTCGGTAAGATGAAGTATCGTACCAGTTTTGGACAGAATGTTCTCCAGCACTCCATCGAAGTATCCTGGATCGCAGGTATGATGGCCGGAGAATTAGGACTCGATGTGGCTATGGCTAAGAGAGGCGGTCTCTTACATGATATAGGTAAGGCTGTCGACTTCGAGCAGGAGGGTACACATATTGAGCTTGGTGCTGATATTGCACGTAAGTATCGTGAATCACCGGAAGTGATCAATGCCATTGAGGCACATCACGGTGATTATGAACCCAAGTCACCCGAGGCAGTGTT
Organism: uncultured Clostridia bacterium; assembly: GCA_946611435.1. Lineage (GTDB taxonomy): Bacteria > Bacillota > Clostridia > Saccharofermentanales > Saccharofermentanaceae > Saccharofermentans. The sequence goes on from CAMODL010000002.1 coordinate 176,148, forward strand.
GATCGCTGCTGCAGATGCTATATCTGCTGCAAGACCCGGGGCAAGACGCGAGAATCTTGAGACTTACATCAAGAGGATCCAGAAGCTTGAAGAGATCGCTTCGAGCTTTGAGGGCGTAGAGAAGAGTTACGCAATTCAGGCAGGACGCGAGATCCGTGTCATTGTTTCTCCCGATAAAGTCAGTGATGACGAGATGGTCATCAAGGCCAGACAGATCTGTAAGAAGATCGAGGATGAACTCGATTATCCGGGACAGATCAAGGTCAACATCATACGCGAGACACGCGCTACTGATGTTGCAAAGTAATATGATCATAAAACTTATACCTTAGTTACGTACATATTATGGATTATTGATTGGTTTCACCCAAAAGGAGACAGACAATTCTGCAGTTTGTCTCCTTTTTTAATGCAAAAAGCATATTAGTATATATTTATATAATTATGTTAGAATACATTGGCAAATATAAAACAGGCGGTATTATGTGCGGATAGCATTCATAGGTGATATTGTCGGCAGACCCGGCATGGATATCTTAAGACATATACTTCCGGATTATCTCCGGAGTAAATCTGTTGATGTCTGTATTATCAACGGCGAGAACTCAGCTGCGGGTATGGGTATCACGCTTAAGCTTGCGCAGGAGATGGTAAGTCTGGGCGCTGACGCGATAACACTCGGTAATCATACATTTTCCAACGCCGAATTCGTCGGCCTCGTAGATAAGATCCCGCAGGTCGTTCGTCCTGCAAATGTCTCTGATGAGTGGCCCGGGAATGATTACTGTATTATTAATAAGTGTGGAAAGAAGATCGCTGTGTTGAATCTTCTCGGCCAGGTGTCCATGATACCGTCGGCTGATAATCCTTTCAGACGTGCTGATAAACTGATAGCGGATATTAACGACAGAGCAGATATACTTGTTCTTGATTTCCATGCGGAAGCTACTTCCGAAAAGCAGCTTATGGGTTATTATCTCGACGGAAGAGTGTCTCTTGTGGTAGGTACACATACACACGTACAAACAGCAGATAACAGGATACTTCCGAACGGTACGGGATATATTACTGATCTTGGCATGACAGGCTGCATTGATTCGATCATCGGAATGGATATCGATGCCTCTGCAAGAAGGCTTATATCAAAGATGCCTGCCAAGTATTCTCAGGCGAGCGGAGATGCATTCATGTGCGGGGTTCTGGCTGATATCGATGATAACGGAAGTTGTATAAGGATAGAGAGGATATGTGAATATGAATAAGATCAGATACATGATAGCTGTCTTGACTGTCATAGTATTTACGGCAATCGATCAGATCACTAAGTATCTGGTCGTTTCTAAGATCGGTTTCAGAGGTTCAAAGACCGTAATAAAAGAATTCTTTTATATCAATTATGTCCGTAATACGGGTTCAGCTTTCAGTTTTCTGGCTGACCGTTCATGGGGGATCTATGTCCTGTCTGCTTTCTCGATAGTTATGACCATTTTTATAATAGGGATCACATATAAGGCATTAAGTATCGATCTCAGACTTGTAGCCGTATGCGGTGTCCTTTTGACAGTCGGTGCGATCGGAAATCTTATCGACAGGATCAGGCTCGGTTACGTCGTTGATTTTCTCAGATTTGACTTCGGTTCTTATACATTCCCGATATTCAATGTTGCTGATATCTGTGCCGTATGCGGTACGATATTGTTTATACTGTTGATCATATTTAAGAGTAAGGATGTCGATCTTCTTTTCGCTAAGTATGCATCTGAGAAGGGAGAGTCTCAAGATGAAGTTGATAAGTAATGCTGATGGTCAAAGACTGGATACATTTATAGCTTCTAACTCTGAGAACTATACCAGATCATATTTCTCACAGCTGATCTCATCAGGAAACGTCAGAGTAAACGGGTCCGCAGTTACAAAAGCCGGATTTAAGCTCTCGAACGGAGATGCAGTGGAAGTTGATATTCCCGAAGCTGTAACTACTGATGCAGCACCGGAAGATATCCCGCTTGATATCGTTTATGAAGACAGGGATCTTATCATAATCAATAAACCGCAGGGGATGGTCGTTCATCCTGCATGCGGCCATTACGAAGGTACGCTCGTTAACGCACTTCTTCATCATTGCGGCGGCGACCTGTCGGATATTAACGGTGTAGTACGTCCCGGTATTGTTCACAGACTCGATAAGGATACATCGGGATTGATGCTCGCGGTCAAGAATAATGAGACTCATATAAGGATGGCTGAAATGATGGCCAATCACGAGGTTAAGAGAGTCTATCGTGCTATGGTATACGGAGTCGTCGGCCCCAATAAGGGTACGATCGATGCCCCAATATCCAGAAGTACTAAGGACCGGAGACGTATGATCGTCAACGAGGACGGCAAGCCTTCAATAACTCATTTCGAAGTTGTTGAGAGATATCGGGAAGCTACCGATATGAAACTGATCCTCGAGACCGGAAGGACCCATCAGATCAGAGCGCATATGGTATATATCGGACATCCTGTCGTGGGGGATCCGTTATATGCGCCCAAACGTAAGCACTACGGCTTAAGCGGGCAGTGCCTTCACAGTTCATCTATTGAGTTTATCCATCCCATAACCGGTGAACTGATACATTTTGATGCGGAACTGCCGGATTACTATAAAGAACTTAAAGGTAAGCTTACGCTCCTATAGATTTGACCTTTTAATACGGTTATTAGATAATCTTATGGGGATATATCAATATATGACTGAAAGAATAGAGCACAGTAATATAGATCGTTTGTTTACAGGCGCTACAGCGGATAAACTGAGGGCCGCTTTCGATGCTGAGATCGAACTTGACGGTAACAGTATCGTTTACAGTTGCGATGATAATCTGTCAATGAGCCGTCTCAGTGCCGTTATCAATGCTCTTCTCAGATTCAGTGAGAATGATGATATAGACTCGAGGACCACGGATTATATTATCTATCTGAGCAGGACCGGTCAGCTCGAAGAATTCATCGGATCAAAAGATGAGGTCATATATACGACTCCTTCAGGCAGACCTATTAAGGCCAAGACTCTGGGACAGAAGGTATATACGGATGCGCTTAAGCGTTCTGAACTTGTAATCTGCAGCGGCCCGGCCGGTTCAGGTAAGACTTTCCTGGGTGTGTCGATGGCTGTTAAGGCGTTCAGGAACCGTGAAGTATCAAGGATCATCCTTACCAGACCGGCTGTCGAGGCAGGCGAGAGGCTCGGATTCTTGCCGGGTGATATAGAGGAGAAAGTTAATCCCTACATGAGACCCATATATGATGCTCTCGGCGTGCTCCTTGGTCAGGAGCTTTTCGAGCGATATTACGAGAAAGGGCTTATCGAGGTTTCACCTCTTGCTTTTATGCGAGGCAGGAATCTTGATGATGCTTTTGTTCTGCTCGATGAGGCTCAGAACACTACGATCGAACAGATGAAGATGTTCCTGACGAGGATCGGACTCAACTGCAAAGCATGTGTATGCGGTGATTTTACTCAGATAGATCTGCCCAGGGGGACAACAAGCGGTCTCTACGATTGTATGAAGGTTTTGGACGGTACCGAGGGGATTAGCATCGTATCGCTGAATAATGCCGATATTGTTCGTAATCCTCTTGTTCAGAGGATAGTTGAAGCATATGACAGAAGGGCCCAAGAGGTGCAAAGATGAACGTTTCTTTCAGTGTCAGATTCCAGAAGACGGTTACTTTGATAATGACTGTGGCGATTATATCGCTCCTTATTTTTTACGGTTATCTTCCCAAGAGATATAATCTAGCCGTAGGTTCGGTCAGCAACAGTGACATATATGCCACCCGTAATTTTGTCGATACATATCAGACAGAACGCGAGGCCAATATTGCAAAGAACAGTATCAAGCCTATCTTTGTCCGATCAGAAGAACTGTCGAAGAAGAGTATCGATAATGTCAGCCTGTTTTTCGTTAATACAAAGCAGGCCAGAACCCGTCTCGTATCTGATTACGGCACTGTCTTGAGCGATTTCTCCGAGATCCGTGAAGAGCTCAAGACCGATCTCTATGACGGTATCGGCATTGTTCCCGGTGATGATGATATCGACCTTTTCTTCTCGATGTCGACATCAGCATTCAATTATCTTCAGTTCAGAGCCAATACTATTGCTGAGTTGATCATGCAGGAGAATGTAAATACTGATACATTAAATGCCATGATCGACGAGAAGATCAATCAGATGCTCCTTGAAGAGACATCATACTCCAACTACGCCGATCTTTTGTCTAAGACATTGAAGCTCTACATGAACTACAATTCAGTCTATGATGTCGATGCTACTACTGAGGCTCAGGAGAATGCTTACAGTGCTGCTAAGAATGATCCTGTTACAGTCGAAAAGGGGACAAAGATCATCAGCAAGGATGATACTGTAACAGAGCATGTATACAGCCAGCTTGTCGATCTGGAGTTGATCAGAGATGATGCTTTCGACGTTGTCCTGTTTGTAAGAGCACTGATATATGTCCTGCTCATAGCTCTTGTTACTCTGATCTACGTATTTGCTATCAATTCCGGAGAACTGTCGGCTCTCAAGGTCTTCTACATGATCACGATCACTTATATGTTGCCGATAGCTGCAACACTTTATCAAGTCAAGATATCATCCGGGATCATGATCCTCGTCCTGTTCTTTACTACGATCGCCTCAACGTATATCGGAATCAGTGCGGCTGTCATACTGTCGATATCCAATATTCTCCTTGTATGGCCTTTGTACGGATTCGATCATGAATATGCATTTATTGCCATTGTAGGTATTCTTGTCTGCGCTTCGATTGCCGGCCGTAAGAATCACAGATACAACAGTGCTTCGCTTATCATTGTTCCTATGATCTTATGTACGGCAGCATCTCTTTGCTACAACTTCCTCAATGCTGCTACCAGAAATGAGTTTATCGATGATGCAGTTTGGGTAGCGATCTCTTCGTTACTGTCCATTGTAGCTGCAATCGGACTTATGCCCATATATGAGCTGTTCTCTAACACCGTATCTCCTGTAAAGCTCATTGAACTGTCTCAGCCGGGTCACCCGTTGCTCAAGAAACTGTTTTTCGAGGCGTCCGGTACTTATCAGCATTCCATGATGGTGGCTAATCTGGCTGATGCCGCAGCCGAAGCGGTCGGAGCCGATGCGCTTCTTTGTAAGGTTGCCGCATACTATCATGATGTAGGCAAGCTCGAGAACCCTCTCTGCTTTACGGAGAATCAGACCGAAGGATATAATCCCCATGATCATCTGACTGTTGAAGAGAGTGTTGCCATTATCACTGCTCATACGGTCGACGGGATAAAGATTGCCAAGAAGTATAAACTCCCTCAGCCTATAATCAAGGTTATCGATGAGCATCACGGTACGACATATCCTTCATATTTCTATATAAAAGCACAGAATTATGCAAAGGAACATGATCTGCCTGAGCCTGATGTTGATAGCTTCAGATATAAGGGGCATATACCGTCAACACGTGAATCTGCGATCGTAATGCTCGCCGACACAACTGAAGCTGCGGTAAAATCGATGAAGACTACCGATCTTGATGAAGTCGAGGCAATGATACGTAAGCTTATCAAGTCTAAGATAGATCAGGATCAGCTTAAAGAATCCGGATTGTCTTTTGCTGATATAGAGAATATTACCGTTGCTTTCAGACAGGTTTATGCCGGTGTCTATCATGAAAGGATAAAGTACCCTGATGAGAATAACAATAATAAATGATACCTCAAGTAATGATCTTACTTCTGAATATAATTCCCGGATCGACCAAGTGATCCAAACGGTTGCAGGTGAGCCATATGTTGATATCAAGCTCGTCCATGCTTTGAGGGATGCATATGTAACACTTACTTATGTTGATCCTGATGTTATCAGAGAACTGAATAAAGAGAATCGTAATATCGATAAGGTTACTGATGTTCTGTCTTTTCCGATCCTTAACATGAAGGATGGCGATATTGAAGGTGAGTTAGATCCCGGTGACTACGAGAAAGATGATGAAGGTCGCGATGTGCTTAATCTGGGTGACATTATCCTGTGTCCTGAAGTTGCGTTCAGGAATGCAGAAGAATATGGTCATTCAAAAGAGCGCGAGATAGTATTTCTTGTTGCTCATTCACTGCTGCACTTGCTCGGTTATGATCATATTGATGAGAAAGACGAGAAGATTATGATCTTGAGACAGAAGCAGTTGATGTCCGCCGTCGGGCTTGCTTTTGATGATGAAGAAGCCGAGATTACAAGACATGAAGATGAACAACGTCCTTTTGATAATATTGCTTATCCGGCAGGCAGCATATGTTCTCATTGCGGTTATGTAGCTCTGCTCGGCAGACCCAATGCCGGCAAGTCGACGCTTGTTAACTATATTACCGGGATGAAGGTGGCGATAGTATCTCATAAGCCTCAGACAACGAGAACCAATATCAGGTCGATCTATAATACTGACGATACTCAGATCATCTTTGTCGACACTCCCGGTGTGCATGATCCTAAGTCTAAGCTTTCAGAGATCATGGTCGGCAACTCGTTCAAAGCCGTTAAGAATGCTGATGCTGTTGTCCTTCTTGCAGACGGCAGATTCAAGGATCCCGGAAATGTAGAGAGAAGACTTATTGAAGTGTGCCGTGAGAACAACAAAAAAGTGATCTTGGCAGTTAATAAGAGCGATGAGGTTGCAAAGGAGTCGCTTTTACCCCTTATAGCAGAATATTCGAAGCTCTCTGATTTCTCTGATATCATTCCGATCAGTGCAAGGACCGGAGATAATGTGGATGTTTTGCTCAAGCAGGTTGCAGAACTTCTTCCTTCAGGTCCCAGACTGTTTGATTCGGAATATATGACAGATCAGACCGAGCGCGAGATCGCTAAGGAACTTATAAGAGAACAGTTGCTCCATTATACCGATCAGGAAGTTCCGCACGGAACAGCAGTCGAGATCACGGAGTTCAAAGAGAAATACCCTGAGGATGCCGCAGATGATTATGACAGGGAAGTTGTTGTGATCAGTGCATCAATTATCTGTGAGCGTGAGGCGCATAAAGCCATCATTCTTGGCAAAAAAGGACAGATGATCAAACGTATCGGCACCGCAGCCAGACGTAACATCGAGAGAATGTGCGGATGTAAGGTTTACCTTGATCTCTTTGTAAAAGTACGTAATGACTGGAAGAATAATGACATAATGCTCAAGGACTTCGGTTATACTCCCGAAGACGATGACTGATGGCGGGAGCTTCCATTAAATTCCGCGGAGTGATCCTTGCCTCCGACAGTTTCAAAGAGAAGGACAAGATGCTGACTGTCCTGACTGGAGACAGCGGTGTTATAAGGATCTGTGCCAAAGGCGCAACGCGTCCCGGTTCATCAGCTGCGAACGTATCAGTTCCGTTTATGCTCTGTGATCTCGTTGTGAGCGTATCGCACGGATACTATTATCTCAAAGAAGGCAATATCATCGAGAATAATATGGGAATATATTCTTCTCTGGAGGCTATGGCTTCTGCAGGGCATATCAGTGAATGTCTTATTGACAGTATCCATCAATCCGAGAACAGCAGGGAAGCTTATGAACTGGCTGTATATGCTTTCTATTCACTTGCCAATCTGCCTGAGAGATATCTTATGAGCGTAGCCGGATTCAATTGGCGATTGCTCTATATATTGGGGTTGAACGTTACTTATGATATCTGTTCTTCATGCGGTAAAGTCCTTGACAGCAAGGATCATTGTCTTTTGAGCTTAAATGACGGAGAGGTGATCTGTTCTGATTGCAGCGCCAAGGTCAACCGCAGGGGATACCGGCTAATGTCGTCCGCCGGAGTGTCAGCACTTAACTATTTTGCTAACTGTCCTTTGGATTCGCTTTTCGCTGGAAATGCCAATGAGCGTCTGGCCAATGATCTTGCTGATTTTACCAATGATTATCTGTCGATACAGTTCGATAAATCTTATGATTCTCTCAAAAGACTTAAGGAAAAACTCTCATACGATCCAATGAGGCGGGAAGAGTGATACATATTCCGGTGTCTCAAGCCGGTCATCAATGAGCAGTGCAAAGCCGGTGTCTTCATCGGTCCTTATTACGCGTCCTACTGCCTGAAGGACTTTTTCCCAGCCCGGGAATCTGTAGGCGAAGGCATAACCGTCTCCGAACTTCTCTGCATAGAAATTCGTAAGCACCTGTCTTAACGGTGTGACTTTGGGAATGCCCACGCCGACTATGATCACTCCGGATAAGCGTTCTCCCACAAGATCTATACCTTCCCCGAAGTGTCCTCCGAGGACGGCAGCACCAAGAAGGAGGCCGCTGCTTGCTTCGGCAAAGTTATCCAGGTATTCTTTTTTCTCGTCAGATGTCATATCAGGGTGCTGTCGCTTGATCTCACGGATAATATGGTCTTTCTTTCCTGTCTCATCGAAAAGGGCTTCGAGTTTGTCGCATATCGAATTCAAGTATTCAAAAGAAGGGAAGAACAGCATATAATTCCCGGTCCTGTTGACCAATTCTTCAAATACCGTCTCCGTTATCTGTCCGGCTGTAACCGGCCTGTCCTTATATCTTGTGCTAAGTGAACCGTCGATAAGGATCTCCAGGTTCTCGCGCGGGAATGGATAAGGCAGAGATAACTGTCTTACATAATCTGCTTCTTTTCCTATAAGAACATTACGGTAGTACTCATATGGTGACAGGGTCGCTGAGAAGAAAATGGCGGCCATCTTATCCCTGAGAATAGAATTGAGCTTGGTTGAAGCATCGAGACAATTCGCGGTCATAATGATATTCCCGCGTTCTACGGATATAGATGTAATATATGAATCATCGTAATGCTGCTCGATGATCGTCAGGAAGAACCTTGCCTCAAAAAAGAACTTCATGGAAGTCTTACGTGTCTGTCCCTGAGGAAGATTATCAAGTACCGGAGAGAGGAATCTGCATATCTTCCACAGGATCTCGTAGAATCTCTTCGGGATCTGCCGCATTCCTTCCCAATTGTCGGTCTTAAGGATCTGTTTCTCGTCACACTCCTCCGTCATCTTAAAGGCGGACTGGTGTGTAGCAAAGCATTGATCTGCCAACCGGAAATACTGGTCCAGCTTAGACAGTAGAGCTTCGCACCGAGCATCAACACCCTTGAAGTCATGTAACATTTCTTTCAGGAGTTCAGATGAGAATGAGGCACTGTACATCTCTCTCGATCTGTCTACGAGGTTATGAGCTTCGTCGACGAGAAGAACATTCTCACTCGTATGTTCATCTCCAAAGCATCTTACGAGGCTGACTCTCGGATCGAAAGCGTGATTGTAATCGCCGATCACGATTGTACAGAAGTTCATTGTGTCGAGAGAAAACTCGTGTGGACATATCCCATGCTGCATCGCGATCCTCTCGACAAGATCCGGAGTGATCTCATCGTGCATCAATATCTCTTCCAGGGCCGGCTTTAACTTACCGTAGTAGTCTTTTGAGTATTTACAGTACTTGCTGTCACAATCGGTGTGGAAAGGACACATTGATTCTTTAGAAGCGAGAAGAATGGATCTTATGAACAGACCGGAACGTCTCATGTCATTTATAGCCTTGGAAGCAACGACTCTGGTGGCAGTCTTGGCTGTCAGATAAAAGATCTTGTCATATCTGTTACGGAGAAGGCCTTTTACTGCAGGGTACAGGACGGATATGGTTTTACCTGTTCCTGTCGGGGCTTCGACGAACAGTGCTTCTTTTGAAGTAAGTGATATAAGAGCGCTCTTCATGAATTCAGCCTGACCTGATCTTATCGTGTCATACGGGAACGACATCTCTCTTACTGATGACAGCATCGTATTCTCGTAATCGATCAGCCCCTGGGAAAAGATAGAATATTCTCTGCAGTGATCCTCGAAAAAAGTCTGTGCTTCACTGTATTTGATCGTCTCTGTCTTCTCGAAAGCCTCAAGTGAGGTAATGGAGACATACCTTAATGTGAGCTTAACTTTCTGAAGATCATTGGCTTTCATATACATTGCTGCATAAAGCTTCAACTGTGCTTCGTGCTCAGGCCTTGCAAGCTTATCGTATGATGCCTTCGTCGAATTAAAGGATTTGATCTCGATAATATGCGGTATCTGACCGCCACCGATTATCACATCTGCTCGCCCGTTAACATGAAGCAGGATCTGTTCGTATGGATATGTGTCCGATAATACATATTCAGTCTCCATATCATCTCCATATTGCTTCGCCAGATCCTTGAAGATCTTCTGATGAAGCCTGGTACCTTCGATTCCGGAGACGCTCCCATATGACCCGGAGGCAAGATCTCCGGACCTTGAGACGTATAATGCAAGCTCAGTTACAGACACATATATATCTTTCATACGATAATTATAACAATCATGAAAGATTTAAGTTGAATTATTTGTTCGCTTGGGGTAATATTAGTAGGCTGATTCGCGGATGTGGCGGAATGGCAGACGCGCTAGCTTCAGGTGCTAGTGATCGCAAGGTCGTAAGGGTTCAAGTCCCTTCATCCGCACCAAGTGATCCCGGAGGAGGATCACTTTTTTTATTTTATCTTATTTATATACCGGAGGTATTGGTATGAAAAACTATTTTGATCTTTCAGGTCAGGTCGCATTGGTCACAGGCTGTTCAACAGGTCTTGGCGTACAGATGGCAAAGGCTTTTGCCAGCCAGGGTGCAAACATAGTTGTTGTTGCTCGTCGCCAGAATCTCATTGATGAAGTTGCTTCTGATATCAAGGCCGAGTTCGGCGTTGAGACTCTCGCTATCCCTTGTGATATCACAGACACAGCAGCTGTTGACGCTATGGTTCAGCAGGCTTATGACAAGTTCGGCAGGATAGACATCCTGGTAAACAACGCCGGCACAGGCGCCGTTGCTCCCACGATCGATATCACTGACGAGCAGTTCAACAACGAACTTAACATTGACCTCTTCGGCACATTCCGTGTAACAAGAGCTGTTGCTAAGATCGCTATGCTTCCTGCAGGCTACGGAAGAGTGATCAATATCGCTTCCATGTATGGTCTCGTAGGAAATAAGGCTGCTACTTGTGCTCCTTACCATGCTGCAAAGGGTGGTGTTGTAAACTTCACCAGAGCTCTTGCTGCAGAGTGGGCCAATAAGGGTATTACTGTTAATGCTATCTGCCCCGGATATTTCTGGACACCTCTTACAGCCGAGACACTTGATTCCGAGTATTTCCAGGCTTATATGAAGTCCGCTGTTCCGGAAGAGCGTTATGGTAAGGAAGGTGAGCTCGATACTTGTGCGCTTTTCCTTGCATCTCCTGCTTCTTCTTACGTAACAGGCCAGAATATCGCTGTAGACGGCGGTTATACCTGCGTTTGATCAATAGTATTCAAAATCGAGACCGGGGCTGTCTTATCGGGCAGCCCCTTAATATGCAAAAAAATCCTCATGAACTGTGTAAGTCATGAGGATCTTCATATTATCTGGTGGGGCTGGTGGGACTTGAACCCACACGATTTATGGTCGGCAGATTTTGAGTCTGCTGCGTCTGCCATTCCGCCACAACCCCTTAAGTTGTCAGCATTTGAGATTATATAGAATAAGTTCCTCATTTTCAAGAGACGAAAATCCTGTTACAATCGTCATATATATGCAGTAAATAAAAATTGATAAAAGGTGAACAGAATGAAAAAGTATAGATTGCTTACTATTATTATGGCTTTTGTAATGCTTATGCCTTCAACTGCATATGTATATGCAGATCCGACTGAGACTGATAATACCGGCAATGAGTTTGCCGAGACTGATCCGGGCGACGATGGTCAAGAGGGAGGAAGTGAAGCGTCTGCTGCTACTGTTACTCCCACACCCGTACCTGTACCCGCTGACGATCCGGAAGAACAGATAAGGGCGTTCTGCGTAAGGCTTTATGATTATTGTCTCGACCGAGAACCTGATGAATACGGTATATCTGACTGGACAGCAAAACTCATGAATAAGGAGATCTCAGGCGCTGACTGCGGTTACGGTTTTGTTTTCTCTCCGGAATACCTGTCCAAGAAGACCTCCAACAGGAATTATATCGAGATGCTCTATAAGGTTTTCCTTGACAGGCCGTCTGATCCTAACGGTATGCAGTACTGGCTCAATAAGTTTGAAGAAGGTCATTCGAGGGAATATGTATTCAGCGGCTTTGTCAATTCCGATGAGTATACGATCATCTGCAGTAATTACGGGATCGAGCGCGGCGATTATGAATCAAATGTACCGAGAGATGTAAATATCGGTGTTACTCAGTTCGTTCAGAGACTCTATCTTAAGGCATTGCTGCGTAAGGGCGAGGATAAGGGTATAAATGACTGGTGTCAGATGATCAACAGCGGAAAGATGACTTTCGAAGAAGTTGCTGAGAGCTTTGTAAATTCAGAAGAATTCCTGACATACGACTATAATGACGAAGACTATCTGAAGATCCTTTATTCTATCTTCCTGGACAGGGAAGCTGATAAATACGGACTTGATCACTGGCTTGAATATTTGGAATCAGGTAAGACGAGAGATGATGTTCTGCCGATGTTCTCATATTCGGCAGAGTTTACCGAGATCATTGAGTCGTTTGGCTTTGAGATAAAGCAGATCAAGCCTGTCACAGGCGGAAGCAATATATGGGCTGATGTTCAGCATAATGCCAATAAGCTTCCCAAGATACAGGAAGCCCAGACGGCAATCCTTGCGAGAGCCGAACAGCTCCGGGTCGATGGCATCAAATACGACTTCGGTGCCAAGATCCCTGAGAATGGGGCTCTGGACTGCTCGGGTTATGTCACAGATGTCTTCAGAAGATCTCTCGGTACTATGGGAGTAACCGGTACATATGTTACAGGTTCCACGGACGGTGACGGCGGTAGGGGGCATTATTACAATCAGTTCAGCGGATTCCAGTCGCTCGCGTTCCAAGGAACATGGAGTTATTCCTCATCTGCTGAAGGAACTTATAATACATATTCATGGGCCGGAACAGCATTTATCGATAAGTTCGGTATCGGATCTCCGGATATTATGGACGTATCTCAGTGGAAGCGTTATCTCGACAGATTGGGTGTGTCATATGATTATGTCAGATATTCCGAGTCAATGGGCAGCGTACCTATCCGTCTCAATGATGAAGGAAAAGTCCTGAATTGGGGTTCATGGGAATTCCTTGCAAACTGTCATCCCGGTGATATCGTGATCTGGCCCGATGCGAATGAAGTATGCTCAACGGGTAATGAATGGAACCATATCGGTATCTATGCCGGAGAAGGACAGGTATATCATTGTTCCAGTTGTAACTATTCTCTTCCTGATCAGCCTACGGACTATGTAGGTGTTCAGTTGTCCGTATTGTCGGATGTCCGCGGCGGATTCCAGGAAAGAGGCGTCGGCGGAGTATACATCTATCACGTATTCTCGGAATAATACCTGATAATGATGAATTTCCCGTTGATTTTATCGGATCAAAAGAATAGACTTGCTGTAGTGAATCTTTAAGTGACCCGGCGAGGCCACAAGATCAATACGATATGTTTATCTGTTATTGTATATATATGGCAGCCGGATCTTTATATCCGGCTGTTTTTTATGCCGGTGGGAAGGAGAACAGATATGAAGGAGTTTACGACTCAGTCAGTCCTCATGGATGAAGCTGCGATAGACCGTGCTATCATCAGGATCTCGCATGAGATAGTCGAAAAGAATGCCGGACTCGACAAGATCGCCCTTATCGGTATTCAGAGAAGAGGCGTTCCGATGGCAAAGCGCATCAGGGAATACCTCGAACAGATCGAAGGTGTTAAGGTGCCGTTAGGGATCCTCGATATAACATTTTACAGAGATGACCTTTCCATGTTGAGCGCTCATCCGGTCGTAAACGGAACACATATCCCTTTTGATGTAAACGATACTAAGATCATCCTTGTCGATGATGTTCTATTCACGGGAAGAACGATAAGGTCAGCAATTGACAATCTTTTCGATATGGGAAGACCTGCTTGCATTCAGCTTGCGATCCTTATCGACAGAGGCCACAGGGAACTGCCCATCAGAGCCGACTACGTCGGTAAGAATGTCCCTACGTCAACGACCGAGATGATCAGCGTTAATCTGGAAGAAGTTGACGGAGTCAATAATGTTTTGCTCTGTAAGGAGGTTGAATCATAATGGGACTTAAGAATAAAGATTTTCTCGGTATGACATATCTCACTGCTGATGAGATCATGGAGATCCTTGATACTGCCAAGACAATGAAGATGGTCATATCATCCGGAAACAAGAAGACCAGTCATCTTCAGGGTAAATCAGTTGTCACGCTTTTCTATGAGAACAGCACGAGAACAAGACTCTCTTTTGAGCTGGCTTCAAAGTACATGGGTTCTGCCAGTGCCAACATTTCCGCATCGGGAAGTTCGGTTGCCAAGGGTGAATCCCTTCTGGATACTGTCAGGACAATAGATATGATGGGTACTGATATCATCATCATGAGGCATCCTCAGTCAGGTGCACCGCATTCTATCTGTAAAAAGGTAAAAGCATCAATAGTCAATGCCGGAGACGGAATGAATGAGCATCCGACGCAGGCTTTGCTCGATATGCTCACTATGTACGAGAGATTCGATACTTTCGAGGGTAAGAAGATCGCTATCTGCGGTGACATCTACCACAGCCGCGTCGTAAGGAGTAATGTTATCGGACTTACAAAGCTCGGAGCGAAGGTAAGTGTGTACGGCCCGAGGACCATGATGCCAATTGGTATCGATCAGATGGGCTGTACTATAGCTGACAGCGTTGCTGATTGTGTTAAGGACGCTGATGCCGTTATGGGTCTGCGTGTGCAGCTCGAGAGACAGCAGAGCGCTTTGTTCCCGTCTGTTGCTGAATATGCAAGATTCTATTCGATCACACCCGAGATGCTCGCTCTTGCTAAGCCTGATGCTTTCCTTATGCATCCGGGGCCATGTAACCACGGTGTCGAGCTTCCTACTGCAGTATATGATTGTGACCAGTCAGTTATCAATGAACAGGTAACCAATGGTGTTGCAGTCAGGATGGCTGTTCTATATCTGCTTATGGCAAGGAGGAATAATCTGTGAAGACGATACTTAAGAATTGTAAGGTTTTTGGTTCCGATAAGACGGAACTCTATATAGACGGATCGAAGTTTTCCGAGGCTTTTGCCGAGAATGAAGCTGACGAGGTGATCGACCTTGACGGTAAAACGGTTCTTCCCGGACTTGTTGATATGCATGTTCATTTCAGAGAGCCCGGATATGAATACAGGGAGACTATCGCAACCGGATCTGCTGCAGCTGCTCACGGCGGCTTCACATCCGTTGCCGTTATGCCTAACACTCATCCCGTATGCGATAACGCCGCCGTTGTAAGCGGTATTCTTAAAAAGGCAGAAGAAGCCGGTCTCTGCCGTGTTTATCCGATCGGAGCTGCTACTAAGGGTATTGCAGGTAAGGAGATATCCGAGATTGGACTTATGAAGGAAGCAGGTATCGTTGCCGTATCTGATGACGGTAATCCTATCGCTACAGCCGGGATCTTAAGAAGAGTACTCGAATATGCATCAGACTTTGATGTCCCCGTTCTTAATCACTGTGAAGAGAAGACTCTCGATATCGGAGCAGCCATGAATGAAGGTGTTGTATCAGCTCGGATCGGGATCAAAGGAGTTCCTACGGCAGCAGAAGATATTATGATAGCCCGTGACATTATCCTTGCCGAATACTTAGATACAAGGATCCATATCTGCCACGTAAGTACAAAGGGCGGCGTAAGGATGATCAGAGATGCAAAGGCCCGCGGCGTTAAGGTTACCTGTGAGACCTGTCCTCATTACTTTACGTTAACTGACGAAGCATGTGCTGAATATGATACAAATGCCAAGATGCATCCTCCGCTCCGTACGGAGGAGCACAGGCAGGCAATAATCGAAGGTATAAAAGACGGAACGATCGACTGTATCGTAACGGATCACGCTCCTCATCATCAGGATGAGAAGGAAGTTGAGTTCTCGGTTGCCAA
The DNA here is from genome assembly GCA_946611435.1 of uncultured Clostridia bacterium. Taxonomy (GTDB): domain Bacteria; phylum Bacillota; class Clostridia; order Saccharofermentanales; family Saccharofermentanaceae; genus Saccharofermentans. The sequence goes on from CAMODL010000002.1 coordinate 192,233, forward strand.
TAACGGTATTGTCGGACTTGAGAGTTCTTTTGCTCTTGGGTATACATATCTTGTTAAGACGGGGATCATTACTCTCGACAGACTTGTAGAGCTTATGTGCTATGCTCCTTCGAAGATATTAAACATCGGCAGAGGCGGCCTTGATGTCGGGGATGACGCCGATCTGGCTGTTTTCGACCTGGAAAATGAATTTACTTTTGATAAGGAAAAGATGCTCACAAAAGGGCGTAATACTCCGTTTGACGGATGGAAGCTCTATGGTGAGACGGTATTGACGATCATGGGAGGTAAGAAGACATATGAGAAACTTTGCTGATCAGCTTACAGACAGGATCGCGGAACTTAAGAATCCTACGGTAATGGGTCTCGATCCCAGGATCGAGTATATCCCTGACAGTATCAAAGATAAGTATATCAAGGAACTCGGAAATGATCCGGAACTTGCAACTGCCTGGTCGATCTACGAATTCAACATGAAGCTTATCGATGCCGTATGTGACATTGTTCCTGCCGTTAAACCGCAGTTTGCTTATTATGAGATGTACGGAGTACAGGGACTTGAAGTCCTGAAGAAGACCATTGCTTACGCTAAGCGTAAAGGAATGCTTGTTATCGCTGACGCTAAGCGCAATGATATCGGAAGCACTGCTACAGCATATGCAGAAGGGATCATCGGTGCGACTGAACTGGCGGGCGGCGCCACGCAGTCTATGTTCGGTGCAGACTCGGTAACCGTTAACGGCTATCTCGGCATTGACGGTATCAAGCCTTTTGTTGATGTGTGTCAGAGAGACGGAAAAGGCATCTTTGCTCTCGTAAGGACCTCGAACCCGTCTGCAGGAGATCTTCAGGACTTAAAGCTCGAAGACGGCAGGACTGTATATGAAGCCATGGCTGATAAAGTGAATGAATGGGGTAAGAAGCTGATCGGTGATAACGGATTCAGTTCCGTAGGCGCAGTTGTAGGTGCCACATGGCCCGAACAGGCCGTCGAGATCCGTAAGAGAATGCCCGAGAACCTCATTCTTGTTCCCGGTTATGGTGCTCAGGGTGCCGGGGCAGATGCTGCAGTCGCTTCATTTACAGCTGACGGAAGAGGCTCGATCGTCAATGCTTCCCGCAGTCTGATGTGCGCATGGAAGAAGAGAGAGGACCTTTACCCGGATGACTTTATGACAGCTACCAGGGACGAAGCGCTCGATATGAGAGACAAACTCAATGATGCTTTAAAGGACCGTAAATACGTATGAATTACAGAAAAGAATATGAAGCAAGGGTCGCCCGCAAGGTGATGCTGAATGCCGATACTGCGTATCTTACGCTTGAGTGTCCTGATATTGCGGCAAATGCCCGGCCGGGACAATTTGTAAACATCTCCTGCTCATATTTCCTTAAAAGACCCTTCGGAATAGCTTCTGTAGACAGAGCCGCCGGCACATTCAGTGTCGGGATCAAGATCGTCGGAAAAGGAACAGCTGATCTGGCGGGTATAGCCGAAGGGGCAGTCCTTAATGTGCTCGGGCCTCTCGGTAACGGATTCGACCTTGACGGATTTGATTCATATATCCTTGTCAGCGGCGGTACAGGTGTATTTCCGATTAATTTTGCTTATGAGGAATTAGCCGCATCATCGAAAACAGTGACAGTAGTTCAAGGCTTCAGGGACAGTTCCCAGATCGTAATGAACCGACCTGAGTATGTGCTTACTACTGATGCAGGAGACGCAGGTATACACGGAAATTGTTGTAACGGACTGGATTCGCTTGAAGATATCGCCGATAATACGGCTGTATTGTGCGTAGGACCGCTCCCGATGATGAAAGCGGTCGGTTCGTGGGCTCAATCCCGCGGGCTTAAGTGTTTTGTATCTATGGAGCAGCGGATGGCATGCGGTATCGGTATCTGTCTGGTGTGTGTCTGCAAGGTTAAGTCTGAGCAGGAGGGCGTCCCGTTCGATCACGTAAGATGCTGCAAAGACGGTCCGGTATTTCCGTATGAGGAGGTGGTATGGTGAGTTCCAAGTTGAATGTTAAAGTCGGATCTGTTGAGCTTAAATCACCTCTGATACTGGCTTCCGGAACATGCAACTTCGGACATGAACTGTCCGAATACTATGATCTGTCGATCCTTGGGGGATTGTCTTCCAAGGGACTTACAATAAAGCCGCGTGCCGGGAATCCCGGTGTACGAGTAGCTGAGACTGATTGCGGAATGCTTAATTCTGTCGGGCTTCAGAATCCCGGGGTTGATTATTTTATTGCTAATGATCTGGATTATATGGATTCTCTCGGAACAGGCAGGATCATCAATGTTGCAGGCCATTCGTTTGAGGATTACATAGCCATGGTATCAAAGCTCGATCCGTATTCCGATAAGATAGATGCGCTTGAGATCAATCTTTCCTGTCCCAATGTTAAGGCAGGATGTATGAGTATCGGAAGCGACTCTTCTCAGGTGAAAGAGATCGTAAGCATATTGAGGAGTATGACTAAGCTTCCTTTGTGGATAAAGCTTACACCTAATGTCACTGATATTAAATCAGTTGCTCTTGCTGCACAGGAGGGCGGAGCTGATGCAGTTGTACTGATAAACACGCTTCTCGGCATGAAGATCGACATCAGGACCAGAAGACCCGTACTTCATAATAATACCGGCGGATATTCGGGGCCTGCCGTTAAGCCCGTGGCGATCAGGATGGTAAGCGAGTGTAATTCTGTACTCGATATTCCTATTGTCGGATGTGGCGGTATAATGTCTGCTGAGGATGTTATAGAGTTTATGATCGCCGGAAGCTCCGCTGTTGAGATCGGAACGGGAAATCTTGTTCATCCGACCCTTCCCGTTAAGATCACCGAAGATCTTGAGAAGTATTGTGAAGATAATCAGCTTGAACTCAGTTCTCTTACCGGAACACTTCAGCTGTGGTAATTGGAGGTAATTATGAGTAATAAGATCAATGAAGACCTTTTTAAAACAAATGCCGTACGCGTCGCACCTGAACAGACTCCTTTCTGGTATACATCCGGACGTCTGGGGCCGTTCTACATCAATACTCATTTTATTGTCAAGGATGAGGAAAATGCCGTAAGGCTGTTAAAGAATATCGAGGAATACATCGCAGAAGATAAGCTTACGGCTCCCAAGAAGATCTTTGATGATATGCTCGCTATGTATGAGACATCCGATACTTTCCGTAATTGTATCGATGAACTCGTAAATACTGCAAAAGAATTCAAATTCGATTATATCTCGGGCGGTGAGAGGAGAGACTTCTTTTTCTCAATGCTTCCCGCTTATATTCTCAAGGTACCTCATCTTACTATCTATAAGGATATGAGTGCAGTTTATACATCTTTTGATATGACAGAGCCTGTTGAAGCCGGTTCTGCTGATCTTAATGGGAAGAGAGCGCTTCATATCGCAGATCTGATCACAGAGGCATCGAGTTATGAGAGAGCATGGATCCCTGTGATCAGGGGGCTGGGATCTGATATCACGGATACGATCGCTGTTGTCGACCGCCATCAGAACGGTCGCGCTGTTCTCGAAGGACTCGGTGTTAATATGGTGACACTGACAGGTATCAACAGGGAACTTTTCGAAGAAGCTCAAGATAAGGGCGTCATCAACGCTCAGCAGAAAGAGCTTGTAATGAGCTTCCTTGATTCACCTGAGAAATATATGGATGATTTCCTTAAGGCTCACCCGGATTTTATCGCCGGCCAGATCGAACTTGGCGGCAAGGCAAAGGAAAGAGCAGAACTTGCTATCTCTAAGGGCTTCGCTAAGATCTGATCATTTTTCATATTAAGTATTAAAATCCCTCCTGAATTGGTACAATATATAGTAGTCATTCAGGGGGGATCTTTATATGCTGCGTAAGACTGTATCTATTATTTTGTCCTTGTTATTTGTTATTTCCTTTCCGTTTGTGAAAAGTGTTGAGACAACGGTTAATGCCGATACTTCTTCCGATACATTCGGCGTTTATGTAGATTGCGAATTCTATCAGAGTTATTGCAGATCTGATATGCTCAATGAGTTGAATTCCTTCCGGACAGGGGACGAGGCGTGGTATTACAATGCAGACGGCTCGGTCAATCGTGTAAGCGGACTCACGTCAATGAGATATGACTACAGTCTTGAGAAGATAGCTATGCAAAGGGCGGCAGAACTGGCGCTTGATGCTTCTCATTCCAGACCCAACGGACAATCGATATGGTCTCTTTCATATGACGGAGTAAGTTCCGCCGGTGAGAATATCTGCGGAGCATCCGGATTCGGACTTATCGATTCCATTGCAATGTGGAAGGAGACGGATCAACCTTTTGAGGGACAAGGTCACAGAAGGATAATGCTCAGCGGCTGTAACGCTGTGGGTCTTGCTGTCGTAAGAGTCGGTAAAGATTATTACGGAGTTCTTGAAGTTGCTAATATCGATCCGCGGGATGCGGCTCCTCAGACACCGGCTGTTAATGAGGTGCGATCAGTAAGGGTCGAGACTAAGCTCGAGCTTATTTCCGGCTTTACGATCAAGAACGGATCAATCGCAACAGTCACCGGATATTCTCTTAAGCTTGACTCGTTCAGCATATATGCCGTGCCTGCTTTTTACATCGGCTTAGATGAACCCGAATTCCGTGTCGATCCGCAGGATATCAACTGGCTTAACAATGATCCCGGCCTATCTGTTCAAGGAAACACGATGACGGCCTTACAAACAGGAAGGCATCTGTTGTCATTTAATGTAGGGAACAGTACTCAGAGCATATTGGTATCATCTATTGATCCGCCGTCATATGCGAGTCCGCATCGTAGTTATTCTGTCCTTCAATTTGTATCGCGGTTATATAGTATAGTGCTTGAACGTGAAGGTGATGTTGAAGGTCTTGCCGATTGGACAAATAAACTGCTTTCCGGAGAGATGTCAGGTAAACAGGTTGCAGACGGTTTCTTCTATAGCAGCGAATTCGAAAGCAGGTGGATGACGGATAAAGAATATCTCACGTTGCTTTATCATACTTTCTTTAACAGGGAACCTGATGAAGGCGGAATGAATACCTGGATGAATGCCATGTATCCTGAAGGCGGTTTCAGCCGTCGAGGCGGAGCCTCCTGGGAGGATATCTATAACGCATTTTGCAATTCTCAGGAATGGAAAAACCTTTGTAACTCTTACGGTATAGCACCGACACCTGAAGCTCTGGCATCTATGCCGCCTGTGTCGACAACACCGATCTCTTATGATGATGTCGAAGCTTTTGTTACCAGGCTTTATACGACATGCTTACAAAGAGATCCCGATCCTTCAGGTCTTGAAGACTGGTTTAACAGGTTGGTTGACAGGAGTGAATCCGGTTCACAGGTTGCTTACGGCTTCTTCTTCAGTGATGAGTTTATAGGTTCTGATCTGGATGATGAAGAGTTCGTGACGAGGCTTTATCATACATTTTTTGACAGAGAGCCGGATCCGGGAGGATTTGCCGATTGGATCGGACGCCTTGCGGGAGGGGCAACGCGTAAGGACGTTTTCGATGGGTTCGCCGGATCTCAGGAATGGATCAAGTTATGCGAGAGCTATGGAATCATTAAATAACCGGGAGGGGAAGTAAGGATGAAGAACATACCTTTATATGAAGTAACAAGACCAAAGGATCTCAGAGATGTAATTAAGACCAGGGTTAGAGAATTTCCTGAGAATCCGGTTTTCCTTCATAAGACAAAGAAGGGCGGAGACTATGAGCCGGTATCTACGCTTCAATATGATCATGATATCGATTCTCTGGGAACAGCATTTCTGAGTAAAGTTGATAAAGGGTCACGTATCGCAATACTCGGAGAGACACGTTATGAGTGGTATGTTACTTATCTGGCAACGACTAACGGAACCGGATGTGTTGTCCCGATCGATAAGGAGCTTCATCCCGAAGAGATCCTTAATATGTTAAATAGAGCAGAGGTAAATATCCTTGTTTTCTCAAAGATCAAACTCGATGCCGTAAATGAGATCTACGGTAAGATACCGACGATCAAGTATTACGTCAGCATGGATGATATCGATGATGAGCGATTTGAATCCTATCATGCTTGGCTCAAAAAAGGTGAGGAGCTGCTCGAATCAGGAGATAAGACCTTTACTGAAGCTGCGATCGACGTTGATGAGATGACCATTTTACTCTTTACTTCCGGTACAACATCCAACTCCAAAGCTGTTATGCTCAATCAGAAGAATATCTGTACTAATCTTATTGCGATGTTCTCGATGCTCTACATTGACCGTAATGATGTGTTCTTCTCAGTGCTTCCTTTGCATCATACATATGAATGTACATGCGGCTTCATCGGGCAGGTGTATCGCGGAACTACCATCGCCATCTGTGAAGGTCTCAGATATATCACGACCAACATCAAGGAAGCCAAGCCTACATGTGTTCTTATGGTTCCCGTTATGCTCGAGATGTTTTATAAGGCTATCATGAAGAAAGTTAATGCCGATCCGAAGACCGCCAAGAAACTGAAGACCGGTATTAAGCTGTCAAGATTCCTGCTTAAGCTTCATATCGATGTCCGTAAGAAACTCTTCAAAGAGATCCATGAGACTTTCGGCGGCAGGATGCGACTTATAATATTGGGCGGAGCACCCGTTAATCCCGATATGCTCCAATTCTTCCAGGATATCGGTTTCCTTTGTGTTCAGGGATACGGGCTTACTGAGTGTGCCCCGATCCTTGCTCTCAACAGAGACTGTGACTTCAAGAATGAAGCCGCAGGTCTTCCGCTTCCGGGTTGTGATGTTAAGATCCTTGATCCGGACTCGGACGGTATCGGTGAATTCATTGCCAAGGGTGATAATGTCTTCATGGGATATTACAAGGATCCCGAGAATACTGCTCTTGCCATTGATGACGACGGATACTATCATACAGGCGATCTTGGATATATTGACAAGGACGGCTTCTGTATAATTACAGGAAGAAAGAAGAATGTTATAATTGCAAAGAACGGCAAAAATGTCTTCCCGGAAGAGATAGAGTATCTGTTGTCTCTGTCTCCATATGTAGCAGAGAGTGTTGTATCCGGTGTTCATGACGATGTTAAGGATGATATCCTTATTGTCGCAACGATCTTCCCGGATGCAGAAGAGGTCGAGAAGAAGCTCGGTAGCGAACCCTCTGAAGATGCGATACAAAAACTCCTTGAGGACGTTGTAGCCGAGGTTAATGAGAAACTCGTTAACTATAAGAAGATCAAAAAGGTTGTTCACAGAACTACCGAATTTGAGAAGAATACATCTAAGAAGATCAAGAGATACTGATACCGGTATAGTTGTATATTACCTCTCTGATCTTCGCGGATCAGAGAGGTTTTTTTATGTTAAGTGATAATGCTATCGATCTGATAATTGAAGCTGCAATGTCCAACAATGCGGATCTTGCAGAGGTTTATATCGAGGATACCCGATCTTCCGGAGTCGGACTTCTGGATAAGAACGTAACGAAGTGTTCATCTTATCTCGGAACCGGTATAGGGATCAGGGTCATAAAGGATACTAATGTTGTTTATGTGTTTTCCAATGACCCTGATACAGAAGCTCTTGTCAGGATGGCAAAGGATGCTTCGTGTGCTTTGAAGGGGAATGACCCTGTAGATATAATTAGAGCTTCCGAACTGTCTGTTACTGATCCTTCAAAGATTGTCAGACCTGCAATAGACATGAGCAAGTCTGAATTCATTGATTATCTTATGCCTGCGATCGAGTTCGCAAGCGGATATGATCCCAGGATCGACAAAGTAACATCATCTTTCAGTACATCCGAGAAGATCGTCCGGATCGTCAATTCGAGGGGCATTAATAAACAGGAGAGACGTCAGCGAAGCCGCGCTGTCTTAAGTGTTATCGCTTCTGACGGTAATGAGAAACAGACTGCAACCATATCACCGGGTACTATCAGAGGATTCGAGTTTTTCGATGAATACAGATTGATAGATAAGACTCGCGAGAAGTGTGATTCTGCCTTGAGAATGCTTGAAGCAGGTTATGCTCCTTCCGGTAAGATGCCGGTCGTCATCGGTAACGGCTTCGGCGGTGTTATCTTCCATGAAGCTTGTGGTCATACATTGGAAGCCACGGCTGTAGGGATCAAGAGTTCCCCTTTTACTGATAAGCTGGGCGAGAAGATCGCTTCAGATGTGGTATCTGCAAGGGATAATGCCAGGATCGAAGGTGAGTGGGGATCTTATTACACAGACGATGAAGGCAACGAATCATCTGATCTTCTCCTGATCGAGAACGGTATTCTTAAGAATTATCTTGTTGATGAGATCGGTTCCAGAAGGATGAACTGTCCTGTAACGGGATGCGCAAGACGTCAGAATTATGCATATGCTCCGACGTCGAGAATGAGTAATACTTATATCTGCGCAGGAAAAGATGATCCTGAGGATATCATTTCCGACACGGAATACGGCTTATATGCCACAAGCATGGGCGGAGGATCTGTTGATACTTCGACAGGAGAATTCAACTTTGCCGTAAATGAAGCTTATATGATACGTAACGGCAAAGTCGCCGAACCTGTCAGAGGTGCTACTCTAATCGGGAAGGGACCGGAGATACTTATGAATATCGATCGAGTCGGTAAAGATCTTGAACTCGCTGTCGGCGTGTGCGGATCGGTATCTGGCTCTGTTCCGGTTACAGTAGGGCAACCTACCATCAGAGTATCGTCTATAGTAGTCGGCGGAAGAGAGGAATGATCAGATGGATATAAACACATGTCGTAAATATATAGATCAACTTATAAAGAGAGCTCCGGAATTCGGATTCGAAGACTGTGTAGCAGGCTTGGCGTCCGGCACCAGCATGTCGATATCGATCTTTAAGGGTGAAGTTTCCTCTTATGAGAATAGTGTAGAACTGGATATTGCTTTCAGAGGAAAAAGAAACGGACAGCTCGGTAAAGCTTCAACATCAGTGATCAACGATGATACAGTTGAATTTCTGCTGAAGTCTGCCTCGGAGAATTGTGATCTCTTAAATGATGAGGATGAAGAGATCATCTATTGCGATCCTGAACATCCCGATCTCGAACATATCAGTCTGAGCGGTACTTGGGACAAGAATACTTATGACAGGTTTGCTGAGATCGGGCTGAGACTTGAGAAGGCGATCCTGGAGATGGATCCTCTTGTAAAGGCTGTTGATTCTCTTGGGATCGGCTGCAGTACCGGGCCTATCATAAAGGTAAATTCTAAGGGACTTCATATATATTCGGATTCCGATCGTATCAGTATATATGCATCGGCACGTGCCGAGAAGGACGGAATAACCAAGAGTGCCGGTAATTACTGGTATGGAAAGGATATTGATACTTTTGATCAGGATAAGTTTGTATCCGAACTCAAGGATAAACTTATCCCCAAATTCGGCGGCAGATCCGTTAGTTCCGGCAAATACGACATTATCCTTAATAATGAGTCTACAATCGAATTATTCCAGGCATTCATGAGCAGTTTCTCTTCTTACGGAATGGCAAAAGGTATATCACTTCTGGCAGGTAAGGAAGGATCCGTCATTGCCTCTGATATTGTTACACTTACGGATGATCCTTTTGCCGAGAAGGCTCTTGAGAAGATACCTTTTGACGGTGAAGGTGTGCTGACATATAAGAAGAACATTATCGAGAATGGTGTATTTAAGACTGCTTTTTATAACCTTAAGACAGCTGCGATGACCGGTAAAAAGTCTACCGGTAACGGATTCGGTGAAACGATCGGACCGACTAATCTGATCCTTCAACCGGGCTCATCTGACCTAAAGGAAATGGCAGAACATGTAGGAAACGGACTATATATCACAGAGATAAGCGGCCTTCATGCGGGTCTTAATCCTATTTCAGGTGACTTCTCTCTTCTGGCAGAAGGCTATCTGATCCAAGATGGCAAGATTGACAGAGCTGTGGAACAGATTACGATCTCCGATAATTTCTTTTCTATATTGATGAAGATCAGAGAGATAGGCAGTGATGTTATTTGCCAGCCTGACAGTATAGGTGAGTTTATCAGTCCTTCGATCGTGATACCGGATGTCGCTGTTGCAGGAGAAAACAAGGAATAATCAGTTATAGTTTGTTCCTATAGCTTGATATCATTAGCACATATATATCGAAAACTTATCTTCGAAGACTATATGTGCTAATATTTTTTGGCAATAACCTGTAAATGGGAGGATATTGAATCATGAGTTCAGAACGTAAGATCGAGACAAAATGCGTACAGTCCGGCTGGACACCCGTAAACGGCCAGCCTCGTCAGGTGCCTATCTATCAGAGCACAACATGGAAATATGATTCCAGTGACGATATGGGTAAGCTGTTTGACCTCGAAGCATCCGGATATTTCTATACAAGGCTTCAGAATCCGACAAATGATTATGTAGCAGCAAAGATCTGCGATATGGAAGGCGGTTATGCGGCTATGCTGACATCATCGGGCCAAGCTGCCAACTTCTTTGCCGTATTTAATATTTGTGAAGCAGGTGATCATTTTATCAGTTCATCTTCTATCTACGGCGGTACATACAATCTCTTCGGTACGACTATGAAGAAGATGGGAATCGAGTGTACTTTCGTAGATCAGGATCTTCCTCTTGAAGAGCTCCAAAAGGAGATAAGACCTAATACTAAGCTCGTATTCGGTGAGACTATCACGAACCCTACTTGCACTGTATTTGATTTTGAGAAGTTCTCTAAGCTTGCACATGATAACGGCCTGCCTCTCATTATCGATAATACATTTGCAACACCTGTTAACTGCAGACCATTTGAATGGGGAGCCGACATCGTAACTCATTCCACTACCAAATATATGGATGGTCATGCTTCAGGTGTAGGCGGAGCAATCGTGGATTCCGGTAATTTTGACTGGATGGCTCATGCAGATAAGTTCCCGGGTCTTACAACTCCTGATGAATCCTATCATGGTATTACTTATGCTGAGAAGTTCGGCAAAGGTGCATATATAACTAAGGCTACAGCTCAGCTTATGAGAGACTTCGGTTCTATTCAGGCTCCTCAGAATGCTTATTATCTTCAGATCGGACTCGAATCATTGCATGTCCGTATGGCTCGCCATTGCAGCAATGCACTTAAGATCGCAGAGTTCCTTTCCAATGATGACAGGATCGCATGGGTCAACTATCCCGGACTTAAGGATAATAAGTATCATGCCCTTGCCGAGAAGTATCTTCCTAATGGAACATGCGGCGTAATGTGCTTTGGTATAAAGGGAGGAAGGGATAAGAGCATCCAGTTCATGGATAGTCTTAAGTTGATCTCCATCGTTACGCATGTTGCCGATGCCAAGACTTGTCTTCTTCATCCTGCAAGTCATACTCATCGTCAGCTTACAGATGAACAGCTGATCGAAGCAGGTATCGCCCCAGATCTTATCAGACTCTCTGTCGGCCTTGAGAATGCTGATGATCTTATCGATGATATCAAGCAGGCTCTTGATAAGATCTGACCTATACTATATTAAATAAAAAGGATGTCGGACTGATATGTACCCAGGAAACTGGACACATAGATAATTGAATTAGTTTTAACAGATG
>CAMODL010000003.1:0-155995 GCA_946611435.1 uncultured Clostridia bacterium
ATTGTAATGCCGGAATTAACGGAACAGATTCTTATCGTGAATTCGTAGTCGAAGGTGTTACGCTTTATAATGCGTCTCTTGGAACCAATGCCGTAGATGACTGGCGTGCATCTTTCGATACCGAAGAATACATCGACGATTGCGTTTTTGAAGAAATGGGTGGTGCCGGACAAGTAGCCAGATGGTCCTATTACTACATAAACTACCGTGATTTCAGAGACACACCTTAACCGCAAGCATAGCGTACACGACGGTAACAACAATAAATACAACAACAGCAGCAAAACTCCTCGCCAACACCGATCCAGAGTTGTTGGACTTCGAGCTTGGGGCGTACAACCCCTCATCGGATGTACTGAACCCCTTGAATGTCGGATGTGAACCCCTTGGTAAAAACTAGGAAACAGGCCATGAAGCGCGTAATCGGTATCTCTTCAGGCGGGAACGGAGTGCCTAATATAACCGTGGAGCCTTCTTGCTTTGTTGATATCTTTCTCCCTCATATCGTCCGACATCTCGGCGATTGCATCTAAGCAAGTTATTGAGAACCAATCCCGGTCTGCATCCTTCTATAGATGTTTTAGTATCTTGAGTTGTTAATGACAAAAAACTATCCTTTGACAAACGACACGGAAACGACACTGTCAAGGAGGATTCTTATTGTCGTTTTGTTGTCGTCCGGGCTTTGAGAGGGTGTTTCCGGCCGAACGACACAGAAACGACAATGCCAGGCAGGGGATCCGTTGTCGTTTTGTTGTCGCTCGGTCGTATGGTGTTATAATAAAAGCAGCTTTTCTATATAACGAGGGGATACAAAATGAATAAGCGTTTCCGTAAGCTGATGGCAAGCTTAGTAGCTTTATTAATGACTTTCTCTTTTATCACAGCTTCGGCTGTTGCCGCAGATAAAGGTCCTGCAATTGATCGCTCACAGATCACAGTCAATCAGGGTATCTCCGACTTTGTAACAAGATTATATGATATCTGCCTTGGAAGAACCCCCGATCCGACAGGTTTTAAGACCTGGACAGAGCAGCTCTCTAACGGAGAGAATACGGGTGTTGGCTGTGCCTACGGTTTTATCTTCTCGAATGAATTCCAGAATAAGAATGTGAGCAACGATCAGTATATCGAATTAATGTATAACTGCTTCTTCGGCAGAGCATCGGATCCCGACGGTAAAGCCAACTGGCTTAGTGCCATGAACTCGGGCATGACAAGGGAAGAGCTCTTCTTAGGCTTTGCCAACTCAGTCGAGTTCTTTAATCTCTGTAAGACATACGGTATTACTGCAGGATGTCATGTATTAGGTAAGGACTATCAAAAGGTAGCAAAGATCAATCTCTTTGTAGAAAGGCTCTACAATATAATCCTAAGCCGTCCCTGTGACCAGGCAGGCATGATCGATTGGTCCACCAGACTTGCCAATAAAGAGATAAGCGGAGCTCAGGCAGCTTACGGCTTTATCTTCAGTGACGAATACAGGAATAAGAACAGATCTGATTCAGACTTCCTGGAAGATCTCTATCTTGCCTTTATGGGCAGAGCCTCGGATCCGACAGGCAAAGTAAACTGGCAGGCTGCATTAAACAATGGCAGTACTGACAGAGATATCTTCAACGGCTTTACAGGTTCTCAGGAGTTTATTGCTATCTGTAATGACTACGGAATCGATAAGGGAGGGGATATCACGAGCGGTCAGACATCTGCCAGAGCAGGCAGATCTAACCCTACAGCTACAACTCAGCCTGAGCCTACAGCAACTACTGCTCCTACGGCAACACCTGAACCGACAGCTACTTCTACTCCTACTCCGGAGCCTACTTCTGAGCCTACTCCTTCTGTTGGATATGCTACAATTAAGGTAAAGATGATTATTACTCTTTATTCTGAAGACGAAGATGGAAACGTTGATCTCTACGATGTAACAGAGTACGCTAACTTTGAATACTATACAAATAGCTATCATACTACTGAACTTTCTGCTTATTACTTAGTTGATATGGATAGTATATCAAACTGGGTAGAAAATTACAGTAGCGAATATGCTGGCTACTCTGCTAGCGAAGTAGAAATCGTAAGTTTCAACAACTAAGATGGAATATTGAATTATCAAGGTTCAATGTTTAATCGATTGTATATGACATGCACCCTTTACCCGATATGAACCCCGTGCCGATGTGAACCCCCTAAGTCCGATGTTGTTGCATACAGGTTATGGAAATATTGACGAATCACCAGAAACAGATTATTCTATTTCCAGAAAATGCGTTTGCACGCAAAAAGAGGGAATAACATGGTGATAAAAAGAGATCTATATCTGAACAGACTCATAGAACGTCAGAACAACGGAATGGTCAAGGTTATCACGGGGATCAGGCGTTGTGGGAAGTCGTTTCTTTTGTTTAAGCTATATAAGGAATATCTGCTCGATATCGGTGTAAGCAGTGATCATATTATTGAAATTGCGCTGGACGGGATAGATGCTGACGAGCTTAGGGATCCTAAACGATGCTATGAATTCATAACGGGAAAGATAGTTGATCCTGACATGTATTACGTCCTTTTGGATGAAGTGCAATTCATGGACAGATTTGAAGAAGTATTAAACAGTCTGCTGAGAATCGATAATGTGGATCTGTATGTTACCGGCAGTAATTCAAAGTTTCTGTCAAAGGATATCATTACGGAATTCCGAGGACGCGGAGATGAAGTTCATGTTTATCCGCTTACATTTGCCGAGTTTTATGAGGCAGTTGGCGGCGATTATGATGATGCTTGGGATGACTACCTGAATTACGGTGGTCTTCCGGCTCTTCCGGAAATGAAAAGTGTAAATCAGAAGATGGATTATCTGAAGAACATTTTTGAGAACGTATACATTAAGGATGTTATCGACAGAAATAATATCAGGACAAAGGACGAGATCAACACATTAGTGGATATTCTGGCCTCCGCGATAGGATCACCAACAAATCCGACGAGGATCGCTAATACATTTGAAACGGAGAGACATAGTACATATTCACATAAGACCATTACAACTCATATTGATTATCTTGAAGAAGCGTATCTTATTTCAAAAGCTCACAGATACGATATTAAAGGCAGAAAATACATATCTACGAATCTCAAGTATTACTTTACTGATGTTGGGCTAAGGAATGCCAGACTGAATTTCAGACAGCAAGAACCTACACACTTAATGGAAAACATTGTTTATAACGAGCTGCTGGCGAGAGGATATGCCGTAGATGTCGGTATTGTGGAAATCAACTGTAAGAATGCTGAAGGTAAAAATGCCAGAAAGCAACTTGAGGTTGATTTTGTAACTAATATGGGGAGTCAACGTTACTACATTCAGGTAGCTTATGATCTTTTATCAGATGAAAAACGGGAACAAGAGTTTAACTCATTAGATCATATATCTGATTCTTTTAAGAAGATCGTCATAATAAACGGGACATCAAAACCTTGGAGAAATGAAGATGGTTATGTAATAATGGGGATGAAGTATTTTCTGTTAAATGCAGATAGTTTAGACTTTTAATGGGAGTATGTTATATCGAAAACCTTTAAGGAGATGTTGTTATGAAAAAGGTTATCTCGATTTTGCTTACGGTTATTCTTATATGCTCTATTGCAATCGTTCCTGCTTCTGCTGCCTCTTCCGCGGACAGCGGCGTCAGTGACTTCGTAACGCGCCTTTATTTCATCTGCCTTGATCGTGAGCCTGACGCAGCCGGACATAGCGATTGGACAAGTAAGCTCTTAAATAATCAGATCACGGGTGCCGAAGCGGCATACGGCTTTATCTTCTCGCCTGAATTCCAGAACAAGAATGTGAGTAACGAGCAGTATGTGGAACTCATGTATAACTGCTTCTTCGGAAGAAGTTCTGATGCTGAAGGTAAGACCAACTGGGTAAACAGCATGAACTCAGGTGCCACCCGTCAGGAGATATTTGCAGGCTTTGCAAATTCAAGGGAGTTCGATGAACTGTGTGCTTCATACGGGATTATGAGAGGCTCTTACGATCCCGCAACTGGCATTTTCAGTTTGACTGCCAACAGATCTCAGATAGAGGCTTTTGTTACAAGACTCTATAATATATGCCTTGGCAGATCTCCTGAAGCTGACGGTCTTAATGATTGGGTCAACAGACTCGCTAATAAGGAAATCTCTGGTACAGAGGCTGCCTATGGATTCTTCTTCTCTAACGAATATAAGAGTAAGAATAGATCGGATTCTGACTTCCTCGATGACCTCTATAACTGCTTCCTTGGTAGAGCTGCTGATGCCGATGGTAAAGCAAGTTGGGCAAACGAATTATATTTTACTTATGGTGGAATAAGCGCAGATTGCAGAGTATTCAACGGATTCTCTCAGAGCCAGGAATATACAAATATCTGTAATTCTTATGGAATTGATAGAGGTGGCGCTATTAGTACTACAGAAAGTGCAAGAGGCGGAGTTACTGTGACTCCTACTACAGCTCCTCGTCCAGTAATTAATTCTTACGCAGATGAGCTTGAGTATGCAAGACAGTGTGGATACGAGCTGGTTACTGTTGATTGTGGTAGCATTGATCAGTATACAGTTCTCTACGATGGATCACTGTTTAGAGACTTTGATCAGAATGGTCTTCATGCAGAAATTTGCATTCCTTCTAATCAGTATGTTCTGAATAATGGTAAGGTAACTTGGACCATTTATGGTGAGTATGCCCCTAACGCCGATATTCAGTATATGCAGAATATGATCAATGATTATAGAGTTCAGAATGGAGTAAATGCTCTTCCTCTTTGCACAAATCAGGCAGATGTAGATTACTTCAGAGCTAGAGCAGCTGAACTTACTGTATACTTTAATCATGAAAGACCAAATGGAGAATTTAGTCATCCTAATATCACAACTGCTAGCGTTGGATTAGGAGCATATAATGCTTTTTATAATAGTCCTGGACATAGAAATAAGTGGACAGGTACCTCAATTGATCCTAATGATCCAAATAGCGAAATTACTTCAGCATATATTTCTGGATTTACTAGATATACATTTAATTATGAAACTAGCACATTCTTTGTTATTAGTAGTGGAACTATTCAAGGTAATATTGCAGAAAATTATACACCCCGTAATTATTTTGATATGTATGATTAATCATGATTATATGTACTGAACCCCTTGGTAAAAACTAGGAAACAGACCATGAAGCGCGTAAACGGAATTGCAAAGAATAACTATGAGGAAATAAGACGCGAGATCGCTGATATCTATCAGGAGAACTACGGAAGCTACGGCTATAGAAGAGTTACGGCCGAGCTTCATTCCCGCGGTTATAATATCAACCACAAGCTGGTCCTTCGCCTGATGAGGGAAGATGACTTGCTATGTAATAAAAGAGCGAAAAGCGTCAAAGAGAAGAAGGAGCCTTTCGAGACATATAGTCAGAAGTTCGGGAAGAAATGCGATGACCTCGTTAAACGTAACTTCAAGGCAGATGCCTTTGGACAGGTCTGGGTTACAGATATGACTCAGATAAAAACCAAGGATCTGAAAGTATATCTCACTATCATCGCCGATCTTTATAACGGTGAGATAGTCGGATACAGCATAGATGAGGAGCCCAAGCTACGAACCATACTGGAGGCTGTCAGGTTTGCACATTATAAGCATCCCGACGTAAAGCCTATCCTTCATTCGGACAGGGGCTGGTTCTATTGTGCTGATTACTATATCGAACTGCTGGAGAAGTATGGATATACCCGAAGTATGTCTGAGACCGGGAGTTGTCTCGATAATGCAGCGGCGGAGAGCTTTTTCGCGCAGCTCAAGACTGAATTGATATATCCGGGTGAATTCTCGGACATCAGGGAGCTTGCAAGGGAACTTCACAAATACATAAAGTACTATAACACCAAGCGCCTCAAGAAGTCCCTGGGCTATATGTCTCCGGAGCAGTACAGGAAGAGCCTTTCTTGAATAATTCGACGGTATAAACTATAATCAATTGTTATGTTTATACTATTCTATTCTTTGGGAGGCTCATATGTCTGAGAAGAAACCGTTTTACATTACTACGCCCATCTATTATCCTTCGGGCAATCCGCACATCGGGCACTGCTATACGACACTGGCGTGCGATGTAGTCGCCAGACTGAAGCGAATGCAGGGCTATGACGTAATGTTCCTGACGGGTACGGATGAGCACGGACAGAAGATCGAAGATAAGGCAAAGGAAGCCGGAGTTACGCCTCAGAAGTATGTTGACGATATCGTTGCCAACTTCAAGAAACTCTGGTCACGAATGGATATAAGCTACGACAGATACATAAGGACCACGGATCCTTATCACATCGAGAGCGTTCAGAAGATCTTCAAGGAACTCTATGACAGAGGCTATATCTATAAGGGTGAGTATACAGGTAAGTACTGTAAGCCCTGCGAGTCCTTCTGGACAGAGAGCCAGCTGGTAGACGGCAAGTGCCCCGACTGCGGAAGAGAGTGTGTAGATGCTTCCGAGGAGGCATATTTCTTCAAGCTCTCCGAGTTCGGACCGAAGCTCGAAGAACTCCTTCTTGATGAGGAGAGGGACTTCCTCGAGCCTAAGAGCCGCGTCAATGAGATGATCAATAACTTTATCAAGCCGGGCCTTCAGGACCTCTGTGTATCGAGAACGAGTTTCTCATGGGGTATTCCGGTTACTTTCGATCCCGGTCATGTTGTCTATGTATGGATCGACGCGCTCTCGAACTATATCACGGCACTCGGTTACGGGAATGACGAGTATGATGATTTTGACAAGTACTGGCCTGCCGATATCCATGTTATGGCCAAAGAGATCATAAGATTCCATACACTTATCTGGCCTGCCATGCTCATGGCTCTGGATCTGCCTCTGCCCAAGAAGGTAATAGGTCACGGCTGGATCACGTTCGGTGGCGGCAAGATGAGCAAGTCCTCCGGCAATGTCATCGATCCGTTCATCCTCTGTGACAGATACGGTGTCGATGCGCTGAGATATCATCTCTTAAGAGAGATGCCGTTCGGTGCCGATGCTCCTTATACGAACGAGATGATGTTCAACAGGATCAATTCCGACCTGGCTAACGACCTCGGTAACCTCGTATCAAGGACGGTCGCGATGGCGATCAAGTATTTCGACGGAACACTGCCTGCCGAGAGGGAGGCTGAAGACATCGACGAGGATCTTCTTTCCATGTTCGATGCGCTGCCTGCTCAGGTAGTATCCGACTTCGAGACACTTCATATCGCTGACGGTCTCGAAAAGATCTTCCGCGCGATCGCTCGTGCCAACAAGTACATCGACGAGACGGCACCTTGGATCCTTGCCAAGGATGACAGCAAGAAGATAAGACTTGCTACGGTTCTTTATAACCTCCTTGACTGCGTAAGACGTGCAGCTATCCTCTTAAGTCCCGTAATGCCACACACCGCACCCGAGATCTATAAGCAGATCGGTGCATGCGAGAAGTGCACTACACTCGATGCGGCATTCACAAGGGGCGCACTCAAGGCTGATGTTACGGTAGAGAAGGGACCTGTCCTGTTCCCGAGGATAGATATCGCGGCAGAGCTTGCCGCACTCGAGGCTCTTAATCCTGCACCGGCCGCAGCGGACGCCGACGGATTTACACCCGAACCCATGAAGGAACTTTGCACTTTCGATAACTTCGAGAAGCTCGATCTTCGTGCCGTTAAGGTCATCTCATGCGAGAAGGTACCGAAGTCCGATAAGCTCCTGAAGTTTATCGTAAATGACGGATTCGGCGAGAGACAGGTTCTCTCCGGTATCGCCAAGTACTACGAGCCCGAACAGCTGGTCGGCAAGACCCTCGCGATGATCGTTAATCTGCAGCCCCGTAAGATGATGGGTCTCGAGAGCAACGGAATGATCATGTCCGTCAAGGACGGCGATAAGTTCCGCGTAGTCGAGTTCGATGATTCGATCAAGGCCGGAGCCGATATCTCCTGATGAAGGAAACGACGCATCACGCACGGATGGCTGAGGAAGTTTTCGATACTCACGCCCATCTATATGACGACAGGTACGAGCAGGAAGGCATAAGTCCTTCTGACGTACTCAGACGTGCGTCCGAAGCCGGCATCACGAGGATCCTTATCCCCGCAGACTCGATCGAGAGTTCAAAGGCAGCTATCGACTATGTGAAGGCGCATGACGGGGAATCCGGTGTCAGTCTTTTCTGTTCTGTCGGCATTCATCCTCATGAAGCGTCAAGCTACGATCCGGCGGCTGACCGGCAGTTAAGATTGTGGCTTGGTGACCGCGATGCACTTAAGATCAAGGCGTTAGGTGAGATAGGACTTGATTACTACTATGACCTGTCTCCGCGGGATATTCAGCGTGACGTCTTCAGACGCCAGCTCGATATGGCTTATGATCTTGATATTCCCGTGATAATCCATAACCGTGAGTCAACCGGTGATCTGATGGAAATCTTAAGGGAATTCACGAGCCGCGGCAGGCTCAGGAATAATCCGGGAGCCATCCACTGCTGTTCGACGTCTCCTGAGATCGCAAAGGAACTTGTCGGCATGGGATTCTATATCGGAGTTGACGGGCCTCTGACTTATAAGAATAATAAGAATACACCGGCTATATGTGAGGCGGTACCGCTGTCGAGGATCGTGATCGAGACAGACAGTCCGTATCTGACTCCCGAGCCGAACAGAGGTCGGATAAACGAGCCGGAGCATGTCACTTTTGTGGCTGACAGACTCGCCGGGATCAAGGGGATAACAGTCGACGAGGCCGTACGGGCAACGACAGCGAACGGTTTGGCAATGTATGAGATATAAAGCAGGAGGGTACTTATGAAGCTCAAGAGCAGAGAAGTGGTATTGATCGCCATAGCGACGATCCTGGTCATAGTACTGATAGTAGGTTTTGTCCGCGACCGGAATACGGCGCTCCTTAAGAGGACGGCACCCTTTGATTACACTTCGGATATGTCAATAGTTGAGATGGATAAGCACGGAATGTTGCTCAACCGTTCTGCATATGAAGCTAAGATCAGGGTCGGTTCCGAGGACCCTTACGATCTCATTCTCGAGATCTACGATAACACGGATGTTGACGCAGAGGCGTTGAGTTTTGACGATCTCAATCAGAATTATCTCTACTATGAAGAGTATGAGTCATTCAAGAAGACTATCCTTCGTAATTACGACCTGGTCCCCGAGCCGGATGCCGATACGAGAATATGGGCATACGGAGCGGAGTATAAGGGACACGATCTGTACCTGATCCTCGACATAGAGGGGAGTAATGCCGGCAGTGAGGACCACCTCGACGGAGGGGATGTGTACCTTTACGTCTATTACACAAGGTAATGGGAAAGAAGAGTTTAATAATCTCAAAAAGTGGTTGACACGATCGCCACATATCGTATATACTTCTTGTGCGCTTGAAGAGCGCCCCGGTAAAACTTAGATGGAAGCTTAGCTCAGCTGGGAGAGCATCTGCCTTACAAGCAGAGGGTCACAGGTTCGAGCCCTGTAGTTTCCACCAAGACGGCGCAGTAGTTCAGCTGGTTAGAATGCCAGCCTGTCACGCTGGAGGTCGAGGGTTCGAGCCCCTTCTGCGTCGCCATTCGACCGGTCGCAAGACCGGTCGATTTTTTGCCCAGATAGCTCAGTCGGTAGAGCAGGGGACTGAAAATCCCCGTGTCGGCAGTTCGATTCTGTCTCTGGGCACCAAGACCGTCCTGATGGGACGGTCTTTTTGTTTGCATGATTGTATCCCTGTTCATTTTCTGTTGTTACTACCCCTACACCGATACTCATTTCTCCGTAGGAAAGTATTTGAATAAAAACAACGTTGATATATAATTACTGTGCTTTTAATAAATAATAAGGGGTAGATGTTATATGGAACGTGCCTTTTCGAGAAGTGCAGATGAGGTGATAGCGGAACTTAAGACTGACCCGATCAAGGGCCTTACTGCTGCAGAAGCAGCGGAGCGTCTGGCAAAGGACGGTCCCAATTCATTAGGCGAAGAGAAGAAGGTGCCGCTCTGGAAGAAGTTCCTGGCACAGTTCGCTGATGCGATGGTTATTATACTTATCGCGGCAGCCGTACTGTCTGCGGTCATGGCCGTAATGAACGATGAGGGCTTTGAAGGTTGGATCGATGTTTTCGTAATCCTTGCGATCGTCATTCTCAACGCTATCCTCGGTGTATATCAGGAAGGTAAGGCGGATCAGGCTCTGGCAGCCCTGAAGAAGATGAGCGCCCCTCAGACCAAGGTCATAAGAGACGGTCAGATCGTAATGATCGATTCCGAGAACATTGTAGAAGGCGACATTATCTCCATTGACGCCGGTGATTCCATCGCTGCGGATATCCGACTTCTCGAATCGAGTTCCCTTAAGGCTGAGGAAGCTTCACTTACGGGTGAGTCTGTTCCGGTAGATAAGGATGCGACTTCCGTCCTCGAAGAAGATGCCGGCATCGGTGACCGTAAGAACATGCTCTTCATGGGTACGGCTGTCACATACGGCCGCGGACGTGGTGTCGTCGTCGGTACCGCCAAGAGGACCGAGCTCGGTAAGATCGCGGATAAGCTCTCGAATATTGAAGAAGAGTCAACACCGCTTCAGAAGAATCTCAATTCACTCGGTAAGATCCTGGCGATCGTATGCATCCTTGTATGTATCGTAGTATTTGTTGTTGATGTTTTCGTTCAGAAGAGCGGATGGCAGGAAGGGCTGATGACTGCAGTATCGCTCGCGGTAGCTGCTATTCCTGAAGGCCTGGCCGCAGTCGTTACGATCGTTCTGGCTATCGGTATGACCAAGATGGCTGAGAATAACGCCATTGTTAAGAGACTTCTGGCAGTAGAGACTCTCGGATGCGTTGATGTTATCTGCTCGGATAAGACAGGTACACTTACGCAGAACCAGATGACGGTCAAGGTCCTTTATGACGGAGAGCGTGTCATCAAGGTTGAGGGCAACGGATATGCGCCCGAAGGCCATTTGACCGAAGAGGATGGTACCGTAGTTGCAGCTTCGGGTGTTCTCGAAGTGCTCATCAGAGCAGCAGTCCTCTGTAATGATGCCAATATCATCAAGAATGACAACGGCGAGTATATCTGTATCGGAGACCCTACGGAGGGTTCACTCACAACTCTCGGATCCAAGTGTGATATGAGCAGGGAGAAGCTGATGGAGCTTTATCCCAGAGAGACGGAGCTTCCTTTTGATTCCGATCGTAAGATGATGACGACATTCCACTCCGGCATTGAAGACGGCAAGTGGATCAGTTATACAAAGGGTGCTCCGGATATCGTTCTGTCCAGATGCACTTCGTATGTTGACGCAGACGGCGAGCATCCCATGACAGATGAGAAGATGAAGGAGATCGCCGATACCAACCACGGCTTCGCCATCAAGGCCATCCGTGTACTGGCAGTAGGATATAAGAAGCACGAGATCGGACATGAGCCCGACTTCTCCGATGAAGAGAATCTGGTCTTCGTAGGTCTTGTCGGAATGATCGATCCCGAGAGACAGGAAGCCAAGGATGCCATTGCCGTATGTAAGCAGGCCGGCATCAGGACAGTCATGATCACGGGCGACTTCAAGGATTCTGCGGTTGCCATTGCCAACAATCTCGAGATGAGAGATGAGGATTCCGGTGCTCTGTCAGGCGCCGAGCTCGATAAGATCTCCGATGAGGAGCTTCGCGTTGCATGTGAGACGACTAATGTCTATGCGCGTGTATCGCCTGAACATAAGGTCAGGATCGTATCTGCGCTCCGTGCCAACAACCATATCGCATCTATGACAGGTGACGGCGTTAACGATGCAATGGCTCTGAAGTCTGCCGATATCGGTGTCGCCATGGGTATCACCGGTACCGATGTCGCCAAGAATTCAGCCGACATGATCCTGATGGACGATAACTTTGCCACCATCGTTAGGGCAGTCGAGGAGGGACGTGTCATTTACGCCAACATCCGTAAGTTCGTCAGCTTCCTGCTGTCATGTAACATCGGTGAGATACTGGTCATCTTCCTGCTGTCTCTTATCCCGAATACGCTTATCTCCGGCATAGCTGCTCCGCTTACAGCGATCCAGCTGCTCTGGCTCAACCTCGTAACCGATTCGTTCCCGGCTCTGGCTCTCGGCCGTGAGAAGGGCGAGCCCGGCATTATGAAGCTGCCGCCGAGACCTAAGGGAGAACCGATCATCAACAAGCCCATGAGATTCCATATCGGTGTCCAGGCTCTGGCTATCTTTGCCACTGTCGCTACGGCATTCCTCGTATCTCTTACATGCGACTCGGATTTCTTCTTCCGTTCGTCTGTTGAGAAAATTGACGGAGCCAGAACTGTTGCCTTCGCTACATTGATCATCGCCGAGCTCTTCAGAGCTTATGCATCCAGATCAGAGAGGATCTCCGTATTTAAGCTCGGTCTGTTCACCAACAAGCTTATGAACTATGCAGTAGGCGTATCGCTCATATTGACGCTCTCGGTCATCTACATCCCGGGTGTCAACAAGATCTTCGATAATGTTGCTCTTGCTCCTACGGCTTGGCTCGTTATCCTGCCTCTGGCGATCATCCCGTTCGCTGCCAGCGAGATCTTCAAGCTCGTTACGTCTAAGGACGAGGACGGCAACGGTATGCCGGATATTTTCGAAAAATAAATTTGCATAAGAAAACTTGCTGTGTTATCATCTAACGGCTAATAATTAACGGAGGATTAACAAATGAGCGGTATAGCTGTTTTGTTCGCTATTATAGATATCGTATCGGCTCTCGCGATGATCATTCTCTTCCTCGTTCAGGAAGGTAATGACAGAGGTATGGGTGTTGTTGCCGGTGCGTCCACAGATTCTTACTACAGCAAGGCAAAGGGACGTTCCCTCGAGGAGAGACTCAAGTTCTACACAAAGGTTGCAGTTATCATCTTCTCAGCTTCCTCGATCCTTCTTTACCTCGCCATCGCACACGCCTGGTAAGAGATAAATATCATTGATCTTACAGGGTCGCTTCACTTCCGAAGCGGCCCTTTTGTTATATAATGAATATATAAACGCGAACAGGGGATAATTATGGGAAGATCATATAAGAACATGAGTCCGAGACAGAAGATGATGAAGGCGTCCTCGCATGGTGCCAGCGGCGGCAAAGGAGGCAAGTCCGTCAAGAATGACGTGTCGTCGCGCGTTCGAACGATCAGTCCTTCGGCGTCGTCCGACCTGCTCTCCGATACGCCGATCAACTATTCTCAGCTCGCTCCGCGCGGACCGATGCAGGTAGTAAACCAGGTCGTCGGCACGCTGATCGCGAACGGTGAGGGAGGACTCGTGATTCCCGACCCGGCCTTCAAGGAGACGAACTTCGGCAACGTCCGTATAGACAAGAATAAGCTCAACGGCGCACCGTTCGGAATGACGGTCGTCTGCGAGATCCTTAACCCGTCGAATCAGAACCGCGATTTCCGCGGTCAGATAATCGAAGTCCTCGGTGACATGGGAAATAACGATGTCCGCATGCTGTCGGTGCTCCGCCAGTTCGGCCTGTCCCAGAAGTTCCCGGAGGCAGTTATGTCCGAAGTCGAGCCCCTGCCGGTCAATCCGGATCCCGAGATAGTTGAGCGTGAGATAGCGGCAGGCCGCACCGACCACCGCGGTCTCCTCACCATCACGATCGACGGGGAAGAGGCCAAGGACCTGGATGATGCGATCTCTCTGGAAATGCTTCCTGACGGCAACTTCAAGCTTTATGTCCACATTGCCGATGTCTCTCACTATGTCCGCGCCGAGACAGCGCTCGATGACGAGGCCCTTCTGCGCGGAACCTCTGTCTACCTGGTCGACCGCGTCATCCCGATGCTGCCGCCCAAGTTGTCAAACGGCCTTTGTTCTCTTAATCCCGCCGTTGACAGACTGACTCTCACCGCTGAGATGTATATCGACCGCGAAGGCCGCACATACGACGGAAGCATCTACGAAAGCGTGATTCGAAGTGACCACCGCATGAGCTACAACGAATGCTACCGCATCCTGACCGATCCGCGTCCGTCAGATGCCGACGAGTACGGCGAGGTCGTACCGATGCTCACCTCGATGCGTGAACTCGCCACCATCCTCAAGAGAATGCGCGACGGCAGAGGCGCCATCAACTTCGATTTCCCGGAAACGCGAGTCATCCTCGACCAGGAAGGCACCCCGACGGACGTCATGCCGTACCCGATAAACTTTTGCCACGGCATAATCGAGCAGTTCATGATCGCGGCCAACGAGTTCGTCGCCGAGACCTTCTGCACGATGAACTATCCTTTTGTCTACCGCGTACACGAAGAGCCGGACATCATCAAGATCGCCCGCTTCTGCAACGTAGCCCGTAACTTCGGCGCGGTCGGCCGCCTCTCAGGCAAGATAACCCCGATGGACATCGTCCGCTTCATGGACACGGTCCGCGACGAGGACGTTAAGCCGATGCTCGACACAGTTCTCCTTCGCTCCATGGCCAAAGCCCGCTATTCATCCGACTGCCTCGGTCACTTCGGCCTGGCCTCCAAATACTACTGCCACTTCACCAGCCCGATCAGGCGCTACCCTGATCTTTACATCCACCGCATAATCAAGAGTTACATACACGAAGAAGGCAAGCGCCGCTATTTCGCCGGCCGTGTCGAGGACGTAGCCGCCCACAGCTCCGACATGGAGCGCAACGCCGTCGACGCAGAGCGCGCCTCGGTCGACATCAAGGTCGCCGAATACATGAAGGACAAGGTCGGCGAGCACTACACCGGCGTGATCACTTCGATCATCGGCGCAGGCGTGTTCGTCATGCTCCCGGATACCGTCGAGGGTTTTGTGCCGTTCAAGAGTATGCGCGATCATTATATCTTCGATGAGAGGGCATATCGCGCCATCGGCTCGCGCAGCGGCAACAAGCTGACCATCGGTATGGAAGTCAAAGTCGTGGTCGCCGCGGTCGACACGGATCTGGTGCACATCGACTTCGTCTTCGAGGAAGGCTTCGAGAATTACGAGCGCAAGAAGGGCGGCGGCAAGAAGAAAAGGCATTGATGAGGCCCCGAGACCCCGAGAACCAGAGGCCCCGAGATCCCGAGACCTTGAGGTGAGTCCTCGATGGCATAGAGACGGTGTTGAGTCCCCGAGGTCCCTTGTTCCTAGATCGTTGACAGCCTTGTATATGTTCTGTCGGACTGCATATTCTCTTCCGGAACGAGGTTGTACTCGAGCGCACTCAAGATGTTGGCGATGATCACTTCTTCTTCGACCTGCCGGTCTGAATATTCATTGATATAGACAACATCCGATCCCTCGTGCAGCCCGGCGTTATGATAGCGCTGCCTTCGATATGCCAGCTTGTCAAAGTACTCCCGTTTCTCAAGCATTCCGCCGTACTCGATGATTATCACCGTCCCTGTCTCGCGCTCATAAACCAGAAAGTCGGGGTAACATGCGACGCCGTTAATGATGATCTTCACCTCGTATTTGAACTCGAGTCCCAGCAGATCGAGCAACATCGCAAGCTTGACCTCGCCTTTGGTCCTGTACGGGCGATTGTTATACATCAGTGCTTTGTCGAGCGGATAATCCGAGTTCTGGTAGGCTTCAGCCTTCTCATATGCTTCCGGCGTCAGAAAAGGTGATCTTTGCCGACGGCACTTGAAGATCTCGTTCCATTCCGGGATCGGGTCAGACCACTTGGCGGCCCATTCCTTCTCGAGCGTGGCGAGAGTGGTTTTATTCGTCTTTTTTTCGATGATCTGCTTGAGAAGTTCAATGCCATCACTTGTTGAAGCGTCAATAGTGTAACTTGTTCCGTCGCTTAAGCGAACTTTGATCTTTTCTTTTATGCTCCCTTTGTACTTGCGCTTGAAGACGAATGCGTCAGGTGCATTCTTGATCCTGTTTCTGAGCCAGTTGATCCTGATTGCGTAATGTCTTTTCATTATTTCCATGATTCTTGACCGCCTTTTTCTTTTTAATATACAGGCATCAATAGAATAATTTGCTCACAATTGACGACAATTCACGACAAAAGCGGAAAAATGATGACAAAAATAAAACGAATGTTCGCGACAACTAACTTGACAACTCTGCGGTGAAAAAGTTGTCGCTGTAGTTGTCAAAAGCGGCAAAAGGAGGTGTTCGACAACTAATTCGACAACTCTGCGGTGAAAAAGTTGTCGCTATAGTTGTCAAAGGCGGTAAAAGTGGGTGTTCGACAACTAACTTGACAACTCTGCGGTGAAAAAGTTGTCGCTGTAGTTGTCAAAGGCTGTGATTTGATTGCTTTGACAACTTTTTCGACAACTCGGGAGTAAAAAAGTTGTCGCTATAGTTGTCAAAGGCGGTAAAAGGGGGTGTTCGACAACTAACTCGACAACTCTGCGTGTGAAAAGTTGTCGCTATAGTTGTCAACGTATGCTAAGAAGCCCGCCCGCCGGCGCCGCGGCTCAGATTATGAACTTCTTGATGCTCTCGAGGAAGGCGTCGCAGTTGTCAGAGTAGATGTTGAGCTCGAGGGACTCGGACGGGACGATGCTGAAGATGCCCATCAGGCTCTTGCCGTCGACAGTGTAGCGCCCGGAGACGAGGTCTACATCGTAGGTGCAGTAGTTGGCGGCAGTGACGAATTCTTTTACGTCGTTTATGGTAAGCAGTTTGATCTTAAGTGTCTTCATTCTGTGCCTCCGATCCTTTGATAACGTCCTCGAAAAACTTCGTGAACTTGTCAACTATTATGTCCCACTTGAAGTTAGAGAGGACGTATTCGCGGCCGTTCTTTCCCATGGCCGCGGCTTTGTCGGGATTCGATGTAAGATAATCTATACAGCCCTCGAAGTCAAGATAGTTGCCGAAGAATAGTCCGCCGCGGGACTCGATGGCGAAGTTGCGGGTGACGTCACAGCCTTCGTGGACGAGGGCGGGACGGCCGCAGAGCCAGCTTTCCATGATGACGATCGAGAAGCTCTCGTGGATTGACGGCTGGCAGAGGGTCAGAGCGGCTGCGCAGGCGTCGTATTTGAGCCGGCGGTCAACGAAGCCGAGGTCGATGACTTCGGACTTGATGTCGTCGGGGATGTTGATCGTGCCGCCGCCGATGAGGACGAGCTTCATGGTCGACCCGGGGTGGCGGAGGCGGTATTCGCGGAAATAGCGAAGGAGCAGGTAGATGTTCTTGCCTTCGTCTTTGCGTCCGGCGTAAAGGATGAAGGGGTCGGTGATGCCGGTCTCGCTACGGAAACGGGCGGCGTCGTAATCGAAGTCGGTGTCGACGCCGGCGCCGAGGACTGCCTGCTTGACGTGTGAGAGGTCGAAGATCGAGTTGGTCGTGTCATATTCGCTGCGGGAGAGGTAGATGCTGCCCGCGGCCTTCTCGAAAGCATTCTTAAGGATGTTCAGATGCGCATAAGGCTCCTCGTGCATGCAGGGGATCATGACCGCTTTCTCGGGGCAGGCGAGGATCCCGTAGTATGTCGTTCCGAACATGTAGGGGATGTAGACGAAGAGCGAGTAGTCGTCGCTGTGGCTTCGGATATAGTCGTAGAGGTCCGGGCTGTTGACCATCTCGCGCATGAAGATCTCTTCTTCCTCGGCGTTTACCGGATGGTTGTTGATCAGCTTGTAGTTGACGGCGTCAAAGGCTGCTGTGTCACGCTTACGGGCCTTGAAGCGGCGGACAGTGAGACCGCCTTCGGTAGACAGACCCGGATTATGGAAGTTGACGCTCCAGTCGCTGCCGAATTCCTTGACGCAGGTGGTCAGTATCTCGAGCTCGGTGCCGGCTGCCTGCAGATGCTTGGCTACTCCGCGGAGCTCGGCCTCGGCGCCGCCCGGGATCGTGTCGCCGTACCACGGTATAACAAAACCTAGTTTCTTCATTCTCATCGCTGATCCTTAACTTTTATGATTATCTATTATAAATAATAGCCGTGAATATAAAAAGTGTATATATTCTCGAAAAGCTTTTCCCTCTGAGTGCTATAATCAGGAAAGATGATAATTATCAGGATGGTGGGATTATGAGCTTCAAAAAACGTCTTCTGATCACTCTGGCCGGGGTTGTTATACTTCTGGCGGTTGGCGCTGGTCTTCTTATGACTTTCGTCGGGAAAAGCGATAAGGGACTGACGGACAGCGACTTGGAGCAGCTCGATTATGTAAATGAGAAGCTCGATGCCGTGCGTAGTGACGAGGAGTATCTGAACATGGAGCCGGAACAGCAGCTCGATGTCATGATCGACGCCATTAATACTCTGGCAAATGAAGGGAAGATCGATGCAGAGTCGGTCCTCTGCGATCGCGAGGAACTCTATATCACTTATGAGTATGAGTGCGGAGTACTGGGCGCCGAGACTTTTGGGGAAAATGATGAGACCTGTGGCGGGGGTGGTGACTCTTATATCAACCGCACGTTTGATGATCTGAACGATGAGGAATTCATCAGTTCGGAGCATATGGGATCTGCACTCATACTGGATGCGCTGGTCGACCATGATGACGGGCTTGACAGGCTGAATTCGATAAACTGTGGTCAAATGGCAGAGAAATGGCGGGATCAGGGGATAGATACCAGAATAGATTATACCGTGACTCTGGATGATCTGGCCCACATTGACAGGTGCGATATACTGATGATCTATATGCATGGTAACTGTCTGAGTTACAGGTCAGAAGGAAAGGTCCCGATGATGAAACTCGTTCAGAAGGTAACGTCAGAGACGAGCCGTATCTGGCAGGATGATCTCAGTAAAGGCCGCATAGTTATACATGGTGGTCAGTATACGGTTACCCCCAAGTTCTTCAAAGCACACTACAGTTCATCAGGATCGAATCTGCAGGGAACATTCTTATTCCTGGCAAGTTGCTATCAGATGGGTTCCGGCGGAGAGTACTGCGAGAAATGGTCGGAGATCATTCCTCAGATCGGATTGTCAGGTATGTTTGCTTTCCATAATACCGTAGGGAAAGTATATGCCATGGATCTGGCCGACTCTTTTACATCACATCTTTTGAGCGGAGATTCCGGTTCTGAAGCTTATTATGCAACAACTATGGAAAAAGGACTAAATGAGATTGAGTATTATCAACTTCACGGAGACGAATTCTCATTCAAATATGAGCCGGGTATCACTTGCTACCGCGGCGATGATGATGCCAGATTAAGATTCGTGATCGAAGCTGATATACAAGGCGATCCGTCAATCCCGGCTTCTGATATTGTCATCAATGATGCGGGATATGTCGTCTTCGGGCATTATGAGCAGGACGATAGCGGATATCCTTATGAAGAATATGATAACGGTCCTGAACCGATCGAGTGGGAGATCCTGTCTCAGGAGGACGGCAGGATGCTCCTCATAAGCAGGTATATCATTGAATGTCAGCCCTATAATGACGAGTATACTGAAGTAACGTGGGCGGGGAGTTCTCTAAGACAATGGCTCAATGATGAATTCTTTTACACGGCTTTCAGTGACGAGGAGAGGGCACGGATACAGACCGTTACGCTGACTAATCCGGCGAATCCTTATACCGGGGTCGACGGAGGAATCGATACGGAAGACAAAGTTTTCCTGCTGAGCATGGATGAAGTGCTGGAATATTTTGAATTTGAAGAACTTGACCCGAATGACATGCGCAATGGGAGCAGTAGTGCACTGATAACTAGTATTACACAATATGTAGCTGATATTCATTATGCACCTGTGTATGGTCAACTACGAACGTGGTGGCTAAGGACGCCCGGTGAGAAGCCTGAAGAGGCGTGTTACGTTGTGATGACGGGCGTTCCCGACTGGTGGTGCTCTTCATATGATGTACGTGCCACTTACGGCGTGCGTCCCGCCATCTGGATCTCTGTCGAATAACAGTCTGCCCGGGTACGGCCGGGGCCTCGTCTCATGTCCAAATTGCTTTTTCGAGGATAATGCGTAATAATATGTTGTTAAATTATGTTCAAGAAGAAGGTTGGTGTCCGAGATGGCTAAGATCGACAGAATAAATAAGGTATTTGATCCGAATGAGGCTGAACCCAGGTTATATAACGAGTGGATGAGCAAGGGCTATTTTAAGCCTGATGAGGCTGATGGCAAGGATGCTTTCAGCATTGTAATGCCGCCGCCGAATATTACGGGCCAGCTCCATATGGGACATGCGCTCGATAATACGCTTCAGGATATCCTTGTCAGATATAAGAGAATGAAGGGTTATTCTACTTTGTGGGTGCCGGGCACTGACCACGCTTCGATCGCTACGGAGGCCAAGATCGTTGAGGCTATGCGCAAGGAAGGTATCTTCAAGGAGGATATCGGAAGAGAGAAGTTTCTGGAGAGAGCTTGGGCATGGAAGGAGCAGTACGGCGGAAGGATCGTCGAGCAGCTCAAGAAGATCGGTTCTTCGTGCGACTGGAGCCATGAGCGTTTCACTATGGATGAGGGATGCTCGGATGCCGTTAAGGAAGTTTTCGTTAAATATTACAACCAGGGGCTCATCTACAGAGGTGAGAGGATCATCAACTGGTGTCCTCACTGCCTGACATCGATCTCGAATGCCGAGGTCGAGTATGAGGATCAGGCAGGTCATTTCTGGCACTTAAGATATCCTCTCGAGGATGGTTCCGGATATGTCGAGCTCGCGACCACGAGACCTGAGACACTCCTGGGTGATACGGCTGTTGCAGTTAACCCCAAGGATGAGAGATATAAGGATATGATCGGCAAGATGCTGATCCTGCCGCTCGTAGGAAGAAGGATCCCCGTAGTTGCCGATGACTATGTTGATATCGAGTTCGGTACCGGTGTGGTTAAGATCACGCCTGCTCATGACCCGAACGACTTTGAGGTAGGTGCGAGACATAACCTCGAGATCATCAATGTCCTTACGGAAGATGCCAAGATCACCGAGGACTATCCCAAGTACGCCGGCATGGACAGATATGAGGCGCGTAAGGCTATCGTCAAGGATCTCGAAGAGGGCGGATACCTCATCAAGACAGAGGACTATAACCATAATGTCGGTACATGCTACCGCTGCGGAACTACTATCGAGCCCCGCGTATCTCTTCAGTGGTTCGTTAAGATGGAGGAGCTCGCTAAGCCCGCTATCGAGGCTGTTAAGGACGGCCGCATAAAGTTTGTTCCTGAGAGGTTCGAGAAGAACTACTTCAACTGGATGAACGATATCCGTGACTGGTGTATCTCCAGACAGCTCTGGTGGGGACATCAGATCCCGGCTTTCTACTGTGATGACTGCGGCGAGATCGTAGTTACCAAAGATTCCGAGGCAGTCTGCCCCAAGTGCGGAAAGAAGATGCGTCAGGATCCCGATACACTTGACACATGGTTCTCTTCGGCACTGTGGCCTTTCTCTACACTCGGCTGGCCGGAGAAGACGGAGGATCTTAAGAAGTTCTATCCTACGGATACGCTCGTTACCGGTTATGACATCATCACATTCTGGGTTTCCAGAATGATCGTTGCCGGTATGGCTCATATGGACGATGTCCCTTTCCGCGATGTCCTGATCCACGGTCTCGTAAGAGACTCTCAGGGCCGTAAGATGAGTAAGTCCCTGGGTAACGGTATCGACCCGCTCGAGATCATCGAAAAGTCCGGTGCCGACTCCCTGAGATTCGCCCTCGTAACAGGTAATGCTCCCGGTAATGACCAGAGATTCCAGGAAGACAAGATCGAGATGGGTCGTAACTTCAGCAACAAGATCTGGAATGCCATGAGATTCGTTATCATGAACTGCGAGGATGACCTCGATGTAAGTAAGGCTGACCCTTCCAAGTTCACGCTCGAGGATAAGTGGGTCCTCACGGGACTTAACAGGCTTGTATCCGAGACAACTGCCAACTTCGAGAAGTATGAGTACGGTGTCGCACTGTCGAAGATCGTCGACTTCATCTGGGAGACTTTCTGCGACTGGTATATCGAGATCGCCAAGAGCAGGCTGTTTGATAAGGAGTGTGCTACAAGACTTGAGGCTCAGTATATCCTGAACTACGTTCTCGGCGTATCCATGCAGCTGCTGCATCCGTTTATGCCTTTTGTAACAGAGGAAGTCTATTCCAATCTGTTCCTTACCGGCGCTTCGGAGTCGATCATGATCTCCGACTGGCCCGATGCCGATAAGATCCCTTCTTTCCCTGAGGATGAGAAGACGATGACGATCCTGATGAGCGGCATCCGTTCGATCCGCAATATCAGGGCGGAGATGGGTGTCGCGCCTTCACGTAAGGCTCACGTTATCCTGGTAACGGCGGATGATACGATCGCACGTACATTTACTGACGGTCTGCCGTTCCTTGAGAGACTTGCTTCCGTAAGCTCCGTCGATACTCAGAAGGACAAGGAGGGCATCCCGGCAACTGCCGTGGCGGCCATGTTCGAGGGAGGCGAGATCTATATGCCTCTCGAGGATCTGATCGATATCTCCAAGGAGCTCGACAGACTTGCCAAGGAGAAAGAAAAGATCGAGGGCGAGCTTAAGCGAGTCGAGGGCAAGCTCTCCAACGAGTCCTTCGTAAGCAAGGCCCCGGAGAAGGTAATCGCCGCAGAACGCGAGAAGCAGGCCAAGTACGCCGAGATGTATAAGAGCATCGTTGACAGGATCGAGATCTTGTCCAATATCTGATAAAACTTGCCGATCCTTGACTAAGGATCGGTATTTTTTTACTTTTTTCTTGAAAATGTAATTTTTCTATGATTATTTGTGTTATTATAGATAAATACAGAAGAGAGGGGATATTGTATGTCAACTGAGTATGAGAATAAAGAGAAGGTCGCGGCTTTGCCTCAGGAAGGCGTGCATTGTTTTGCAGCCAGCAGCCGTCAGATCAATGTAAGAAGAGTTATCACCGTTATCCTGTTCGCAGCTTTTGCTGCTCTTTCCGTATTTTTCTTTACGAGAGACGGAGGCCTGGGACTCGGTATCATGTGTGCCTGTGCGGCTGTGATCGCAGTCCTGGTGTTCATCCAGACTTTCCTTATCGCAGATTACCGTGTAGCTGTTGACTATAATGTCAAGGAGATCGTTCTCCGCTACAGATTCTCCAAGGTCAGGATCCCGTTCGAGAACCTTGATTCAAGAGACGGCGAGCCTACCAAGGCAGAGGCTATGCTCGATTCAACCGGTGTAGGTAATAAGCAGAAGGTCTATTATCTGATCTTCGATGATGTTTATGAGGATGTATGCTTCCAGACGAGCACGAATGACCTGGCTTCGAGGGAAGACTTCTTCAAGCTCAAGGAGGAGGCATTTGCCATCGCTGACGCTTACGGCGCACGTAACAGCGAGGGTGCTATCAAGCCCCAGTTCTTCGGAAAGGGTGTTGAAGCTGAGAATGCAGCCATTGATGAGATAGTTAAGAATGCCCTCGACGACGAGGAGTAAGGCATAGCGATCTAATTACCGGAAGGACCGTCACACAGGTGGCGGTCCTTTTTCGCTAAGTTTTTTATCGCTTTTTGATTTGACACTTCCATCTTAATAAATACAATATAATATCGAAAATATGCTTTAGTGGGGTGTTTGTATGAAAATCTCCTTCTCGACGCTGGCTTGCCCGTCATTCTCATGGCCCGAGATCTATTCGATGGCCAAGGACCTTAACTTCGACGGTATCGAGCTTCGTGGTCTGGGTAATAACATTTTCTCTTATAAGGCGCTGCCCTTCCGTGACAGCGAGATCGCCAATACAAAGGCTAAGCTCGATTCCCTCGGGCTTGAGATCCCTTGCCTGTCTTCAGGTACGGTAATCTCCAGCAGGGAGAATTTTGATCTTGCCGCCGAAGAGATCACAGAATATGCCAAGCTTGCCGGCAAGCTCGGTTCAAGTTATATAAGGATCCTTGGAGATAAGGATCCCGCTCCTGCCAGCGAGATCGATGATGAGGTCGTATATGAAGCTCTCGTAAGACTTGTTCCCATCGCGGAAGAGTATAACGTAACACTTCTTGTTGAGACCAACGGTGTCTATGCCGATACGGCAAGACTCAAGAAGCTCCTGGACCGCGTCGGCAACCGTAAGATCGCGGCTCTCTGGGATCTGCATCATCCTTACAGATACTTCAACGAAGATCCCGCGGTCACGGTCCAGAACCTGGGTGAATACATCAAGTATACCCACGTTAAGGACAGTGTTATGGACGGCGGCAAAGTAAGCTACAAGCTTATGGGCGACGGTGACATGCCTCTGGAGGATATGTTCAACGCGCTCGATTCCATCAACTATCAGGGCTATGTTTCTTTTGAGTGGGTCTACAGGTGGGCTCACGAGCTCTGCGATGCGGGTATTGCCGTACCGCACTTTGCTTCCTTCATGGAGCCTTACAGAACAAGACATAAGCACTGCCTTCAACGAGACAAGCGCGATACCGGATTCTATCCCTGGCCCAAAGAGACCCTGATCGACTATACATTCCCGGATATCCTGGATAGAATCTGTGAGGAGTTCCCGAACCAGTATG
This sequence comes from uncultured Clostridia bacterium, assembly GCA_946611435.1. Lineage (GTDB taxonomy): Bacteria > Bacillota > Clostridia > Saccharofermentanales > Saccharofermentanaceae > Saccharofermentans. The sequence continues at coordinate 24,519 of CAMODL010000003.1, forward strand.
CTTTCAGATATACGGAGCTTGACTATACGAGAACATATCCCGAGTTCAGGGTCGATGTCGATAACTTCGCCAGAAGCCTGCTCGCCATGGGTGTAAAGAAGGGCGACCACGTCGCTATCTGGGCAACGAACGTTCCCCAGTGGTATATCACGTTCTGGGCAACGACCAAGATCGGTGCAGTCCTCGTAACGGTCAATACCGCATATAAGATCCATGAGATCGAATATCTGTTAAGACAGTCTGACACGATGACCCTGGTCATGATCGACAAGTATAAGGATTCCGATTACGTAAAGATCATCAATGAGATCTGTCCCGAGCTCAAGGACAGCAAGCCCGGTGAACTCAAGGCTTCCAGACTTCCTTATCTTAAGAATGTCATCACCTGCGAGTCCCGTATCCCGGGATGTTTCCACTGGGATGATATGCCTGCTCTTGCAGAGAAGGTTCCCTATAGTGAAGTGGAGAAGGTAAGAAGAACGATCGATAAGCATGATGTCTGCAACATGCAGTACACATCCGGTACCACGGGTTTCCCTAAGGGTGTTATGCTTACACACTATAACGTCGTAAATAACGGTAAGGCCATCGGTGACTGCATGGATCTGTCTACGGCTGACCGTATGATGATCCAGGTGCCTATGTTCCACTGCTTCGGTATGGTGCTTGCCATGACTGCATCAGTTACTCATGGTGTTACGATGTCGCCGATCACGGCATTCTCACCCCGTAAGGGCCTTCATTGCATCAATCAGGAGAAGATCACCTGCTTCCACGGCGTTCCTACGATGTTTATCGCCATGCTGGGACACGAGAATTTCCCCTCGACTGATTTCTCTCACATGAGGACCGGTATTATGGCTGGTTCTCCTTGTCCTATCAAGACGATGGAAGAAGTTATCGAGAAGATGCATATGCCCGAGATCGTTATTACATACGGTCAGACAGAGGCTTCTCCCGCTACGACGATGAGTAAGACAACAGATACTATTGAGCAAAGAGTAAATACTGTCGGTCCGTCTATTTTCGGTGTTGAGACTAAGATCGTTGATCCCGAGACGGGCGAGGAGCTTCCTGACGGTGTTGCAGGAGAATTCTGCGCACGCGGCTATAACATAATGAAGGGCTACTACAAGATGCCTGAGGCTACGGCTGCCGCTATCGATGAAGACGGCTGGCTCCATTCCGGTGACCTTGCCATGAGACGCCCTGAGGACGGCTACTACAAGATCACGGGCCGTATCAAGGATATGATCATCCGCGGAGGTGAGAACATCTACCCCAAGGAGATCGAGGACTTCCTCTATACACATCCAAAGATCGAGGATGTTCAGGTAATAGGTGTTCCTGATGCCGATTACGGTGAGGAGATCATGGCCTGCGTTATCTTAAAGCCCGGTGAAGAGTCTTCCGAAGAAGAGATCAAGCAGTATGTAAGAGATCATATGGCTAAGCACAAGGTCCCGAGATATGTTGACTTTGTAAGCGAGTTCCCGATGAATGCCGCAGGTAAGATCCTGAAGTACAAGATGCGTGAGCAGGCAGTCGAGAGACACAGTCTGGAAGATGCCAACAAGATCGTAACAGCGTAAAGATATATGAACAGACTTAAGAAGACATTCCTGCCGGTAATCCTTATCATCGCACTTCTGTTTACGGGGTGTGAGATAGTTCTAGAGGACGATGAGACTGAGTCGGAATCTGTGCGCCATACTACTGTCACCGAGGTAGAAACAGAGACAGAGTCTCAAGCTATAGACCGAGACGGATCCTATACCACAGCTGAAGATGTGGCACTCTATATCTACACATACGGTGAACTGCCTTCGAACTTCATGACTAAGAATGAGGCTCGTGAACTAGGCTGGGAGGGAGGCTCTCTCGAGCCTTATGCTCCCGGTATGTGTATCGGCGGAGACTGGTACGGCAACTATGAGGGAATGCTTCCCGAGACGAACGGAAGAGAATACCACGAGTGTGATATCAACACGCTCGGAGCGTCTTCGAGAGGCGCAGAGAGGATCGTCTTCTCGAATGACGGACTGATCTATTATACGCCGGATCATTATGAGACATTTACCCTTATGTACGGGCAGGAATAAGACGACTGGGGAGGAAACGCATATGAACGATGTGATCGTTATTGATTTTACCGGTGTGGCAAGTTATCACGAGGTGCATTCACTTCTTGACCGGACACTTGATCTGCCTTCCTATTACGGCCGTAATCTTGATGCTCTCCATGATTGCCTGACAGAGATCGGAAGCTCTAAGGAGCCCGTACGGGTAAGGCTTGTCGGTATGGATAAGGCGGGCGATAACATGAGCAGATATATGACCGGCGTGAGGAAGGTTTTCGAGGATTCGGAGAGGGAGAATCCCGGGCTCATCATCGAAGGGTAACTTGATAAATATTTTTGTCCTATATATTGAGATATTTACTTAAAAAGTATAAAATTTTAGGTGATGATATCGGAGGGCAGATATGAACGACCAGTTGAAGGATATAGTCTATAGCGACCTGTTCAGATATACGGGTAATGCCAGACGTACAAAGGCTATATATACGACTTATCTTCAGGAACTCAGATCGAGTCCCGAGTTCAGTTATATCAGCGCTTTCCGCAGAACAAGATATTATCACGACCAGATCTCCAGATATGACGGATGGAGACGGGTTCTCAATACGGCTAAGTTCAAGGTTGCCAACTGGTATCTCGACAAGCTCTCCCGTAAGTATCATATTCAGATCCCTTATGACACCAATATCGGCAAGGGTTTTTATCTTGCTCACTTCGGCCGTGTCATCATCCACCCGAAGTCTGTTATAGGTTATAACTGTAATGTCTCGACGGGTGTCGTCATCGGTACGCAGTTCAGAGGTAAGCGTAAGGGCTCGCCTCATATCGGTAATTTCGTCTGGATCGGTGCCAATGCCGTCATCGTCGGCAATATCAATATAGGTAATAATGTCCTGATCGCTCCCGGAGCATATGTCAATTTTGATGTTCCGGACGGATCGATCGTCATCGGTAATCCGGGTCTTATCAGAAGAGCTCCCGGAGCCACGCTCAGTTATATCAATAATACGATCTCTTTCGACGAATATAATGTCCGCTCGGATGTGCGAAGCTGATGAGACTAAGTGCCGGAACTTTCATAGACAATCGAGCAAGATTAATGGATCGCATGCCGGATAAGACAGCGGTCCTTCTTTTCGCGGGGGAAGCTTCCGCGATGTGCGGAGATACCGATTACCGTTTCCTGCCTGACCGTAACTTCTTCTATTTGACCGGGCTGTCCTATGAACACGGCAAGCTCGTTATTGTTAAGCGTGATGCCGGCGTTGACGTCACGCTCTATGCACCGGTCAAGGATGCAATGGTGGAGAGGTGGCACGGGAAGACTGCATCATTTGAAGAGTTGAGCCGTATCTCGGGAATCGATGTGAATGATATCCGCCCGATAGATGATTATGACAACGACATTCTCGAACTCCTGAAGGACAGATCACTGACACCTGCGACTGACAGTGCCTCGATCATGCGCGGATCGAAGGATGCCCTTAAACGTATAGAGACTCTTGTGGGACCGGACAACATCCATGATATAAAGGATGATCTTATCGCGCTCCGTATGGTCAAATCAGAGGAAGAGGTTGAAGCGATAAGGCAGGCCGGGATCATCACCGAAGCCGCACTCGAAGATATGAAAGAGCACATAAGACCGGGGGTCACGGAGATAGAACTCTATGCGGCACTTGAGAACGGAATGATGAAGAGAGGATGCCTGATACCGGCATTTGCCACAATAACCGCTATCGGTAAGAACGCGTTCTATCTGCACCATGCCGAGCCTGAAGATAATGAGGGAGAGACGGCTTCGGAGGGAGACCTGATCCAGATCGACGTCGGGGCGCGTGTCGGCGGATATTGTGCCGATATCTCGAGAGTTTATTTTGTCGGTGGCGAAGGTGCCGGCATAAGATCTTCCGAAGAGCGTGACAGGCGGTTCCTGCTGCTCGAACTGATACTGAAGATGCGTAAGGTTGTCATGGCGACTATCGCACCGGGCGTGACCTTTACGGACTTGAATAAGAAGATGAAAGAGATAGTGGCTGAGTGGATGAAACAGAATTCACTCACTTCAGGTGATGAAACAGAGATCGATGCCGGAGTATACTATTGGCATAACATAGGCCATCATCTGGGGCTCGATGTTCATGACTGCTCTTTGGGCAAAGATATTCCCTTTGAAGAAGGAAACTGTCTTGCCATTGAGCCCGGTGTCTATATCCCCGAGTGGAATGCCGGATTCAGGATAGAGGACGATGTGCTGGTAACGAAGGACGGCTGCGTGATGCTCACCGGCGGTCAGGACAGAACGGAGGATATCGTGATATCATGATGATCTTACTGGAAGCCAAAATGACAATTGCAGTCATCCTCCTCGTCATGCTCTTCTTTATCCTTGCAGCGGCGCTCTATCTCGGATTCCTTACCATATCGCGTAAGCTCTATGTGAAGATCTTCAAGCGCCCGCACCCCATGCCGCAGGTCGACCGCTCACCTTCATCTATCGATCAGAGCACCATATTCGGAAGAGGGCAGAACTGGTTCTACTCCAATCGCATGGAATTTCTGAACGTCCGGATCGACTCCTTCGATAAAGTCAGATTGTCGGGCTATTTCAGACCCTCCGCTGACAGGTCATCGCGATTCGCGGTCATACTTCTTCACGCCTATGACGAACATCCCAGTCAGATGAGCGCTTATGCCCGTCTTATGATGAGACAGATCCAGTGTCATGTGCTTATCGCGCACGGACGCGCGCACTGCATGAGCGGAGGCAAGACATGTACTCACGGACTATACGAGAGCGTTGATCTTACCAGATGGATCGACTATATCAAGATGCAGGTCGGAAATGACTGCCGTATCTTCATCGTCGGCAGGGGGCTGGGTGCGTCTTCCGCTCTTCTTGCAGCACAACAGAAAGACTTCTCCGAGAATGTTGCCGGCATTATCGCCGACTCTCCTTACGAAGTGCTCGAGCCGGTTCTCCTTAACCGCCTCAAGGCGATCTACAAGTTCGACTGCAGTCCTTTCATGGGCTCTGTCAGACATATCGCCATCAAACGCAAGGGCCTTGATCTGAGACTGTGTGATACGGCTATCCATGCCGACAGGATCAGAGTCCCGGTCCTGATCTTCCAGGGCGGAGAAGACGAGATAACCAGGCCTTCCGGATCCAAGAGGATCTTCGATAATATCAGAGCGCCCAAGAGGCTCGTTCAGATCGACAGGGCAGATCATCTTATGGGTTATGACATATCTCCGTCGACATATGAACGCGAAGTTCGTCATTTTATAGAACAGTGCGTCGTACGTCTTGTAAGCATCGGAAGAATGTAGTATATTCTCGTTCGTGGATCATTCCACATTATCTTTTATACACGGGGAGCTGGTGTGACCGGCTGAGAGGACGCTTGAGCGTCGACCCGATGAACCTGTACGGATAATGCCGACGGAGGGAGGTCTATATGTTTAAGTTATTAGGTATTTTCGCGGACAAAGTTGATGACGGTTACGGTGGGTACACCTATGAGTTCACCGACTGGGGCTATACTGCACTCGTAGTGATCGCCATCGGGTGTCTCATCATCGGAGCATCGATCTTCGGTAAGAAGCATCAGTGGAGCACGAAGCAGATGGCGTTCTCGTCCATGGCCATGGCGCTCGGATTACTGACGTCTTTTGCTAAGCTCTACTCGTTTCCCATGGGCGGATCGATCACGCTGTTCAGCATGCTCTTCATCGCTCTGGTCGGTTACTGGTACGGAGCAGGTACGGGTATTACCGTTGCCGTTGCATACGGTATCCTTCAGATGCTCATCGATCCTTATGTCATCAGTATTCCTCAGATGCTGATCGATTATATCTTCGCCTTCGGTGCGCTCGGTCTGTCGGGCTTCCTCAAGAATAACAAGTACGGCATTATCCCGGCTTATATCGTTGCAGTCCTCGGCAGATATGTATTTGCTTTCCTGTCAGGTTGGATATTCTTCAGCGAATATGCATCCGATTGGGGATTCGAGAGCGGCGCACTCTATTCTTTGGCGTATAATGGTATATATCTGGGCGCCGAGTGCGGTGTTACGGTAGCATTGCTCCTGATCCCGTCAGTAAGGAACGCCCTCAACAAGATCAAGGCTGACGCCGTGTCTTAAGACCGGCTGCGCCTATACGGGCTGCCGGCAGGGAGGATAAGATGAAGACTGAACGCGAATATCCCAAGGTCACCTTGACTGAACGTGGAAAGAGAAGGCAGGAGAGTCTTCATCCCTGGGTCTATGATAACGAGATCGACAGTGTCACCGGCGATATAGTCGACGGTGACCTTGCCGATGTTGTGACGAGTGGCGGGAAATACGTCGGCACGGGCTTCTATAATTCCAATTCCAAGATCCGTGTGCGTCTGATCTCGCGTAATGCGAATGATACTTTTGACCGTGAGTTCTGGAAGCGGCGTCTCGGCTATGCACTGGACTATCGAAGGACGGTCATGCGGCCTGAAGACTTGGAGTGCTGCCGGCTGGTCTTCGGCGAGTCAGACGAGATCCCCGGCCTTACGATCGACCGCTTCGGAGATCTTCTGGTATCTCAGGTATTGTCCCTCGGCACCGAGATGCGTAAAGGAATCATCTACGATGCGCTACTCGAAATAATGCGCGAGCGCGGGGAGAAGATAGCCGGGATCTACGAGCGTAATGACGTCAAGATCCGAGAACTCGAGGGACTTGGTGAGTACAAAGGATTCTATGTTCCGGACGGCTCTTCCGAGGCTGATCATAAGATCGTCGATATTATCGAAAACAATATCCGTTACCATGTTGATGTCGAGAACGGCCAGAAGACCGGATTCTTCCTCGACCAGAAATACAACCGCGACGCCGTCGCACGTATCGCACGCGGCCGCCGTGTCCTTGACTGCTTTACGCATACCGGCTCCTTCGCTTTGAATGCTGCCCGTGGCGGCGCCTTGCATGTCCATGCAGTCGATGTCTCGGAGACGGCTGTGGAGATGGCCCGCGAGAATGCCGTACTTAACGGCCTTGACGGAATCATGAGCTTCGAGGCGGCGGATGTTTTCGATCTGCTTCCGAACCTTCGCCGCGGCGAGTATGACATGATCATCTTAGATCCCCCGGCCTTCACAAAATCACGTAAAACGAAGTCCAACGCTGAGCGCGGCTACAAGGAGATCAACTACAGGGCCATGCGTGCCCTGCCGCGCGGCGGATATCTCGCGACATGCTCGTGCTCGCACTTCATGGATGAGGAGAGCTTCATCAAGATGCTGATGTCGGCTGCGTCCGATGCCGGCGTCCGCCTCAAGCAGATCGAGAAACGTCAGCAGTCGCCCGACCATCCGATCCTCCTGAACGTAGGGGAGACGGACTATCTGAAGTTCTTTGTTTTACAGGTGCTGTAAGGGGCGCTCGAAGCTTCCGCGCTATATTGCCATATATAAACGGAAAGGGATAAGATATAACTCAATCCTATCCCTTTTGCTTTTTTTCGAAAGTTCAGTCTGCTATTACCAGGCTGCCTGGATGATCCAATCGCCGCCGTTCTGTCTCATGCACTGGATGTTGACGTTGCCATAAGTGGCTATCGCCAGGTCGCCGCCGTCTTCGAGGCAGCCGTTGTCTTCCATCCAGCTGTATCCGTTACCGTAAACGGATGAGAGATTGGAGAAAGGCTGGCCGGCATAGGAATTAGCGATCTCGGCTGTCAGTTCGGGAGCAGGTGCCGCTGTCTCAGGAGCCTGAGTCTCTGTCTCGGGAGCGGCTGTCGTCTCCTCGGTAGTCTCTTCCGTAGTCGTAGTAGCTTCTGTAGTCGTAGTAGCTTCTGTAGTCGTCTCCTCGGTCGTTGCCTCTGAGGTCGTTTCTTCTTCAGTCGTAGTTGTGGTCGTCTCTTCTTCGGAAGATTCGGAAGCCTCGGTGGCTTCTGTTGTAGTCTCGCTTACCGAGGCGGAAGCGGTTGTCTCATCATTTTTTGAATCGGAACATGCGGTAAGCATGATCGCAGATGCAATAAGTGTAGAAATCAGTATAAGTTCCTTGTGTTTCATTTCCGTGCTCCTGTAAAGATTATGTTGATACTGAGTATAGTATATCATTCGAGGAAGTGATGACTTCTATAGAAAAGAACTGAATTTTTGATATATAAAGCCCGAATGAGTATTCACTCTGTGCAAAAGCTTCGTAAACAAGGGGACCGTCGGGAGTGTTTACCCTGATATATACGGGGGAATCATCATCGGTAAGGTCGGGATCGACTGTTCCCGTGATAAAGTACCTTGTATCTTTGTCCTCGACTGTTATCGAGACGCTGTCGGATACCGTCGGAACGGCAGATTCAACCGTGTCTGCAGGCCTTAGTGGAGCATACATGGTCGGAGTGCCGACAATAAGATCGGGAAGATTACGTTCCACTATCTCTATAACGACATATTCCGGGGTAAGGGATCTGACAAAATCAAGATTATATGGAACGCCCTTGGAGAACGTGGCATTGCCTATACTGTCGGCGACAAAGGGGATAAGGGCATTGCCGAAAGAGTCCCTGAACATGAGCATGGACGACTGTCCCTCTGACGAAGAGGTGACTATAAGAAGATCTTCAGTGCTCGTTACCGGATTACGGTATTCATAAACATGGCTTCTCTCATATGTTACATTCTCATCCATATTATCCGAAGCAGGGAATATCAGATCGTAGAGGTCACCCCTGTGATCCGCAGTTATAGTGTACGGTTCATTTGAATAATCGATGAAGGGAAGACCTATGTGCTGCATAAGAGCCCGGTATGCTATTGAAGCGCCCATGTTGTTCCAGTGGCTGTCCCACTTGTGGTACAGGACTTCATCGTATGACGAGAGAACGGAATAAAGGTCGAGATAGTCTATGCCGTCAAGCCGGGACACCAGGTTATCGAGGTTGGTCGCACGATCCGTACGGATGTATCTGTCCGGCATGAATTCAGGATAGAGCGTATTTTTATTCGGGACGATCGTGAAGACAAAATGACCTCCGTTAGCAGATACGTATTCATTCACGAGATAGAGCATCCGGCAGGCACAGAAGAGATCGCGTTCGTTCATGAGATCGCGCCCGGTGTAATCATTTATCGTTCCGCCGAAGAAGAGATAATCGTCCGATCCGATGATAACCTTTGAAGTGTTGGAAGAATGGAAAAGATATGATTTATAGAGTGCATCGTATGTGGCCAGTTCCTGTCTGAAGGCAAAGTTATCGTTGAAGTAATCCGTCATCTCATCGAAAAACTCCATATTGATCGATCCGTCGTCATCCTTAAGAGACGGGAAAGCAGCGGCTTCTCTCTTCTCGACATTCATATTCGAATGATAAAAGGGCATAAGGACAAAGAGAGATGCCGTCATTATAAAGAACAATACTATGTAGATCATCTTCTTATTCATGACGCATCACCTCAGAACCTGAAATAGATAAATGGGTTATATGCCGCAGATGACAGGCTCAGGATGCAAAGAGCTAGAAGTGCCAGACTAAAGGCTTGTACGATAAGGTCGTAGGATCTGTACTTCCGAATCCTGCGCTTGATGAAGGAGGACAGGGGATACGCGCATACGATCCCGGTGATGATAATGATAACATTGTATGCGGACAGCTGCTCGGTCGCATATCCGATGCTGACCGATGAGGCGCCGAATCCGGTGAACATCTGCCTGATCATGTATGCTGCATCGGTAAGAGTATCTGCGCGGAAGAATACAAAGCCGATCACTACGAGGATGCAGGTAAAGATGTTCCGTAATACGGGAAATCTCTTCTCGGACTTTTTGTCCAAGATGTCTTCCGCTACCAGCAGTATGCCGTTATAAAGTCCCCATATGATAAAGGTCCAGGCGGCACCGTGCCAGAGTCCGGTCAGGAAGAATACTATGAGTTTGTTCATCTCGGTTCGTACCTTGCCCTTACGGTTGCCGCCAAGGGGGATATATACATACTCCTTAAACCATGTGGAGAGCGATATGTGCCAACGTCTCCAGAATTCTTTTATTGACTTGGAACAGTAAGGATGATCAAAGTTCTCGGGGAACTTGAATCCGAATACTCTTGACAATCCGAGTGCCATATCGGAATAACCGGAGAAGTCATAATAGATCTGTATCGTATAACAGATGGCGCCGAGCCAGGCTGTCAGAGCACATATATTATCGTGAGGAAGGGCATAGGCCGTATCAGCGATGGAGCCGGCACAGTTGGCGATCAGCAGTTTCTTGGCCAGCCCCTTTGTAAAACGGGTGAGGCCTTCGGTGATCCGGTCTGCATCGAAGCCGTCGCGCCTTGCCAGATAATCATTGATGTCAGTGTATCTGACGATAGGACCGGCGATGAGCTGCGGGAAAAATGAGATGTACAGGAGCACTTTGGGAAAGCTCTTCTGGACGATCGCGGGATTTCTATAGACGTCGATGACATAACTCATCGCCTGGAAAGTGAAGAATGATATGCCTATGGGCAGGGTGATGGACGGGACGTGTATTGACGTACCGCACAGTGTATTGATATTCGATACGATGAATCCGGTATATTTGAATATACCGAGGATGGCAACATTCAGGACTACCGATACGGCAAGCGTTATGCCTCCTTTATGCCCGGAGTCTTTTCGCTTCGATATAACCAGGCCGAACAGGTAGTTCATCAGAGCCGAGAATAGCATCAGGAATACATATACCGGTTCTCCGAAGGCGTAGAAAATGAAGCTTGCCGCGATAAGGACCGCATTCTTGTACCGGTTGCCGAAGGGCAGATAATACAGGAGGAATGTGATCGGCAGGAAAGCCGTTATGAATATGATCGAACTGAATACCATACGGGATCAGAGAGGATACTGAACGGGAGGGACCGGCTCCTCATAATTCGACGGTAACATATTGAGATAGTGAAGCCCTCTTGATTCTGCGAAGAGCGGATCCCAGAACATACCGTTCATCTCGCACCAACCGTGCATGTAGTCTCTGTTCACATAGACCTGCCCGGCATTGATCTCAACGAACAGGTAAGCGAGCGCAGCGGCTTCGGCGAAGCATTCACCGCCGGGGGTGAGCTGATCACCGTATGCGTTGAGGATGTTGTTCGCGTAGTGTGCAGTAACACAGGCCCAGTCATTGGCGTGACGACCTACGAGATAATCCTTCATGAGATAGGGGAAAGCCATGACATATCTGCTGCAGGCCATCTGCTTCTCATATACGGACATATTCGGGGTAGTAATACTCAGAAGTATCTCCCTGGCTCTGATCATTACCGGTATCTTCTGACGAGCAAACTCCGTATCTTCGGCGATACCGTCTCGATCGACTGCTATGCCGTTAACAGTGGTATTCGTTGCCAGGATTCCGGTGCTGCGGTCGAAGTAATAGTAGTGTCCGCCGATCGATGCCCAGCCGCAGAGTCTGGAACCGTTACGCACATAGATCCTGTCTCTGCCTGATAAGCACCAGCCGTTGGCTGAATAATCACCGCGTCTGATACCGTAACTCTGACATAAGGCGCCAAACTCTGCGGAATAAACGAATCCGGAGAAAATGAGTTCTCTGGTGTAACCTTGAGCGAGCAGGTCAAGCCAGTATGCCATGCCCGAATCGTCAGGTGAACGGTCCAGCATGGCCGTATACAGGTCCGTAACGAATTCTTCGTCTGATCTGTCACGGGCAATATACTCAGGAGAGAAGAAGAAACCGTATGCCGTTTTTGCCCCTGAACCTGAACCCGTGACAATAGATGAAGTCCAATCATAAAGCCCCGGGAGATCGGCATCCCTCTGAAGTGTCGTCGAATACAATCTTTTGACGAACATATTAGTATTAGCAACTGTAGTCGTATCCGCACCGGTGATGTATGTTCCGCCCGTGAAGCCGCGTTCGGAGCAACGAATGCAGAATTCCTGTGAATTGACAAATCCGGCGAAAAGCTTTTCGCGGCTCATTCCGGAAGCCAGCTCGTTTACCCATTCGCTGAGGCCGGCTTCGTCTGCCTGCCTGCCCAGAAGTGCTCTGTAGAGGACTTCGACAAAGGCTCTGTCATCGAGACCTCTTCCGAGGCATTCATCACTGAAAATAAACCCGTATGCAACCGCTGCTCCGGTAGTATCTCCGGATTCAAGCGCGGATGTCCAGGTATTAAGTCCCTGTTCGTCCGGAGCCCTATCCAGGACATATAAGTAAAGATCGGTTACATAAGCCGAAGCTCCGTCCTCGCTTGCAGAAGCGGTTCCGGAGATCAAAGAGAATGTAAGTGAAATGATAACAAAAGCAGATATGAACTTACGCCACATAATTAGCCCCCCACCCTTATAATGGATGATTATAGCACTACAGCCACAGATATCAAAAAAAGGAGAAGTGACATCACATCTCCTTTATGCTGGTGGGCGCTACAGGGCTCGAACCTGTGACCCCCTGCACGTCAAGCAGGTACTCTGACCAGCTGAGCTAAGCGCCCTTGCGCAAGTGAGAGTATAACACGATGTCCCGGTGTTCTGCAAGTGGACTCTGTGCGGCTGAATATACAGCAGCTGATAACTGCGCCAAGCGAGGCCGCCACATAAAGTAAGAATACGACATAAATATCCGTTAACTGTCAGAAAAGAGTGAAGGCGTAGTGTTATTATCACACTATATATGATTTAAAACTGACAGGAGGATCAGACTATGTTTGATGTCAAGGGAAGATGGGCGCTCGTCACAGGCGGAAGCAGAGGTATCGGCAAGCTGGCAGCGATCGCACTTGCACAGCAAGGCTCTAATATCATCATTCAGTGCAGAGAAGTATCTCATGCTCAGGCGACCATCGATGCCGTCGGCGCGCTCGGTGTTGAGGTAAAGGCTGTTGCGGCTGAACTCTCTGATGCCGGGTCTGTAAAGAAGATGCTCGATGAGATCGACAACATGGGTGTCAGAGTCGATATCGTGCTCAATAATGCGGGAATGCAGATCGCATATCGCAAGGATTATTATGAGACACCGGTATCTGATTATGACATCAGCTTCAAGATCAACACTATCGCACCGATGATGATCTGCTATCATTTCCTCCCGAAGATGGTCGAGAACGGCGTCGGACGTATCGTAAATACGACGAGCGGGATCAGGCTTGAACCCGAGCAGGCAGGTTATTCCGCTTCTAAGGCAGCACTCGATAAGGTTACGGTGGATATTGCCTCTAAGCTCAACGGCAGCGACGTGATCATAAGTCTCACTGATCCCGGGTGGTGCAGGACCGATCTGGGCGGACCGAATGCGCCTAACGCCCCTGAGGATGCAATCCCCGGTGTAGTTGTGGGTGTTTTTGTCGATGACGGGAAGTCGGGGAGACTTTTCGCTGCAGGAGACTTCATCGGACTGTCTCTGGAAGATGCCGTCAATAAGGCCGAAACATACGCTGCTCCCTTTTGATATGCTCGTGCGTGTGATATAATAAATCAGTTATATTTTACACGGAGGTGCCGATTATGAGTGATCCCGAGAATGTCAAGAATGCTGCACAGGAAGCTGCAGATGCTGCAGAAGCTGCCAAGGCGGTTGCCGCTGCCAAGATAGCAGAGGCGGAAGCTGCTCAGAAGGCTGTAGAGGAGGCTCAGGCATTAGCCGACGCGGAAGCGAAGAGATTAGCTGAAGAGGAAGCTGCGAGAGCAGCAGCCGAGAAGAAGGCGGCAGAGGAAGCAAGGAAGGCTGAAGAAGCAGCCAGGAAGAAGGCAGAGGACGAGGCTAAGGCCGCTGCCAAGAAGGCTGAACAGGAAGCTAAGGCAGCGGAGAAGAGAGCTGCTGAAGAAGCTAAGGCCGCCGAGAAGAAGGCCGCGGAAGAAGCAAAGGCAGCCGAGAAGCGCGCAGCAGAAGAATCTAAGGCAGCAGCAGAGGCAGCCAAGGCTGAGGCAAAGGCCGCTGAGAAGGCTCAGGCAGAAGCTGAGGCGGAAGCGGCAGCAGCTGCAAAGGCGGCGGAAGCTGAGGCGGCTGCAGCAGCCAAGCAGGCAGAGATAGAGAGAAAGAAAGCTGAAGCAGAAGCGGCTGCGGCGGCTAAGAAGGCAGAGGCTGATGCGAAGAAGGCTGAGAAGGCTGCCAAGAAGAAGGAGAAGCTCGAGAAGAAACTTGCCGCTCAACAGGCACTTATCGATCAGTGCCCGAAGGTCTATAAGCCGGTATCTACATCCAAGTTCTTCTGGTACGGACTTTTCGGTGTGCTTCCCGTTATCGGTCTTATCGTATCGATATTCCTGTCATTGCTCCCTGTCAATAAGAACGTCAAGAACTACGGAAGAGCTATGCTCGCAGTTCATATCGTATTCATCATCGTACTGCTCGCACTGGCGATCTTCCTCAGGTTCTACATCGATGAGGACAGACTCGACGATATCCTCGATGCATTGAAGAAGATCGTTACTTCTTTTAAGATCGGCTGATCATAACAGTCACGGATACAAAGGTCCCGCGCTTTTACCGGCGCGGGATCTTTTTGTGCTTTGATTATCACACCCGTGTCGCTCGATTGTAACATTGCTGCTTTAGAATGATATCAACGGATATTGTATGTGAGGTGAACTGTATGGCAGACGAAGAATTAATCTCAAAAAAGCAGCTCTTGAGAATTGCACGCATATCATATGGTACGCTGTACAGATGGAAGCGTATGGGCCTTATCCCCGAAAGCTGGTTTATCCACCGCGCCACGGAGACAGGTCAGGCTACATATTTTCCTCGTACGAAGGTCCTCGCCAGGATCGATCGCATAAAGGATCTTAAGGGAGAACTGACTGCCGAGCAGATGCAGGAGCTTTTCTCTGCCAATGTCGAGAGCTTCAAGATCCCTCTTAAGGATTTTATTGAACTCAATCTCGTCAGCAAGCTTGCCATGACGGCCTTCAGAAGCGTTTATCCCGAGAAGGAGCTGCTCGACTTCAACGATGTTTTCGGTATGTACGTTGTCGATCATCTCATGAGACTGTCCGGCATCTATCTCGAAGACGCCAAGCAGGTCATCAAGCTTCTCTGCAAATACCTTTCCATCGAAGCGAGCAAGGACTATCAGCTCCTGCTGCTCCGTAAGATGGGCGTTCCCATGACTGTCCTTGTTCACGGCGAGGACGAGATACTTCTTGAAGACAACACTGAGATCATTGCCTGCGCCAACCTCGTTGAGTTCGAAGAAGCGCTCAAGGATCAGTTGATCGCATAAGACTATGAAGAACGCTGCCCAAACAGACCGTTACCTTGTTCTGTCAGAGATATCCGAGCCCATGAGGCTTCGGATACTCTTTATCATAGCTTCGCGCGGTGAAGCCTGTGCGGTAGACATCCTGTCCGAGCTTGATATCACTCAGCCGACACTGTCCCACCACATGAGTGTCCTCGCCGATTCCGGTGCCGTCAACGTCCGCCGCGACGGCCGTAAAGCATACTACTCGATCAACAGTTCGCTCATCAGCATTCTCGACGAGTTATCTTCGGCATTAAAAGGGGAGAAGTCCAAGGCCGTTCCTGCAGCTGCAAGAGTCAAAAGAGCACCTTCCGTTAAGCCTGCTCCCAAGTCAGCCGCGAAGGCGAAGCCTGCAAAGACATCCAAGCCTGATAAGCCGAAGACACCGGCAGAGGCAGACGATACCGGGAAGGGCAAGAAGAAAAAAGACAAAAAGAAGAAGGATAAAGATAAAAAGAAGAAGAAGTGAGAACTTCTTCTTTTTTGTTGTCGCTGTCTGATACTCAACCATTACCCACCGTGGGTAACGAGAGAGGTAAAAACCCGCGGATTTACACGAACTGTTACCCACGGTGGGTAAGGAAAGGGGTAAAAACCCGCGGATTTACACGAACTGTTACCCACCGTGGGTAACGAAAGAGGTAAAAACCCGCGGATTTACACGAACTGTTACCCACGGTGGGTAAGGAAAGGGGTAAAAACCCGCGGGTAAGGAGAGAGGTAAATGTGAGGCGGTCCGTAGGGCTTTGCCGTGCCTTCGACAACTGTCTAATTAATATTCTCTTCATATTCTTTTCGAGGATAAGCTCGAAAAACGGTGGCCGACTTTTCACCTGAACAGACCTTTTTGCTTAAATATGAACTAAAAATTATGACAATGTGAAGAAAATATGAACCAACTATGGCATTGAGATTAATGAAGATGTATACTTATGACGTGAATACATCACGGGAGGGGCAGTGTCATGAAGATGCTAAACAAAACCAAGAAAGGCTTTACGTTGATCGAGATGGTACTTGTAATCGCAGTTATCTCGATCTTGTGCATTGTTCTCGTATTCCAGATCTCCAATTATCTCGGTAAGGCTAAGAGCGCTACCAGCTCAGTCGATTCGCATAATGATGCAGTCACGGAGATCGTCGGTGTGATCGAGGAGAATACATAATTCTCTATTGAAATGCATAGTCTCTTTTATTAAAATGGTTATAGTTTTATAATAATTCTAATTTAAGGAGACGCATCGTGAACGCCGAAGCTGAAGCCACAAGACTTCTCAGAGAGGCGGATATTAGAGTTACTGTACCAAGAGTTTTAATATTCGGTTATTTACTGAGTCATAAGACGCATCCGACGTGTGAACAGATCTATAATTCATTGAAGGCGAGTAATCCGACGCTGTCGCTCGCATCTGTCTATAATGTGACTGATAAGTTATCGGAAGAGGGGCTGGTCAAGCAGATCACCGCTCCTGACGGGACCAGACATTATGACGGGATCACGGAATTCCACGGGCATTTCTATTGCCTCGACTGCAGGAATCTGTTTGATATCAATTGCAAGGATCATGAGCTTTTCGAGGAACTGCCCGGTGCGGTAGTTGTAAGCTGTGAAGTGACGGCGAGAGGGTATTGCCCCAAGTGTGCATCGGCAGGGAAGAAGCCGCGTGGTTAAGTTAAACAGACATGTTAAAAGGGGCCCCTTACGGAGTCCCTTTTAGTGTGGTTCAAATGATCATCTTATTATGCCGTAATCTGCGCAGATGATGCCGAATTCATCGGACCTTGCGAACCCTTCGTATACTTCTTCGCGCGAAGCTCCGTCGCCCAGGATCTTTAACCAGGACGCAAAGCCGTCGGGATCGGAAGGACGGCCCAGTATTGTCTTATAGAGGAGCTCGACGTATTCTTCGTCAGTTGTGTTGAGCGACTTGAATTCATCGCTGAAGAAGAAGCCGAATGCAGCCTGACTGCCGGAGATCTTAAGGTTGGCGAGCCGGTCGGACCAGTCTGCCAGACCTGCGGGATCAGGCTTACGGCTGAGACAGTACTGATAGAGTCTTGTTACGAAGTCGTTGATCTGCGCATTGGGTTCACGTGTTATATTCGGCACACCCTTGCCGCCTGACGGGATACCGTAGGTCAGGCAGAGGTTGGCCCACTCTGTCGAGTCGATAAAGCTGTCGATTACGAAGTCACGGCTCTGTCCTGCACCGATCGCATTTACCCAGTTCTGCAGACCTTCGCTGTCGGGCTCACGTCCGAAGATGGAGCGGTAGAGAGTCGATACAAAATCAGTATCGCTCATCGTTGCTGCAGCTTCCCGGAATTCGGGACTGTAAAGGAAGCCTCTTACGATATCGGCACCTGTTCCGCCGCCTGTTACTATGCGACCGATCCAGTCTGCCTTGCCGGCTTCATCTGAGCCGCGTCCCAGGATCTGCTCATAAAGTCTCTCAACGAAGTCGCCGATGTTATCTTCTTCGGGCTCTGCGTTTGGGTCGACACCGGTCAGAACGAAGGTCCTTCTGTCTCCGGCTTCAGTTGTGAGAACGCCGTTGCTGATCTTGTATTCGAGCTTGATCGGAGCGACGCCGTCGCCGAAGTCCGTAATGTCATAGAGCTGCAGATTGTCATACGCGAGGACAGACGAAGGGAGCTTGATAGAGAGAACGGAATTCTCTCGTCCCCGGACTTCTTCACCGTCATCGTGCGTGAGGGAGATCATATAGAATGCCAGAACCTGATCATCAAGTGCAGCGCTTATCGCATCCGCACCTGCCCGGAACTCTGCAGGGGAGATACCCAGAGCTGTTCTCTGTGCATCTGTCATTCCGAGCAGCTCGAAAGCATTAAAGTTAAAAGTATTTCCCGGACCGTCCGTGAACGTGAACGTGAAATCTCCGTCCGTTAACTTGTATGTGATGTCGGCAGGGGGCTGAGGATCGCCGCCGCCACCCGGAGTAGGATTATCATCGCCACCCGGCGGAGGTGCAGGAGGCGGGTTGGTATTACTGTTCTCGACGACTGCTACAGCATAATTCGAGAAGCTGTCAGTATCGAAGGAAACGCTGTTGTTGCTGCTGTCGAAGAAGGAATCGATGATCTCGTACTTTCCGTCGTGTGTCTCGTGGATAACGAAGACTTCGCGGGCATTACTGAGATCCTCGTTCAGACCGAGCGTGATGGAGGAATCTTCCTGCAGATCTGCTACAGGCGTATCCCATGAGAGGTAGTTACCGGACTCGTCGGTCAGACCGCCCTTGTAGATAGTATTGTAGAGTGACAGATCCATGTAGGAGAGGATCGTGGCATCTCTGCCTTCAGCAGCTTCCTCGAACTTCTTCTGAGCTGCTGAGCTCACGTTGGCATCGTTGACATCGAGCCTGTAAGTACCGTTGGCGTTGCCGTCATTGCCTCTGATGTCTATCGTGGCATTGCTTACGGAACCGGAAGAGACTCTTGCTTCATTATCGGTCTTAACGAACTCACCGTTAACGTGATATGAACCTGCCGGAACCTCGAAAGTAAATGTGTAGACATTATCGTTATCTACATCGATATGCATGCCGTTGAAGTTCATGCCCATAAGCTGATATCCGGGATCCGGGATAAGTCTCAGAGTGAGGAGGGTACCCATAGGAGCGTAGATGCCGCCACCGGGGATGTCTCCCTGACCTTCACCGTGCAGTTCATCCCATGCGAAGTATTCTGCAGCCGAATCGAAAGCTTCGGGAGTAGTATAAGTTACACCGTTATACTCGGCCTTAACAAACTCCAGGGTGCCGTGGGCGATATTCATCGATCCGCCTTCATCGTCGCCTCTGTAATTCCAACCGAACGAACCGCTGTAAGGTTCGCTGTGGCCTTCGATAACGATATCGTAATGATCCATTACAGGCACACCGGTGATGACACATGTCTCGCCTCTGTAGGTCGCGCCTGCGAGACGTTCCTCGAGCGTCTTGGGAGTCTGATCCGAGTAATCGGTTCCGTTGATCTCGAACTTATCGAAGATATAAGGGGTCTGATAATTGACACTGAAGCTGACAGTACCCGAATTATCGTAACTGTAATGGTATTCAACGGGATTGTTCATTGTTGCTTCGGTAGTGTTCGGAGGATCCTGATCGAAAGTACAGTTGTCGATCTTAAACGGAATAAACCGGTTATTCTCGCCCTCCGGAGCGTTAGGATCGACACCGCCGTTCATGGTGATATAGATGTCGGTCGGATTGTCATAATAGTATCCGAAGTCTTCGCCCCTTACCGTGATGTTGAAGGTCGAAGACCAGTTCGTCCTGTACTGTCCCGGATCATCGGGAGCTTTCTCGACAAACTCCGGTGCGGTGAAGTCTACATCACCGGTGATGAAATAGCCCATACCTTCGAGCTGATCGCGGATATCACTGTATTCTCCGGAATTCAGATCAAGACCGTTTAATACTGAGTCCTCCCATGTGGGGATGACATAACCGGCAGAAGCGACCACTTTGATACCTATACCGCGGTCAGAGTTTACGGTAACGTTATCCCAAACGACGGGGCCACCAGCCGGGAGCCAGGTGCTTCCGCCGTCCGGGGAGTAGTAAACGCTACCCTGATCCGATTCGTAGCCGAGCTGGTAATTGACGATAATTTCCACGTCAGTGTCTGCACTGACAGATACTCCTCCGAGCAAAAGGGAAGTACACACTGTCAGGGCGGTCAGGATTGTTCGTAGCCGTCGTTTCATATTGATCACTCCTCTCCGGTTATAAATAGATGATTTTATTATATTTTATTGCCAACCAACTGTGGTGTTTGATTATTGGTAGGTATGCCTGTTACAGTGTTTGTGCGTTGTTGTTTGTGAGTATTTAGGGTATATTTCTCTCAAGAGACGCGAAAGGAGCATAACCATGAATAAGAAACAGGCCGCTGTCTGTACGATCGTTATCGCGTTGTGTTTCCTTTACACAGGTTCGGCATATATGTCCGAGTGCTACCGCCTCATGGATCACTACAGTGACCGGACAACCGACATCATCACATCAGTCATCAATTATCTCATGCAGGCCATAGGTATCGGCATCTATATGACCGGCCTCAGGTTCAGGCGCAGGTTGTTTGGCGACAAACGGCTTTTCGCGCTGCTGCTCGTGACAGGAACCCTTTTCATGGCCGTATCCCAGTTGTCGGTATCGGGTGCGGTCATTCAGGCTTCGGGATATGTGTTTAATCTTCATATCGGATTTTACTTCGGATTCTATCTTGTCATGCTCTCGAGCCTGGTGAGCGTAAAGATCTCAGGAATGTGTTTCGGTATCGCCTATGCGGTGGCGAGCACCGGAACATACATTATGTCTCTTCTCGATGATGACTTCCTCGTATCCTCCGAGATCACGGTGATATATATCATGCTGGCGGGTCTTACTATGGGCTTCGTACTCATGTACGACGATACTGCTGCAATGAAGTGTGGAGAGGAGAGAGAGGGCGAGCCCCTGTTTATCGGATATCTGATCCCGCTGGTCGTTCTCGTAATGATCATTTTCACAGTCGGATCCGAATTGTTCTTCTCCAATTCGGCAACGGATTCGATCAACTGGAATCTCGTCAGGGCTTTCTATTCTGCAGGCCTTATACTGGCGGGTATCATCTATGATCGCAGCAGGCTGGCAGGCGAAGTGCTTACCGTGGCTTTCCTTACATATCCGCTGATATGTTCGGCACTTATCGGTAACGGCGTTGTCGGCACGGCTGTAATCGCGGCCGGATATGCGGTAAGAGGCTTTATTACTCTTTATTACATCGTGTCGTTTACCGATATCGGTAATAAGGACGGAACGAAGCTCTATCTGGCTCCGCTCGGTCTTCTCGTGTCACGCGTCACGGAGACGATAGTTTCCTTTGTGCTTTTGTACTATACCGTCAGCCAGGTAGGACAGATGATATTCTCTTCGATATGCTTTATCCCTTTGATCGGCCTGTTCGTCCTTCTTCAGAATGCAAGGTTCGCTGCTGATTATTCAGACGAGGAGAAGATCCTCGGCAGGTTCGAGCGTAAATACAATCTTACGGGCAGGGAGGCGCAGATCCTCCGTCTTCTGTCTGAGAACAAGACAGATCAGGAGATAGCCGACGAACTCTTTATATCGAGGAATACGGTAAGGTTCCATATCTCCAATATGTTTAAGAAGACGGAGACTAACTCCAGGGTAGAGATGGTAAGACTGATAAAGCGCAGATAAGTCGAAAAGGGCTGTCCCGTTTGGAACAGCCCTTTTCGTGTGTTTTATGGAACAGTAATCGGTGGATTACTTGTTAGCGAGAATGTCCTTGATCTCAGTAAGGAGCTTAACCTCATCAGAAGGCTCTGCCGGAGCTGCTTCTTCTTCCTTCTTGCCGATGCTCATGAGCTTGTTGATACCCTTGATGAGCAGGAAGAGGATGAATGCCATGATCAGGAAGTTGATAACGGCTGTGATGAATGCACCATAGTTGAGCATGAGGGTAGAGGGGTCGATCTCGGGATCGAGCTTGTCATAGTCTACCCAAGGGAGCTTGATCTTACCTGCAACCTCGGAACCGCCGATGCTGTTGATAAGAGGATTGATAAAACTGTCTGTCAGGGATGCAACGATAGCGCCGAAAGCAGCACCGATGATCACACCGACAGCCATATCCATAACGTTGCCCTTAAGAGCGAAGTCCTTAAATTCTTTCAGAAATTTACCCATATGTGTACCCTCCGAATATATTAGTAGTAATTTAATAATACTCCATATACCGTTACAGTGAGTTTGACGTTAAATTACAAACAAATAAAAAGAGGTTGCCCCATATAATGAAACAACCTCTTGTGATAACTGTCAGGGATCTTCGTATCAGATGTACTTCTTGATGCCGTCTGTGAGGGAATCGATGGATCCGCTCAGGAAGATCATGATGCTGATAGGGGAATCCTTCAGGAACTGATCAAGTGAATTCAGGAAGGCTTCCAGGTTAGCGACTGAGTCGTCGCCTGCTACTTTGTATATGCTGTCAATATAGATGTGAGTGAGGTCGTAGTCCTTGGAACAGATGCCGCCGATGAACGCGAGGAGCTGGTCATAACCCTTGACCGGATATTCCTTGATGTTAACGAGACGAACGCTGTGTTTGATAAGCTGGTCGAGTCTGTTGTTCTTCTCGATGCATACGACGTTGTTGTCTGTTGTTGCTACGTTGTTGATGTCCTCAACAAGTCTGGCTGTCTTACCGGTACCCTTCTCACCTGCAATGATCTTGATCATAATTAATTCTCCTTTGGTTACAAAACTATCCATTGGATCTTCTGGATACATCTATTTTACCTAAACATCAGTATAATTTGAATAGTAAATTACTCGAAAATGAGGATGTTTTTGGGTAAGTTATACATACTTTATTCGGGATTGCCTCAGAAAGGGTTTGCGATGCCGTAAACGTTGTGATATCATTGTTGTGTTCTTGATCTTATACATCTTTGAACGGGCTCGTCGGGTCCGTTTTTTGTTTTTGTAAGGAGGAAAAATGGCAGGCAGAGGCAAGACTGCGCAGGCAGCTTTTGACATAGCTCAGCCCATAGCGGAACAGATGGGCCTGGAGCTGGTCGATGCGGAGTACAAGAAGGAAGGAAAAGATACTTTCTTAAGGCTCTATATAGACCGTAAGGGCGGTCTCGGGATAGACGACTGTGAGGAATTCAGCCGGACGATTGACCCGATACTCGATGAGAAGCTCAAGCATGATGCTGACTACTTTGAAGTATCGAGCCCCGGACTTACAAGGCCGCTTACGACTCCGGCCGATTACAGGAGATACGAGGGCGAGAAGCTGGACATCACGCTGTTCAAGCCGATCGAGGACAGTAAGAACCTGACGGCCTCGATAAAGAACGGCGGTGATACGGAAGTAACGCTCATAAGGGAAGACGGATCGGAGATAACGATCGAATACAAAGAAATAGCAAAAGCAGTAAGACACATTGAGTTTTAATAAATCAGTTGATCAATAAGGAGGAATATAAAAATGGCAAAGAAGATTCAGAATGAAGAGCCTCGCGAGAACGTGCTGGACGTTATCAGACTTCTGGCAAAAGAGCGCGGCATCGAAGAGGAGGCACTTATCAAGTCCATCGAGGAGGGTATGGTTGCTGCTTTTAAGCGTGAGTTCTCCGGAGATAAGGATAAGAGCCAGATCAAGAACGTACAGGCAGAGATCGATCGCGAGACAGGTGAGATCTTTGTATATAAGCTCGTTACCGTAGTAGAGGAAGTCCTCGATCCCGATAATGAGATCGCTTATGATGAAGCAAGAGCAATGGATGACGAGATCGAGCTCGGAGATGAGATCGAGATCGGTATTGAGGTAGACAAGCTCGGAAGACTTGCCGCTTCGGCCGCCAAGAGCGCTATCTCCCAGAAGGTAAGAGACGCTGAGTACAGAAGGATCCAGGATGAGTTTTCCGGCAGGATCGGCGAGATCGCCACAGGCGTTATCCTTCGTAATGATGCCCGTAACATCTATGTTGATATCGACAGAGCCGAGGCAGTCCTTCCCCGTGAAGGCCAGATCCGCGGTGAGGTCTACAGACAGAACGCTTCCATGAAGTTCCTGGTCCAGTGTGTTGAAGAACACAACGGACATCCCTCGATCACATTGTCGAGAACTTCTGTTGACCTGGTAAAGAAGCTTTTCGAGCTGGAGGTTCCTGAGATCAAGAACGGTGAGGTCATCATCAACGCCGTATCCAGAGAGCCCGGTTCAAGATCCAAGGTCGCCGTTTATTCAAGAGACGAGAATGTTGATGCAAAGGGCGCCTGCGTTGGCCCCAGAGGTGCAAGAGTACAGCACATCATGGAGGAATTAGGCGGTGAGAAGATCGATATCGTCGACTGGAACGCCGATCCCGCACTGTTCATAAGTGAGGCTCTGCAGCCTGCAAAGGTCATCAGGGTCGACACGGAGATCACCAAGAAGGAAGACGGTTCCGTCGAGAGCTATGCCAAGGTCATCGTACCCGATCAGCAGTTCACACTGGCTATCGGCAGGAGCGGACAGAACGTTCGTCTTGCTGCAAGACTCACGGGATTCAAGATCGACATCAAGAAGGAGTCTGATGAGGCTTCAGAGGCAACTCAGATGATGCTCGATAAGTTCACGGTAGTAGAAGAGGACAACGAGAACTGATGAAGAAGATACCTCAGAGGATGTGCATCTCCTGCCGCGAGCGCAGGAACAAGAAGGATCTGTTAAGGGTCGTTCTCGCAGATGACGGAAGTGTTGTTTACGATCCTACGGGCAAGGCTTCCGGAAGAGGCGCATATCTGTGCCGCGACCGCTCCTGCATAATGACGGAGATGAAGGCACACAGGTTGTCAAAGGGACTGAAGCACAATATCACCGATGACGAACTCAAGATCCTGGCGGATGAGATCCTCGCTCTCTGTTCGGAGGAAGAACCGGTTGAAGAGTAAGAGAGACATCTTAAGGTTCATCGGACTGGCTATGAGAGCCGGCAAGGTAGTATCGGGATACGATGCTTCGATGGCGGAACTTAAGGCAGGAAGAGGAGAGTTGATCATATTATCCAAGGATATCTCGACCAACACACTCGACAGCCTGATGAACCTGGCAGAGAGATATGAAGGAGAGTTTCCGGGAGCATTCAGCTTCGCGAGTATGAGTGAACTCGGAACGGCGATCGGCAGACCCGACAGAGCGATCCTTGTGATAACAGACAAGGGATTCGCAGATAAACTGACGGAGATGTTCGAAGATTATGAAGACACGGAGGAAGACAGCTAATGAGTGAAAGCACTGATAACAATAAGCAGCCTCAGATAATAATGGGCGGTGTGTCCGGTAATAAGGAACTCAAGATAAGAAGAGTCCACAAGAAGAAGGCGGAGACACCTGCCGAGGCACCTGAGCAGAAGGAAGCAGAGAAGGCGGCAAAGCCTGCTGCACCTGCTCCTGCCGCGGCACCGGCCAAGCCTGCCAAGGTGAAGGCGGAAGCGCCTGCCGAGCCCAAGAAGGAAAGCGTCAAGGCTAAGGCTCCTAAGGCAGTAAAGGAAACGGAACCTGCTCCCGAGGCTGAGCCTGTTAAGGAGACAAAGGCTTCCAAGACAACAAAGACGACCACAGCTAAGACTGCCAAGAAGGAAGAAGCAGCCAAGGCTGAGACCAAGGCTGAAGAGCCTGAGAAGAAGGCGGAGAAAAAGGCCGAGAAGGCTGATGAGCCCGCTAAGGAAGCAAAGCCCGCAGCCGAGAAGAAGCCTGTCGAGAACAAGGAACCAGCTCCTGCTGCACCTGCCATCGACAAGCGTAAGATCTCTTCGGCCGTTGTCGCAATGCCTGAGACGATCAGGAGTTCGACTGTTATCTCGGATAACAGAGGCGGACGCTACGGTAATAGAGGAGGCGCTCCCGGAAACAGACCTTCCGGCGGATATCAGAACCGCGGCGGAAGACCGTCCGGCGGACAGTCATACGGCGGCAGAGGCGGCAACCAGGGCGGAGCCTTCAATAAGGACAAGGATGAGGATTCTTCATCAAGACCTCAGCCGCGTAAGGCATCCAAGCCCAAGACTGATGCTCCCGTAGAGGAAGTACGTAAGAACCGTGCTAACTTTGCCGAGCGTAATGCCATCGAGAAGCGTCAGTATGACAGCAGGGATAATGCCAAGAACCAGAACGGTAAAGACCGCAGGATGAAGAATAATAACTCGCAGTATAACGGAAGGATCTCCGACGACGGCGAGTATGATGATTATTCATACGGCAGAAAGAAAAAGAAGAAGAGCTCTTTTGCAGCCATGCCGGTAGTCGAGCAGACTATCACGGATATCCAGCTGCCTCCTTTCATTACCGTTAAGGAATTCGCTGAAGGTATCGGCAAGAAGAGTGCCGACGTTATCAAAGAGCTTATGAAGCTCGGCATGCTCGCCACCATCAACCAGGAGCTCGACTTCGATACTGCCTGCCTGCTCGCTGATGCGTTCGGCATCAACGCTACGCCTATCACGGAAGTTACCGAGGAGGATATCCTTTTCGAGGAAGAGGCTGAGACAGGCGATATGAAGCAGAGACCTCCGGTCGTTGTTGTTATGGGTCACGTTGACCACGGTAAGACTTCGCTCCTTGATAAGATCAGAGCGACATCCGTAGTAGCAGGAGAGGCCGGCGGAATCACACAGCACATCGGTGCTTATACCGTAAGGCTCAAGGGAAGACAGATCACATTCCTCGATACACCGGGTCATGAAGCGTTCACAACGATGCGTGCCCGCGGTGCTCAGGTTACGGATATCGCTATCCTTGTAGTAGCTGCAGACGACGGCGTCATGCCTCAGACTATCGAGGCTATCAACCATGCAAAGGCAGCTAACACCGAGATCATCGTAGCGATCAACAAGATCGATAAGCCCGGTGCCAATATCGATAAGGTAAAGCAGGAACTGTCTAATTACGAACTGATCCCCGAGGAATGGGGCGGATCGACTATCATGGTTCCCGTAAGTGCAAAGCAGGGTACCGGTATAGACGACCTCCTCGAGATGGTATTGCTCACTGCAGACGTTCTCGAGCTGAAGGCTGATCCCACTGCTCAGGCTAAGGGTACGGTTATCGAGGCTAAGCTCGACAAGAACCGCGGACCTGTTGCCACGGTGCTTGTTCAGCAGGGTACATTGAAGCACGGAAGCAGCGTTGTCTGCGGTGCCATGCTCGGTAATGTGCGTGCGATGTATGATGATAAGGGCGCCGAGATCAAGAAGGCCGGGCCTTCTATCCCTGTCGAGATCTTAGGCCTTCCTGAAGTACCTGAAGCGGGCGAGACTTTATATGACGTAACGGGCAAGGATGATAAGGTCGTCCGTCAGCTCGTTGAGAAGCGTAAGATCAAGCAGCGTGAGGAGCATATCCACAAGAGCTCGAGAATGAGCCTTGAGACACTTGCCGCCAATATAGCAGCAGGTGACGTTAAGGATCTCAACCTCATCGTTAAGGCTGACGTTCAGGGTTCCGTCGAGGCTGTTATCCAGTCCCTCGAGAAGCTCTCCAACGATGAAGTCAGAGTCAAGGTCATCCACGGTGCCGTCGGTGCCATCAACGAGTCGGATGTCACTCTCGCTGACGTATCGGATGCCATCATCATCGGATTTAATGTGCGCCCCAATGCCATCATCACTGAGATGGCTAAGGAAGTAAACGTTGATATCAGGCTCTACAGCGTAATCTATAACGCTATCGAGGATGTCGAGAAGGCCATGAAGGGCATGCTCGCACCTACGCTCGAGGAGGCCGTTCTCGGTCATGTCGAGATCAGAGAGCTCTTCAAGGTCAGCGGTGTCGGTACTATCGGAGGTTCCTATGTACTCGACGGTAAGATCACACGTAACAGCAATGTCCGTGTCGTAAGAGATGATGTTGTAGTCTACACAGGTCACTTAGGATCGCTGCAGAGAATGAAGGATGCCGTTAAGGAAGTTAATTCCGGATATGAGTGCGGTCTGTCGATCGAGAACTATAACGACATTAAGATCGGAGATATCATCGAGGCTTACGAGATCAGAGAAGTAGCCAGAGACTGATATCCCAGCGAAAGGATGAACAGATAATGCGACGTAACAGAGCTGCCATTGTCGGTGACGAGATGCAGAAGGTATTGTCCGATATCATATCGAATAAGGTAAAGGATCCCAGGATACCTTTCCTTACTTCGGTTACGTCCGTAAAGATGTCATCGGACCTTACGCACGCGACGGCTTACGTATCGGTATATGGCGATCAGAAGACTAAGAAGGACTGTATGGATGCCATCGAGCATGCCAAGGGCTTTATCAGACGTGAGATGTGCAAGCAGATCAATCTGAGAGTAGCGCCCGAGCTTCATTTCGAAGCCGACAATTCACTTGAGGATGCGGCAAGGATGAACGATCTCATCGACCGCACGCTTCACGAGGATGCTGTGCGGAGACACAGCCTCGGTATCGATCCGGAAGAAGGAGATCCGACTGATGAAGAGCAAATACAGGAATGATTCCGCACGCATGGCCGGGCAGTTGCTCAAGGCCGCAGCGAGAGCTTCGGAAAAGGGCGAAAAGATCTTTGTCTTTCCGCACCGGAGCGTAGACGGCGACTGTGTCGGTTCTGCGTGTTCGATCGCATCGATCTTACGAGGGCTCGGTGCAGATGCTTATGTAGCAATGCCCGAGAAGCTCCCTGAGAATATGGGATTCATGAATGTTGAAGATCTTCTGGCCTATCCGACCCTGTCGCCTGACGACAGAGAGTTCGGTATCGCTGTCGCGGTCGACTGTTCCGAAGGCAACAGGATGGGGCAGAATGAGCAGCTGTTTGACAGTTGTTCCGACAAGCTGATAATCGATCATCACGCGAGTGTCAAGGCTAAGGGCGAGAACATGTGGGTCATGCCCGAAGCTTCCTCTGCGAGCGAACTTTGCTACTATGTGGCTGTCGCTCTCGCAGAAGAGACGGGACGTGATATATCGGAGATCATTGATAAGAGGACGGCCGAGTGCCTGCTTAC
This sequence comes from uncultured Clostridia bacterium, assembly GCA_946611435.1. Classification (GTDB taxonomy): domain Bacteria; phylum Bacillota; class Clostridia; order Saccharofermentanales; family Saccharofermentanaceae; genus Saccharofermentans. The sequence continues at coordinate 53,382 of CAMODL010000003.1, forward strand.
CGGTGTCGTTACGGATACCGGAAGGTTTACATACCGGAATACGTCTCCCGAGACGCTGACCGTCGCAGGTGAACTCATGGAGCTCGGCGCAGACGTTGCGATCATCTGCTATTACCTTTTCGACAGAAAGATGCCGAACGAGTTCTATATATCCAATGCCGCATGCTCCAATGCCGAGCTGTTCTATGACGGCAAGCTCGCCATTACGGCTGTTCCGGATGAGATGTTCAGGCAGTATAATGCCGGACGCGATGACATTGCCGATGTAGTATCGAGACTGCGCGATATCGATGGCGTTGAACTTGCTGTAGTATTAAGAGAGGCTGAAGACGGATCCGTCAGAGGGAACCTCAGATCGCAGGAGACGTTTGACTGTTCGAAGTTCGCCGAGATCTACGGCGGAGGCGGACACGTTCGTGCGGCAGGGTTCACGGTGACAGGCAGAGATATGACAGAACTTAAGGATGAGATCATAGCGAGGGTAAAAGATCTGTTATGAATCCCGAGACAAATGCGTCCGGACTGATACTTATTGACAAGAAGCCCGGCATTACATCGATGAATGTCGACTCTTACATTAAGAAGATGCTAGGCACTAAGAAGGTAGGGCATCACGGGACGCTCGATCCGTTCGCGACGGGACTTTTGCCCGTCTATGTCGGCAAGGGCCTGAAGTACGTAAGATACGCGGATGATTTTGATAAGACTTACCGCTGTGTTGCCGTATTCGGAAAGAGTACGGACTCGATGGATAAGGACGGGGAAGTCATATCGGAGAATATCCCCGGGGAAGAAGAACTCGAACGCCTCGAGGCGAACGGATATAAAGAGGTGAGGGATGCCTTCGCGAGAACGGCCTTGATCACGGAACAGATACCGCCGAAGTTCTCGGCCAAGAAGATCAACGGCCGGAAGGCATATGAACTTGCCCGTAAAGGAATAGAAGCGGAGCTTAAGCCGCACAAGGTCAAGATCTATTCTCTTACAGTCGATGAGATCACGAGGACAGGGGATTCATTCAAGGTCGAGTTTACGGTCGACTGTTCAAAGGGAACATATATCAGATCGATATGTGACGAAGTCGGAAAGATAACCGGATACGGAGCATATGCTGAGAGTCTGAGAAGACTTAAGTGTGGCCCGTTTGACGTAAGGGACGCATATACGGAAGAGAGGATAGCGGAGATGGTAAATGCCGGTGATATGTCATTTATCATACCCGCACAAGAGACATTGTCATTCATGCCGGAGATCTGTCTTGGCGAGAGCGAATACAGAGACGTAAGGCTAGGTCGTAAGATAAGTGCCGTACCTCACGCACCGGAACTTGCCGGAGACCTCGACATCAGATACCGTGCCGTGTATAACGGAAGCGTTGCGGCCGTAATGTACAGGGCATTCGAGAATGACAGTGATATCCTGCGCATCGAAAGGATGTTAGCTTCAGATGATTAACGGAACGATAAAAGTATATCCCGACAGTATGCCGTTCCTGCCGTACGGACGTGCTATCGCGCTCGGATTTTTCGACGGGCTTCATCAGGGACATAAGGCGATAATAAAGAAGGTGGTAAGAACGGCGCGCGGCAAAGGCCTCGTGTCTTCGGTACAGACATTTATCAATTTCCCGAAGAATGACGGCAGGCTCCTTACCGATATCAACGACAGGCTCAAGCTCCTGTCGGATATGGGCGTTGAGGAGCTCATAGTGCTGGATTACGAGAAAGTAAAGAACATGAGTCCCGATGACTTCATAAAGAATATGCTCATAAACACAATGGGGGCTGCAGCTGTTTTTACGGGGGCGGATTACCGCTTCGGCAAGGGGGCTTCCGGCGACACGGAGCTTATGGCCGCCAAGTGCGCCGAGGCTGATATCGAGTATCACGTTATACCCGACATGACGGAAGAGGAGAGCGGCAGAAGGATCTCTTCATCGTGGCTTAGAGAGTGTGTCGAAGAGGGGAACATGGATCTCTATGCGTCGCTGTGCGGCGGCCGTCCGTTTACATACGAAGGCAGGGTAGTAAGAGGCAAGCAGCTCGGCCGGCAGATGGGATTCCCGACAGTCAATGTCGTGATCCCCGAGACCCGGATCGTCGTCAGAAGAGGTGTCTATGTATCGCGGATCAGGTTCGGAGGGACGGTCCTCTACGGAGTCACCAATGTCGGCAAAAGACCTACGGTCGAACAGGAGGGCAGAGATATCGCAGAGACGTTTATCTTTGACTTCGACGAGGATATCTACGGAGCCGTGATCGAGGTCGAACTGCTTCATTTCCTGAGACCTGAGACGGCTTTTGATTCTGTAGATGCCCTTAAGAAGGCGGTCGATCATAACAAAGCCGAGGCTGCCGCATTTATCAGTGAGAATTTTATATAGTGCTGTGGTATCATAGCCTATGGTCAATCAAGGAACAACAGAGGTACTTATATGAATTATGACAGTGTAAAGGTAAGCTTTCCTGAGGTCGGTGTCGACGTCAACGTCAACGATGTCGCTTTTAAGATCGGAAGCTTCAGCGTATACTGGTACGGTCTGATCATCGCACTCGGTATGGTATTGTGTGCAGTCCTTGCCATACGTCATGCCAAGAAGAATGATTTCCCGTCGGAACTCGTTTACGACATCCTTCTCGTAGCCCTTCCTTCGGCTATCGTAGGAGCAAGACTCTATTATGTGCTTTGTGAATGGGACTACTATTCCAAGGATCTTTCACGTATCTTCGATACACGCTCCGGCGGACTTGCCGTATACGGCGGCATAATCGGTGCATTCCTCGGTACATATGTAATGACCAGGATCCGTAAGATACCTTTCGCGACATGTGCAGACTACTGCATCCCTTATATCGCTCTGGGACAGGCTATCGGACGCTGGGGCAACTTCTTCAATCAGGAAGCCTTCGGTACGACTACCAAGCTTCCCTGGGGTATGACAAGTCCCAAGGTCGTGTCTTATCTTAATAAGCACTGTCCGGATCTCGACAGTTCAGTTCCGGTCCATCCGACGTTCCTTTATGAGTCGATCATCGATCTGTGCCTGTTCTTCATCCTGCTCAAGGTGCGTAAGCACAGCAAGCATCCTTTCGAGACGACAGCTGTTTACATGATCGTCTACGGCACATTCAGATTCTTCATCGAAGGAATTCGTACGGATTCGCTCTATATCGGCAATACTTCGATCAGGACATCTCAGCTCCTGTCGGCGCTCCTTGTGGTTGCAGGTCTTGTATGCATCCTTGTAGCACATCTTAATAACTATGAACGCAAGGCTATTCCCGAGGGACTCTATTCCACGGTAAATGACGGCCCTGTCATCGCTCCCGCTCAAGAGAGTGATGAGGATCAGGAAGATATGCCCGAAGATATCGGTGAGGCAGTTCCCGTAGAGCCCGGTGAGGCGGAAGACCCTTCGCCCGTAAGCGCAGATGCCGACGAGGCAGAAGAGAAGGAGTAAGACAGACTTATGGCCGGACAGAAATCAGGAATAGTCAGACTGCGTAACAACAGTTATCTGCGCTCCATCGATTATTATCTGGTGGTGCCCATATTCCTGATCACGATCATAGGTATCTATGTTCTGAACCGGGTACTGTCTGACGGCTATGATGCTTATCCCGGCAATCTCTACAGACAGGTAATGGCAGCGGCAGTCGGTATGTTTATCGCCCTTGTCGTTTGTATCCTCGATACCCACTTCCTTAAGATGATCGGTTGGGTCATCTACGGCAGTTCGATATTCCTGTTGTTGCTCGTTCCGCTTGACGGATATTCCATGGTCGACACATGGGGTGCCGACGCTTGGCTTAACCTGCCTGTTATCGGTACTTTCCAGCCGTCAGAGCTGGCTAAGATCGGACTTGTTATCGTGGCGTCGGATATTTTCGAGCAGATGGGGAAGAAAGAGATCGGGATAATAAGAGGTTTCAGTTATCTGGCCGCAGTATATGCGCCCCCGATGCTGCTGATACTTCACCAGCCCGACATGGGAACCGCGATGGTCATCATGTTCTCGTTCATATGTATCCTCTTTGTATGGGGTGTTAAATACAGATATTTCCTGCTGGCGATCTCGTCGGTCATCGTTATCGTCGTGCCGTTCGTCTGGAATTATTATCTGGCGTCATACCAGAAGAACAGGATCCTGTCGCTTGTCTTTGAAGGATCGGATCCCGAGTCCGAGTATAATCTGGTGCAGTCCAAGGCGGCGATCGCATCAGGAGGACTTGCCGGCAATACCACCGGGATCTATGTCAAGGTTCCGGTCAAGGAGAGTGACTTCATCTTCGCGGCCATCTCCGAGCATCTCGGATTCATCGGGACCACTGCAATTATCCTCCTGACCTTCTTCTTCCTGTGCAGATGTATGTTTGTCAGCAGCAGAGCGACCCGTCCGGCCTATTCATATATTGTAGTCGGTCTTGCCGCTTCGTTCGCTTTCCACTTTATCGAGAACATGGGAATGTCTGTAGGTCTCCTGCCGGTAACCGGTATCCCGCTTCCGTTCGTAAGCCTCGGCGGAACAGCCATGATGGTTAATTACATCGCATTCGGTATCATACTTAATATCTCTATGGACAGGGGACAGTAATATGTCTTATAAAGCGGTTGTCTTTGATCTTGACGGGACTGTTCTTGATACAGCTGAGGGACTCGCCGTAGCGGTTAATGCGGCCAGGAAAGAGTGCGGTTATCGTGACCTGCCCCTTGAGACACTCATCTCCATGGTCGGTAACGGCGCGAGACGCTTGATCGCGCGAAGCATCGCATATGACAGAGCGGACGGGACGTCTGCCGAGGATATCATAGATTCAGAGGAGACTCAGATCCTGCTTAACAAGTTCCGCACGATATATCTCGATATCTGCGTGGAGTACACAAAGCCTTACCAGGGCATCATCGCGCTTATCAAAGAACTCCGTGACGCAGGGCTAAAGCTTGCCGTCCTCTCGAATAAGGATCACGATGCGACGTATAAGCTGTGTGACTTCTTCTTTCACGATATGCTCGACGACATAAGGGGACACAAGGATGGAGTAAAACACAAGCCTGATCCTGAGCCGGTCCTGAAGACACTCGATAAACTGGGTGTTACGCCTTCGGAATGTGTGCTCGTCGGCGATTCGGAAGTCGATATCATGACCGCACGTAACGTTGGGGCTGACATCATTTCCGTCGATTGGGGATTTAAATCGCATGATTTTTTACTCATTAGTGACGCAAATGTGATAGTATCTAGCGTGAAGGATCTGGAAGAGCACTTGCTTATCTGATCCGTTATACCTTTAAGGGAGGCAGAGAATATGGCATCAACGGTATACACAAAGAAGGCACCCGAGGCGATAGGCCCCTATTCTCAGGCAAAAGCAGCAGCCGGACTCATCTTCACCTCCGGACAGATCCCGATCGATCCCGAGACAGGAACAGTCTCCGCGACCGACATCAAAGGCCAGGCTGATATGGCGTGCCGCAACGTCGGCGCTATCCTCGAAGCCGCCGGCGTCGGATTCGAGCAGGTTATCAAGACGACCTGTTTCCTGGCGGATATGAATGATTTTGCAGACTTTAACGAAGTCTATTCACGATATTTTATCTCGAAGCCCGCGCGCTCATGCATGGCCGTCAAGGCGCTCCCCAAAGGGGTCCTGGTCGAGATCGAAGCCGTAGCCGAAGCTTGATAAGGACTTCAACTTATTATCGCATTGTCACGGACAGTTGGTGTATAATACTGTGTGATTTTTGAACGAGGCGCTCCGGCGCTTCGCATTTGCGGAGGTAATTATGTCCAGACTTCTTTATGATGAGTCCAATATTCCCGATATCGATACGCTCGTAGCGAAGAATTATGATAACGTTGATACAAGCGAGATCGCACCCATCCGTAAGATCGGTGTGCTTACCAGCGGCGGCGATGCCCCCGGAATGAACGCTGCGATCAGAGCGGTAGTCAGAGCCGGCATCAATGCAGGCTTTGAAGTATACGGTGTTACAAGAGGATTCCATGGCCTTTGGAAGGGTGAGATCTCACAGATCCAGGTAAGAGACGTATCCGAGACACTGCAGCGCGGCGGTACTTTCCTGATGACCGCCAGATCGAAGACTTTTACTACCAAGGAAGGTGTCCTTAAGGGTGCAAGGATGATGGAAGTCTATGATCTCGATGCACTTGTCGTAGTCGGCGGTGACGGTTCCTTCAAGGGTGCCAGAGCTCTCGCAAGGATCGGGATGCCGGTTATCGGTATTCCCGGCACGATCGACAACGATATCGGATGCACAGACTACACGATCGGCTATGACACAGCAATGAACACGGCCATGGAGGCTATCGATAAGCTCCGTGACACAGCATCTTCCCACGAGCGCTGCAGCGTTATCGAGGTAATGGGAAGAAGAGCAGGTTATATCGCTCTGAACGTCGGTATCGCGACCGGTGCCGAGTGCATCCTGATCCCCGAGATCGAGTTCGACTTCAATCGCGACGTTATCAGAACGATCCTCGACGGACGTAATAAGGGTAAGAGACACTATATCGTTATCGTCGCCGAGGGCGTCGGTTCGGCTTATGATATCGCCAAGGACATCGAGGAGCAGACGGGCATCGAGTCCAGACCCACGATCCTCGGCCACCTCCAGCGCGGCGGCTCTCCCACACTCCGTGACAGAACAACAGCCAGCCTTATGGGCGTTCGTGCCATCGACTGCCTCCTCGAGAAGAGATTCAACCGTCTCATTATCGAGAAGAACGGCAAGATCTCCGACATCGATATCGAGGAAGGTATCAACACAACGAAGACGATCCCCGCAATTGATATCGAGAACGCCAAGAGACTGTCGTAATAATAGACAAGAAACTTTGGTGTGGTCATCTTGACAGTTTGAGGGGGACTATTATGAAGAGCATTGTTAAAGTCGTAAGTACGGATTCTTCTTGTTGCGTTGTTTACTGCAGCAGCGCCTGTAGCCGGGCCGCTTGTTCCGAGACATGTCGGGTGCAGATGCTGCAAAGGGCTTCTTCTTAAGTGATGAGTTCATTGCCATGAACCTCAGTGACGCTGAGTTCCTTAACAGACTCTATCATACATTTTTCGATCGTGATCCTGATACGGCAGGATTTAATAACTGGATGGGCCAGCTGCAAAACGGTGCCAGCCGTCAGAGTGTTCTTAATGGCTTTATCAATTCTACCGAATGGGCAAATCTTTGCCTCAAATTCGGTATCTCTTCAGGCGGGAACGGAGTGCCTAATATAACCGTGGAGCCGAGTGAGCAGGTAATCGGCTCGCAACAAGACTTTACAGAACATTTATGAACAGAGAGCCTGATAGCGCCGGCTACAATGACTGGTTGAATCAGCTTAACAATGGCGCCAGCAGAGAAAGTGTTTTCCAGGGCTTCGCGGGATCTGTCGAGTGGAGTAACATCTGCTCCGAGTATGGGATCGTGAAGTAAAGGGAGAACGTCAGGATAGGAATAAAGATCATTCTCGAAAAGCTATAAAAGCGGGGGTGTATTATGGAAAAAGCTTTTTACCGGATTAGCCTGTAGCCTTCTTGCTTTGTTGATATCTTTCTCCCTCATATCGTCCGACATCTCGGCGATTGCATCTAAGCAAGTTATTGAGAACCAATCCCGGTCTGCATCCTTCTATAGATGTTTTAGTATCTTGAGTTGTTAATGACAAAAAACTATCCTTTGACAAACGACACGGAAACGACACTGTCAAGGAGGATTCTTATTGTCGTTTTGTTGTCGTTCGGGCTTTGAGAGGGTGTTTCCGGCCGAACGACACGGAAACGACAATGCCTGGTAGGGAATCCGTTGTCGTTTTGTTGTCGCTCGGTCGTATGGTGTTATAATTTAAGCAGCTAATCTATATAACGAGGGGATAAAAATGAATAAGCGTTTCCGTAAGCTGATGGCGAGCTTAGTAGCTTTATTAATGACTTTCTCTTTTATCACAGCTTCGGCTGTTGCCGCAGATAAAACTCCTGTAATCGATCACTCTCAGATCACAGTCAATCAGGGTATCTCCGACTTTGTAACCAGGCTATATGATATCTGCCTCGGAAGAAACCCGGATCCGACAGGCTTTAGGACCTGGACAGAACAACTCTCTAACGGAGAGAATACGGGTGTAGGCTGCGCCTACGGCTTCATCTTCTCGAATGAATTCCAGAATAAGAACGTAAGCAACGATCAATATATAGAGCTGATGTATAACTGCTTCTTCGGAAGATCATCTGATCCCGACGGTAAAGCCAATTGGCTTAGTGCCATGAACTCAGGTATGACAAGGGAAGAACTCTTCTTAGGCTTTGCCAACTCAGTCGAGTTCTTTAATCTCTGTAAGACATACGGTATTACTGCAGGATGTCATGTATTAGGTAAGGACTATCAAAAGGTAGCAAAGATCAATCTCTTTGTAGAAAGGCTCTACAATATAATCCTAAGCCGTCCCTGTGATCAGGCAGGCATGATCGACTGGTCCACCAGACTTGCCAATAAAGAGATAAGCGGAGCTCAGGCCGCTTACGGCTTTATCTTCAGTGACGAATACAGAAATAAGAACAGATCTGATTCAGACTTTCTGGAAGATCTCTATCTTGCCTTTATGGGCAGAGCCTCTGATCAGGGCGGAAAAGTATACTGGCAGAACCAGATCAACATTGGAAGGACAGACAGAGACATTTTTAACGGCTTTACCGGTTCTCAGGAGTTTATTGGTATATGCAATGACTACGGAATCGATAAGGGAGGAGATATCACGAGTGGTCAGACATCTGCCAGAGCAGGCAGATCTAACCCTACTACGCCCAGCGTTCCTACTGAGACTCAGGCTCCTGCTCCTACACAGCACGTACATAACTACGTAGTAGTTGATTCTTGGACAGAATCCACGCCTGAAAATCATTGGTTTTGCCAAGGAATTGATTTTGGTCTTGACTGCGACGCAGCTTGCGCGTATGCTGATGCTAATGGAGGTAGTGTTGGTGAGCAAACAGTTCAGGTAAATCCAGTACAGCATACCTGTTATCAGTGTACTGGTTGTGGAGATAGTTACATTACTCCCGAAACACAGGCTCCAACACCTACCCCAAAGCCTGCACCTACAATTAGTTATTATGAATTAACTGGCTCGGCATTTGACGACGATGGAAATACACATAATAATACCTTTACAGGTGGTTCTAAATCGGATGTTAGAAGTCAATATTCTACTTGGATGGGTAATCACGGATATTTTGGTGGTAGTTATGTCATTGTTGCAGTATATAGTGATGGTTCTCGTAGAAACGCTTAATTCTAAAGAACTTAATTAAAATATGCTCTCATCAGATGTACTGAACCCCTTGAATGTCGGATGTGAACCCCTTGGGATTTGATAGCCTGTATTAAGTGTCTGCATAGAAAGTGCTTTCTGAATCTTGTTTCGAGCAAATGTTTTGTTTTTATGTAGTTTAATAGATGCAGACTGATATATGGGCGGTTGCCTTTCATCCATATGCTGACCCGTTCGCAGGACGGTAAAAAGGAGGGAGGGCTTATGAAGGCTAATTCAACTTATGAACTAACGATAGATGCCCTCGGGACTCTTGAAGTCCCGAGGGCTTTTCGGTACTCGTTAATGATCCGTTACTATTCTTCCACTATCATCAGATCCAGAGCTTCTATCTCGAAAGGATCGCCTTCTTTATACTCCTTCTTTGAAAACAGATCCGTTCCGGAACAGGGCATTTGTCCGCTTATTTTGGCAGTCGAGTAGTTGAACATATACGTGATCTTCCTGCCGAGTCCGTTGAGACCGCTCTTGATGATGAGAGGGAAGACCTGCTCCGGGAGACATATGCCGCACTCCGGAAGTAAAACACGCAATAGCGCAGTCAGGCCGTCATGATCTAACAGAGTGGCAAGATAATATGCCCTTCCGTTGCCGTACTTATGTGAAGTAACGGCAGAATACTTCCCCCACATCGGATGATCATAATAGGCGATCGTGTCAGCCTGATCAGCCGTTACCAGTTCCATAAAGCCCTGCGCCTTATGAGACTTGCCATCTATCGTAACGGTGACATCTCTCGGTACAGTGAAGAGCTGGTAGGACAGTCCCAGACAGTCGGTCATATTATGGGGTTGAAGGTCATGGTATACCTTGATCTCTTCATCAGCAAAAAAACTCTTAAATGTAGCCAGCAGGCGGCCGCCACCCTTAACATAATCCTTCAGGCGAGCGATGGTATCCTCGGTAGCCGAATAAAGGGCGGGGACTAAGACCAAAGTATACTTTTCGATAGGATCATCCTTATAAACCAGGTCATACTCGATGTTGAGCTTGTAGAGGGCGTCACAGAATGATCTGAGGATGGTATTGTAATCAGGCGTGTCCGGATCCGTGTCGTCGCAGGGAAACTCATCAAGGCCGGTAAGGCTTCTGTTGTCGACGAGGATCGCGACCGGAGGTGTTTTGGATAAGTTGATCAGATGTGATTCGATCGATCTCATCTCATTACCGAATATCGAGAGTTCCCTGTAGATCTCATTGGGCTGAAGATCATGGCTTAAGATGCCCTTCCAATATGTCTCGAACGAATTATGTATAGAGTGCCAATGCCAATACATAACGCTGTTGGATCCGGATGCCAAGTGGCTATAGGCGGACAGCCTGAGCTGACCGGGGTAGGGGACCCAGTTCGCCCGTCCCTGTGCCTGAGTCTCGAGCACCAGATAATTGTCTTTCTTAAGAGATCTTCCGACAGATCCGCCGAAAGCGATAGTCGAGCCGTCGAACCTGTCCTGTGACAGATGGTAGATATCGACTCCTGCGACATCCATGCATCGGGCGGCGTCCTGCTGGTTGACCAGAGGCTGTATCCCATAAGAATAATCGACCCACGAGAAGTCGAAGTTATGGGTGATAAAGACATCGTCAGATATATACTCTCTGACGATCTTTGACTGCCAATCCAGGAACTCCGTTATGACATTGCGGAGGAAATACTTATATGCAGCCGACAGACTGCCGTTTATCGTGCCCCTTATATCAGGGAAATCTTCCCAGCGGGCGATCCTGTTGCTCCAGTAGTCGAGTCCGAACTCCCGGTTGAAGTCATCGATGTCAGGATATTTCTTCATCATCTGAGCAACAAAGAGCGCCTGAGTTGCCGCGGAAGCGGCGTCGGCAGAACGGGTCTCGTTGTCCAACTGTACACCGATGATATTGTCATAACTCCTGCATTCTTCCATAAGCCTGCGGATGATCCTCTCGGCATATCTCAGATAATCCGGATTGGTGATATCCGTAAGCTGCCTGTGGCCATAAAGATGACGACCGGAAGCAGTCTCTGCGAGAATATGCGGGTACTTCAGAGCGAGCCAGGAGGGAATAGCATAAGTCGGAGTGCCGATAATGACCGAGAGTCCGTATTCACGGGCCTTTGACAGCATAATGTGAAGCTTGCCGAAGTCGAAGACGCCGTCTTCAGGCTCCCATGTGCTCCATGTGGATTCCGCGATCCTTATGACATTCATGCCGGCTTGCTTCATAAGTTCGAAGTCTTTATCAATCCTGTCATAGGGCATATATTCATCATAATAAGCTGCCCCGAAAAGCATATGATCTTTGTGAAACATTTTGACCTCACGTTTGTTATAATGCAGTTGACATCACGCGCAACAATTGTTAAATTGAGTACATAGATTAAGCAATCGCTTGCGCAGAATATATCACGAACTCGATTCTTTGTAAAGGAAGGACGTAAAATGCCTAAGATGATCTCGAATGACCGCGCCGACAGCGGTAATCTTACGATAGGCGATATAGCAGACGCACTTGGCGTTTCCAAGTCAACGGTATCCCGTTCCATCTCCGGTAAGGGCAGGATCAGCGAGCAGACCCGCTCCATGGTAATGGATTATATAAAAGAGCATGATTACAAGCCGAATCAGCTGGCCAAGGGGCTTGCGAGCTCGAAGACTTATAATATCGGCTGGATAGTGCCCGGCGACTCCGATAATGATGCTCTTCCGTTCTTTCAGCGCTGCATGGCAGGTGTCGAAGAAGTTGCGGCAGCCAATGATTACGACATACTGATCTCACTTGTTTACGATAATGATCTCTCGGGTCTTAAAAGGGTTATCAACAATCGTAAAGTGGATGGGATAATACTGGGAAGAACATTGATCGATGATCCGAACGTAAGATGCCTGGTCGAAGGCTCGATACCGTTCGTAGTAATAGGAAGCACCCCCGAGAAGGGCGTTATACAGATCGATAATGACCACGTTGCCGCATGTAGGGAATTGACTTCGATCCTTATATTAAAAGGGATCAAGAAGCTTGCCTTCATCTGCGGCAGCAGCAATCATGTTGTTAACGCATCAAGACTTAAGGGCTATGAAGAAGGCGTAAAGGCCGGCGGCATCAAACTCGACAGGGACAATATCTTCCTTGAATGTAATACGGACGAGGATGTAGAGAAGGCTATCGAGGAAGCGATACGTAATAAGGTACAGTGCATTGTCTGCGCTGATGACCACATCTGTTATAACGTGATCAACAAACTGGCAAAAGAGGGGATAGAGATCCCCCGCGATATCAAGGTTGCATCCTTCTATAACAGTATACTCCTGGATCGCAACCAGCCTTCGATCACGACATTGCAATATGACCCCAAGGAGCTGGGGATGACAGCATGCAGGACTCTCCTGGATTATATAGACGGCAACCCGGTAAATGAGAAGACGATGCTCAGTTACGAGGTCATGCTCAAAGGTTCGACACTCTAAACCTCTTATAAATAAGGTCCGGAGAAGAAGCTTCCCGATAACTGGCGGGGGGCTTCTTCTCTGTTTAGCAGTAATAAAGCGGGCGGCTTGATCCTATTTTATCTAAAGATTCCCCAAGCTGCGCAATGCGGTACTTCCGGCAGGCACCGATAGCCGATCGCCTGCGTATAAGAAGCAACTTTATGCACAAAATTACAAATCAGTTAAATTTGTTGTTGACACGCTTTGTGCGGTTTGCTAATATCTCATTAGAACAACCGATTGCGCTAATATGTTGCGCTCGGGAAAGAACAAAGTCGTTCACAACAAAAGGAGGAATTCAAAATGGCAAAGAAGTTAGTAGCCTTATTGCTCTCTGCGCTGATGGTTACGTCTTGCATCGCTGCTTGTTCAAAGGACGATGAAGACTCCGACAGCGAGGGCGGTAACTCAGGTGACGCTATTCAGGATCTGATCGATTCTACAGGTGACAGTACCGTTAAGCTTACGGTATGGGCTTCCGAGGAAGATCAGGAATTTACACAGACACTCATCAACGGATTCAAGGCTGAGTATCCCGATGTCAAGTTCGATATCACACTCGAGGCTTGCTCCGAGTCTACTGCAAAGGATACTGTCCTTACGGATATCTCCGCTGCTGCAGACGTTTTCGCTTTTGCTGATGACCAGATCAATGAGCTCGTTCGTGCAGGTGCTCTCCTTGAGGTCACAGATTCTTACACATACGATGTAAGGGAAGAGAACCTCGGCGGTTCTGTTGAGGCTGCTACGGTTGACGGTAAGCTCTATGCTTATCCTATGACAGCTGATAACGGATACTTCCTCTACTATGACAGCAATATTTATTCCGAGTCTGACGTTGCGTCCCTCGACGCCATGATGGCTGCTGCATCTGCAAGCGGAACTCAGATCGGTATGTGTGTATCCGATGCATGGTATCTGTATTCCTTCTTCAAGGGCGCAGGCTTAGACTTGGGTCTCAATGATGACGGCGTTACAAATACATGTAACTGGAACACAGGTGACGGTACTGCAGTTGCTCAGGCTATCATCGATCTGTGCACAAGCGGCACATTTGTTAATGCAGGCGACGATGCAGGTATCATGACAGGTGTCAACGACGGTAAGTACTCCGCTGTAGTTTCCGGTATGTGGAATGCTCAGGCTATCGAAGCTGCTTACGGTGACGGATATGCTGCTACAAAGCTCCCTACATTCACAATGAACGGCAGCCAGGTTCAGATGTCTTCCTTCTCCGGCTATAAGCTCATCGGTGTTAACGCTACATCCGCTCAGGCAGGTTGGGCTACTCTCCTTGCAGAGTATCTGACAAATGAGACAAGTCAGATCGCCAGATTCGAAGCAAGAGGCCTTGGTCCCTCGAACATCGTTGCTGCAGGTTCTGATGCAGTTCAGAGCAACCCCGCTATCGCAGCACTCGCAGCTCAGGCTGAATTCGCTACACCTCAGCGTGTAGGCGGTAACTACTGGTCATCTGCAGCTTCCCTCGGAAGCATCCTCGCATCAGGCAACCCTGACGGCACGGCTCTTCAGACACTGCTTGATGACTGCGTTGCAGGTATCGAAGCACCGGTTATCTGATGATCACTTGATCATACGACAATCAAATAAACTCTAATGGAATGCCTCATATGTCGTAAAGGCATATGAGGCTTCCTTTATCTTAAAACCTTCCAACTTGCTATTTACTGTCAGTGAGGTACAACATGTCGCTTAACACTACCAGGGCCAAGACAGTCGGCTTGAACAAAGCACCGGTAACGCCTCCGGTCAAAGCCTCGAAGATCAAAGACCCGGCGAAGAAGAGCCATTACTTCAAAGATCTAATAACAGCTTTCAAAAATGGCGATAAATATGTGCGCCTGTCCGCTCTCTTCATGGGAACCGGTTATATAGCACGTAAACAGGTCATCAAGGGTATCCTTGTACAACTGCTTCAGATCTTATACATTCTGGCGATCATCTTCTATGCCGGTCCGAGCTTTGCTAAGTTCGATACGCTTGGAACCGTCGAATTCGCTTATGAGAAGGTCGGGCTTAATACCCGAATCAATAACTATGACAATTCCTTCCTCATTCTTCTTAACTCTATAGTCGGATTTTTCGCTATATTTGTGTTCATCCTTCTCTGGATACACAACATCAAAGCGGTCTACGATCTGCAGAAGAGAGCCGAGAAGGGAAGACCTATCAAAAATTTCAGGCAGGATATACACTCTCTGGTCGAGGGTAATTTCCACATCACATTGCTCGCACTTCCGACTATCGGTGTTATCCTGATCAACATCCTGCCGATCCTGATCCTTATCGCGATCGCATTTACGAACTATGGAGGACTTGACCACACACCTCCGACACATCTGTTCACCTGGACCTGGAGAGTCAAGGACGCGAGCGGACAAGTAGTCGGTAAGGTCTGGGACAACTTCGCACAGTTCTTCAACAGCACTAATTCCAATTTCAATTATGCCTTCTGGAAGATCGCCGGATGGACGCTCCTGTGGGCGCTGCTTGCAACATTCACCTGCTTTATCGGCGGTATCCTTCTGGCCAAGCTCATCAACTCCGACGGCATCAAGTTCCGTAAGATGTGGAGAACGCTCTTCATCATCACGATCGCTGTTCCTCAGTTCGTATCGTTGATCCTCGTAAGGAACTTCTTCAGAGATTCGGGTATCTTCAATACGATGTGCTCCGATATAGGTCTCACTAAGTTGCTCTATAATCTGCATCTTATACCGACCAAGGATTACATTCCGTTCCTGACGAACCCTAAGTGGACGAAGTTCATGATCGTAATGATCAATATCTGGGTAGGTGTTCCTTACCAGATGCTCATCGCCACCGGCGTTCTCATGAATATCCCCAAGAGCCAGGTCGAGTCTGCCAGACTTGACGGTGCAAATAACTTCCAGGTATTCGTCCATATCATAATGCCTTACTTCCTGGTTGTTCAGGGCCCCGCGCTCATTACGGATTTTGTACGTAACATCAACAACTTCAACGTAATCTATCTGCTGACGCAGGATGTTTACACGACACATGACCTTAAGATGGCTGCGGCCAACGCCAAGGAGCCGGATCTCCTGGTAACATGGCTGTTCCGACTGACAAACGAGAATGCAAGCTACAACATTGCATCCGTCATCGGTATCATCGTCTTCATCGCATGTGCGACCTTCACCCTTATTTCCTTCGGAATAATGATGAGAGGTAACAAGGAGGAGGATTACAGATAATGCATAAACGTAATACTGTATCAATTGTTGTTAAGCATATCGTGTTGGGTGTACTTGCAGCTATCTGGCTGATCCCGATACTCTGGCTCCTTGTAACTTCTTTCAAGGAGGACACGGGAATAAGCATTTCCAAGTTCTTCCCGCAGAACTGGTCGACACACAACTTCGTTGATCTGTTTAAGGAGACGGAATATACCAGTGACGGTATCCTGAAGTATAAGACATGGTTCATGAATACGCTCGTAATCGCGATCTTCACTTGTCTTATATCCACGACGTTCGTATTGATGGTCAGCTATTCACTGAGTTTCTGCCGATTCAAGGGCAGAAGGTTCATAATGAACCTCTCGATGATCCTGAACATGTTCCCGGGAGTACTCTCCATGATCGTTATCTACTTCCTGATGAAGGCATTGGACCTCACTCAGAGCCACATAGGTATGATCATTGTATACTCGGCGGGCTCCGGTCTCGGATATCTGATCGTTAAAGGTTATATGGATACGATCTCGACAAGTATCCGCGAGGCTGCCATCATCGACGGATGTACAGAAGCCGGTATCTTCTTTAAGGTCGTACTGCCTCTGTGTAAACCGATCATCGTATATCAGGTAATCAGCTCATTCCTGATGCCGTGGGGCGACTTCGTATTTGCCAAGCTCATCCTCGGAACGAATTCTTCCAAGTGGACGCTGGCTATCGGTCTTTACAACATGCTCGACAAGAGCAGACTCAATGCTCACTTTACACACTTCTGCGCCGGCGGACTTCTTATCTCCGTACCGATATCAATCCTCTTCCTTATCATGCAGAAGTACTACGTAGAAGGAATAACAAGCGGTTCGAACAAGGAGTGATCCTGATCGGACTCGAAAGGAATCAGTAAAAATGAATACGACTTTTGCAGTCAATATCATTCACCGTCCCGAGATGGTCCCCGAATATGCGGAGAAGGTCACGGGACAGGGCAAGGCCGAGGATATCGGCCGCAAGTCCCTTCTAACCGAATCCCTGGATATCTTTAAGTTCCAGCAGGAGACGGCTCACAAGAACGGTCTTAAGGTTACGATCCAGATGACATATGCCAGCCTCTTCAATGAGGAGGCTGTGCAGCTGGCCAAGGATCATCACGAGAAGTACGGAGACGAGATCGCTCTGTCTCTCCTCGGACTTCCCTGTGAAGAGTTCCGTAACAAGTACAAGACCAAGGACTTCTGTATCTGGATGTTCTCCATGGAGGACAAGAAGCAGATCGTAGATGATGTATTTGGCAAGTTCAAGGAGATCTTCGGATTCTATCCGGAGTCGACAGGCTCTTACTATATGGATGCTGATCTTACTAACTACATCAAGGAAAAGTATCCTTCTGTTAAGGCCGCAGTCGCGACTTGCTGGGAGGAGGGCCCCAAAGCATACCATACGTGCAATAACTCGTGGTATACGCTTTTCGACGGTGGTCCGTGGAATCCGTGGATCCCTTCCAAGCAGAACACACATGCACCTGCTGCCAATGAAGATGAAGATTCCGGTATCGTAGCGATCCCGCACCTGTCAAGAGATCTGCTGGCCTGCTACGACGGCAATGGTTCAAACTTCGGCACACATCCGCAGAATGTCCTGCGCGGTATGATCTACGACACGAAGACTTGGGAGTATCCGTATCTGTACAACCTGATCGATCAGTACAGACACCTCGAGAAGTACAACAACGGCTACTCATACAACATGATGTTCGTCGGGCCCGGTTGGCTCAATAAGATGGGCCGATGGGAGGCTCCGTATGAACTTCTGCGCAAGTCATATGAGGACGGCATGGCATATTACGGCAAGCTGAAGAAAGAAGGCAAGCTCGTCGATATGACCATGGCGGAGTTCGCTGATTTCTACCGTGCCAACAAGACCTACACTGAGCCCGAATGTGCTTTGTGGAAGGACATCCTCTACGGATCCGAGAAGCAGCTGTTCTGGTATGCAGACCCTTATATGAGGGCGTGCGTCAATATGGATCAGGGAGGCGCGATAGTCGATCTGAGACCGTATGCAGCCAAGCTCAAGTGGGAGGTAGGTATCGGTACAAAGCATGTGCAGGATGCGTCTTATCCTTTCCTGATCCAGGAGAAATACAGAGCCGGATTCTTCACGCATTATGCGGGTGAGGGAACGCTCAGAAGCGCCAAGGTATGCCACAACGGAGAAGAGGTCGATCTGGCACTTTGCAGGACTCATGCTTCTTTCTCGCAGGAAGGCAAGAGCAGGATATTGACTTTGGATCCCGTCACGATCGAGTTCGCCGATATGGATCTGAAGCTGCAGACTAAGGTGATCTTCGAAGAAGGGTCTTCCGAGATCAAGATCGAGCGCCATATCCTGGAGATGAGTGATCCTGATGCAGATGTAACGATCAATGAATACATCGTTGCCTGCTACGGAACGACCGAGTATCCGGAGGATATGACAGGCATCACGCTTAAGGTAGGCGATCAGACCATCGACTATGCATATAAGTGTAGAGAGGTATTTGTTAAGGGAGCGACAGAAGCACTTGCCACGATCCCCGCGATCGAGACGGCCCTATCTCTCAGAACGGATAACGCCGAGGCGGAGGGATATGTCAAGGAAGGTTATGCCTTCTCACCGATGTTTACTCTGGGATCCGTAATGCCTGTTCATGATAAGGAGGTGATCGCCACATGGCTCAATCTGGCAAAGGCAGACTGAACTACCGTTGTCCCTCATGCTTCATGAGAGATCTGGATATCGATATGTTTTACGACAAGGACAAACAGGAATATTATTGTATCAGGTGTCAATATACCGGTACTGAAGAAGATGTTCTTGCGAAGAATGAGATGGTAAGATTCCGTTACAAAAAGATGCTAGAGCGGATAACGGACTTCGACTGATATATGCGGCATAAGTCGCGCGGCTCCTCAGCTTTTCCCCCGTTTGGCCGAGGAGCCCATCTTTTTTATTGGAGGATCATAAATGAACGGTTTTATCAAAGGAATGGATATCTCGACTCTGATCGAGGAAGAGGCCTGCGGCGCAGTCTATTACGATGAGAACGGAAAGCCCGGAGATCTCCTCAGGATACTGTCCGACCACGGCGTCAATTCAGTGCGCCTGCGGCTCTGGAATGATCCCTATGACGCAGACGGACGTCCCTATGGCGCCGGCACGAACGATCTTGCCAAGACGATCGAGCTGGCTAAGAGGACCAAGGCCTTCGGAATGTCCGTGCTCCTCGACTTCCACTACAGCGACTTCTGGGCTGACCCGGGTAAGCAGACTGTGCCCAAGGCATGGGCCGGGCTCGATGTTGAGGGCCTTACGAGAGCCGTTTACGACTACACGTTTGATACTATATCGCAAATGAGAGGTGCCGGAGTCGAACCCGACCTCATCCAGATCGGCAACGAGATCACCAACGGCCTGCTGTGGCCTACCGGACGTAAGCCCGAGTATGACAACATCGCATCGTACGTCAGCAGCGGCATCCGCGCAGTAAAGGACTCCGGTTGCAAAGCGAAGATCATGATCCACCTCGACAACGGCGGCAACAACGAGATGTATGTTGACTGGTTCGACCATTACTTCGAGAGAGGAGAGGACTTCGATATCATCGGATTGTCGTACTACCCTTTCTGGCACGGCACCATCGGCGCACTAGAAGCCAATATGAAAGATATGATCGCCCGCTACGGCAAGGACATCATCGTAGCGGAAGTCTCGATGGGCTTCTCGACGGAAGACTATCGCTCATATGAGGGCAGACCTGACTCCGAACTCAAGGGAATGGCTACTCGCGCCGAACTGCTGGATGCGCTCGAGTATCCGATGACTGTCGACGGCCAAAGTGATTTTATGGCCGATGTTATGAGCCGGATCGCTTCACTGCCTGAAGGCAAGGGCCTCGGCTTTTACTATTGGGAGCCCGGTTGGATCCCGGTCCCCGGCTGTGGCTGGGCTGAACCTGCCGCACTCGAATACACGGGCGAAAAGGGCCCCGGCGGCAACGAATGGGCCAACCAGGCCTTGTTTGACTACGATGGCAAGGTGCTTAAGACACTGGGTGTCATCAGGGACTTCAAAGGCAGGGTGTAAGTAGAGAGAGTCTCAGAAGAGAGACCCCGCGGCAGCGACGTTATAAACACGACCCGGAGGGCGTAAGAGAAGTGAAGCTTACTCTCCGGGCGTTTATATTGTTCGGGTTCAATGCTTCCGGGTCGCCGTATCAGGCGGAAAAGCCGCGGTGTGACAACTATACCGACAACTTTTGAGTGAATAGTTGTCGCTGTAGTTGTCGAGGACCGTGATTTGACTGCTTTGACAACTTTTTCGACAACTCTGCGTGTGAAAAGTTGTCGCTGTTGTTGTCAAAAGCGGTAAAAGGGGGTGTTCGACAACTAATTCGACAACTCTGCGTGTGAATAGTTGTCACGATAGTTGTCGAAGGCGGTAAAAGGGTGTGTTCGACAACTAACTCGACAACTCTGCATGTGAAAAGTTGTCGCTGTAGTTGTCAAAGGCGGCAAAAGCGGGTGTTCGACAACTAACTCGACAACTCGGGGAGTAAATAGTTGTCACGATAGTTGTCGAGGGCTGTCGCCGCTGGTACTTAACAATGGCTTTGACAACGGGTCCGCGTGATCCGTTGTCGTTTTTGTTGTCAAACCATCAATTCGCAGTATTTCAACGTGCCGCTCACGCCAGCTCGGAATAGAACTCGACGTCGTCGATCGTGCCCCAGCCGCCGCCGGCAGCTTCAACATGGACGCCGACTGTAACGTCGTCACCCTCGTTGATCTCGACGCCTGTAACAAGTGCCGTCTGCCAGTTGACCCAGCCGGTGAGCTCAACAGGATCGGAAGCATATTCGGTCCCGTTGACTGTAATGTAAACGTAGATGACTGCACCGTCACCGACATCACCGCCCTGGATCTGACAGGTCGCGGCATAGGGACCGGCTGCAAGATCCGTGAAGGACTGCGAGACTGTGAATGAGATGGGAGACTCGCTCCAGAAGTGGAAAGAGTTATCTCCGGAATGAGCGTCTCCGGACTTGGTGAGGCGGTCTGTCGAATGACCGTCGCCATAGTCGTTTACTTCCCACATCGTCATATCCACATCCTCGAAGCTCGGATTGGAGATATAGTTGATATTGGCGACCTTGACAGTGCCCGCGATCGGGGTGCCGTCAGATGTGGTGCCGGTTATCTCGTATGTTCCCGCGACAGAAGTGTCTATGTCGGCAGCATCCCATGTAACGGGGACACCGTCGGTGACGTCCGGGTCATTATAGTAAGCGGGGATCGTCTCAGGGAGGACGAGGTCGTTGCCGATCTGGACTTCGACCGAGACTTCGCCGTATGCCATTATACGAAGAGGCGCTGTTGCACCGTAGTCGACATATTTGAAGACGCCGAGAGACGGGAGCACGTGGCCTTCATTATCGAAAAACGCCTGATTATCCCACGAGCATCCTCCAAAATACTTGCCGGCGTCCTGGCTGTCGTAAGAGACGGAGAAGCTCGATGCCCAGCCGGAACCGTTCTCCTCCCACAAAGCATAGTTGCTCTCGTATTCATTGCCGACGGGGATCCATGCGCCTTCCCAGTAGAAAACACCGAGGCTTCCGGCATCGGATGCGTGCTGGATTATGTCCCTTATGCATTTGGCCTGACCGTCGACGGAGGCCGGGTATCCTTCGATCGCATCTTCGCCCGCGAGGGAGTTGCCGAAGCAGTCGCCGTCGTCGCCGGTATACATGTAAGACGTCTCAAGGACACATGTGTCTTTGCCATATGTTGAGCTGATGCTGCGGAGCACGTTCTCCATATTTTCCATGGTTCCGTGCCAGTAGGGATAATAGGAGACACCGAAGATGTCATAGTCGATATCGTAATCCTGAAGGGTCTGCGCACGGAGCATAGTGTCGTCGAAAGCATCTATACCTGTGTAGTGTACCGCGATCTTTATATCGGGATCGACGGAACGGACAGCTTCTGAGGCTGTAGACAGAAGTCTCATGATGTTGGCGGTGTCGTATTCGCCGGACAGACCGTTATTGATCTCGTTTCCGATCTGGACCATTCCTACGTCGGCGCCTTCATCGATGATCTCCTCGAGCGCATCAACAGTGAAGTCGTATAGCAGTTGTGCTTTTGTATCTATATCCTGGCGGCGCCATTCTACGGGCGTGTACTGTTTGTTCGGGTCAGCCCAGAAATCACTGTAGTGGAAGTCGACGAGCAGGCGCATGCCGTAATCTGCGGCACGCTTTCCGAGTTCCGCCGCCTTCTCCACGTCGCAGTTGCCTCCGCCGTAGCCGTTGCCGTCGGCGTCATAGGGGTTGTTCCAGACACGGACTCTTATATAGTTGATACCGTTGTCGGCGAGTATCTTGAACAGATCCTGTTCCTCTCCGTTCTCGTCATAGTATTTAACTCCGCTGTCTTCCTCGGAGATCAGTGAAGAGATGTCCATACCTTTGATAAAGTCAGAAGACAATCCGCTTACAGGCTTAACATATACTCCCGCCTCTTCGGAGGCGGTCGGGAGGACAGGGGTGTAGGGATCCTTCTTCTTGGCGGAACATGATGTCAGGAGCATTGCCGATGAGAGGATGAGGGCGACGTAACGGGCGATCTTACTTTTCATATGGAGGACCATCCTTTGCGTGATTTTGGTTAAATCGTATATTTACAATCATTGTATGTGAACAACCGTTTGCGCGCAATAGTAAATTGCCCTCTGTGTGCAATTCTTTATTAGTGTATAATTACGTGTATCAAACAGTAACGGGTAAAGGTTGATGTATCGATATACTACTTTCGAGGAGGAGGAACTCCGTAAACAGATCAAGGGGCGTGTTCTCCGTATCCTCGAATTCGACAAGATAATAGAAATGCTTACAGAATGTGCCCGCACCGCATATGGGCGGCGTGCGGCCGAAGCGCTCGTTCCGACGACTGATAAGGACAGGGTCGGCGGGATGCTCGGGGAGACGGATGAGGTCTACTGTTATATCAACAAATACGGACAGCTGCCGCTCGGCAATTTCCCGGCGATCGATGAGTATCTCGATTATGCGGAGGCGGGCGGCTGTCTCAGCATGAAGCAGCTTCTGAATATCGCGACTTTCCTGCGTGGGGCGGAGGAGCTTAAAGGCATTGTAGCATCCGAGAAGTCGGATATGAGCGAGACCACGCTTTTCAGGACTTTGTCGACGATAGACCCCATGCCGAGGCTTCACAGAGATATCTCGACTTCGATCGATAACGAGGACGAGATGAATGACAGGGCGAGCGATGAACTCTATCAGATCAGGCGCGAGAAGCGTTCCGTCCAGGACAATATCCGTGTTCTCCTGAACAGGGTCATCAGGCAGAAGGAAGACATCCTTCAGGAGGCGATAATCACGATGAGGGGAGACCGATATTGCGTTCCGGTCAGGGCCGAATGCAGATCATCTTTGCCCGGCATCGTTCATGACACATCTTCGACCGGCCAGACAGTCTTTATCGAGCCGATGGCTGTAGTGGAGGCAAATAACAGGATCCGTGAGCTCATAACTCTCGAGAAGGCTGAGATCGAGAGGATCCTCAAGGCACTTACGGCACAGGTCATTTCCGGGAAAGATCAGATCAGGTCGATCATGGCCATCGTCGAATATGCCGATCTGTCGTCGGCAAAGGCTAATCTCGCGATAAAGATGGAGGCAGTAAGACCTGCGCTTAATTCAGAAGGCAGGATCAGGATGGTCAAGGCGCGTCATCCGCTGATCGATGCGGACAAGGTAGTGCCGGTCGATATCGTTAACGGCTATGACTACAGGTCGCTCATTATTACCGGTCCCAACACGGGCGGTAAGACCGTATCTCTTAAGACATGCGGACTCTTGACACTTATGACGATGGCGGGTCTTATGATCCCGTGTGCAGTGGGATCAGAGGTCGCTGTTTTCGATCGCGTGCTGGCTGATATCGGAGATGAGCAGAGCATTGAACAGAGTCTGTCTACTTTCTCGGCGCATATGTCGGGGATCGTCTTCATATTGAAGAACATTAAGGGTAAGTCGCTCGTGCTCTTGGATGAACTGGGGTCCGGTACGGATCCTGCCGAGGGTGCGGCGCTGGCTGTCGCTATCCTCGATGCGCTTTTCGAAAAGGGTTGTACCGTTATGGCAACAACTCATTACAAGGAGCTCAAGGCATATGCTATCGGCAAGGAAGGCGTCATGAATGCGTCGTTCGAATTCGATACCGAGACGCTGTCGCCGACTTACCGGATGATAATAGGAACGCCCGGTGTGAGTAATGCTTTCGTTATATCGGAGAAGCTGGGGCTGCCCAAGAGGATCATTGCGGATGCAAAGAGCCGGATGAGTGAGGAAGAGTTAAGCTATGAGAGGCTCCTGGCGAAGGCAGAGACCGACGGCAAGGAGGCTGAGAGACTAAGGGCCGAGAATGAAGAGCTGAATCGTGCGTTAAGCGGTAAGATGGCCGAACTCGAGGAAGAGAAGAAGGCTTTAAGAAGCTCCAAGACGAAGATCCTCAACGAATCCAGGGCAGAGCAGCGTGAGCTTCTCCGCGCCAAGGAGGAAGAACTGACCGAGATGATAAAGGCGGCAGGTAAAAAGGCAAGGCGGGATAATGCCGCTGATGCAGCAGAGGAACTCGACAGGATAAGGAGACGGTTAAGAGCCGGCATCAAGGATCTGTCTTCCGATGAGGAAGATGACAAGCTTGGATCTGTCGCTCTGCCCGGAGAAGTACCGGCTGTCGTCCGTTCGGGCGAGGAGTACTATATTCCTCATCTCGGCGTGCTCGGGAAAGTCGTATCAGAGCCCGGACGTAACGGCAAGCTCCGGATATCTTCCGGCAGCATGACATATACCGTAGAACTGTCACAGCTTCGTAAGCCTACTGCCGATAACGTAAAGACCGACCCGCCCAAGAGTAAGAAGCGTGAACGCGCCTCTTACAAGGCTGATTCGAGTAATGCGATAAGGCATGAGAAGACAATGACGACTATGTCTGAACTTGTTCTGATCGGCATGAAGGTCGCCGAGGCGGAGAGTGCTCTTGACAGTTATATAGATGACTGCCAGCTGTCAGGCATCAAGACGATAAGGATAGTCCACGGCAAGGGCACGGGTGCACTCAGAGCCGCGGTCGACACGATACTTAACGGTGACCCCCGTGTTAAGGATCATCGCTTGGGTATCAAGGGTGAAGGCGATGACGGCGTTACTGTCGCCACTTTGTATTGATCAAGGAGATAAGATGGGAATTATTAACGATAAGAGACTGAACATAATAATAGGAGCTTACGGCAGCGGTAAATCGGAACTGTCGGTCAATATGGCTCTGATGATGAAGGAGAAGAAGCCCGGCAATAAGATACTCCTGGCAGATCTCGATATAGTAAACCCTTTCTACCGTTCTGCCGATGCGGCACGTAAGCTCGGTGAGGACGGCATCAGGGTCATATATCCTTCGTACGCCAACTCGAATGTAGATGCCCCTGTGTTGAGCGGTGAGATGTACGTTATCTTCGATGATGAGGAATATAGCGGCGTATTCGATATCGGCGGTGAGGATATGGGTGCATATGTTCTCGGTTCGCTTTATTCAAGGCTCAAGGGCATGGACTTCAATCTCTATATGGTCGTTAATACCAGAAGACCTTTTACGTCCGACCCTGAGTCGATCGCCGTGATGACTGCCGAACTTGAGGAGGCAGCAAGGCTTAAGATCGACGGATATATCTGTAATACGAATCTTCTCGAAGAGACTACTGTCGATGAGATAATCGAAGGTGAGCAGATCATCATGAAGGCCGGAGAACTGACAGGTATCCCTCTTGTCGCTACAAGCGTTATGGAAGATCTTATCGATGATGAACGACTCGGAGAGCTTAAGGCTCCGGAGTTGATCAAGATGAGAAGGACGATCCACTATGATTATTGATCAGGGCCCTCTTCGTGAGTATAAGAACCTCGTATTTGACGTCGGAGGTGTCCTTCTCGGATACCGCCCGCGGGAGATGATGATCGAGGATCATAAGATGGCCCCCGAAGAAGCCGACCGGTTCCTGGAGGAAGTATTCTCGAATTCCCTGTGGGACGAGTTCGACCTCGAGAATATACCTTTCGAAGAAGTTGTCGGGATGTATATCAAGTTATTTCCCAAGTGGGAAGAACATATCAGATGGATGATGAGCAATACTCATCTGATGCCGGTAAGACGCCCGAAGGTCTGGGATGAGGTCAAAAGGCTTAAGGATAAAGGCTATAAGATCTATCTGCTGTCCAACTACTCGAGTGTCCTTTTCGCCAAGCATACCAAGGGAGCTTCTTTCTTAGACAGCATTGACGGAGCAGTGGTGTCATATCAGATCCACAGGATGAAGCCGGAGGCGGTCATCTATCAGACGCTCTTTGAGAAATATGCTCTTCGTCCCGGGGATTGTCTGTTCTTTGATGACAGGCTCGAGAACGTCGTTGCATCGAGTGATCTCGGCATGGATTCTTTCCGTGTCACAAGTGAAGAAAGCCTCCTTGCGATCTTGCACAGACTGTAACTGTCCGCGTACGATTTTTATTGTCATCAATGTCGAAAAATGTTATCATTTTCTACGGTGGCTGAGGTGTGAGCCGCCAAATAGTATTACACATGGAGGAATAATTATATGGGATTGATTAGAGCAGCAGCTAACATCATCGGTGTTGTAGGCTCTTCCATCAGCTCGGAAGTTGCCGATCAGTACCTTGAGTTCTTTACCTGCGATTCTCTCGGTCAGGACGTTCTCGTCCGTAAGGGTGCAGCGCAGATACAGAAGGGTAAGAATAAGGGAAATGCAGAAGTAATCACTAACGGTTCACACATCGCCGTTCCCGAGAAGACAGCACTCTTACTGGTTGATAACGGAAAGATCATTGACTTTACTACAGAGCCCGGTATGTATACATGGGATTCTTCATCGTCTCCTTCCGTTCTGACAGATTCACACCTTCTGACAAATGCCAAGAATGTTGTTAAGGATACTTGGGAGAGAATGCGTCACGGCGGTGAGATCGCTAAGCAGCAGAGAGTCTACTTCGTCAATATGATGGAGATGAGGGACAATAAGTTCGGCACGGCTACACCGCTGGCTTATAACGATCCCGAGTACAGGAATATCTATATCCGTCTGAACGGTTCCTTCTCATTCCATGTTGAGGATCCCGTTGCATTCTTCAGATGCGTAGGTAATATCGCAGGCGAGTTCACTATTACGGATCTTATGGGTAAGCCTTCAGATCCTAAGCAGCCTCGTACGGAGTTCCTCGATAACTTCTCTGAGGTACTTAATAAGTGCGGCGGTCAGGATAAGATCATGTTCTCGAATCTCCCTTCAGAGCAGGGCAGACTTCGTAAGTATATGCAGGAAGCTCTCGATGAAGAGTGGCTGCAGAACAGAGGTATGCTGGTCGATACAGTCGCTATCGGCACTATCACACCTGATGATACATCCCGTGCAAGGATCGAGCAGGTCGATCAGGCCAAGATGTTCGGTCAGGACGGCGCAGCTCTTGCAGCTCAGCAGGTACTCGGTACAACACAGGCTCTCAATACTGCAGCAGGCAACAGCGCCGGTGCGGTTAACGGCATGATGGGTATGGGTATGATCGGCGGTATGCAGGGCGGATTCGGCGGCGGTAACGCTGCTGCATTCCAGTTCCTCGGCCAACAGCAGGCTCAACAGCAGGCCCAGCAGCAGGCTCAGCAGGCAGCAGCTCCCGTAGCCGCTGCTCCGGCAGCCGCCCCCGAGGCAGCAGGCTGGACATGCCCTAAGTGCGGTGCTAATAACACCGGTAAGTTCTGTGCAGAGTGCGGAACAGCTCAGCCGGCACCCGCTCCCGCAGCAGGCGGTTGGACATGCCCTAAGTGCGGAACATCCAACACAGGTAAGTTCTGTGCAGAGTGTGGAACAGCTCAGCCCGCAGCAGCTCCGACATCCTGCCCTAAGTGCGGATATACTCCTGCTGACGGCAAGCTCGGTAAGTTCTGCCCTGAGTGCGGTAACAAGATCGAGTGATCTGATATCTGAGATCAGGATTATCCGGGCTGTCCCCTTAGTGAGTGATCACTTCGGGGGCAGCCCCATTTATGCGGATAGAACAAGGCTATGAATGTTTTCGTTCATATCTTTAAACAAAATCAATTTGAAGAAGGCAACCTTTAGATATATAATACTTTGACAAAAAACTAAAAGGGGAATAACCATGGCGAAGGTTACATTCAGTGACGACCTGTGTAAAGGCTGCGGCCTTTGTGTTTATGCCTGTCCCAAGAAGATCCTCGAGCTTGACAAGAGCAGACTCAATAACAAGGGATATCATCCTGCCGTCTGTGTCGATCCGGACTCCTGTATCGGTTGTACATTCTGTGCAGTTCAGTGTCCCGATTCTGTCATCGTGGTAGAGAGGTAAGGAGGGACTATGGCTACTAAGAGAGTATTGATGAAGGGTAATGAGGTAATTGCCGAGGCGGCTCTGAGAGCAGGCTGCAGGAATTATTTCGGTTATCCGATTACGCCTCAGACCGAGGTCATGCATTATATGGCAAAGAAGATGGTCGAGATCGGCGGTAATTTTGTACAGGCTGAGAGCGAAGTATCCGCCATCAACATGGTATACGGTGCTGCAGCTGCAGGTGCCAGAGTAATGACGTCTTCGTCTTCTCCGGGAATCTCACTGAAGCAGGAAGGTATCTCATATATTGCAGGTGCCGAGCTTCCCGCTGTTGCAGTAAACATCGTAAGAGCCGGCCCGGGTCTTGGCGGTATCCAGCCTTCTCAGGGTGACTACTGGCAGGCTACTAAGGGCGGCGGACACGGCGATTACAGGAACCTTGTTATCGCGCCTGCTTCCGTTCAGGAGCTCTATGAGCTTACTGTCGAGGCATTTAACCTTGCAGATACATACAGGATGCTCGTTATGATCCTGGGAGACGGTACACTGGGTCAGATGATGGAGCCTGTAGCCTTCAGGGATGAGGAGCCGATCAAGGTCGTTGATAAGCCCTGGGCTGCTACCGGCCGTGGCGGAAGAGATACTCATAATATGATCACTTCCATTTACATCAACCCTGATGATCTTGAGGCAAAGAACAGAGAGCTTCAGGAGAAGTATAAGTATATAGAGGAGCACGAAGTAAGATACGAAGAGTTCGGCGTCGAAGATGCCGAGATCGTCATCACCGCCTTCAGCACATGTTCGAGAATTTGCCGCAATGTAATCAGACAGGCTGCCGAGCTTGGCATCAAGGTCGGTATGATCCGTCCTATCACACTTTGGCCTTTCCCGAGTGCGCCTATCGCAGCTGCCGCAGACAGAGACAATGTAAAGGCTTTCCTTGATATCGAGTTGTCTGCAGGTCAGATGGTTGAGGATGTACGCCTTGCTGTATGTGGTAAGAAGCCTGTTTATTTCTACGGAAGAATGGGCGGTAACCTTCCCACTCAGAAGGAAATCCTCGAAAAGATCATTGCTATTCACGAAGGGAGGGAAGTCTGATGGCTGTTGTTTTCGAGAAGACAAAGGGTCTTACGGATAAGCCCTTTCACTATTGCCCCGGATGCCATCACGGTATTATCCACAGGATAATCGCAGAGTCTATGGTGGAGATGGGAATCCTGGAAGATACTGTATCTGTTGCTTCCGTTGGTTGTACATATAACAGTTATGAGTATTTTGCCTGTGATGCAGTTCAGGCTGCTCACGGACGCGCACCGGCTGTCGCTACAGGTATCAAGAGAACTCTCAAGGATAAGATCGTATTTACTTATCAGGGCGACGGAGATCTGGCTTCCATCGGTACTGCAGAGATCATTCACGCTGCCGCAAGAGGTGAGAAGATCACTGCTTTCTTCGTAAATAATGCCGTTTACGGTATGACAAGCGGTCAGATGGCACCAACGACTCTGTTGGGTCAGGTAACGACTACATCACCTTTCGGTAGAGATGCTTCTTACCAGGGTTATCCCATTAATGTAAGTGAGCTTATCTCCCAGCTTACGGGCGCAGCTTATGTCGAGCGTGTCTGCCTTACTGACTTCAAGAATATCCAGAATGCCAAGAAGGCAGTTCAGAATGCTTTCAAGGTTCAGCAGGCAGGCCTCGGATTCTCCATGGTAGAGTTCCTGTCCACTTGTCCCACCAACTGGGGCAAGGAGCCTATCGAGGCTATGGATTGGCTCAAAGAGAAGATGATCCCTCAGTATCCTCTCGGATGCTTCAAGGGTCAGGATATCGACTTTAAGAATCTCGGTCGTCAGGATGCGGAGGTGAAGTCATGATAGATTTTTCTATTATCCTCGCAGGATTCGGCGGACAGGGTATCCTTTCTGCCGGTAAGTTTGCAGCAGAGGCTGCGCTTCACGAAGGCAAGGAAGTCTCATGGTTCCCTTCATACGGACCTGAGATGAGAGGCGGTACGGCGAACTGTTCCGTTGTCATCTCTGATGAGGCAATTGGTTCTCCTGTAGTTAATGATGCGGACGTTGTTATCTGTCTTAACCAGCCTTCAGCAGAGAAGTTCGAGCCTTCCATCAAGCCGGGCGGAATCCTTATAACGGATTCTTCCCTCTTCGAGTATGCTCCATCCCGTGATGACATCAAGTTCATTCCCATGAATGCTTCTTCAATAGCATCAGAGCTCGGAAGCATGGCTTTTGCTACGATCACTATGCTCGGATGTCTGTCAGCGGCAACGGGATGCTTCAGCAGAGCTTCTTTCGAGTCGGCTCTCTATGAGATCCTTCCCGAGAGACGTCACAAGTTGATACCGGGTAACCTTGAGGCTTTTGACAAGGGCGCGGAGTTCGCCAAGTAATAGTTGACGGTTAAATGTCAGGCCGCATCTTCATTCGAAGGTGCGGCATTTTTGTTATGGACAGATTCTCAGATGGTGAGACTGATTTGGCTGTCAACAGATTCTTATCTCAGGTGAGGATCCTGCTGCTCGAAAAGAGTCTGCATCCAGTCCTGCCACCTGCAACTTGGTTGCTATTTTGGTATCGTTATGGTTTCATTTCAAAAAAACATGGTAGCAATTTGGTAGCGATTTGGTAGCGATCGATCTCGTAAAGTACTGAAAAATAAGGGTTTATATCGTGAACCCCCGATTTTGTGACGTTTGACAATGATAAAAGGTCTGCTTAAACTACGATCAGTGAGGGCAATCATATGAACGGCAGAAATATAGTCAAGTACAGAAAAGATAATGGCATATTTCAATTAGAATTTGCCAAGAGGATCGGTGTAACCGGAGCGACTCTTTCAAATTGAGAAATCAGTAAGACAACATCAGTGAAGAATGACAATCAGAGCGAATTAGATAATTGTAATAATTTAACACCATGCAAGTTGTCATGTTCAAAAGTCCCTCAAAGCACTGAAAATGCTGCTTTTTATATTTGAAGTTGTCATATATACGACAACTTAGTTGTCAGTTTAAAATCCCAAAATTGTTGCTTATACTAAAGAGAATATCACCCCAAGGAGGATCTGTTCTTGTCAGGATTAAGAATTAAACAATATAGAGCGGATCATAATTATTCGC
Organism: uncultured Clostridia bacterium; assembly: GCA_946611435.1. Lineage (GTDB taxonomy): Bacteria > Bacillota > Clostridia > Saccharofermentanales > Saccharofermentanaceae > Saccharofermentans. Next base: position 85,039 of record CAMODL010000003.1, read on the forward strand.
AAAAGGACTTAGCGGCTCGCCTTGGTGTGAGTATACGTTCGGTTGCAAGATGGGAACAGAATAAAAGCAAGCCGTACCCAAATGAGGTAAGCAAGATTTCTTCGATTCTGGGTATTTCCGAAGAGGAATTGTTAAGAGAGGACGACACTATAGAAGTAATCACAGATGATAATAGTACGGTTGTTCTGGGTCGGATTTCTGATAGCGTGGATAATCTTGTTACAGGGCAAGAATTAATGAATGAAGCCATATTGACCAACCACAATGATTATATAAAGAAACAGGATGAAGTAATAAGTGAATTGCGATGTTCAAACGCTGATCTAATAGCCAAGTTGGAAGGACAGGCTTCAGAAATCGAATCCTACAAAAAAGAACTTGAACTGAGAAAGGAAGATCTTCATCACAAAAAGATCAGAACTATGTCGATAATCGTAACTTGCTTGATCTTAGTAGTCCTTGCTTTCGGAACATGGTTATACATAATGAATAATGGTTTTAGGGGTGAAATCCATGAAGGAGGGGCCTCAATTGAGACGGTTTACTATTATCACACAGATAATGAGCAGATAAATCAGGGAGGATAAGACTATGAGAAAAGGAATTGCAACGATACTGATACTTACGACAATTAATACAATAGGTGGCTATACCTTATATCAAGATCAAGCTGATGAGAGAAGTTTTAGCCTCATTGAGTATATCGAGACACATGATATAGATAGTTATAGTGACTTCATTGATGTTATCAATACAAATACGTCATACTCGTATGATGAAATAGATATAAGTGATGTGGAGATTGACAGTTTCAATATTGAAATAGATTATGATACACACTTAGTTGAAGTGCTTGTAGTCAGCCATACGGCCACAAGAGCAACGGGTGCGCACGGGGAAGCATCCAAAGATTATTACAGTGATGCAGGGACTAAGGTCTTTACGGTAAATGTATCTGGTGACTTTTCATATTCAACCGGTTTTTGTAATGTAACCTCATCCAGCGGAAGTTTTACCAAGCCATCCTATAGTACATGGACAAGCTCGCCTACTATCACTTCAGGTCATATTACTACAACAAAGGCATATGTAAGAATCTATGGGATTGCGAGAACAATAGGCAATAGTAAATCCTACACACTTACATTGACATGTGATGATTCCGGTAATTTCAGTAGTTATTGATAAATGTGGAACAAGGAGGTACAGACCCATGGGAAACTAACATGGCTGTATTGACATAAAAGAAGACCCGTACCGGAAATACGAGTCTTCCAAGTCAGATACAGCAAAGCGTAGGCGCTTCAAAATGCATCATGAACACGATATTAAGATATCACGTATGCATTGTTGGAGCAAGAATGACATATATCATTTTGTTGAGAAAGAGGAATGCATATGAAAAGAAAAATAATCTCGATGACTATTATAACGATCTCTATGATCGTAATGTGTTTTTCCAACGCATTTGCTACTATGTCTACTCATACGAGTTCGATCTCATATCCAGCCGGAGGGTATGGGTATTCATCTCCAGAGTATAAGAGTGAAGCGGCGTCACAGTATTCGACCAGGCTTACCGGAGTCGGTTTTATCGGTTTGCCTGCGGGACAGTTTCCAAATTCAACAACCAATATCTACTTTACGCCTGTAGATCCTACTACCCTTTCTGCAATAGCAGGACGTAATTATCACAATAAGAATCACATGAAATACAACACAGTTAAGCACGATGACTATTATAGCGGCTATACCGGCAGTGGGTTTAATGTTGAATTAAGGGCGGAAAGCAATTATACCGCAACAGGTAATACAGTAGGTGTTAAATGGAATCTCGGATACGTATCAGCCTTGCCCTGATCATTATGGCAGCAGTTGCATCTTCAGCATGCTCACGCAGCAGTAAGTCTGATCAGGTCTCTTCATCAATTGAAGCAGGTACTTCTCTATCTGAATCAACGACTGATCATACTAATGAAATATCCGACAATACTGAGGTCGCAGGCAGTGATGTCTGCGACCCCGGTGTGCCGGATAAACCGATTGATCAACAGCTGGAGGATAATAGTTATTATCGAGTCAGGTTTTATATAGACAGAGACTTCTATTATCAGGATACATATGGGATCACGACATTAGTAGGCGTGACAGAATACTCTTCTGATAATCTGCGGTACTACTCAAGTGATGAAGTATTTGCATACAATGTCGGTGATATTCTTGATATCGATGAGGATGTTAAGATCGAGATATCATCTATGGAAGTAAAGAGTGATTATTTCATTCGCGACACATACTACGGACCGGATCAGGAGTTCATAAGGATCTCGGATGATTATATTTTTATAAGACCTGTGAATGACGGAAGTGATCTGTGGTATGACATAAAGGATTACTGGTTATTGGCAAGACTTAGTTCTAATGGGAACTATGATTATCTTAACGATTACATCGGAAATGCTTTGATAACGATCAGTCCTGATTGTGTGATCTTTTCCGTGAATGATCATCTGAATTGGGAATACTCCGGGACAGCATCTGATCCGTATGGAACTCCTGTCGGTTATATTGTCTCATATGATGAGTTCATAGACTTCGTAATGAGTTATATGGATTCTTACAATTCCCCGGTCTGTTTTGAGGCCAGTATCCGGATATCTGACAATATGGTTGTTTCCATCAGTATCAGGGATGGTGATGTAATATGTTTACCCGAAGATCATTCATAAGAATTCTGTTAAGTACATTGCTGCTGATGGCAGTGACAGCTTTGACATCCTGCAGTAATGAGTCCGGGGCGCGTAAATACGATATTGACTCAAGGTATTATACTGCCGACATATATACTATTGATGAACGGACTGATTATACCTTCATCTATAAACAAAACGGTAAGGCAGTGCTTATAACCGGCCAATTGTCCGATGATAATACAGATTGTGTATATTATCGTTATGAATTATCTGATGGTACACTGTCCGACAGAACACTTTTAGATGTAGATAATGCAAGTTGTTTCTGCGGAGTGGGAGCTGACAGGACTGCCTGCTACTGTGAAGGTGCCGGGTTCATTCTTTTTGATCATGATGGTAACAGAATCAGATCTGAGGACAGACCTGCTTCAGGACTGTCTTCCAGACACGATATCGAATCAGCCGGTGACGGTTTTGTAGTCATCAATTCTCAGGAAGCTGTACTTTACGATCGTGAAGGTGTTGTAAAGGGACAGATAGTATTTGATAATATCGGTTTCCCGAGTGAAGAGATCTGTTACTTCGAACAGGAAGACAGAAGGATACTGTCTGTAGAATCACAATATGCAACAACAGCTTTCTATGAACTTGATTTTGATGAAGGGACATATACGTTTATTGCCGATAATACTGCTTTCGGATTGGAAGATGACTATACTGTTTATAGATATGGCGGATTCTCCTATGATCAGTTCAACGGTCTAATAAGTAAACTGAGTTTTGATGAAATTGAATGCGTGCCTGTGGCTCGTATCGAGAATCTTATAATGCCTCCTCCTCTGGAAAAGATATCCACCAATCTGTATATGTATTTCTTAGACGAGGATACTTTCGCTACGATCTACAGATATGATACAGATAAGACGGATGTCATACTTGTTTCTCTAGATAATGATTCTTCTTATGAAGCAAGAACACAGCTTGTTATCAAGGGGAGCGGAGCGACGCTCAGTCCTGAACTTGTTTATGCGGCATACCGATTCAACACCGAACAGGATACATATCTCGTTAAGGTTGAAGATTTTGGCGATGAATATAGTTACAATAATGCAATTGAGGCACAACAGGCAAAACTTCAATTGATCGCCGCTTTTCAAAACGGAGATGTTCCGGATATGTTTTACGGAAATGATTTTGATTACGATTATTGGGGACGAAGCGGTATGGTCAGAGACATGCTTCCTCTGATCGATCAGGAGGTTTTCGAGCAGCTCTCGGAGGGAATCCGTGAATTGATGATAAGTGACGGACACTGTTATAAGGTCTTCTCGGGATATACTCTGTTCGGGTATATAGGAGCGAGTTCCCAGTATCCTGAAGGTTCTTACAGTATCTATGATCTTCCGCCTCTTGAAGATGGACAGAGAAGGATATGTAACACATATGCTCACGATTTAGCAGATTTTATGATCAGGTATTCTGTCATGAACGATAACACCGGAAGTGCGATGCTTGACAGAGAAAACATGGAACAGATAGTCCGGTTCAGCATCGAGAACGGGATTGGGCCAAATGATATGGCAGATGTTACTGACGGATTTCTTGACGGTGAAGACTCACTCTCCCTGCAGTTTATTGCTAATGATATACGTAATTATCTGAGCATAAACCGTGAGACAGAAGATCGTGTGTGTTTTGTTGGGTTCCCTGCTATTGATGGTTCGATCAAAGCGGTTAATCCGACGGGTCTGGTCGCTATATCATCCGGTACCGAATACCCTCAGGCTTGTGCTGAATTTGTCAGTATACTCCTGTCAGATGAAGTCCAAAGGCTTAATTACAATAACGGAAGCATACCGGTAAACGGAAGGATCCTGGATGAATATATCGAATATATGATGTCACCTGAAACGATCCCGGCCGATGAACTGACATATCTGGCTATGGCAACAACTGTCAGGGGACAGATCGATGAGAACGGACATCTGACAGAGCGGGAGGTGTTTATCGAAGTATCGCCTGAAGATGCAGCCGGATACATGACAATGGTTACCGATGTCAATACTCTTATAACGCTCGACTGGGGAATCTATAACATAATATGTGAAGAAATAGATGCCTACTATACTTCAGGAAGGTCAGTGGAGATGATCACAGATTCACTCTGTTCGAGGCTTGAACTGTATATTCAGGAGAACTACGGTTAACCTGTCATTACGCGCCGCGTTGTGTAATAATACGGGGGTAAGACTGATCGTGGAGCAAAATAACCGATATGAGATTCGTAATACAGGTAGTAGATGAGTCATCCGTAAGAGTTAACGGTGAGACTGTCGGAAGCATAGGCAAGGGCTTTATGGTCCTTATCGGAGTCGGCAAAGACGATAATGAGCAGATAGCGGATAAGATGATCAAGAAGATGACAGGGCTTCGCATTTTCAAGGATGAGAACGGTAAGACAAATCTGTCACTTTCAGATGTGGGAGGAGAGTTGCTCTTGATCTCGCAGTTTACGCTCTATGCCGACTGCAGGCACGGAAACCGGCCTAATTTCCTTAATGCAGGCGCGCCTGATGAGGCAAACCGGCTGTATGAATATATAGTCGATCGATCGAGGCAACTGGTCCCGGTGGTGCAGACCGGGGTGTTCGGTGAACGTATGAAGGTAAGCCTCGTAAATAACGGACCGTTTACTATCATTCTCGATTCTGATGATATGAAATAAGCAAAACATGTCAGTATTTGCTTTGACCGAGTAAGTACAGAGTTCTATAATTAATGTATCGGGGAGTGATCTGTCCCCGGATGCGGAGGAGTAAAGTGAGAATAAAGGTATTTGTCAGAGCAGACAGTATCGACACAGAAGGCCTTAAGACATTCTGTTCGACTGACTTCGGGGATTGCAATATCGAGTATGATAGAGAACCGGGTGTTCCGGTCCCTGATAGCAGCTGTTACAATGCCGTTGTAAGTGATGATATTGAACTCCTTCGTAAACTTAAGACTTCCGATGAAGGACTCTCTGTCGATGATACCTGTATAGGTACATTTTACAAGGTTTATGTCGGTGATACCGATGGGATAGAACCGGATGAGGTAGATGATTTCTGGCCTGCTTCCGAGAGCCCATCCTTCAGAGAAATGAGATTCAACAGGCTGATACGTAAAACCGTATGGTACTACTCGCTTCATATGTATCAGGCAGTACTTAAGACCGTTATCGACAGTGTACCTGATCTGGTATGGCTGAAGGATATGAAGGGCGCTCATATGCTCGTCAACGATGAGTTCAGCCGCACGGTTCACAAGACAAAAGAAGATATATACGGCAGAGGACACTACTATATCTGGGATATTACGCCTGAAGAGTATTCGAACGGTGAGTATGTCTGTATGGAGTCTGAAGAGGAGACGATGAAGGCCGGGAAGACGTGCGTTTTCGATGAGCCGCTTAAGACATCTGAAGGTATGAAGCAGCTTAAGACGTATAAGACGCCTGTATACGATCCGTTCGGCAATATGTACGGTACCGTGGGATTCGCCCATGATGTCACCAATTTTACCAACATGGGACTTGAGCTTGATATCCTTGTCGAGAATATTCCTGTTCCGCTGATCCTCTGCGATATCAATATGAAGACTATCAAAGTCAATGATTCCCTAAGGGAGCTTGTCGGCATAAGTAAGGGCGAGACGGTTGATTATTCCGAGTGGAAGAGCCGGCTTACTCCGGTAAACAAAAAGGGAAGAGCGTATAAGAGATCATCCGTACGTGAATATACATATGACAGGGCAGGACAGATCTACAGCCTGATAGTTACGGAGCATCCTATCGTAGATTATTTCGGCAATACAACGGGTTATTTCATTTTGATAAATGATATTTCTTTCGAGCGTAAATACGAAGAGAGCATGCTCGAAGCAGCATATACCGACGGCCTGACAGGATTGTTTAACAGAAGGTTCTTCTATGAATATATCAAGGACATGTCATCGGAAGAGATGACTCTGCTCTATATGGATCTCGACAGGTTCAAGTTCATCAATGACAATTACGGACATGCCAGGGGCGATGAAGTCCTTATCAAGACTGCCGACATCATAAGAAATGCGTTCCCGGGAGCGATCAATGCACGCCTGGGCGGCGACGAGTTCGCTACGATAATCAAAGGTAATGCCGATGACGAACTGATAGAGAGCAGATGTAAGGAGATCGACGAGAATATCAGATCGCTCGTAAGGAGCAACGGACCCGGACTTACGATCAGTATCGGTATCGCAAGGACTTCGGGAACAGATAATGTGGATGAATTCATACATGAAGGCGACAGCCGTATGTATGAGATCAAAAAGATCCATCACGAAGAAGCAGACAGGTTCATTGCTGAATCTGATCCTGATAGATCAGGGGAGGATCGTAAGAAGCGATGAGAAGCGATAATGCCGGATTCAGACTCGAGACACATCTTCATACAAGCGAGGGATCTGCATGCGCAGATCTTGATGCTGTGTCTCAGGTCAGACAGTATAAGGAAGCCGGATATGACGGTGTTATCGTTACAGACCACTTTGTAACCGGCAACAGTGCCGTCGACAGGATCCTGCCTTGGCGGCAGCAGATGAAGGATCAGTTCGAGGGATACAGGAAAGCAGCCGAGGAAGGTAAGAAGATCGGGCTTAAGGTCTTCTGCGGCATAGAGTTCGGATATCACGGCACGGAGTTTGTTGTTATCGGATTAGATGACGAGTGGTTTGCCGATCATTCCAATATACTTAATATGAGACCTGAGGATTCGTTGACGCTCTTCCGTAAAGCGGGTGCTGCGATCATTCATGCTCATCCGTTCAGACAGGCATCTTATATCAGTAAGGTGCGTCTGTATCCTGACTATGTTGATGCAGTTGAGATATACAATCATCAGAATAAGCCTGAATGGGATGACAGAGCGGAGAAATACGCCCGGATGTCTAATCTTCCCGTTACATCCGGATCAGACTGCCATCGCTTGGGAGAGATCGGCGGAGGGATCATTCTTGATCGGGCACCTGAAGACGAGAAGGATCTGATATCGATCATTAAGAGCGGCAGAGGCTGGACGCTTATCAGGAGACGGGACGAATGGTAATACGCAACGGTACCGTTATCGAACCGGGAAAAGGCGAGAGGATCGCTGATGTCTTTATTGATGACCAGACCGGTATCGTTACCGATGTCCCTTGTGGCGGAGAGGTAATTGACGCGACCGGAATGTATGTTGCCCCGGGATTCATCGATACTCATATTCACGGCTCATTCGGAGCTGATACGTCTGACGGTTCGCTCGAAAAGATCATAACCATGTGCGAGCGCCTGCCCGAATTCGGCGTGGCTGCTTTTTGTCCCACTACCATGACCGAAAGCGAATCCGTGATAGATTCGGCTCTACACGCTGTCTGTGAGGCGCGGAAACTGCCCGGAAGGGGAGGTGCACTGATACTCGGAGTTCACCTCGAAGGTCCTTTTATGAGCCCTGAGATGGCGGGTGTGCAGGATGCGGCAAGCTGTATATCTCCGGCGGATGCAGCCCCTGTCATCGATCGGTTCGAGAGCAGATATCCGGGGCTGATAAGGATAATAGATGTGGCTCCGGAGCTTGAAGGCGGGATCGATCTTATCCGCCTGATGGCTGATCGATATGTCATGTCTCTGGCTCATACATCCGCCGGCTACGACAAAGCCATCGAAGCATTTGACGCGGGTGCAACATCAGTGACGCATATTCTCAATGCCATGAATGCCATGGGTAAACGCTCTCCGGGAGTTCCGGGAGCCGTTTTCGATCGTAATGACGTGTTCGTCGAGATGATCTGTGACGGCATCCATATCGCTCCGCCCATTATCCGCATGATGTTTAAGATGATCCCCGAAGACCGTATGATAGTTATCTCCGATGCTATGAGAGGTGCCGGAATGCCTGACGGTATCTATAAGCTCGCAGAAGCCGATGTCGAAGTGCGGGGAGGAAGAACATATTACGGACCGGAGGGTGGTCTTGCCGGATCAGTCACCAATCTGGCTCAGGAGGCCGCACGGCTTTATTCTTATGGTATAGATCGGGAACTGATTATAAAGGCAATGACTGTTAATCCTTTGCGAAGGCTCGGTATAGATCCCTGTGAGACAGGACTTGGAACGCTTATGCCGGGCAAAGCCCGAAGCGTCAATATACTTGATGATGAGCTGCATCTTGTCTATTCTGCAGTTGACGGAGTCCTCAGGAAAGCTTTCCGTGAATAACCTTATTTTTCACGAGTTTTGCTTAAAGCCGTCTTATTATAATATTTATATAGCCATATGGCATATTATGTTATAATTATAGACAGACTAAGAGGCGGAGGTCCCATATGGGGTCGTTTTCGATCGTAGATGACATTTTTGAATTTATAACGGAACTCGTTAAGAGCCTTAAGGACGGTTATCTGTTCTTCGGCAGTAAATGGGACCTTATTCGTTATGCCGCCGATATTATCATTGTATCTTTCCTGCTGTATTGGACTCTCCTGTTTATCAGGCAGACCAGAGCATGGCAGCTCATTAAGGGTATCATCCTTATACTTATGTTCGTAGTTGTCTGCGGACTCTTCGGACTCGACATGGTCGGATTCCTGTTTAATAAGTTGCTCTATGTATTCGCGATACTCTTTATCGTCATATTCCAGCCGGAGCTGAGACGTGCTCTCGAGACCGTGGGCATACGTTCTTTCGGTTCGGTCAAGAGCCTGTTGGCCTCGGATGAGGCAGATGACAAGACCGCGGCGACATCTCTCGTAAATGAGATCTGCCTGGCCTGCCACGAGATGAGCAGGACATATACGGGTGCACTTATCCTTATCGAGAGATCTACGAGGCTCGAGGAACTTCTTGAGCAGGAGAATGTCGTTAAGTTCGATTCGACCGTTACGAATTCCGTGCTTCAGTCGATCTTCTACAAGGGTTCGCCCATGCACGACGGAGGTCTTCTTATCCGTAACGGCAGGATCATCGCTGCCCGTTGCCACGTGCCTCTTGCCGTTACCATGCACACTCTCGATCGCACCGGTACGAGACATCGTGCTGCCGTAGGTGCCAGTGAGATGGGCGATACGGTCGCCGTCGTCGTATCCGAGGAGAGAGGCAAGACATCGATCGCCGTTAACGGCAGATTATATGAGATGCGTAACAGCCAGGAACTTGAAGCTAACCTGATGTATCTGCTCGGCCTGTCAGAGGAAGAGGAGACGAAGAAGGGCGTAGCCAAGGTGCTGAGCAGGTTTAAGAGACATAAGAGCAAGCAGAATGCCGTAGCCCCCGTGGTAGAGAAGACAGCTGTTCCCGTTACGGAGGCAGCGGGTGAAGAAGCCGTTGTTACCGATCTTAAGGTCAGGGAAGAGCATATGGCCGACAAGGCCAGGACTGCAAGCTTCGGAACGCGCGTTCTCATTATGATCGCGTCCATCCTGATATCAATCGGCCTGTGGATGTATATCCAGGTCAATACGAATCCTGTTATAACCAAGGAACTCGATGTTCCGATCACCTATGGTGAGAGCGACTGGCCTGACAATCTGTCAGTGTCTTATCCTATCGATGAAGTAAGGGTTAAGATAGTCGGACGTCAGGATACGATAGAGGATATTACTGCAAGTGATATAATAGCGAGGATCGATTATTCAGGGGTCAGCAATGTCGGAGTCGTAGAACTACCGATCACGATCAGATCTGCCGGCAGCGATATCTATTTCAGAGTAGAGAGACAGATCCCTGAGACTGCTTCTGTTACGGTATATGCGTCCGAGATACCTGAGGATGACGCAGGCTGACGAAGCAGATAACAAGATCGGTCTTATTGGAGGATTTGATGGCAAGATTATTCGGTACTGACGGCGTTCGCGGTGTGGCAAATGATAAGCTCACCGGCGAATTGGCATATAAACTCGGTCTTGCGGGCGCTATAGTCCTGGCAAGAAGCGACAGAAAGGCTTCGCGTAAGCCGCTTTTCCTTATCGGAATGGATACGAGGATCTCGTGTAAGATGCTCGAGACGGCACTTATCGCAGGCCTGTGTTCTGCAGGGGCAGATGTTATCCGGGTCGGAGTTATCCCTACTCCGGGGGTTGCATATCTTACCGGCCTTTATGGTTGTGATGCGGGAGTCATGATCTCTGCTTCCCACAATACTTATGAGTACAACGGCATCAAGTTCTTCTCGGGGGACGGCTATAAGCTTCCGGATTCCGTTGAAGATGAGATAGAGGATGTCATCAATAATCTTGATTCATATAAGTCACAGCTTCCGACCGGTGCCGGTATCGGAACTTATACATTTAAGGATTCTGCTGCTGCGGATTACCTTGCACGTCTGAAGGACGTTATGTCAGTCGATCTTCGCGGTATGAAGCTCGCTGTAGATACTGCCAACGGTGCTGCCAGCGGGATCGCACAGAAGCTCTTGACTGATCTCGGCGCTGAAGTTGTTTCCATTGGAGATAAGCCGAACGGGATAAATATCAACGACGGATGCGGATCGACACACCTTGAGAAGCTCTCGGAGATAACGGTGGAGCAGAAATGCGATATGGGACTTGCTTTCGACGGAGATGCCGACAGATTCCTTTGTGTTGATTCTCAGGGGAATGTAATAGACGGAGACAGGATAATGTCCGTGATCGGTCTTGATATGAAGGCTCGAGGCGTTCTTAAGCAGGATACGATCACGGTTACGGTAATGAGTAATCTCGGAATGGATATTATGGCCTCTGAGCAGGGCCTTAAGCTTGCCAAGACTAAGGTCGGTGACAGATATGTTCTTGAAGAGATGAAGAAGTCCGGATATAACATCGGCGGCGAACAGAGCGGACACGTTATCCTGCTCGATGTATCGACAACCGGTGACGGGATGCTCACGGCTCTGGCTACTCTTACGGCCCTTCATAACAGCGGTAGGTCCATAGCCGAAGCGGCTTCTGTTATGGAGGTATTGCCTCAGGTCCTGGTACCTGCTTATGTAAATGACAGCGATAAAGAAGCTGCCATGCAGATGCCTGAGCTCGCCTCCAGGATAAAGGAGATGGAAGCTGTGTTAGGCGGCGAGGGCAGAATCCTCGTAAGGCCTTCCGGAACAGAGCCTCAGATCAGAGTCATGCTCGAAGGTAAGGATATCGACCTGATCACGGATATGGCAAACGAGCTGGCCGGAATAATCAACAGTAAATATCATTTGTAATCTGAGAGGAAGATAATATGTGCGGAATAGTCGGATATATAGGTGATCGTAATACCCTCGAGGTGCTTCTCGGAGGTCTTACGCATCTGGAATACAGAGGCTATGACTCGGCAGGTGTCACGTTCATCAAGAACAACAACATCGAACTCATCAAGCGTAAGGGCAGAGTCGAGGAGCTTAAGGCTGCAGTTACTGAAGAAGGCTTTAAGATCTATGGCGATGCAGATCCCGATATTACGGTCGGCATGGGCCATACCAGATGGGCAACACACGGTGTGCCGAGTGACGTTAACTCGCATCCGCATCTGTCGATGGACAAGAAGATCTGCGTTGTTCATAACGGCATCATCGAGAATTATTCCGAGCTCCGTAAATTCCTGTCGCGTAAGGGATATCAGTTCGTATCCGATACGGACACAGAGGTAGCTGCCCAGTTGATCGAGTATTACTATGAACAGGATGACTGCGGTGACGTCTTCAAGGCCGTATGCTCTGCGCTTAAGGATATCATCGGATCCTATGCACTCGTTGTCCTCTGCAGTGATTATCCCGACAGACTCATCTGTGCCAAGAAGGATAACCCGATCGTTGTAGGGATCGGCAAGAACGAGAACTTTGTAGCGTCTGATGTAACGGCTCTGATCGAATATACCAGAGATGTCGTATACCTCGAAGACAATACCATCCTCGTAATGAAGAAAGATTCCATCGAAGTCTATGACGTTCACGGTGATCCTGTAGAATATAAGACCGCCCATGTTGACTGGAGCGCTGATGCTGCTCAGAAGGGCGGTTACGAGCATTACATGATGAAGGAGATGTTCGAGGAACCTTCCGTATTCGAGGCAACCGTCAACCCCAGGATCAAGGACGGCGATATCTATCTGGAGCACTTCCCGGTCGATAAGGCTTTCCTGGAGGGGATCGACAAGGTCAACTTCATCGCCTGCGGTACTGCTTATCATGCCGGGTGTGTCGGCAAGTATCTTATCGAAAAGCTCTGTCGCATCCCCGTTATCTGCGGCGTAGCAAGCGAATTCATCTACTCCGATCCTCTGGTAGACTCTAAGACGCTTACGATCGTTGTTTCTCAGTCAGGAGAGACGATCGACACGTTGAATGCCATGCGTGAAGCGCAGGCAAGAGGCAGCAAGACGCTGGCGATCGTCAACGTCATCGGCAGTACGATCGCGCGTGAATCCGACTATGTTCTCTATACAGCAGCGGGTCCCGAGATCTCTGTTGCTTCCACAAAGGCTTATACGACACAGCTCGGCTGCATCTACCTTATCGCTCTTAAGTTTGCTTATGTATTAGGCAAACTCGATAAGGAAACATATGTCAGGTATCAGGAAGAACTCAAGGCCGTGCCTGCCAAGCTCTCCGCGATCCTTGCCAAGCAGAACGAGATCCAGCGCTTCGCCACTCAGCATTTCAATGCCGAGAGCATCTTCTTTATCGGAAGAGGCCTTGATTACTATCTGTCGATGGAGGCATCACTTAAGCTCAAGGAGATATCCTATATCCATTCAGAGGCTTATCCGGGAGGAGAGTTGAAGCATGGCACTATCGCTCTGATCGAGAGCGGCACGCTTGTCGTCTGTCCCATCACTCAGGACGATCTGGCACACAAGATGGTCTCGAATATCACCGAGGTCAAGTCACGCGGAGCCACGGTCCTCGCGATCATACCCGAGCATTTTGCATCCATGGAACTGGCATCGGATGTTACTTTCTCGATCCCTGACAGCGACGAGCTGATGACGCCGATACTCGGAGTCTTGCCATGTCAGTTGTTCGCTTATTATATGGCCGTTAACAAGGGCTGCGACGTAGATAAGCCGCGTAACCTTGCCAAGAGCGTAACGGTCGAGTAAAAGGAGAGTATCAATGTATTTTGTCGGAGATTATCTGGATCTGGAACATACTATAGCAGCGGAGCTTTTCGAAGGGAGGGATTATCCGTGGGAAGTCCTGCCCGACATCGGCGACTTCATCCTGAAGATAGGCCCCTCGCTTCCGTCTGATATCTATGAGAAGAGAGGCGATGACATCTGGATAGCCAAGAGCGCCGTCGTGTTCGATTCTGCATATATCACCGGTCCCTGTATCATCGGTCCTGATTCCGAGGTAAGGCACTGCGCTTTCCTGAGAGGCAAGATAATCGTCGGCGCGAACTGCGTTGTCGGTAATTCAACCGAACTCAAGAACGTTATCCTCTTTGATAATGTCCAGGTACCCCACTATAACTATGTCGGCGATTCTATCCTCGGCTATAAGAGCCATATGGGCGCAGGATCGATCACATCCAACGTTAAGTCGGACAAGTCATTGACGACTGTCAAGTCCTCTGAAGGAGATGTCGCAACGGGACTTAAGAAGTTCGGTGCGATAGTCGGTGATTTTGTGGAGGTCGGCTGCGGAAGTGTTCTTAATCCGGGAACAGTCGTCGGCCGTAATACGCAGATCTATCCGCTGTCAATGGTAAGGGGCGCGATCCCTGCCGGCAGCATCTACAAGAATGCCGGTGAGATAGTGGAGAAGCGCTGAAGTATCGTATAGAGACAGAAAGAGACATAACAAAAGGCGGCCTCATCATGAGACCGCCTTTATATTTGATCCTGTTCATCAGACGACGTTCGTCTTAAGTCTGTCGAAAGCCGCCTTGGCAGCGATCCTGACGTTAGGATCGGAATCTGCAAATGCGAGCTTCTTGACATACTCTTCGCAATGCTTGGCTTCGATATCTGCTGCGGATGTAGCGGCAGCGGCTCTGACCAAAGGGGAGGGATCTCTGAGAAGGGGGATAAGAGCCATTCCGCTCTCGTAGGTCTTGATCTGTCCCATAGCCAGCGCAACTTCAGTACGCACATTCTCGTCGCTGTCGCCCGAGAATTTGATCAATCCGTCCAGCTTGTTCTTCCTAGCCAGCTTCCAGATCTTCTCTTTTACTGCTTCAAGCTTTGCCATGCTATCACTCCTCACCTTATAAACCGGTGGTTAGCCTCGGTTTACTTCTTAAGATTATTATAAACGCCAGCGTCAACATATTTATTAATAATGTATTACCACTTTGTAAACGTGAGTGTGACGCTACATTTACAAATATCCACCTTTATTATACACTTTAAACGCATAATTCCATAACTGATTTTCAAGTTTTTTTGTCAGTTATAGAGTAAAAGGAGAATACGCATATGAGAAAACCCCACTTCATTGCATTATCGCTTCTTGTTGCGGCCTCGATAGTTATGTCGGGATGCTCTAAGAAGCTTGATGATGAGACCACACCGTCCACCGACACTCAGCCTGTCGAGACAGAGACAGAGGCCACCGAACCCGTCGAGACCGAGACCGAGCCTTCCGAATCCGAGACAGAGACTGAGACAGAACCTTCGGAGACAGAGCCCAGGCACGGCCCGTTCAGTACTGCCGTCGTAACAGACAAGGTAGTCGAGAAGTACGGTCAGCTCCATATCGAAGGTACTCATATGGTAAGCGAGAACGGCGATATCGTTCAGCTTCGCGGAATGAGCACATATGGTCTTAACGGTATGTACGGCTTCGTTAACGAGGCTTCCGTTCAGACACTTGCCGAGGACTGGGGCTGCGACATCATCAGATTGGCGATGTATACCGCTACCGGCGATGATAACTATATCTCCGATCCGGATAAGTATTTCGATCAGATGTGTGAATATGTTGATCTCTGTATCGCTCAGGGCGTGTATGTCATGATCGACTGGCATATCCTCTATGACGGCGATCCGAATACATACAAGGCAGAGGCTATCGACTTTTTCTCGAGGATCTCGGCTATCTACGCTGATTCGCCCAATGTTATCTATGAGATCTGTAACGAGCCTAACAGCAGCGGTGAAGAGGTAGAGGTCGACTGGGATAACGTTATCAAGCCTTATGCAGAGGAAGTTATAGCTGCGATCAGGGCGAACGATCCCGATAATATCGTCATCGTAGGAACACCTAACTGGAGCCAGGATGTGGATGCGGCTTCTATGAATCCTCTTGATGATGAGAATGTTATGTATACAGTTCATTTCTATGCCGGATCCCATGGTCAGGATCACATCGATAAGGTTCAGACTGCTATCGATAACGGCGTTGCTGTCTTCTGTACGGAGTGGGGTACGACATATGACAGCGGTAACGGCCTGGTATTCGTTGATGAGTCCAAGATGTGGCTTGATTTCTTCGATGAGAACTCTATCGGATGGTGTAACTGGTCTATCGGAGGATCATCTACGGAGGCTTCTAATGCACTGAGGTTTATCTCGAACGTGCTTACTATCGAAGAGAAATATCAGGGTCACTGGCCTGATGAGTTTATCTCCGATTCCGGTCTGTTCGTAAGGGCTATGCTCCTGCGTCAGGACTATGTTCCGAGAGAAAGCTGATAAGAGTCAAGATATGTGCCTGATATCAGGCTAATGTTCGTGCAAATGTATAGTCCGGGCGGCAGTTCTGTCATTGAACTGTCGCCCGTTCTTTTGTTATAATTATTGCTGTATTTTTCGCGAAAGGGTGTACTGATTTGAGTCGTCGAGCTATACCGGTCATCGTTGCATCTTTGCTTATCAGCCTGCTTGCCGGCGGGTGCTCGAGCCTACGCGGTGATGAGACGACAGAGCCTACGGTCGATACGCTCGTTACCATAGAGAGCGTTCCCGAAGAGGAACTTACGCCCACGGACACACCTACTCCTACATCGACACCTACACCGACACCCGAGCCTCAGCATATCGTATGCAGCTTTATCGGTGACTGCACGCTCGCTGAAGCCCTGGCGTGGAACGGAAGTCCGGCGGGATTTGATGCCGTCATCAACGGCGATTACACATATTGCTTTCAGAATGCGGTCGATTATCTCTCACAGGACGATATGACGCTCGCGAACTTTGAGGGAACGCTTACGGATGCGACAAGCCATCTGATAAAGGAGTTTGTCTTCGGGTCTCCTGCGGAATATGCCGAGATCCTTATCAACGGCAGTGTTGAGGCCGTCAATCTTTCCAACAATCACAGCTATGACTATATGCAGCAGGGACTTGACGATACGAGAGCCAATCTCGAGAGCTACGGGATCTTGTGGAGCGATAAGACATCTTATTCCGTATATGAGGTCAGAGGCATCAAGATCGGTATGTGCGGTGTGGATCTGGTATCGGGCGATTCGGTCTCAGAGATCTATCCGCTGATAGACGACATGAAGGCTAACGGCTGCAATATCATAATCGTGTCATGCCACTGGGGCTACGAGAGAATGTATGTTCCGGACAGCACTCAGGTGTCTGCGGCTCAGGCTCTGATAGATCACGGTGTTGATATAGTCGTCGGTACGCATCCGCACAGACTGCAGCCCATAGAGATGTATAACGGGAAGTATATCCTGTACAGCTTAAGTAATTTCTGTTTCGGCGGGAATACGGGACTGTCTGATCCGGATTCATGCATAGTTCAGTGTGAGTTCGTAATGGATGAGACCAATACTTATGTTGAACAGTATAATCTCAGTGTTATCCCGTTCTCTCAGACATCATTTACCTCGAACGACTATTGCCCGAAGCCGATCGAGTGGGGGACGGACGATTACTACAGGATAATGGAAAAACTCGGGTGGACACAGGAAGACGAATAACAAAGCGGAGGTATATATATGGCGAACGGAAAAGTAATGGTGATAATGGGATCTGATTCGGATCTGCCTGTTATCGAGAAGTGTTTCAAGATCCTTAAGCAGTTCGATATAGAGTTCGAGGCTCATATTGCTTCGGCCCACAGGACACCTGCAAAGGCTATGGCACTTGCTTCGAATGCGAAGGATAACGGATTCAAGGTCATCATCGCAGCGGCGGGTATGGCAGCACATCTTGCAGGCGTTATCGCTGCCAACACGACTCTGCCGGTCATCGGCATCCCTTGCAAGGGCGGAGCATTGAACGGAGTTGATGCTCTCTATGCGACAGTTCAGATGCCTACCGGTATTCCGGTCGCAACGGTAGCGATCGACGGTGCGGCTAATGCAGGTGTTCTCGCAGCTCAGATCATCGCTCTCGGAGATGATGAACTGGCCGCCAAGCTCAAAGAATATAAAGAAGGTCTCGCTTCTGCCGTAGAGGGCAAGGATGAGGCGCTTCAGCAGAAGATAGCAGATATGGAGGTTTGATCGATGAGCGGATTATTCGGATGTTATGACAGGGCCAAAGAGTCAACAGGCGTAGCAAAGACACTTTATTACGGTATCTTCTCGCTCCAGCACAGAGGCCAGGAGTCAGCAGGTATCGCAATGAACCATGAAGGAACATTCATGGTCCACAAGCGCGAAGGTATGGTAGCGGATATCTTTGATGAAGTTACGCTTAATACTCTTGAGGGCAGATGCGGTATCGCACATGCCCGAGGCGGCGAGGAGACGGGAAGCGATGCTATCCAGCCGGTTCTCATCAGATCAAGGGTAGGTAATATTGCACTTACATGCGATTCCGTAATTCTTAACAGCTACGAGATCCGCGAGAACCTTAAGGATATCGGTGCGATCTTCCAGACAAATACGGACTCGGAGATCATACTCTCGCTTTTCTCGCGTAACCGTATCGTTACCGATGACTGCGAGCATGCTATGCTCAAGACCATGCAGGAGATGCAGGGCGTATACTCGATCGTCATGATGACAGAGGACAAGCTGATCGGTATCAGGGACCCTCACGGTCTGCGTCCTCTGGCGCTTGGCCGCAAGGGAGACAAGTGGATGCTCTCTTCCGAGAATTGTGCCTTCGATGCACTTGATGCGGAGTTCGTAAGAGACGTTGAGCCTGGTGAGATCATCACGATCTCCGACGAGGGTGTTACGTCGCTTTTCTATGAGGCTGACAAGACTTCCGAGCAGAGAGTCAAAGACGGTAAGGTGTGCATTTTCGAGTATGTATATGTTGCACGCCCTGATTCGTTCATCGACGGAACGAGTATCTTCGATTCAAGATATAAGACGGGTATGGCTCTGGCCAAGGAGCATCCCTGTGACTGTGATCTCGTAATCGGCGCTCCGGACTCCGGTAATGCGGCTGCGTTGGGATTTGCAGACGGCTTGGGCGTACCTTACGGAATGGGTCTTCTTAAGAACAGATATGTAGGACGTACATTCATCAAGAGTACTCAGGAGCAGCGTGAACTTGCCGTAAGGATGAAGTTCGCCGTTCTTAAGACTGCCGTTAAGGATAAGAGGATCGCGATCGTAGATGACTCGCTCGTAAGAGGAACTACGACAAAACATATCATCAGATTCCTTAAGGATAATGGTGCCAAGGAAGTACACGTGCGTCTTGCTTCTCCTCAGGTCAAGTTCCCTTGCTGCTATGGCGTTAATGCGTCTGCAGGTCAGGATCTGCCTGCCAAGACCATGACGGATGATCAGATCTGTGAGATGATCGGTGCGGATTCGCTCGGCTATATCTCACTCGAGTCGCTCCGTAGATCACTCGAGGGCATACACTGCGGCACATGTTCCGCATGCTTTGATAATGACTATGTGGCAGGTCTTCCTACAGAGACTCCCGATTCCGTCCACAAGGTCACATATAACTGATAAAGAGGTCTAATAATGAAGATAGCAGTCTTTGTATCCGGTGGCGGAACAAATCTACAGGCGATAATCGACAATATCAAGTCAGGTTTCCTTAGCGGGGTGGAGATCTCACTCGTTGTGGCATCCAATGCCGATGCCTATGCGCTTACCCGTGCTGCGGATAACGGTATCCCGGCGAAAGTAATGTCGGTCAAGTCCTTCGGCAGTCGTGATGAGTGGGATGAGGCGGTGCTCGAAGCGGTAAAGGCGTCCGGCGCCGAGCTGATCGTGCTGGCAGGCTATCTGTCGCTTCTCGGCTCTAAGGTGGTAGCTGCATATTCCAACAGGATAATCAATATCCATCCGGCACTCATCCCGTCTTTCTGCGGAGCCGGTATGTACGGGATCAAACCGCATGAGGCTGTCCTGGCCCGTGGCGTAAAGGTATCAGGTGCTACGGTTCACTTTGTTAACGAGAACTATGACGAAGGTCCTATCCTGCTTCAGAAAGCTGTAGACGTCAAGTGGGATGATACGCCCGAGGTCTTGCAGAAGCGGATCATGAAGGAATGTGAGCAGGTGATCCTGCCCCGTGCGATAAGACTTATCGCCGACGGTAAGGTCACTATCGAGAATAACATAGCATATGTAAAAGAATAACGGAGGTTCATATATGAAGACATACGACATCGCAGAACTGCTTAAAGGCAATTCCTATCCCGGAAGAGGCATCATCATCGGTAAGTCTCCCGACGGCAAGAAGGCCGTTACGGGTTACTTCATCATGGGAAGAAGCGTAAACTCCCGTAACCGTGTGTTCACGGCTACAGAGGACGGCATCAAGACAGAGGCTTTCGATCCTTCGCTCCTGTCCGATCCGCACCTTATCATCTATTCTCCCGTTCGCGTTCTCGGCAACAAGACGATCGTAACTAACGGCGATCAGACAGACACGATCTATGAACTGATGGATAAGCAGCAGACATTTGAGATGAGCCTTCGCGGCCGTGAGTTCGAGGATGATGCTCCCAACTATACGCCCAGGATCTCCGGTATCATGCATGTAGAGAACGGAACATTTAACTATGCAATGTCTATCCTGAAGTCCGCTGACGGAGATCCCGAGTCATGCCAGAGATACACATTCTCATATACAAATCCCATCGCAGGCTACGGTCGCTTCATCCACACTTATATGGGTGACGGCAATCCGCTTCCTTCATTTGAGGGTGAGCCTGAGAAGATAACTGTTGTTGACGACATCGACGAATTCACGAACATCCTTTGGACTTCCCTGAATGAAGATAATAAGGTTTCCCTGTTCGTACGCTACATCGATATCGCTACAGGCGAAGCTGAGACACGTATCGTCAATAAGAACGTTAAATAATTTATCGGAGGATATATAAATGGCAAATTCAATGGAATTGAAGTACGGCTGTAACCCGAATCAGAAGCCGTCCAAGATCTACATGGCTGACGGCAGAGAACTGCCCATCACAGTCCTGAACGGTAAGCCCGGCTACATCAATCTGCTGGATGCTTTTAACGGCTGGCAGCTGGTAAAGGAGCTTAAGAAGGCAACAGGTCTTCCTGCCGCTACATCCTTTAAGCATGTATCTCCCGCAGGCGCTGCAGTAGGTAAGCCTCTGTCCGAGACAGAAGCAAAGATCTATTTTGTTGACGACCTTGGCGAACTGTCTCCCATCGCGAACGCTTATGCCCGCGCAAGAGGCGCTGATAGAATGTCTTCCTACGGTGACTTCGTAGCTCTGTCCGATACATGTGACGCTATCACAGCAAAGATGCTCCAGCGCGAGGTATCAGACGGTATCATCGCTCCCGATTATACGGATGAGGCCCTCGAGATCTTAAAGACAAAGCGTAAGGGCACATATAACGTTATCAAGATCGACGCCGACTATGTACCGGCTCCCATCGAGACAAAGCAGGTCTATGGCGTTACTTTCGAGCAGGGAAGAAACGAGCTCGACATCAACAAGGAGATGCTCGACAACATCGTTACAGACAACAAGGACATTCCCGAAGATAAGAAGATAGATCTTCTTATATCCCTCATCACTCTGAAGTACACACAGTCCAATTCCGTTTGTTATGTAAAGGACGGTCAGGCAATCGGTATAGGTGCCGGACAGCAGTCACGTATCCACTGCACACGTCTTGCCGGCAACAAGGCAGACAACTGGTGGCTGAGACAGCACCCCAAGGTCATGGGCCTGCAGTTCGTTGACGACATCCGTCGTCCTGACCGCGACAACACCATCGATGTTTATATCTCCGACGAATATGAGGATGTACTCGCAGAGGGCAGATGGCAGGAACTCTTTAAGGTTAAGCCTGAAGTGCTCACGCGCGAAGAGAAGAAAGAGTGGCTCACAAAGAACTTCGACGTAGCTCTGGGTTCTGATGCATTCTTCCCCTTCGGCGACAATATCGAGCGCGCCAAGAAGAGCGGCGTAAAGTACATTGCCGAGCCCGGCGGCTCCATTCGTGACGATCATGTCATCATGACATGCAACAAGTACGGTATGGCTATGGCGTTCACGGGAATAAGGTTGTTTCATCATTAAGGCGCTCGCATCTTCTCGGAATATACGGACAGTCCTCGGAGCCGCATAAGCGGCTCCTGCGGAACTAATTCCGCGGAAGATACTCGCGCTGCGTGATGCACGCTGGTAGGCGGTGCGGACCGTTAGAGCGCGATAGTCGAGCGGCTGCGTGAAGCACGCCGACAGGCGGTGCCGACTGGACAGGGCTGCTTGCTGCCGGCGCCTCGCGCGAGTCCGTTTTCCAGGGCTTCGCAGGCTCACAGGAGTGGGCCGGTATCTGTGCCGATTATGGGATACTGAAGTAAGTTAAGATATTGTAATAGAGTATCAGTCCGCCTCGAACGAGACGGACTGATTTGTATGAATAGTTACATGTGGATCGGAATCGTGCTTGTCGCCGCCGGAATAGTCATGATCAGCGTGATCAGGAAGAGAGAACAGACGTAAGACGTTCCGCTCTGTCAGAAGAGTAATGAAGGCAAGGGCCGCCGCTTGGCGGCCCTTTGTGATGAGTGGGGTAGTGATTGTATATATCGTAAAGATTATATATACTATGTATAAGCGAGGTGATCAATATGACAAGCAAGATGGTTAACTTTAAGATGGATGTAGACGATATAACCGAGATGAAGACTGTAGCAAAGGCATTCAATATGACCTCTACAGACTTGATAAAGAATGCGATAAAAGCATATCTCGATACGTTGAAGGATGATCCGTATTACCGTCTGGCAGGGCAGATCGAAGATGCTTCGGCGGAGGAATCGGCAGAGATCCTCGATATGATCGACGGCTTATCTGATGACGATCTTACGATCAGTTCGACTAAGTTCATTAAGCTGTGAGACGGAAACATGGCGAACAATCCCGATCGTTATTTTGCAATTAACTATACCAAAGCGGCCGATAAGTTTTTCTTCGATCACGAGGACGTTCGAACGCAGTATGAGAGCGCCATAAGAGAACTGCTGAACGGAGATCACCCGGAGGCCATAGACTGCAAGAGGATCAAAGCAAAGCACGCCGACTACTACAGGATCCGAATAGGGAAGTATAGAGTCATTTATACGATAATCGGCAGGCAGATCGTCGTGGTCAACACCTTGCTTGCCGGAAGCCGCGGGGACGTGTACAAAAAGATGGGTGGTATGAAGTGAGAGCGAAAAAAACGTAGACAATATTGATCGAATCGCCAAGTTTGAGTGAGATCCTCAAGGACGAACGTAAGATAACTCCGGACACATCCCTGCGTCTTGCAAGGCATTTTGGCGTGACAGATCGATCGTCCCACTCGCAATCTATAGCACACAATATACCAACCGTGGTATAATCCAGCATATGATACCGCAGTACGATGATATGTTTGACACGGCGGCGACGGATATCGACCGCAATGTAATGAATCGGGAAGAGAATCCCGTCGGTCTTGTCGTGTCTTCTGAGGATCGACGTGCGGAGGCCAGGAGCAGCCGTTACGATTCGATCGAGTTTACTGATTCTTCGGCGGCGTTTTTCGAGCCGATAGAAGATGAGGAGCTCCTCGCCGGCAAGGTCAAGCCGACCGTTACTGCATATTATGATACCGGCTACGACGGAACGCCCAACGTTTACAATCCTTCTGACGACAAGCTCGGCGAGCGCGTCAAACTCCGTAACAACGAGCCCGCCGTCGGCAAGCTCCCGCCCGAAGCTTACGGGAAGCCTGATTTCTTCCGCAACAGCTTCGACCTCGGCATCGCATCCGTCATCCTCATCGCTGTCGTTATCCTCGAGATAATCGGGCTTATAGCCTTGTTCTGAACTGCATCGGCTGTACTTCGAACTTGGCGTCAAACTCCAATGCATGCAGGATTAGAAGTTTTATCCAGTCATCGCTGACATTGATGTCCCTGAACTCATTGATAAACACCACATCCACGCCTTCGCGCAGCCCCATGTTGTGATACAGCTGACGTTTCATAATGTACTGATTATAGTAGTTCGGGTCGTCGAGCATCCCGCAATACTCGACATACGCACAGTTATTGATCTCGACTGACCTGGCAAAAAAGTCAGGAAAAACACCATGTCCGCCCGCATCAAGCATAGTCTCATATTTGAACTCAAGCCCCAGTGAGCTTAAATTGCCCGCGACTTTGATCTCCCCCTTTGACCTGTACATCTTGTCGTTCAGCAAGATCCCGTTTCTGATCGGGTATGCCAGGTTACAGTATGGTTCAGCCCTCAGGTAGTTCTCGAGAGATAGTAGCGGTGATCTGACAGACGGACCGTCCGCCGTCGACTTCCTTACCAGCTTCGGAACCGGCTCGCGCCACTTTGAGTGCCAGTAACTGTAAAGACTGTTTAGTTCGGCGAGGTATTTTTGTTTCAGTTCGCCACTGAGCAGCGATGCCTGTCCTTTTTGTGTTTTTGCCCCCGCAGTGTACAGAGTAGTACCGTTTCTGTGCACTCTTACTTTGGTGCTCACGGAGTTTTTGTTGATTCTTGTAAATGTAGAAACATCAGGCATTTGCCGGATAAGTCTTTCGAGGTAATTGATCTTGAGCGCAATATGTCTTTGAATGATATCCATGTCTGATGCCTCCGTCATTTTCTTTACTCTACAACGCAGGCAACAAGAATTGGCTCACAATTGCTCACAATTCATGACAAAAGCGGAAAATAGACGACAAAGATCTAATCTCGTTATGCTTTGACATTTGACAATGAATCGTCAATGAATCGGGAGTTTTCATTGTCGTTTCCGTGTCGTTAGGGCGAAAAAGAGGTGATTTTACCCAATCGACAACAAAACGACAATGGAATATGGTGTTTTCATTGTCGTTTTATTGTCGTTTCTGTTTTTGCTCGAAAAAACACCCGCCGCAGGCATCAAGCCCGCGGCGGGTGCAGCTGTTGTTAACGCACTGATTACATCACAGGATGTCCTTGAGCCAGTCGATCAGGTTGTACTTGCTGAAGACGGCGACCGTTACCAATGAGATCGTGCTCATGATCTTGATCAGAATGTCGAGGGAAGGGCCGACCGTGTCCTTCAGAGGGTCGCCGACCGTGTCACCGACAACTGCGGCGTCGTGGGCGGGGGATCCCTTCTTGTGACCTTCGATGGCTCCTGTCTCGATGTATTTCTTACCGTTGTCCCATGCGCCGCCGGCGTTACCGGTGAAGATGGCCAGCATGATGGCGGAGATCGTAGCACCTACGAGGACACCGCCGACGAACTCGGCACCGAACAGGAAGCCGGATGCTACAGGGAAGATCAGTGCCAGCAGAGCCGGGAAACGCATCTCACGGAGAGCGCCCTGGGAGGAGATTCCGATACATGTCTTGTAGTCGGGGAGGACCTTGCCTTCGAGGAGACCGGGGATCTCTTTGAACTGACGGCGTACTTCGTCGACCATCTTACGGGCGGCCTTGGCAACTGCTTCGATGAGGATACCGGAGAACAGGAACGGCAGTGCTGCACCGATGATGGCGCCTGCGAGGGTAAGCGGGCTGATGACATCGAGCATGATGCTCTCGGCCGAATCGTTGTAGGAATACTGGTAGGAGTTCATCATCGAGAGCGTAGCAAGTGCGGCGGAACCGATGGCGAAGCCCTTACCGATGGCGGCTGTCGTGTTACCGACGGAGTCGAGCTTGTCCGTAATGTTACGGACGGACTCGTCGAGGTAACTCATCTCGGCGATGCCGCCTGCGTTATCTGAGATAGGTCCGTATGTATCAACGGAAACAGTAGCGGCAACGAAGCTGAGCATTCCGATGGATGCACAGGAAATACCGTACATGCCGCCTAATACGCTGGAGATGTAGATGGCGCCACCGAGGATGAGGACGGGAGCCATACAGGACTTCATGCCGAGGGCGAGACCCTGTGTGATCGTGAGGGCGGCACCTTCGACGGAAGAGCCGGCGAGGTAGCGGGTGGGCTTGTAGTCGTAGCTGGTGTAGTACTCGGCAATGGCACCGATGATGATGCCGGCAAGAACACCGATGACGGCGCAGACCCAAGGGGATACCCAGCCTATCTTGAAGTGGATATCCTGAAGCTGCGACTTGGTGTAGTCACCGAAGATAACGTAGGTCAGTACGAAGCCGAGAATGGCCGTGATGCCGGCAGATATCCAGGTGGAGAGATTGAGTTCCATGTGGGGATCTTCGGAGAGCGTCTTCTTGAGAAGGATGGACGCGATGCCGAGGATACAGGAGATAAGTCCGATTGCAGCGAAAGCAACCGGGAAGAGGAGCATGCGCTCGAGAAGCTTGGAGTTGGTAAATGCTGCGCTCTTGCCGAACAGCTCGCATGCGAGGATCGCTGCGGACATGATCGCACCGACATAACTCTCGAGGAGGTCGGCGCCGAGACCTGCGACATCACCGACGTTGTCGCCTACGTTATCGGCGATGGTGGCGGGGTTACGCGGGTCATCTTCGGGGATGTGCGCTTCTGTCTTACCGACGAGGTCGGCGCCCATATCGGCAGCCTTGGTGTAGATACCGCCGCCGACACGGTTGAACATGGCGATTACCGAGCAACCGAGGGCATAACAGGATATGGTCATTGAGAAGGGGGCGTTCAGGTCGAGCAGGCCGGGTGTGTTCTCGACGCCGTCATATACGTCGGAGATCTGACCAAGACCGTAGCCGAAGACTGAGTATACGATAAAGATGCCGAGGAGAGCGAAGCCGGCAACGCAGAGACCCATTACGGAGCCGCCCTTGAAAGCGACCTTCAGGGTGTCACCGAGCTTGTTTGTCTTACGTGCGGTGTTTGTAACACGGACGTTGGCATATGTAGCGATCTTCATTCCGACATAACCTGCGGAAGCACTCATCGCAGCACCGATGATGAAGGCGCAGGCTCCCTGCCAGGAGATGGCTGCCGCGAGGCAGACCGCGATGATCGAGCCGATGATGGCAACAACTTTGTACTCATAATTGATGAAAGTGTTGGCACCGAGACGAATTGCCTGACCGATCTCGATCATCCTCTCTGTGCCTTCTTCGAGACGCTTGACCGAATAAAAATTGATCGCAGCGTACCCGAGGGCGAGCAGGGAAGCCAGGATGACCAGGCCCAAGAGTATACTCATGATAGTGTCCCTCCTTATAAGATGTTATTGGGTATAAGTTGATTATATAAAACTTTCGAGCATAAACAATGGACTTTTTATTATATAAGAAGCATTAACATCAATTTTGCCCAGATAAGTTGTAATCTTCGTGCAATAATAATCAATAGGCATAATGATACAATGTATATTGAAGATCTTTAATTGAAGGTGCATATGGAATTTGAGTATAACGTAGACGGGTTTTTCCCATACGATGCTTTCGAGAATATATATTCCGAGAGGGTCTTTCCGGAGTTCGGTCTTGTTAAGTCTCCCTATGTCAGGGAGCTGAATTCCTGGAGGTTTATGATGGCACAGCGCCAGGGCGAGGTTCCCTTCGGCGTAGAGTCAGCATCCTTTGATGATTCGGACTGGGATATAATCAACACCCCTTCCACGATGCAGACGGAAGGATACGGACTCCCGCAGAACCTGCTCTATAACTATCCTGAGGAGCTTGAGCGGAATGCCAAGCGTAATGAGGAGAGCATCTCCGACAAGTATGTGCTCCACTCGAGCGTTGACGATAATGATGAAGTAGGCATATACAGGACGAATGTTGTTTTCGCGCCTGATGATATCGACAGGGCCATATATCTCGAGGCATCCGGAATCTGTGGCAGCTTCGCTGTTTATCTGAACGGCCAGCTCGTTGCCGAGTCTCACTCGATATTTACTCGCAAAAGGTTGCTGCTGTCCGAGACAGCGAGAGCAGGCGTTAATCAGCTGACCATCATTGTCAACAGATGGGACAGGAACCGCCACGGGAAGATCATCAAGGATATCGCCGCATACGGTTTCAGCGGCATATTCAGACCTGTATATATCGTAGCAGAGCCTCTGCTCGAGATGAGCGGGCTTCAGATGCGCATGGCATCGGCACCGGCGGCCTATGTTAGCCAGCTTGTTGTAGCAGATCCTTCGTCAACCGAACTGTCGACTGAATCTGCAAGAGTGTCCAGAGGCGACTACACTGTCAAAGCAGACTTCAGGCTCAGGAATCATACTGATTTTCCGCTGCCTTTCTCGGTTGATGTTTTTGTGCTCGAGGCCAGAGCCGAGTATGACCCCTATAAGTTGCCTTACGTTAAGCTCGCTCAGCAGAAGACGCTGACGGGTACTATTGATGCACATAAGACGATACAGGAGACGATCGACTTCGTGGCGCTCGATGTTGCCCAGTGGTCTGATGCGACTCCCGTACAGTACGATATCGTATTCGTAGTCAAGGATTCCGAGGGCAGGACGATCACTTCCAAGAAGAAGAGGTTCGGCTTCAGGACGACCGAGATCTATACCGGTAAGCTCAATATCAATGACAGGCGTGTGCCTCTTATGCTCACCAGATACTTCGAATTCGATCCTATGGGCGGTATCGCTGTACCTTTGGACAGGATGCGTCAGGATATCATCCTTATGAAGAGATGCGGGATCAACGGTGTGATCAGCCAGGGATTCCCGGCAAGTGATGAGTTCCTTAACCTCTGTGATCAGTACGGTATCTATGTTATCGCTTCCGCTGACCGTAAAGTTATGGAAGATTATGTTCATTCAGTCCTTAACCACCCATCGGTCATTATGTGGGCTCTCAATGATTACGGATATAATGCTTCTGAGTATCAGGGCATCAAGAATAAGTGTTCGGCTATAGATGACACAAGGCCGTGGTACTGCGGTGCCGACGATGCCGGTAAGGTGTCAGATCTGCCGGCGATGCCGAATGAGGGCGCTATCGTCTTCGGACCTTGGGAGGATCTCTGTCTCGACAGAGCGAACATCGTATCCAAGAATAAGACCGGTAAGAATATTTTCGAGAGCATTATGGGAAGGACTCACTTCCGTGATGATTCGGCTGAATATAAGTGGATTCACCATGCCGATCTGGTAGGTGAGAAGCAGAAGGCGAACAGCAGCATCGGTCAGGGCATCGTAGACAGTGAACGTAACCCTCACCCGATATATCTGGATATCAAGAAGCAGTGTCAGTCGATCAGTATTTTCGCTGCGAATGATGACCCGTTGTCGCTTACGATGCGTAATCTCCATCCGTTTGCATTTACACCCGACCTGCTCCTTGAATGGAAGGTCATGGTTGGCGGCAATTCCGTATTGAGCGGGAAGGGAAGCATCTCTGAGATAGAGCCTTACGGTATCAGGACATTGAGATTCCCGGCAGGCATCGCGAGATTCCTGATGGACGGCTGGGCCTCAGGCAATGCCAAACTGATCGAGATGTATATGAATTCCATGTCGCATGAGGTTATCTTCGATATCAGTCTTAAGCTCGCGACAGATACATATTATGCCCGCGAAGGCTACGAGGTGGCTTTCTATCAGTCTGTTCTCGCCGATGAGGCGGGCAATCCCGTAGCGATCGGTAATACGGGTGACGTTAAGAGCATTGATTCCATATCCGTATCAGGTCTCATGGTCGACAGTCAGATCAATGCCAAACTGGTAAGAGATGTGAATGATCCCGATGAGATCGAGCACGACGGATCAGGCGATACCGACACGGTGGAAGGTGAAGTCAGCATCTATAACGAGAATAATGTAGAGCGTATGGCGCCTTCCGAGGAGATCGCTTATGGCGCGGGCTTTGAAGAGGAGAGCAGTGTATCGGCTCTGTCACAGGCCTTCAGAGTAGAAGCTACCCCGGACAGCATTAATGTTATCAACGAGACGATGAAAGTATCATTCAGTCGTAAGACCGGCGCTGTCAACGGGATCAACCTCGGCGGTTATGAGTTCCTAAGAGGCAGCTTTATGCCAAGCTTCTACAGATGCCCTTCAAATATCGACAGAACGGACAGGAACTTTGTCCTGGCACGTACGATCTTCTCCAAGGAGAGCGATTATGAAGAGATACAGGAGTCGCTGAAGTTCGTCGGCAGCAGGTACAGTACCGCAGGCGGCAAGTTCACATATGTCTCCAGATATAAGTCGTTTGCCATGAAGGGCGATATCCTTATCTGCTATGAGATGGCTTCGGCGGACAAGATCAGGCTGACGCTCAACTTCACGCCTAACTATAATCTGGTCCGTTACGGCTTCAGAGTACCGATCATCAAGGACAATCTCCTTTGTAAGTGGTACGGAAGAGGCCCGGGTGAGTCATATTACGACCGTAAGAATGCTACACGCTTCGGTCTGTTTGCAGCAGGTGCCGATAAGATCTATCACCCTTACGCGAGACCTGCCGAGAACAGTTCTCACTGTGATACGTCCGCTATGCAGCTTATATCGGAGGAAGGCAAGACTCTCGAGTTCCGTCGAGTACCGCAGTCCGGCAACAACAGGTTTGAATTTACCGTATTGCCTTATACGCCGGAGCAGATGAACGAGTTCCTTCACGAGGAGCAGCTGCTCCAGAATGACTACTGTGAACTCTTCCTCGATTTCTGTTCGAAGGAGATCGAGAGAACGGCGGAGAATATCTCTCAGCTGCCTTTGAAGAAGGGTGTTAAGTATAACGAGAGCTTCGATATCATATTCAAATAACAGGGAATGACAATATAGATATAAAGAAAGCCTCCGATCTCTCGGAGGCCTTTGTCTTGGTGCACCTTCAGGGACTCGAACCCGGGGCCCACTGATTAAGAGTCAGTTGCTCTACCATCTGAGCTAAAGGTGCTTGTCTCAAGCGACTTAATGATTATACCATTGAGTCACATGATGTCAAGCACTCTTTTTGATATTTTTATTCATTACGCATCACCGTGAAGATCTGTCGTCAGGATATAGCCCGGATCGGTAAACGCATATGCATCGGTGAGTACCTGCTCCATATTGGAGACTTTCCATTCGTCTCCGATCTTCTCGAACTCCATGGTAACGATGATCGTCAACGTGCCTTCCTCGACGGCCAGATCGTCCATGACTTCGCTCGTGTCTTCGTGGTAATTAGAGTTGAAGATATCCTCATAATCGACCATAGTGAATTCAACATCGACCATGTTTCCGTCAAATGTGTAATCGTCGACCTGACTTGTCATGGAGTCAAGTACCATCTTAAAGGCTCTGTCAGTCTCGATCCAGAGGATCGTACGATCAAAGACGGATCTGTACTCATCGCTCAGACCTGTTTCTACATCAAGTATGGTGTCCTTGTCTGCGGCGGCGATAGCTTGAACTGCAGTCTCTGCGACAGCAAGAATGGCATCCTTATCATCGGCGACATCTGTGTCGTCAGTTGCCTCTGTGTCGGCAGCTGTCTCATCTGTGTTGTCGGATTTGTCGCCCGATTTACTGCAGGCACATAGAGCTGCTGCTAAGCAGAGGGATAGGATAACTGCGGTGATCTTACGGCTTTTCATGTCTGTTACCTCACTTTCGGTTTATTTATCGAAAAAACCTTCCATATCATTACTACTGAAATCATCTTCCAAGGGGAGCTTAACTGCCTGCTTAGTAAGAGCCGACTTATAGATCCCCATAAGCGTATCAACGGATGTATATCCCGAATATGCGTCTGCAAGCGGCTGCCTGTCGCCATCGAGAGCCTCAAGAAAATCCTTGTAGATGCCTGTATGCGGATTAAGAGCATTAAGGAGAGAGGAGATACCGCCGACCTTAAGTTGTCTGCGAATATATCTGCCGTTGAGCTTCTTGCCCTTGCCGTTCCTGATGTTGAGCGAAGGCTTCCCTTTACGGAGTCCCAGGCTTATGACACCTTTCTCGCAGAAGACCGTGAACATAGCCGAATGATCCTTATCGGACGTAGCAGTTGTACCTTCGATAGAGGCGAGGGAGCCGTCATCCATACGAAGTATAGCCATCCCGAGATCCTCTGCCTCAATGTCTCTAAGGCGTTTGGCGAGCATAGCCTCTGCCTCGACAGGTTTACTGCCCATCAGCCATACGAGCAGGTCGATAGCATGGATTGTCTGGTTCATAAGCGCACCGCCGTCGCTCTTCCATGTTCCGCGCCATGCGGCTGAACGGTAGTAATCGTCCTGATGTCCCCATCTGACGAATATCGTTCCGTGCGTGACCTTGCCGTAAATGCCTTCTGCGATATCCTTTTGAAGGAGAGAGACAAGAGGAAAATACCTGTAGATATGACCCATAGCGATCTTCCTGCCGGTGGATACGGATAGTTCATATATCCTGCGGCTCTCGGCGGAAGACATAGTCATAGGCTTCTCGAGGAGCAGGTTGCAGCCGTGTTCAAGTGCATATTCGGCTATGCTGTAATGAAGACCCGAGGGCACCGTAACTGCAACGATATCCGGGCGTATCTCATCGATCGCCTTTTTGTAATCATCGAAAACCTTTATATCACCTTTGAGTCCTGAAGAAGCGAGAAGACGCCCCGGCGCATCAGGATTATTATCGACCAATGCCGCGAGTTCACAGTCCTTGCCAAGCTTCTTTATCGCCTTTATATGTTTGGAGGCTACTCTTCCGCAGCCTATGATAATGACCTTTTTTTTGCCGTCCATTACGGGACCTCCATAAAATATTCATAAACATTATATACCAGAAATGTATAATAATTATAGCGGAGGTATCGCACATGAACATTGTTGACATTATTCTGGATAAAAGATACGGACGGGAACTGACGGACGAGCAGATAGCATTTTTCGTTAAAGGTGCTACGGACGGTTCGATACCGGACTATCAGATATCAGCGCTCCTTATGGCAATAGTGCTCAATGGCATGAATGAGCGTGAGATGACGACTCTTACCATGGAGATGGCTTCATCGGGCAAACAGAACGATCTGTCCTATATTGACGGGATCGCCGTAGATAAGCATTCCACAGGCGGCGTAGGTGATAAGGTAACACCTCTTGTATTGCCGCTTTGTGCTACATACGGAGTCGAGTGCGTTAAACTATCCGGAAGAGGCCTCGGCTTTACAGGCGGCACCATTGACAAGTTCGAATCGATAACCGGTTTTGATACTTCGCCGGACGTTGCCTCATACAATGATCTCATCGACAGATGCGGCATTGTCATTTCCGGGCAAACGCCTGACCTCGCGCCCGCCGACAAAGTGCTCTACGCCTTAAGAGACGTTACGGGTACAGTCGATTCGATACCTCTTATCGCATCGAGCATAATGAGTAAGAAGCTCGCCGGCGGTGCCGGAGCAATCGTTCTGGATGTAACATGCGGCAGCGGAGCATTTATGAAGACAGTCGAGCGCGCCGAGGAACTCGCCAAGGCCATGATCAACATCGGAAGACTTGCCGGTCGACCGACGGTTGCCATCGTAACTGATATGGATCAGCCTTTAGGCTATACCTGCGGCAATGTCCTCGAGATGCAGGAAGTATATGAGACACTTAAAGGCGAGGGGATGACGGATGTCATAGAAGTAGTATGCACTATAGCCTCCGAGATGGTTACGCTTGCCGGAAAGAATAACGGACTTGAAGGCGAAGAACTGATACTTGACTGTGCCAAACGCCTGACAGACGGCCGGGCTATGGAACAGTACCGTAAGCTCATCCTGTCTCAGGGCGGCTGCCTTAAGGAGAACGGTGTTCCTCTTTATGTTGATGTGCCGCATGAAGCGATGCGGATAACTGCCCCCCGTGACGGCTATATCAGTGCTATCCGTGCAGATCAGATCGGACGGGCATCCGTAATGCTCGGAGCCGGTCGTAAACTTAAAGGCGACCCGATAGATTACGGTGCCGGCCTTTGCTTCTACCGCAAAGTAGGCGACTATGTGAAGCGCGGTGACGTCATCTGTTCGCTCTGTCACGGTGTTGAGAGTAAGCTCACGGAAGAGGCGATCTTCGCCATTATGGAGTTGGTCATGGACGCCTATTCTTATACGGATGAGAAGCCTGAGAAGCGCGATGTCATACTTGGGATTTTTCGATAATAGAACTTGCCATAATAAGCGCTTAATATTATAATACAAACAAATGTTCATATCAGGAGAGACTCATAATGCCGATGCCCGCGACAACCACCATACTCGGTATAGATCCAGGTTATGCCATAACCGGCTACGGGATCATAAGGAAGACCGGTAATAAGCTTACGGCCGTTGATTACGGGGTTATCGAGACATCAGCGAAGACTGAGTTCGAGACCAGGCTTCTCGCCATTAATAACAAGACACGATACATACTTGAGACTTTTAAGCCCGATATCATGGTCGTTGAAGAACTGTTCCTTTATAACAACAGAACGACCGCCATCGGTACGGCGCAGGCCCGGGGTGTTGTTATCGTTGAGGCTGCAAGAGCGGGGATACCTGTCTATGAGTTCACGCCTAATCAGGTCAAGCTCGCCGTTACGGGATACGGGCGTGCCGATAAGAAGCAGGTATCGAATATGGTCAAGTCTCTTCTGGGGCTGAAGGAAGTGCCCAAGCCCGATGATGTGACAGACGCACTGGCGATCGCGATCTGTATGGCCAACACAGGGACGGCATTTGCGCAGACGGCCGTATCCGGCTACCAGTACGGCCGTTACGGTTATTCTAAGAGGAATGAGTTCGGCTGAGCCGGATAGATCAAAGGAGATTATATGTACGCATATATCAAGGGAACACTCGTCAAGAGGAATGATGATGACATAATCGTTGAGAATAACGGGATAGGCTATCTTATCCTTTGCCCGGTATCGATATCGGCCAGGCTCGGCGCAGTGGGTGACGAGATCACCGTTTATCTTTATCAGAGTGTCAGAGAAGATGACATATCACTTTACGGCCTTGCATCTCCCGAGGAGAAGGATATGTTTTTGCTCCTCATAACAGTATCCGGTATCGGTCCCAAGGTCGCACAGACGATCTGCTCCCAGATAGAGCCTGACAGGCTGGCGCTCGCTGTTATGGGCGGCGATGTTAAAGTGCTTACTTCGGTCAAGGGATTGGGCAAAAAGGGCGCAGAGAGGATCATTCTTGAACTTAAGGATAAGCTTAAGGGCGTTGACTTAAGCGGCAATAAGGATCTCGGTGTCAGTCTCCCGGCTGCCGATTCCGTAGGCTACAGCGGAGGAACAGCAGGGGATGCGGTAGAGGCCCTTATAGTGTTAGGATATAAGCAGGCAGATGCAGCTTCTGCCGTCAGCTCGTGCTATGAAGAGGGCATAAGCGTTCAGGAACTGATAAGAAGATCGCTTAAGAGCCTCGCGCGATAAGTAAGATAACAGGTTGGTGGATATATGGATTTTCAGCCATACGATGAGGAAGAGAGGATAATCGGACGGACAAAGCAGTTCGATGATACGGACGAGAAGTCCTTAAGGCCGATCACTTTCGAGGACTATAGCGGACAGGAGAAGGTTAAGACTAACCTTCGCATCTTCATCGAGGCCGCGAAGAAGCGCGGAGATGCTCTGGATCATGTTTTGTTATACGGACCACCTGGTCTCGGTAAGACTACTCTTGCAGGTATCATCGCTGCTGAGATGGGTGTTGGCCTTCATATTACGACAGGTCCGTCTATAGAAAAGGCGGGAGATCTGGCCGCTATCCTCACGAATCTGAATGAGAATGAAGTACTGTTCATCGATGAGATCCACAGACTTAACAGAAGTGTCGAGGAGGTCTTATATCCTGCGATGGAGGATTATTGCCTTGATCTCATGATCGGTAAAGGGCCTTCTGCGAGATCTGTAAGGCTCGACCTGCCGCATTTTACGCTCGTTGGTGCGACTACGCGTGCCGGCATGCTGTCAGCGCCGCTTCGGGACAGATTCGGAATGATCCACCGTCTGGAACTCTATGAGACGGAAGATCTTATGAATATCCTGTCCCGTGATGCAGGGCTTCTTGATATCAAGGTGGATGAAGAGGGCCTTCGCAATATCGCATCCAGATCACGTGGAACGCCGCGTATCGCGATCAGGCTCCTTAAGAGGATGAGAGACTATGCTTCTTATATGGAAAAGGATGTAATAGATAAGGAAGTCTCCGACTTCGGACTTCATGCTCTCGATATCGATCCTATCGGCCTCGATGCCGTAGACAGACGTGTCCTTATGACTATCGCGGATGTATTCGCAGGCGGTCCGGTGGGTCTTGAGACTCTTGCTGCATGTACCGGAGAAGATGCCGTTACGATAGAAGATGTCTATGAGCCGTTCCTTTTGCAGAACGGATTTATCTCCAAGACGCCGAGAGGAAGGATGCTTACAAAGAGGGCTTTCGAGCATTTGGGGCTTGCTGTTCCGGCTGTGTATACGGAACGTAACCGTAAGGCATTCGAGAACATTACTATCGAGGACTGGACTGATAAGCAAGGCGGTGAGTCCTGATGGCAGGAATGTTGCTTCACGCCTGTTGCGGCCCTTGTGCTATGTACCCTGTGGATCTTCTCTTAAGTGAAGGTGTGGATCTTGACCTCTACTGGTTTAATCCGAATATCCACCCTGAATTCGAATGGAACAGGCGACTGGAGAATCTTGCCAAGGCTGCGGATCACTATCATGTCGATCTGATCAGGGAAGGTGTCTGTGAAGAAGACTATTGGAGATCGGGCGTATATCTTGAAGAGTATGATTCCAGATGCATTATGTGCTATGACAGGAGACTCGATGCCACTGCCCGTTATGCTTCCGCGCACGGTTATGACTGTTTCTCTACGACATTGCTGGTAAGTCCCTATCAGCAGCATGACATAATAGCGGAGATAGGCCGTGAGAAAGGCGAACTCTAC
This sequence comes from uncultured Clostridia bacterium, assembly GCA_946611435.1. GTDB lineage: Bacteria > Bacillota > Clostridia > Saccharofermentanales > Saccharofermentanaceae > Saccharofermentans. The sequence goes on from CAMODL010000003.1 coordinate 121,869, forward strand.
GGAGTCGACTTCGAGTATCGTGATTTCCGCCCCGGCTTCCGTCAGGGGCAGAATATGGCGCGTGACATAGGACTATACCGTCAGAAATACTGCGGTTGCTGTTTCTCGCTTGAAGAGTCTGAGTTCCGTGACAAGATCCTGAAGAGCTTTGAAGAGTGAACCTGCTTCGCTCGGTCCTCGGCGCTACGCGCCTGCGTAATCGCTCGCGGATCAAGTTCACTTCAATATGCCGTATTCTGCGCAGATCTCAGCCCATTCCTGTGATCCGGCGAAGCCGTTAAATACTGACTCTCTTGTTGTACCATTTTCGAGTTGTCCGACCCAGTCGGCGAAGCCGGCGGCATCAGGCTCACGATTCATAAACGTTCGGTAGAGCCTTGTTACATACTCGATATTTGAATAGTTACCATTTATAAACTCTGTAGAGAAGAAGAACCCGTGTGCCGCTTCAGAGCCCGATATCCTCATGTTCGCGAGCTGATCGGCCCAGTCGTTCAGGCCTGCAGTGTCAGCGTCTCGACCGAGACAGGTAGTGTAGAGGCGGGTTGCAAAAGCGATAATGTCATCTGTGGGTTCTACGGTTATGTTCGGAACAAAGGTGGATCCGGATGCGATCCTGTATCGCAGACACAGATTAGCCCACTCGGTGGAGTTTATGAATCCGTTTATAACGTCAGTCTTGCTCCAGCCTGAAGACATGAGCATCAGCCAGTTCTCGATCTGATCATCAGCCTCACGGTCAAAGAACGTTGCATACAGTACACGCAGGAAATCCCGATCACTCATGTTCTTGCCGAGGAACTCATCAGAGAAGAGGAATCCTCTTGCCAGATCTGCACCTGTATATCCCTGTGTGCGAACGCGGTTAAGCCAGTCAGCTTTGCCGTTAGGATCAAAGTCTCTTCCGAGTGCAACAAGATAGAGTCTCTCGATGAATCCTTCGACGCCTTCTGATGTCTGAACACCGATGTTGATCTGTATTGGCTCACTCGGCTGTATCGCGTTACCGCTACTTCCTTCAGCAGTTATGACATAAGTTGACCCGTCAGGTCTGGTGAGGACCGTTCTGACGGGGAATGCGCTGTCCGGCATTTGAGATGACGACAGCGGAGTGGACATGTATACCAGGCAATTAGACGGGAGTGCATTTGAGGCGATCTGCGTCAGGGATGAAGGCAGCTCAATGTTTCTAAGGTGTATCAACCTGCCAAACGCATTGCTGCCAATAGATGTTATTCCGTTTGCGATAACGATATCAGTTGCCTGGAAGATGTCCGAATGAAGAGCATTATATGAGAATCTGTCGTCGATCGCGCCTGTTCCCGATATCGTAAGCGTCTTTGCTGATTCGTCATATGACCAGAAAGCTGAAGGACCGGCGTAGTTATAGAACTTGCTGATAACATTACCTCTGTTTATATCCAGTATAAAGAACCCTACTGATGTCTCATCGGATGAGCAGAATACGACCCTGTTGCCGTCAACTATGGGGTCGCATGAGGACAGGGAAGCGTTCTCAACAGTCTTTACGGCTGACGTCATGTTGCCCGAACCGTCAACAAAGCAATAATAGAACTTGCAGTACTGTATGTGCTCATGATCATAGTAGATTACCGAATTATCCTCAGACGTACCCCAGGGTTGCCATAGGACCATAAATCTGTCGTCATTGATCTTAACAAGACGTATATCTATGTACTCGCTGTCTGTTCCGTCTGTTGTGATCCAGTGAAGAACAGGCTCGGGGTGATCTGCATTTCTCGGAGTGCTTATCAGATAGACATTAAATCCGGGCTGATAATCCGGGTCATTGAGCAGTCTGTCCTGGTCTGGAGATGCACCGGCTATGAGTACGTTATCAGAGGACAGATCGATATCATACAGATTCGGGTTATAAGACCTCTGACCGCGGCTCCTTCCGTAATCGTTTCTTAAGATACTCTTTCTGTAATACTGGTCAAAGGTGGAAGACGAGTCCGGATCTTTCAGATGCCAGAGAATGATGCCTCCGAGATAATCAGAATCCTCAGCCAGGAACATATTGTCCTTATCCGGAGCCACCATGTAGTGTGAGAAAGAGTGCTGGAACCCGTCACTTAATATCTGCCCGGTCATGGTTGCGATGTCGATATTGTATCTTACCAGTCCCTGATGACTGTCGGCTTCTCCGGCAACAACATACAAGGTTCCATCCAGTTCTACCATATCCGTATTGGAGTTGCTGAATGGCTTAAAAGATCTGTTCATATCACGTCCCGGCCCCGCAGTGAACGAGGCCGCCCCGAGACGGTTCCAGTTCCTGTCATACTTGACTATACGGACTACTTCCGCATCTGCATCGATATCGTTATCTATATGACCGAAAGCAATAAAATAGTAGTCCTTGCCGGCATAGAACTTCTCGGCAAAATCCAGTTCGACAGGGATCTTCTTCTGCGACAGGATGGTGAATCTCCTGTCATAGTACTCAACGGTAACATCCGTATCTTCTACGACGACTCTCATGTATCCGTTGGATGTAGGAACAAGCTCGTTATTCTCAGGCGCAGTCGGGGTCGGCAAGGGTGTGGTTGCAGCATCGGTGATCCTGTCGCACGGAATGAAAGATACCATGCTCAAACACACCAGAACTGTCAGCATAAGGGAAACAAGTCTCTTCATAAGTTACCCCCGGAATAACTCGATATACAACAATTGTATATCGAGTCTGATGGATTTACCAGTCTATCTTACGCGTGGGTTCCTCGGCGCTGACCAGTACGGAATAATACCCTTCATATATGACCATACCGGGACGGGCCTTCGGTATCTTACGGACGTGTGATACCGGGCAGTAGTCGATCTCGGCCTTGATCTTGCCGGGACGTGAGCCTTCTGCCGTCATGTGTTCTTCAATCAAGGTGCTTTTCGAGAAATATGCGGCCGTAGATGCGGCTTCCAATACTGCAGTATCTGAAGGCATTTCTTCTCCGGGGCGTGTCTTCAGGATGACATGTGTCCCCGGGAGTCCCTTGATATGGAACCACCAGTCGTTCTTGTCGGCTACTTTGAAGGTGAGCTCGTCGTTCTGGATATTGTTGCGGCCTGCAAGTATGGTATAGCCGTCGGAACTCAAGTATTTACGGTAGCTTAACGGCTTCTCGTTACTCTTGCCGGTCTTTGACTTACGTGCTGCAGTTGCTCTTTGAGCGGCTTCTCTCATGGCACGGGAGGAGGCCTTGCCGGACTTGGCTTTGCCGACAGACTTATTGGGGTCTCCGGTGCCGGTGATCACGACCTTTTTGACCTTTACTGCCTTGATGGAATCCTTCCCTGACAGCTGCATCAGTTCGTTATTGATGGCATCGATATCTTCGTTATCCTCGGCGGCGTCGGCTGCAGTCTTAAGCGATCTGAAATACTCGATCGCCTGTCTGTCGTCCTCGAGATAACCTGCGGCAAGTTCGGCTTTACGCTTGGCTTTACGGAACCTCCGGTAGTAGTCCTGAGCGTTATCCATTGCATTGAGTGCAGGATTCAACGGGATGGTAATGTCTACGGGAGGATCGGCATAGTAATCGGTGCATACGAACTCAGATGATTTCTCGGTTATACTGTAGCCTGCTGCAAGTATGAGATCTCCGTATTTCTTGTATTCATCGGCACGTCGTCCTTCGTTCATGTCGTTCTCGTGAAGCTCTGTCTTGTGCATAACGTGAGACAGGGCGGAGTTGATGATCGTCTTGAGACGCTGGCGTTTGGCGTCGAGGACTATTGCACGGTCTTTGGAGCGATAGAAAAGATCGATGGCAGCAGACAGGGAAGAGCAGACCTGCCGCTTCGCGAATCCCTGGAGTTCAAAGGGTGAATACTCGCCGGTCTGATCGTCCTCAAGAAAATACACAGAAGGCTTGTAGTCATCGTTTACGACCTGCTTAAGAAAAGCTGTTGTCACAGACAACAGTCGCTCACGTGAAGCGTTGTCAAGAAGTGATACGGATGTTCGATCGTCGATATCAGCTTTTACGCAGAGTTGACCGGCAAGGAGAGGCGAGAGCCCTCTTATAGAATTGAGCAGTGCTTTGCCTGCCGGGCGGTTCAGTTCTGTCCCGGCAATTGGCAGACTTCCCGACAGACAGATATCGAGAGCCTTGTCACAGTCGATCTTATCCTGGGCAGGCGGATATTCGTAGATCCTGGCGGGCATGACTTCGCGCACGCGGCTTATGCTGTAGTCGACGTGAAGCGCTGAATCAATGATCCTGCCCGCAGAATTGACGAGGATGCAGTTACTGTAGCGCCCCATAAGTTCAACGATCAGTCTGACTGTTCTCATATCGTGAAGTTCATCGGATGCTACAGCCTCGATCTCGATGATGCGTTCATATCCCGGGTCCTTTATGGAGACTATCTTGGCTCCGGACAGATATTTACGCAGGAGCATACAGAACGAAGGAGGCATCGCAGGATTCTCGCGTGTCGAGTCCGTAATGTTCATGCGCGGAGCAGACGGATTAAACGAAATAAGGAGCTTACGCATAGTGTTGCCGCGGATGTGGAGCACTATCGTGTACTTGTCGGGCATAAAGACCTTATCAATGCGGTCTCCCGTAAGTTCGCGGCTTAGCTCATTTGCAAGAAGTTGTGTTGTTATGCCGTCAAGCGCCATCGCCGTTATCTCCGGACGATTCGAGGTCGGCACCGAGGTTGAAGCCGAGCGCTATGACCCATATCACGGCCGCGATGATGAGTTCGATGCCGAGAATGATAAAGAATCTGTTGTAATTATTCCAGGACAAGAGAAGATCCAACAGGACGAGTACCGTTATTATGCCGACTGTCATGGCAGGGCGGAAGAACCTGGAGGCACGGAATCGATCCCAGGGGGTGATCTCCTTGGGCGGTACCTTTTTCCTGCCCGTTGCCTGAGAAGGTCGCCTGCCTGATGATGAGCCTGCCGAACGTGGCCTTCCTGAGCCGGAAGGTCTTCCTGTATTACGCTTGCCGTTACCGGTTGATGCCATGATCGTTCTCCGTTTCCTGATATAAAAGAAGGGCAACGAGGCTTGCCTTGCTGCCCTTCGATATTGTAACACTAATACGGGTTATTATCACCCGATCTTCTCGCCCTTTGCTTCGAGGAGCTTCTTGATCTTCTCGGTCGGGTTGATGAGGTTCGACAGGGATGCATCGTGGTTGATGGCATCGATCAGGAGTGCTACGAACTTGCACATATTGACATCTGCGAACCAGGGAGCCTCGAGGAGCTCGGGACGGCGGTAGATGAGGTTAGTAGCGAATACCTTATCGAAGATCCCCTCGGCATAAGCCTTATCGAAGTTCGCGATACCTTCGGTGAACAGACCGAAAGTTACTGCGCAGAATACTCTTCTTGCTCCGCGCTCCTTCATGGCCTTGGCGATATCGAGCATTGAATCACCTGAGGAGATCATATCGTCGACGATAAGGATATCCATGCCTTCAACGGAGTCGCCCAGGAACTCGTGTGCAATGATAGGGTTACGTCCGTTTACGACTGTCGTATAGTCTCTTCTCTTATAGAATGTTCCGAGCGGAACTCCGAGGATGGAAGCAAAGTACATAGCTCTTGTGATACCGCCCTCATCAGGGGATACTACCATGAACTTACCGTTGCTGAAGCTTAAGTCGGGGATCTGCTTATACATCTCCTTGAGGATCTGATATGTGGCAGGGAGGGACTCAAAGCCTGACAGCGGGATAGCATTCGCAACACGCTCATCGTGAGCGTCGAAAGTGATGATATTAGCGACACCGAGGTTATAGAGCTCTTCAAGAGCGAAAGCGCAGTCGAGGGATTCTCTCGAATTCCTCTTATGCTGACGGCTCTCATAAAGGAAAGGCATGATAACGTTGATACGTCTTGCCTTACCGGAGCAGGCGAGGATAACTCTCTTAAGATCCTGATAATGATCGTCAGGGCTCATCCTGTTCTCCTGACCGAACATCTTATATGTGCAGGAGCAGTTCATTACGTCGCTGATGATATAGAGGTCATGACCTCTTACAGTATTCTTGACTACGGCCTTACCTTCGCCTGAGGAGAATCTCGTATTATCAACATCTATCCTGTAGTCGGATCTGAAGAAGCCGGGATATGTATGAACGAGAGCCTCCTGCTGATATTCGGAACGTCTCTTGTTCAGATAGTAATTAACCTTCTCGGTAAACTCGCCGCTACCTACCAGGGAGATAAGTCCGATAGGTCCGACAGGGGCCATGGGGTTCTCGCCGTACTGATTGTAGCGGGAATAGGATTTGTCATCAAAAGAAGCAGAAGTCATGGTGCACACATACCTTTCATTAAATATTTCTTTTGTTTGTTACTTCTATATCTTATGCGGCATTAGCCGTAAAAGACTTTGTCAGTTGCCGAACTCGTCAAACAGCTCGCCGATCCTTACCTGACCTAAGAGGTCAACGATCCTGGATGTCGAGTCGATCAGATCGTGTACGGACTCATCGACGTTGAGCGCATCGATGATCCTGGCAACATACGGGATCATATTGACGTCCGTGTACCAGGGGCGTGATAAGAGTTCCTGAGGACGGTAGATCAGGTTGGTGCAAACGACCGACTTAACGATACCGTCTTCATATGCCTTGTCAAAGACTCCGAGACCGTCCGTGAACAGACCGAAGGGGGCAAGGCAGTAGATGTTGGCGGCGCCTCTGTCCTTGAGCTGTGTAGCTGTTCGGAGCATGGTGCTGCCGGAGTTTATCATATCGTCTATCAGGAGAACGTCTTTGCCGCTTATGTCATCGCCGAGGAACTTATATTCCTTGACCGGATGCTGACCGTTGACCTTAACGGTATAGTCACGTTCTCTGTAGAAGATACCGAGAGGGAGATTAAGCATCGACGAATAGAAGATGGCACGTGTGACACCGGATTCATCGGGGCTTACAACAATGGTCCTGTCCTTGTCGATCCTGATGGAATCGAACTTGGAGAGGATAGTGCTGATCATCTTATATGCCGATCTCGGCATATCGATACCGAGAAGAGGGACCGCATTATAGATCCTGGGATCGTGCGGGTCAAAAACGATAAGATTGGCGACGCCGAGCTGATATAACTGCTTCAGCATATCGGCGCAGTCGAGTGATTCAAGTGAACTCTCCGGCTTCTCGCGGCGTCCCTCGTATACAAAAGGCATTATAACGCTGATACGTCTGGCTTTACCGGTACAGCAGGATATGATCCTCAGAAGATCTCTCCAATGATCATCAGGGGATATAATATGACCTTCGCTGAATGTCTGGAGTTCGATATTATGAGAGAGGACATCAGTGATAATGAAGATATCGTGTCCTCTTACGCTCTCACCGAGCTGGAATTTGCCTTCACCTGTCTGGAAACGGATAAGATCCGTATCCATAAGATAATCTTTCCTTAAGTATCCGGGACGTGAAACGAAGGGATTGGAATTATTCTCATATCTTTTGAGACGCTTCTCGTATAGGACATTACTGACCTCGCGAACGAAGTCCTTGTTAGCCGTGTGCGATATGATCCCGATCGGTCCGAAAGGCTCGAGCCGCATCTCACCATATAGATTATCTGACGAAGAAGAATCTGACATCGGTATCTCCTATATTTCATGCACTGTAAAAAGTATTGATTTAAATCGGGATTAAATCAATATACGTTTGCACGAAAAAGAAACAGAAATGTCATTTATGCTTTGTCATTATCCGTATTGAATAATAACTGATCTATGCCTTCCCGAAGCTCTGCAATACCTACGCCGTTCTGGGATGAGACCGCATAAACACGGGCATCCTCGTCAAAATCGAGAATCTCCGAGAGTTCATCGATCCTCTTACGCATCTGTTGACGGCTCATCTTGTCGCATTTGGTGAATACGACAAAATAGGGAAGATCATTGGCATTCATATATTCAAGCATGGCAATGTCGTCCTTGGACGGATCGTGCCTTATGTCCATCAGGTGAAGGATAAGGTCGAAGTGTCTGCCTGAAGTGAAATACTGATCGGCAAGCTTCGAGAAGGTGCTCTTCAGTTCCTTTGAGACTCTTGCATAGCCGTAACCGGGAAGATCTGCTATCAGAAGCTTCCTGTCGACATTAAAGTAGACAACTGCCCTTGTCTTACCGGGTGACTGAGACACTCTGGCGAGCTTACGGTTATCCGCGAGAGAATTGATGAGTGAAGATTTGCCGACATTCGACTTGCCCGACAGCACGATCTCGGGCATATCATTGTCCGGACAATCCTTTATATTGGCGGCCAGCGCCATAAATCTCGTATTCCTGAAGTTGATCATTTCCTTGAGATCCTTGTTTTTATGAACATTATACAGGTCTGCCTCTGATTCACCAAACGCCATTTTATTCAATTTTGCCTGTTTTACGTATTGTTGTGGACGATAGATAACAGCAATATGAATGTACAGGATAGATGATATGGTCAGGAGTTTTTTATGCGCGGTTCGATCAAGGCAGTATCTTTCTCGTTGTGCATCGTTATTGCATGTCCTTTGATGATTACGGGATGCTCTTCGGAGAGTAAGGATAAATACGTTTCCGAGGACTCTCCGTGGTATTCGCTGAAGCAGTTCAAGGTATGTGAACAGTACGAGACCGATGATTCGATCGATTTCTATCAGACGGATATCGTCGGATCGGATGATGAATATCTCTATTATATGACCGCCGGCTTTTATGAAGTACCGTATGATGTGGATTATTCGACTATTGACTTCAACGAGTATAAGTTCACTTATATGGATATTTACGATATGAGCGGTAACTTGTACCGTACAGTAGATCTCAAGGAAGCGATCACTTCCTCGGGAAAGCTTCCTTCGGATGCCATAGACTGGGTAATGGGCAATCCCGATAACTTCTATATCATCGACGGGAGTGTAAATATGCTCCTTACGGCAGTGCTCTTTCCTTCAGGGGAGGATAATACTTACAAGGTGGTCTATGACTTGACCTCTGATTCCGTGGCATCCATCGAACTTGCCATCGAGGACGGTAATTCTTCCAGCATGTATTCTGACAGCGACAATGGCCTTTATAGGTTCGACGGATATATAGTTCAGACGTTCACGCGCTACGACACAGATTCTCCGTGTTATATGCTCGTGACTGAGCCGGACGGAACAGAGCATAACTACAGGACGGATGTGCTGATGCCTGATACCAAGACGGTTGCCATCTCAGAAGTGATAAGTCTTGGCGGCAGCGATGTTATCGTGGGACTATGGAATCCCAACTATATTACGAAGACATACTTTAAGATGGATCTTCATGACGGGTCTGTCGAGCCGTATAACGATGATACTTCATGGTTCTCCAACTACTTTACATCGTGTTCGGCAACCTATTTTGACGACGTGGGATATGTTGTAGCGGATAATACCGGCATCAAGAAACTGGACTTCGATAACCATAAGGTCGTTGATCACTTCTCCTTTGATTCCTGCAATATAAACCGGTATGACGCCAAGGATCTGGATATAATCTCCATGTCTGACGATACCATCGTATTGTCCGGAGCTTTTTACAGATCGAATGGTTACGGCAGGAGCACGATGGATGTCAATGCCTATGTTCTGACACGTGAGGAAGTCAATCCCAATGCCGGTAAGAAGATCCTTTATGCCGCTACAATGACAGAGTTTGACTACACCTTCTGTGAAGCAGTCAGAAGCTTTAATGAGACAAATCCCGATTATTACATTGCTTTCGATACGCAATACTCTCTCAGAGAGATGTATCTGGCAGGTGAGATAGACACTTATACGGACGGATTTGACAGTACGGCACTCGAGGCTCAGACTGAACTGTCTAATAAACTGGCAGTGGATCTTATGGCCGGAGACGGTCCGGATATAATAGTGGACGGAGCTTCTTTATATCAACTGAACAGGGACGATTATCTTCTGGATCTCTCGTCCTGTATCGATAAGACAGGTCTGTTTACTAATGTCATAGATGCCGCCATGGTTGACGGAAAACTGTATCAGGTTCCGCTGACGTTCGGTGTTAACGGTGTCATCGTTCGTGCGTCTGATCTGGGGGAAGGACAGACGGGGTTTACTTTCGATCAATACGACGCTTTTATCGATTCAGTCTGTAACGGAACGGATCCTGTTGAACTGGGGAAGTGTGATTACTTCGCATGTTGTCTTACCGCGCTTAACAATGAGTGCATATCCGGTAATACCGTGAACTACAGTAATGATACAGTCGTATCACTCGCGGAATTTGTAAATGACAATGTATTCGACCCGGCGGCAGATATCGAAGATCAGGTATATGATTTCTACAGGTCGGAGCCTTCGGGCCTGTCAGACGGTGGGAAATACGAGCAGGGGATCTGCTTCGGAACACTTCTCTTTGACTACACTCTTGATATAGAGAACATAACCGTGGCGGGTCTGCCTTCTCCCGACGGAAGAGGACCTATGCTTTCTGTTGATTCCTCGGTAGGGATATCTGCTTCTACCGAAGATCCCGACGCCTGTATCGCTTTTGTCCGGACCTTATTGTCGGAAGATATACAGAATGATTACGGACGGAATAATAACGGTATACCGGTCCGTGTTTCCTCTTTTGAAGATTCTTCTTCAGAACTGTTGGAACGTAAGAATAAAGATATAACAGATTATCTGATCTTTATGGAGACATATGGACTTCATGATGATACGGTTCCTCACGAAGAGATATCTCTTGACGTCATTAGTTCTTTCGAGGATATGATCGCGTCTTGTTCTTCCGTTGCTGCATTGGATCCTGCGGTCATGATAATTGTTAAAGAGGAGATAGCTGCTTACTTTGAAGGTCAAAAGCCGCTTTCTGAGGTCTTGTCGCTTATCGAGAACAGAGTACAGACATTCGTTGATGAGAGAGGATAGCGCATCTGCGGACTGCTTCGGTCTTTGTATCGGATTGTCGTGTTTTGTCGTGAATTGTTATGAATTGTGAGCCAATTCGCGTCTTATTCCTTATATCATTTTCATATGTTATATCGAAAAGAGACATTCAATACGGTCATAGACACCATAGCAGCGAAGATCGGATCGAGACCTCTCCTGATACCTGCCTGCACTCTGATAGTCATGGAGGAAGTGTTCTTCCGCATCTCGACCGGGAGCATCATCTTGAAGACCGCCGTTATTGCGCCCGTTATCGTGATATTCCTTCTTACGGCAGCCATCGTGTTCAGATCAAGCAGAGTTGCCGCGGTATCTGTCATATCGGCGGTGATCCTTATGTTGCTTTGCGCGGAAGTGACATGTGACAGGCTTGATAAGTCGGTCTATGAAGGAGACTACAGGGAGATCACGGGAATTGTCGTATCCTGTAAATGTAAGCTCGACGGGACTTCCGAGCTGATGATCGATACAGACGGTTCAGGGCGGGCACTCTACAGATGCAGCGCCGGAACGGTCATGGATCCGGGGACTCGCATAAGTATATGGGGCAAGCTGACACTGCCGGATCCTTCATATAACCCGGGGCAGTTCAACTACAGGGAATACCTGAGGCGCAGAGGGATCACCTGCCTGATAGACGGTGCCGTGGAAGATATCAGGGTTACCGGGGACGCAGGGATAACGGGACGAATATCAGGGATGATAAATGACCGGTGCTTCCGGATGAGAAGGTATGTCCTGGATAAGATGACAGCCGAAGATGATAGTTACGTGCGCGGTGTCGCAGCTGCTCTGTTTATGGGAGACAAGTCTCTTCTTGATAACGGACTTGAATCGGATTTCAGAAAAGTCGGATGTTCGCACCTGATCGCTGTCTCGGGGACACATTTTGCGGGCTTTCTGATGGCGATGCCGGCGCTCTTTGCGCTCCTCGGATGGGACAGAAGGAAGAGCTTCCCCGTTTATGCGGTCTGCTGTCTGGCTGTAGGCTTCTTTACAGGCTGGTCGGAGTCCGTGACACGTGCGGCAGTAATGAGCATATGCGCATTTGTTATGCGGGATGTATATTCCGGAATGAGCATGGCGACTCTTGTAATGGGGCTCACAGATCCTTTTATCGTTCTCGGAAATGTGTTCAGGATGAGCTTTGCCGCGGGGCTTGCCATTGCGACTCTGGCGGAACCGGTATCCAGAATCACAGGCAGGCTCATACATGATCGAACGATCAACGGAATAGTGGCAGTCTATATGGCTGCAAGAACGGGGATCCTTCCGTTCTCGAGTGACGGCGGTATGATAATCCTTCCTTCGGCAATAACAGCGCAGCTCGCAGGCGGTTTATTGGCTCAGATCTCATGTTGCATGTTCGTACCGGCGGCTTTGATCGCTTGCATTATCCCGCCGGCAGGCAATATCCTGTCCGCTCCTGCCATGATCCCGGCGACGATGATCTGTCGTCTGGTGTCATCTGCCGCTTCGGGAATCGATGTCTCATCCGACATCATAAGGCTGCCTCACGGAATGTACCTGATCGTTACTTCTGTCGTTGTTATTATACTGATGCCGAGAAGTCTTATCCGAAGGGCATTGGCGGTCATTCTCGCGGCTAGTACGGCTCTGTACTGGGGTGACCTGATCGTTGATATGACAGATCAGCCTGTAGCGCAGGTCATCTTTATCGATGTCGGGCAGGGAGATGCCTGTCTGATCATCAGCGGCGGGAGGAGCTGTCTTATCGACACGGGGACACCTGAAGCTGCCCGTTCTGTCCTGATCCCGGTGCTTGATCACTATGGAATAGATACTCCTGATATGGTAATGATCTCACATTGGGACAACGATCATGCGGGCGGAATGGCAGAACTCATCAAGGACGGCCGTTGCAATGCTTTCCTTACCGCATATAACGGGATAGATGATCAGACTCTGCTTTTCCTCGAAGAGCAGTTCGGGATCAATGATCCCCAAGACGCAGAAGGATTCATGGACGAGTATACTATCCTTGTGAGCAGTGGAGACTCTGTTGCCCTGGGAGATGATGTCAGGATCGACATAATCTATCCCGATGATCCTTCAGACGGGGAGAATCACAGCAGCATCGTAGCAGAAGCCGATATATCCGGCACAAAGATCCTTTTCACGGGTGACATAGATACAGAGACGGAGATGACCCTTGACACGAACGGTCTCCTTAATGATATCGATATTCTTAAGGTGGCACATCACGGAAGCGCTTATTCGACATGTTCGGAGTTTATCTGTGCGACAGATCCCGAACTTGCCGTGATATCTGCCGGCCGCAATAACAGATACGGCCATCCGGCACCGGAGACTGTCGAACGGCTCTCACGGGCAGGCACGGATATAATGTGTACCGCGGAATCCGGAGCCGTGACTCTCAAGATCTATGATAACGGATATGTCGTCAGGGGGTATGTCTGACGGCACATTGTGTTATTATTTATATCGAAAAGAATCCTCGGAGGGTATAGTGAGCTTCATCAAAGAACACATCAGGTCTCTTATCATGATCATCGCGGGCGCCGTGATAGCCGCATTTGCCGTAGAAGACTTCCTTCTTCCGAATGAGATCTTCGACGGAGGAGTAGTCGGTATATCGATGATCGTTGCCAGTTTCCTTGATATGAAGCTCGGCGTACTGACTGTTCTCATAAATATACCTTTTCTTCTATATGCCTACAGCAAGATAGGGCATAGGTTTATCGTCAAAGCGGCAATAGCGATGGCTGTGTTCTCTGTGGCTACAGGATTTTTCGAAGAAGTTGATCCGCCGACATCCGATAAACTGCTGGCTACCGTGTTCGGAGGCATAATCCTCGGCATCGGAGTCGGCCTTGTCCTGAGGAGCGGTGCCTGTCTTGACGGTACGGAGATAGTCGGGATAATCATAAACAAGAAGTTTGCTTTCTCGGTAGGAACTGTCGTTCTTGCCATCAATATCGTTATCTATTCCGTAGCAGGCGCTATCTACGGCGTCGAGGCCGGAATGTATTCCATGATAATGTATTTCCTTACTTCTAAGGTCATTGATATGGTGGAGGTCGGTCTCGAACAGGCCAAGTCCGTCATGATCGTTACCGAAGACGGCAAAAAGATAGCAGACGAGATATATGACAAATTCGGAAGGACGGTTACTTTCATACGCGGAGAGGGTTTTGTCAGCGGTACGAGCAAGGATATCCTTTATTGTGTCGTAACCCGAGCCGAGATCTATGATCTTCGTAAACTTATCAAGGGACTCGATGTTACGGCATTTACGACCATCTCAGATGTTTCCGAGATAATAGGTAATCATGTGAAAAAGCGTATAGACCTTACCGAGGAGACTGCGGCCTCAGAGAAGAATGCTCCCGATACGGAAGACGAGACTAAGACGGAGGAGGATCGGTAATGGCAGATTCAGGCTCGAAGATAATGACAGCAAGGGACGTCATGAATACCGTCAAGAATGATGACGGTAAGATCGGTCTTTATCTGATGTGGGGAGATGAGGATTTCCTCATAGAACAGACTGTTCTGCATCTGCGTAAGAAGTTCATCGCGCCCGGGGCTGAGGCAATGGACTTTGTAAGACTTGACTTCTCCGACAAGCCTTTTGATCCCGATGTCGTAAGAAGTAATACCGAATTGCCCCCGTGGATGTCTGAACGGCGTATAGTCGAGGTCAGGAACAGCGGACTGTTTAATTCCAAGGAAACGGATGTTGCCGAGTCTGTTATCGATTCCCTGCCTTCTACGACTACACTTGTCTTCCGCGAAGAGAAGGTTGACAAAAAAAAGAAGAATCTCCTTAAACTCTTTACGACAAAGGGAGTTGCCGCGGAATTCGAGTTTATGGACGAGGTGTACCTTACATCATGGATACGTAAGCGCCTTGCAAAAGAAGGGATCGCTATCGATGAAGAAGCAGTAACAAGCCTTGTAAGCCGTTGTGATAAGAGCATGAGACGCATCGCCGGTGAAGTCGAGAAGCTCTCGCTCTACTGCCTCGCGGAGGGGATCACGAGTATATCCTTCGGGGAAGTAGACAGTCTTTGTCCGCCTGATATCAAAGGCTCCATCTTTGACATAACGGATGCCGTAGGTAACGGTAACCCTTCAGAAGCGCTTAAAGTGCTCAATAATCTGATCCTTCTCAAGACTCAGTGCACCATGATCAGGTTTATGCTCGCGAGGCACATCAGGCAGCTTATCTGCGTCAAGGAACTCGGAAACAAGAATCGTGCGATCTCGGAGATGAAGATCCATCCATATGTAGCAGAGAAGCTCTTAAGACAATCCGGTAAGTTTACGATGGACCGTCTTGTACAGCTGTATACCGCATGTGCGGATGATGACCGTAACTTCAAACAGGGTAAGATCGACGAGAGGCAGTCTCTCGAAGTCTTCATCGTGAGAGCGTCCAAACGCGATTAACTATTCTCTGCCTCATATGTCAATTGACGGAAACGGCCCGTTGCCTTAAAATAAACAGGTTATAAAGGGGAATCCCAAGGAGGAATTAAGATAAATGGAAAAGATCAAGATGACCACACCGCTGGTCGAGATGGACGGAGACGAGATGACGAGGATCGTCTGGAAGCAGATAAAGGACATCGTCATTAATCCCTTCGTAGACCTTAAGACAGAGTATTATGACTTAGGACTCGTTCACAGAAACGAGACTGATGATCAGGTAACGATAGATGCAGCCAACAGGACAAAGGAATTAGGTGTTGCAGTCAAGTGCGCCACCATTACGCCTAACGCTCAGAGAATGACAGAGTATGATCTCAAGGAGATGTGGAAGAGCCCTAACGGTACGATCCGTGCCATGCTCGACGGAACGGTATTCCGTGCACCGATCCTCGTAAAGGGCATTACACCCTTCGTATCCTGCTGGAAGAAGCCTATTACGATCGCCCGTCACGCTTACGGTGATGTCTACAAGAACAGTGAGATCAGAGTAGACGGGGCTGCACGCGCAGAGCTGGTCGTATCTTATCCTGATGGCAGAGAAGAGCGTAAGACGATCTTCGAGTTCGGTGACAGCGGTATCATCCAGGGTATCTATAACACGGATAAGTCGATCGCCGCTTTTGCAAGATCCTGCTTCAATTATGCTCTGGATATCAAGCAGGATCTGTGGTTCGCGACGAAGGATACGATCTCTAAGACATATGATCACAGGTTCAAGGATATTTTCGCCGAGATATATGAGGCCGAGTATAAGGAGAAGTTCGAAGCAGCCGGTATCACATATTTCTACACTCTCATCGATGATGCCGTAGCAAGGATCATGAGATCCGAAGGCGGTATCCTCTGGGCCTGCAAGAACTACGACGGTGATGTTATGAGTGATATGCTCGCATCTTCCTGCGGTTCACTTGCAATGATGACATCCGTTCTCGTATCACCTGAAGGAATATATGAATATGAGGCTGCTCACGGTACCGTTACAAGACATTACTACAAGTACCTTAAGGGAGAGGCCACATCCACTAACCCGATGGCTACGCTGTTCGCATGGACAGGTGCGCTTCGTAAGAGAGGACAGCTTGACGGTAATGATGAGCTTGCCGCTTTCGCTGATAAGCTCGAGAAGGCCTCTATCGAGACTATCGAAGAGGGTACGATAACGGGAGACCTTAAGAACCTTATCGATGTTCCCAGAAAGAACGTTGTCAACACAGAAGACTTCCTCAAGGCCATAGCTGCTAAGCTCGAGGCATGAGAGATCAATAAACGAGGTGAATGATATGAGTTATTATGAGACATGGATGAACAGGTCCGAGACTATCAACAATCAGCAGGAGTACACACAGTACATCAATCTCTATTACACGATGGAGAGAGATGCTTATGACAAGATCCTGTCTGCTTATCCCGATAATGAGGAATTCCGTAAGGGCAAGGCTTCGGAACTCGCCAGGAAGCTCGGCTTCAATAAGGATACTATGGATATCTTCGTCGGATTCCTTGACGGCGCTCAGACGAGCCTTAAGAATGAGATCGATGTAGAGCACGTAGATGACGACACTGAGATCGATATCGAATTCGATTACGAGAAGCTCTATTACAACATGCGCGATGCCAAGGCCAAGTGGCTTTTCGAGCTGCCCGCATGGAAGAAGGTCCTGGCTGAAGACAAAATGGCTGAGATCACAAGAGAGTATCGCGAGGCTAATATCGCTCACGCCCAGATCATCGGACGTAACGATCCCTGTCCCTGCGGTTCCGGTAAGAAGTATAAGAAGTGCTGCGGCAAGAATGCCTGATAATCGGAAGGGATGACAATTGAAGCGTCTTCTTACCAGCAAATGGTTTATGGTTGCCCTTGTATCACTGCTGTTATTGGCCGTGATAGTCATAGGTGCGCTCCCCGGAAGCCCTCTGCGTAAAGGCTTAAGATCGATCGGTTCGGTCGCATCTCCGGCTCAGCGCGGAGTAAAGTTTGTCGGAAATAAGGCATCAGACTTCTGGGCTGCCGTAACAGACGGTATGGCGATCAGAGAAGAGAATGAGGAACTTCATGACGAGATCGCGAGGCTCCGTTATCAGCTGACACAGTATGAAGAAGCCGGTATCAAGTATGAAGAGCTTCGTGAAGCATTCCATATCAGAGATACATTCAGTAATTATGATATCTATGGCGCGTCCGTACTGTCGCGTGAAGCCGACGAATGGTTTGCAGTCGTTCGTATCGGTCTCGGCACGACAGACGGCGTTTCTATGCCTGAAGGCGATTCCTTCGCCGTTGTCGACGTAGAGACGAACCTTATAGGACGTGTCATCGAGTTGGAAGAGAATGACAGTACGGTCCTTCCGCTCCTGCACGAGGGATTTGTCGTAAGTGGCAAGGTCAATGAGGTCAACGGTATCGGCGTTACGGTCTCCGGTGACGCGGCTCTTAAGGCTGAAGGACTGTGTCTGGTTACCGGGATCTCAGAGAATGAGATACTTGAAGTCGGAGCTGAGATCGTTACGTCAGGTGACGGAGGTCTGTTCCCTCAGGGAATCCCGATCGGAGTTATCGAGAGTGTTGATTACAGTAATCCGATCGCGATCACGGCTACTTTGCGCCCCTATGCCGATATATCTTCACTCAACGATGTATTTGTCATGATCCCGTATTCGCTTATCGATGAATGGGAAGAGGAGGCCGAAGAATCTGACGTTCCCTCTTCCGCGGAAGAGACCGAGCAGGGATGAGGAGGTTTATATGGATCGAAAAGTCCTCATCCGTAAGGTCATCGTATACGCAGTTTACATATTGCTCCTGACATCGTTTCAGGTAACGTTTCCGCGAGCCATATCTTTCAGAGGGCAGATCGCGGATCTCATGTTTGTATTTGTTGTCATGACAGGATACTTCTTCGGTTTTGCCGACGGAGCTGTCGTAGGACTGATCACCGGACTGTTCAGGGACTACTTTGCAGGCCCGGCATTTATCGGGCTTGACGGTAAGACCGCCAGAACAGTCGGGATAGGAATGCTCGTCCTGTTCCTTGCAGCTGCCGTATCTTCGTCCTTCTTTACCAGAAGAATGCATCGTAATCTTACGTTCGCCTTCCTGGCTACGGCCGCCTGTACGCTCATATACAAGATCAGCGGGCATATTATCGCGTCTTTGTGGACAAGTGCTACTTCATCTAATTCTTATGGCTTGAGTATCGGTACGATCATTACGGATTCCATACTTCCTCAGCTCATGCTGAACCTTATCATCACTGTTCCGATGATATTCCTGCTCCGTTTTGCAGGACCATATAAAAAGGGTGTTAATCCGTATCTTGATAAAGAGGAGATCGGGGGTAATACATGGCTGACGATCTGAAACCACTTAAGAGAGAAGAGAAACACAGTATCTTCTATTACCTGAGCAGGATCATTTCCAACAGGTATTTTATACTGAGCCTTTTATTCTGTATCGTCGGTGCCGTCATACTCTTCAGAACGGCTGCATTGCAGTTCTCCGGATATCAGAAGACTATCTCTGCATCGTCAGAAGGTGTTTCCAGACAGTATACGGTCAGTGCTCCGAGAGGTGATATAGTTGACCGTAACGGCGTTGTCCTGGCAGGATCCGAGCAGGTCAATACGGTTATGATCACCAATGCGGGCCTTGATGATGACAAGTTGAATGCGCTGTGTCTGGAACTGAGTTATCTTTTCGATACATATAATTGTATTTCCATTGCAGATCTTGATGACTACTTTACCGTAGCTCCGTTCGAATTCCATAAGGAAGAAGATGATATCAGGCTCTGGCAGACGAACCGAAACCTTTTTAACCTCAATGATTATACGGAAGGCATTATCGTTACGTTCTCGGATAACTATGTAAAGACCGACCCGCAGGTATTCTTCCTGTATCTTAGACATCTGTTTAACATCGACGAAGGATATACGGAGGATGAGGCCAACAGGATAATCAGGATAAGATACCAGATATTCCAGGATAACTGGTCATTCCTTAACGGATCACCCGTAAAGATCGCGACGGACGTGCCAGATGAGCTCGTTACCATCTTTAATGAGCAGAATTATCATTATCAGGGGATCATTACTACCCCCGAATATAGAAGGACATACTCGCCGCTCGCTCAGCTGTCTTGTCATGTGGTCGGATATGTCGGCAATATCTCACAGGAATCACTCGCAACGCTGCAGCCGTTCGGATATACGAACGATGACCTTGTAGGACAGTCCGGTGTCGAGTCGCAGATGGAAAGGTATCTTCACGGAAGTAACGGAATCACGACGTACAGCACCTGGACCGAAGACGGCGCTGACGGTATATATTTCCCGGCGGCATTCGGTACGGAGCCGGTTCCCGGAGCAACTGTTCAACTGACGATCGATTCTGACCTTCAGAGAGTGGGGGTCGAGGCGCTGAAGCAGTATATCGCCGATGCTGCCGAGTACGAGAGGGTGGAGCAGACGGGATATAAGACTGCGTCGGCCGGAGCCTTCGTCATGATGGATGTAAGATCCGGAGGAGTCCTGGCCATGGGTTCGTATCCTAACTTCGATCCGAACGACTT
Organism: uncultured Clostridia bacterium; assembly: GCA_946611435.1. Taxonomy (GTDB): domain Bacteria; phylum Bacillota; class Clostridia; order Saccharofermentanales; family Saccharofermentanaceae; genus Saccharofermentans. The sequence continues at coordinate 141,846 of CAMODL010000003.1, forward strand.
CATGCTTGCCATGTATGGTGATGTCCAGGCAGAGGAACAGCTCGAGTATTATCTGGGACTTAACGAATATGAGGATATAACCGCTGAGGACATGCCTTTGTGGAACAGAGCGATCATGTCTCAGTATGCGCCCGGTTCGACATTCAAGATGTGTACGGCTCTTGCCGGCCTCGAGGCTAATGTCATTACACCCGATGTCAACTGGATCAAGTGTGAGAGTCCTGTGGATATAGGCGGTTGGACATTCCGGTGCCTCGAGTTCCCGGACAGCGGACACGGTACGATAGATCTTTACTCTGCCATAGCTCAGTCGGATAACATTTATTTCATGCAGCTGGGTGTTCAGACCGGAATCGACCGTATAGATGAGATGGGTGAGATGTTGGGTCTCGGCGAGTACACGGGTATCGATCTTCCCGGTGAGACATGCGGTACAAGAGCCAGCCGCGAGACGAAGAGGCTCTTACACGATTCCGAGTATGACAGAACATGGTTCCCGGCTGATACTGCCCAGTCTTCGATCGGTCAGTTCGATAACTGTTTTACGATCATGCAGCTGTGCAGATATACTGCCGCGATCGCGACAGGTGAACTCGTTACGCCTTATGTTATCGATTCCGTAACGGCAAATGACGGATCTATCCTCTATGAGGGCAGACGTCCCGCCGAGCCGCTCGATATAAGCGAGAACAACCTTGAGGCTATACGATTTGCCATGAGATGCGTTGTTACCGGTACCAGTTCATGGACAGGTACCGCTCAGGACCAATTCCTGGGATTCCCTATAGATGTTGCCTGTAAGACCGGTACCGCCGAGACGGGTTATGAGGAGATACGAATGGAGTATTCAAATGGTCTGTTCGTATGTTATGCGCCTGCAGATGACCCTGAAGTAGCGATCGCACTTGTAGTAGAGCGAGGTGAGTGGGGTTCTTCGACGGTCATTATTGCCAAGAAGCTGCTGGCAGCTTACTTCGGGATCCCTTTGAGCCGTGCAGATTCCATTTCCGAGAACTATCCGATAGCGGGAAATGTTTTCCTCGAGAGTATCGAACCAACGGCTGCAGACGAGACGCCAACCCCTTAAAATATGGCAGTTGTGGAAAAATAACAAAAAAAGACATTCACTTTGGTCATTCAAATTGGTTGATAATTGAGCGATTTTCCCTTAAAATCGTAATGTAGGTCATAAGGAGGTTTGTTCAATGAAGATTGTTCTCATGGCAGATAACAGAAAGAACGAACTGTTGGTTAATTTCTGCATAGCATACCGTCCTCTCCTTATGAAGCATCAGCTTATTTCCGTATATAACACAGGTAAGCTACTTCGTGCGTCCGTTGATCTTGAGGTCTCCGGATTGTCCGTAGATTATTCGAGTGAGATCGAACAGCTTGCCAGAAGAGCCCAGTTTAACGAGATCGACTGCGTCATCTATCTGCGTGACGGCAGAGAAGAGGCGAGCTCGAAGTCTATCGAACTGCTCGATGTGTGTGACTATAATAATATTCCGTATGCGACCAACCTCGCTACGGCTGAGATCCTGATACTTGCCGTCGACCGGGGCGACCTCGACTGGCGCGAATGGCTCAAGGAATCTGCGGCACAGTGATGTGCCGTTTTTGTTATCGGTGATCCTATGAGAGTTGAAGCGATCCCATACGGCCCTCTGGGGGCGAATCTGTATGTTGTAGAGCACTTGGAGCGGTATCTGCTGATAGATCCGTGTGTCAGGCCTTCCAAGTGCCCGGTTGACGTTCCGCTCGATCGTATAGATGCGATCGTTATTACACACGGACATTTTGACCACATCATTTTCGCTGACAGTTGGCTTGATGCTGTCAAAGAAGTGTGTTCTAAGGCACCGGGTCTATATATCCACAGCCTCGACATGCCTTGTCTTGATGATCCCGAGCTTAACTTATCGGCTGAATTCGGATATGACATCAGAGTTGCAGCCGTTGCACGGGATATCAACGAACTTAACGGTAAAACGTTTCCGTTTGATTCCGGGGACGGTGCCGAGATCAGCATTGTCCATACTCCGGGGCACAGCCGCGGTGAGGTCTGTATCGGACTTAAGACACGGGATGAGCATCTGCTGTTTACCGGGGATATGCTGTTTGCCGGTTCAGTAGGGCGTCATGACTTCGTTACGAGCGATCCTTCGGATATGATGGCGTCTGTAGAGATACTCAAAAAGCTGCCTGATAACATCAAGGTGTATCCGGGTCATGGCCCTTCGACGACGATTGCTCTTGAGAAGCAGTATAATCCTTTTTTCGCTTTATAATTCTCTAATTCGGTATTTGTAATCAATTGTCAGGTTTTGTCGTGAATTGTTATGAATTGTGAGCCTTTTGGCTCGCTTGCGTCTGTATCATTGGCTTAATAACACGAAGGAGGTCAATGATATGGGTTCTACATTGGAAACGGCTATTGTTATATCAGCCGTCATAACGATCATCGTATTCCTGATCCTGGCTCCGCTTGATATGTGCGGGGAATGCTTCGACAGTGCAATTACAGGGAAAAAGGAGCTTGATCATCAGCTGTCTGACACTGATATTATCGGTGCATACAACATCAACGGCACGACAGGTTCCACTACGTCACCGGAAACACTTTGTACCTTCCTTACGGGAATATCCGAGAACTACAGACTCATCTACGGAACAGTGGCGGGGGTGACAGATGAAGAGGGTTAATAAAACATGCCAAAGGATCAACCGGCGTGGAGCGTCTACGTTATTCCTCGCTATCATATTGTCGGCTCTGGTGCTTATAGAATGCATTTATTTGGGGATAGCGGGTGATATTGACAGAAGGCTCGCGTACAGACGTGCGATGAAGCTTGAGATAGATACCGTTCTTGCTGACTATGACAGGGAACTGTTCAGGACTTACGGGATCTATGCTTTTGATATTAACGGCGTTGATAAGGGCGTCTTTGATAAGGTTATCCGTGCCCAGGGGATCGAACCTGACGGTAAAATGTATATCGAAGGCGGCGCGTGTTTTGAGACTGATGATCTCAGGCGGGCGATCTCGGTGTTCTATTCGTACAGGGCATCAGGGATTGCTTTCGACAGCATATACGAGATGCTCTCCGGTATGTGTGATTCTGTCGAGTCGGATGAACTTCAGGAGAAGATAGAGAGCTTTACGTCAAGCAAGGCTGCCAAGATCTTCAGGAAGCTCCTTAAAGGCGGCAAGGTAGTCGCGGGTGTCCTTAAGCAGATCGGAAAACTGTTTGACATAGACTCCCTAACCGAGAAGATGGATGACTACAAGCAATTGCTCAGTAATATCAATTCCATGATGGATGAATCTCCGGATTATACGGGAGGCTTCAATATCGGCAGTCTGTCCGGATTCTCAGGCATTATTCAGGATATGTATGAGCTAAAAAGTGATGCTGCAGAGTTTACCGATGATCATCTGTTCAGAACGGCCTCTTCGCATTACGGTGCCTACAATTTTGATTCCGCTCTTGAAGATGATACGACGATCAACGGCAGGGAATTCGGTGATCTGCACGACGGCAACTGCGCAGATGCCGAATACATCCTTACCGGTAAGCCGGGAGACAGCGCTGTCTCGAGAACCAAACTGATGATCTTTCCGGCAGTCTATCTTATCGATCTGGTGAATATAATGCGCGATCAGGAGAAGATGACTGTTATCGACGGGATCTCGGAGGTCCTGGCAGCGGCTGTCTCCATTTTGTCGGCGGGCACGGTGTCTTTGCCGCCCGCAGTATATAAAGCAGTGATACTGGTGCTCTATGCAGGCGTATGTGCCTGGCAGGATATGGATTCGCTTATGAACGGTGAGAAGATCGATGTTTTTGATATCGGAGAGACATGTTCGTTCTCGCTCGGGTACAGGGATTTTATCTTCATCTATCTGCATTTTATCCCGACGCATAAAGTGCTTGACCGGATATCAGATATCCTCAACCGTGATTATGAGGGCTACTGTTCTTCGGTCAAGGTTGTGGCGACATACGGGAGAGGGACATATACGGAAACAGCAACATATGCCCTGTACGGGTGATATCAGTATTCATGTCGAAAGGAGTTATATCATGCATAAGCGCGGTTCGGTTACACTCGAGACGGCCATAGCTTTCTCGGGCGTCCTAATACTTATAGTGAGCATAGTCAACTCTATCAGTGTCTACAGGACGGATATCCTGATGCAAAGATCCGTATCGGAGTCATGCGAGAAGTTCGCTGTATTTGCGCCTTTGTCGGTAACTGCTTCTGATGCCGTCAATACAATGGTCAATGCATTGCCCGATTCCGAGATCTACGGTTCCCGTACATTAGACATGATAAGCGAGGCAGCCGGCCTGGTTACCGGCTTTGACGGTTCGACAGGGCATAATCTTATGGAACTTATCCTTGACGGTTCCTTTGGCCGTGTAATGAGAGACGATATAGCAGCAGGTTATTCTGCCCGTAACGGCGGATCTTCGTTCGGAGGACCGGATTCGATCGGTGTAGAGTATGAACTGTCCGATGATCACAGTATCATTGAGGTGACAGTTACCTATAAAGTCCTGACAGTACTCGGGTACAGGACAAGGACGATATATTCCGTCATCCCGATCTACGGAGACTGGTCGTTTGTATTCAACGAGGACAGTGAAGAGGATTCCGGGTACAGTATCTGGAGTGAGTCGAATTTTGACAGGGGAGATTATTTTCGAGAGAGATACGGAGCGAATCTGCCTGATACGTTTCCGGTCATAGATGCATTTAATGACGGGAATGCGGAGTCAATACTGAGCATCGATCTGACGTCTCCGTGGTATTATTCCGACAGCAGTAATATCCGCGATAAGATAGACCGTCATATTGATCGGCTAGTCGAGTTTAATGGCTGTGACGTTAATATAGACGGTGAGAATTACACGATAACAGGGGATTCGATCCTTAGCAGGACACTTACGGTAATAATACCGGAGAATTCATCAGATGATGCGGTAAGCTATCTTATGGATATATTGTCGGGAGCGCAGGCTTCCGGAGTGGATGTTCAGGTGGTAAGAGACGGGATATCGACGAGATATGATCCGGCTGAGGATGAGTGACGGTGTATCTTATATATTATTAATAATTATTATTTGTTGTTTTTGACTTCAAGTTAGGTTATCATTATATGAATTATGTTCTGGAGGCATGCGCATTGAAGAACAACACTTCGGTCAGGAAGCCGTCTTTGGCTTATTCTAACACGAGCAGGAACAACAAGAATGACCTGTCCGTTGGAGATACGTTGAGGAAGGCCAGGAGAAATCTTCTAATTAGGAGATGTCTCTTCGGGATGCTTGCCGTAATACTGGTGACCGCTATCGTAGCGGCCGTTGTATTGGGGTACGCGGACGGATTCATTGACAGTTTCTATGCCATGATGGGTTAAGACGGATAATGGAGAATACAAAGGCAGAGCACTATAGACTCGACCCCGAAGTCTGTACGGGGTTCTCCGATGAGGAGAGAGCGGCTCTGGAGAGCTTATACAGAGGAATACTTACACTGGATACAGTGGATGAGATGCATAAGTTCTTCGCGGATCTTTGTTCCTACAATGAGATCTGTTCGATGATCCACAGATGGCAGATACTCCTTCTGATACACGAGGGCAAGAGTTATGAGGAGATAATCCGCGAATTATCTCCTAAGAATGTGCCTGCCGAACTGACGGCCGGAGAGAAGACCGGCGGCCGCAGTACCCGCAAGGGTAAGGGCAGAAGCGGAACGACAGTTAGTTCCACGACCATATCGAGAGTCAAGAACTGTTATGTTAAGGCCGACGGAGGCTACAGAACGGCACTCAGGCGGCTCGAGGGCAAAACAGATAATAATTAATAACGAGGTGGATTAAATGGGTATAGTATCGGCTGTATTCGGAACGCACAGCGAGAGAGAGATCAAGCGTCTGACACCGCTTGTGGATCGTGTTATGGGTCTGGAGGAGGAATACTCCAAGCTTACTGACAAGGAACTGCAGGCAAAGACTCCGGAGTTTAAGGAGAGACTTGCAGCAGGCGAGACACTGGATGATATCCTTCCTGAGGCCTTCGCTACGGTAAGAGAAGCTGCTTGGCGTGTCCTTGAGCTTAAGCCTTACAGAGTACAGGTTATCGGTGGTATCGTTCTTCACCAGGGAAGGATCGCCGAGATGAGGACCGGTGAAGGTAAGACGCTCGTTGCTACAATGCCTGTGTACCTGAATGCTCTTACAGGCAAGGGTGTTCATGTAGTTACAGTTAACGATTACCTGGCTCGCCGAGACAGTGAATGGATGGGTAAAGTCTATAAGTTCCTCGGTATGACAGTCGGTCTTATCATTCACGATATTCCGCCGAAGGAGCGTAAGGGAATGTATGCGTGTGATATCGTATACGGAACCAACAACGAGTTCGGATTTGACTATCTGAGAGACAACATGGTAGTCCGCAAGGAGCAGATCGCTCAGCGTGATCTTAACTACGCTATCGTCGACGAGGTAGACTCGATCCTCATCGATGAAGCACGTACTCCTCTCATCATTTCCGGTAGGGGAACAGAATCATCCGAGATGTATGGTAAGGCAGACTCCTTTGTAAGGACTCTGAAGCCCTATACGGTCGTTGAGACAGATGATAAGGTCGATATGGATGAGATCGTAGGTGATGCCGATTATGTAATCGATGAGAAGGCTAATACGTCTATCCTTACGGCTAACGGTATCAAGAAGGCAGAGAAGTATTTCAGCGTAGAGAACCTCTCGGATCCCGATAACTTCTCTCTTCAGCACTATATCAACAATGCACTTAAGGCACACGGTAACTTCCAGAAGGATCAGAAATATGTCGTTATTGACGGCGAAGTTGTTATCGTTGATGACTTCACAGGCCGTCTCATGCCCGGCAGACGTTACAGTGACGGCCTGCATCAGGCTATCGAAGCAAAGGAAGGCGTTAAGGTAGCTAACGAGAACAGAACGCTTGCTACTATTACATTCCAGAACTTCTTCAGAATGTATAACAAGCTCTCAGGTATGACAGGTACAGCCTACACCGAGGAAGAAGAGTTCAAGTCGATCTATAACCTCGATGTTATCCAGATCCCTACAAATAAGCCCATTGCACGTATTGATGAGAATGACTCGGTATTCAAGACTCAGAAGGGGAAGTATTCTGCTGTAGTTAAGACCGTTATCGAGGCTCATAAGGCAGGACAGCCCGTACTTATCGGTACAGTTAACGTAGATAAGTCCGAATACCTTAGTAAGATCTTCACGAAGGCCGGCATCAAGCATAACGTATTGAACGCCAAGAACCATATGAGAGAGGCTGAGATCGTTGCACAGGCAGGACGTAAGGGCGCAGTTACGATCGCTACCAACATGGCCGGTCGTGGTACCGATATCCTCCTCGGCGGTAACTCAGAGTTCCTGGCTAAGCAGGAGATGCGTAAGCTCGGCTATCCGGATGAACTCATCGAAGCATCCAATGCACATAACGAGACAGATGATGAGCTGATCCTTGAGGCCAGAGAGAGATTTACGAATCTCGAGCATAAGTTCCGCGATGAGATAGCGCCTGAAGCAGAAGAAGTCAGGAACCTCGGCGGTCTCTTTATCGTAGGTACAGAGCGTCACGAATCCCGTCGTATCGATAATCAGCTCAAGGGTCGTGCCGGACGTCAGGGAGACCCCGGACGCACGAAGTTCTTCCTGGCTCTCGACGATGATCTGCTCAGGATCTTCGGCGGTGACAGAGTCGCAAGGCTGTATAATACTCTCGGTGTCGATGAGACTATGGAGATCCAGACGAGCATGCTTACAGGCCTGATCGACAGATCCCAGAAGAAGCTTGAGGCATTGCACTTCGGTTCCCGTAAGAACGTCCTCGAGTATGACGATGTTATGAATATCCAGAGAACCATCACATATGAACAGCGTCGTAAGGTTATCGACGGTGTTGATATGCACGATACATACCTCAAGATGATCTCCAGAGTAGCCGAGAGGAACGTCAGTTCCTTCGCACTCGACGGTGAGATCAGTAAGTCGGAGAGATATTCTCTCGGTATCAAGCTCAAGGAGATCTTCGGCGAGCTGCCTACTGTTCTTAAGATCCAGGATGAGAAGCAGGAATTGCCTGATGTGGATCAGATTACCGAAGATATCAAGAATGAGGCTGTCGAGGCTCTTAAGATCAAGGAAGAAGATGTTACGACTGAAGTATTCCGTGAGGCCGAGAGAGCGATTCTCCTTACGACTGTTGACCAGAAGTGGATGGATCACATCGATGCTATGGATCAGCTCCAGATATCCATCAGAATGCGTTCAGTCGGTCAGCACGATCCTGTTGTCGAATATAAGATGGAAGGCTCTGAGATGTTCGAGGAGATGAACTGTGCTATCCAGGATGACGCAGTAAGGCTTCTCATGAGAGGCCGTTTCTCCGCTGAGAAGAGAGTGGAGACTAAGTCTGCTGTATCTTCCATGAAGGAAGGCTCAGACAGAGCGCAGCCTTCTCAGGCTCAGATCCCTACACAGGCAAAGCAGGTTCAGGGAGCAGCTGCAAGTAACGTAACAGCTCAGCCCGTTAAGAGAGATTCCAATAAGGTAGGCCGTAACGACCCCTGTCCTTGCGGCTCCGGAAAGAAGTATAAGAACTGCTGCGGCAAGAACGCTGACTGAGGTTTATCATGATCGATAACAAAGAAGCATACAGCGACAGGATCCACTCGGCGGCTGCCTACATCAGGAGCCGTATTGAGGATGTGATCCCTGAGATCTGCATTGTATTAGGCTCCGGGCTCGCTCCGCTTGCCGGAGACTGCAATGTCGAGACAACGATACCTTACTCGGATATCCCGGGTTTCCCGGTATCGACAGTTCCGGGGCACGAGGGAAAGCTGATCATCGGAGAACTGGAAGGCAAGCGAGTCTTTATGATGTCCGGTCGATTCCACTATTATGAGGGTTACGATACATCTGTATGTACTCTCTATGTGCGAGTTATGGCAGTCCTCGGTGTTAAGACACTTGTGCTCACCAATGCTGCCGGAGGACTCGGAGACGGAATGGGCCCTGCCGAGCTTATGGCTATCGAGGATCACATCTCTTTCTTCTGTGATTCTCCGCTGAGAGGCGCCAATCTCGATGAGTTCGGTCCCAGATTCCCTGATCAGTCCTGTATCTATGACAGGGAGTATCTGGAAGTACTTGAGAGAACCGCATCTGAAGCAGGGATCAAGCTCCACAAGGGAATATATGCTTACACAAGAGGGCCTCAGTATGAGACACCTTCGGAGATACGTGCATTGAAGCTTATGGGTGCCTCTGCTGTCGGTATGTCAACCGTACCTGAGGCAATTGTAGCTTCCCACAGCGGCCTTAGAGTTGTTGCAGTATCATGTATCACGAATCTCGCTGCAGGTATATCCAAGATGCCGCTGTCTCATGAAGAGGTAATGGAGAATGCCGGTAAGGCATCTGCGTCCAGTTGTGAACTCGTAAAGAGATTTATTGCCGCATTATAAGAAACGGAGGATTTGAGCATGATCCCTGAGATCAAGAAATACGATGTAAAAGATATAACTCTTGCACCCTACGGTCAGGAAAAGATCGACTGGGCATACCGCAATATGCCCGTTCTTCGTGCCATCGAAGAAGAACTCATTGCAGAGCAGCCTTTCAAAGGACTTAAGATCTCAGTCTCAGTCCACGTTGAAGCCAAGACTGCCTGCCTTGCAAGAGCATTGAGCAGGGGCGGAGCCGAGGTCGCTCTTACCGGATGTAATCCTCTGTCTACGCAGGATGATGTAGCTGCCGCACTGGCATCTACCGGAATGCACGTATATGCAATACACGGAGCGGACGAGGAACTCTATACAGATCATCTGAAGATGGCTCTCGCCTTCGGTCCTGATATCGTTATCGATGACGGCGGAGATCTGGCGATGCTGCTCCATTCTGAGCTGTCTTATCTCGTGCCTAAGCTTATGGGCGGTTGTGAAGAGACTACGACAGGTGTTCACAGACTTGAGATCCTGGAGAAGGAAGGCAAGCTCTCATATCCCGTTGTTGCCGTTAATGATGCAAGATGCAAGCATCTTTTCGATAATCGATTCGGAACAGGACAATCCGTATGGACAGCGATCATGGCTACGACCAATCTTGTTGTAGCCGGTAAGACTGTTGTAGTCGCCGGCTATGGTATGTGCGGACGTGGCGTAGCTATGAGAGCAAAGGGACTTGGCGCAAAGGTCATTGTTACCGAGATCGATCCGGTTAAGGCATGCGAAGCGCTGATGGAAGGCTATTCCGTAATGACTATGGACGAGGCGGCCAAGATCGGTGATGTATTTGTTACTGTAACCGGTTGCAAGGATGTTATCGTTAAGAAGCATTTCGAGATGATGAAGGACGGGGCGATCTGCTGCAATGCCGGTCACTTCGACTGTGAGGTATCAGTCAAGGAACTCAAGGAAATGGCAGTGGAGAGCAGAGAGCTTCGCCATAACATTATCGGATATAAGCTTGAGAATGGTAATACAGTATGTGTTATCGCGGAGGGAAGACTTGTTAACCTGGCTTCCGGTGACGGCCATCCTGTCGAGATAATGGATATGAGCTTCGCACTTCAGGCTCAGTCAGCAAGATATATCGCTGCTTATGGCAGGAACCTCGAGAAGAAGGTATATCAGACGCCAGAGGTCATTGACAACCGTGTTGCCGAGATACTCCTGAAGACCAAGGAGATCGATATCGACGTTCTTACGGAAGAGCAGGAGAAGTATATCAATTCCTGGGACTTCTGATAACCGGTGATACATCGCGGAATGCACCGGGATTGGGCAGGTGTGCTCTGATACTATGTGTGCATAGTACTAAGTCTGTGTTTAATGCGAAAAGTACTATGAAAATGCCTTTTCGATAGTACCAAGCCTCTAATATTTAAGATTTGGTATGATGAGCTGCTTCAGCGTGTTTACAGGACTTCTGAGAAGACGCATATCAAAGGCTGAACCAAAAAATGGTTCAGCCTTTATTGATGTGCTTATTATTAGTTGTAGTTATCAGTTGACGGATACGATGAATCAGTGATAAAGATTGATATTGTTCAATCAGTCTTCTTAGAATGAAGATGGATCTGTCTTGCTTGAAGGGAAAAAGTGATCGACAACAAAGTAAAATATAGGACCGATTAGCATAAATATGCTGCCGATGCAATTCAAATAGAGTGCAGGTCCATAATCTGAGTCCATAGTACCTTCTCCTAATAACGAGGCTAATTTGCTAAGACTGTCAATATAGTCTTTTATATCTCCCAATGCACCATCAGTTGAATAAACAATAATTGTGATAAGCGCAGCTAGACCTATTACACCGCCTACTGCAGATGATATCTTCTCGTATCCTACTGCAAATAGCATTCCGCAAGCAGCAATTATACCTATGCAAGCATAGATGATAAACAAGATCTTGGGATTGAAGGTGCTTAATCCTGCTTCATCCGCCATATCGGATAATTCTTTTAGATTAGCTTTTACCTTCTCGCCGTCCACCTTACAAATGTAGAAGTTAAGGAATGATGATATGAACACCATAATGGAACCAACAGCAAGAATAGCTGCACCTACATTCTTTTTGACAAATAACGAATCCATAGAGCGCTCCTTTCAAACATTGGTTTATACATAAAGTATACCTAAACTAAGAGTCAGGCATATCTCGTGATTATTCACGAGAAGCCCTCTGTATATTTGTTAAACAAGTATACATATAGGAAATTGACTCTTGTGGGAAGAGATTATTAAGGCGGGCTAGCGGTAATTACACGATTTATATAAAAAGGGCTACTTCAACTAAAGTAGCCACAGTCTATATATAGTATCATTAAACTCTATTTCCCGAAGGAGATATAAAGCGGATCACGAATGAATAGACCGATCCGAGTATCATGGTAATACTTCCTGCAATTGTCAGATAGTATCCGATACCGAACTTGGATGATATCTCGAACTCACCATCGTATCCGAAGTATTCGGCGGTGATCTTGATTGCCTTGCTCGTGCTGTCTATATAGTCTTTCAGATCGCCAAGTGCGCCCTTAGTGCCATAGTTCAATACAATGATCAGCAGGGCGGTGCCGGCTGCTATACCTGTTATCGACAGGATCGTGTTAAGATCAGGCTTGATGAGTGCCAGAACTGCAACAATAAGTCCGACCGCTGCCAGGATTATGAACAGGACGTGCGGATTAAAAGTGCTTATATCGATATCCTCAGAGGCATCTTTGCAGTACTTTGTTATATCTTTCAGGTTCAGCTTCGCAGATTCCCCCTCGAGCTTAAAAGTGTAGAATTTGAGAAAAGAAGCGATTATCACCAGGATCGAACCCAGAGCGGTGATAATGGAACCTGCTGATTGCTTGTTGATTGTCATGTCAGATCTCCTTTATGTGTTATATCGAAAAGGCTCCGCATCTCTGCGAAGCCTTCTGTCAGATCAGATAACGATCATTATGCCTGAGGATACTGTGTCTGGTTGCCGGAAGGAGCGATGAAGTCCAACACGATAGCAAAGCCGGATCCGAGGATCATGATAAGGCTTCCGATGATCGTGAGAACATAGCCGGGACCTGCCTTGGGATCAGCACCGAACTTATCGAGCATATCCTTAACATCGCCCATTGCTCCGCTGGATCCATATACGAGAACTATGATAAAGATAATAATTCCGATAGCAGCACCTGCGAACAGGCAGATCTTATCCAGACCGGCCATGAAGTTGTTGCCGATAAAGATTCCGGCAGCTGCAACTATTCCGAGAATGGCAAAGATGATGAAAAGTGCATGAGGGTTAAATGAACTCTTGTCCATTTCATCTGCCAGATCAGACAACTTTTTCAACTTAGCTCCGTCTCCGTCAGCCTTAAGGAACTTTAAGAAAGAAGCAATGAAGACAAGGAGACCGCCGAGAGCCAGACTACCGGCTGCGATCAGCTTCTTGAAGGGTAGAATCTTATCCATAAATAATACCTCCTATAGGATATGAGATCTATTGATCTATACTTAGTGTACTATAACTGTCTGTAATTCCCTAAAGGAAAATTGACGAAATCTTTGTGACAGTTCGCATAAACTTTGCAGATAGATATGAAAAGGGGCGCCTCGTAATGATACGCCCCGAATATCACATGTAATCATCCGATCATGCCTGAGCATTAGGATCAACAGGCTGCTGGGGAGCAGGTGCAGGAGATACAGGCTGCTGCACGGGCTGGGCAAACTGCTGAGGCTGAGCATACTGCTGAGGCTGAGCATACTGCTGAGGCTGTGCGTACTGCTGAGGCTGTGCGTACTGCTGAGGCTGTGCGTACTGCTGAGGCTGTGCGTACTGCTGAGGCTGAGCATACTGCTGAGGCTGGGCATACTGCTGGGGCTGAGCATACTGCTGAGGCTGGGCATACTGCTGAGGCTGTGCATACGGCTGGCCGTAAGGCTGCTGATATGCGATCCTGGGAGCAGAACCCGCGGGACTTACCAGGCACATGATCAGAGAGAGGATCGAACCTGCGATCAGGATGGAAGCACCGATGATCATCAACACGAATCCGGGACCGTAACCATGATCGAATCCGTCCCCATATCCTTTGTCTGCCAATTCCTTGCAAAAATCCCTCATATCACCAAGTCCTCCGGGACCGTTATATACGAGAACAGTTATAAGAAGACCAGCACCCATCAAACAGGATATACCTGCGAAGATCTTGTCCAGACGCGGAATTACTATCATTACGATCAATGCGAGAAGTCCGAGGACTGAAAAGATGATAAAGAGAGCAGTAGGGTTGAATTCCGATTTGTCGGCATAATCGGCAAAATCAGCGATGTCTTCAAGATCATACTTCTCAACGTCACCATCATCATCTACTTTGTAAAACTTAAGGAATGAAGCTATAAATGCAAGTATCGCACCGACAGCTGCAATTCCACCACCAATTAGTTTCTTAGCCATATACCAATCTCCTTTCACATATGGTCAAAAATAGTTTATCACTATCTCAAAATAATACAAACAAAAGAAGCTGTATGCCTTTTACAGAAGTTATGTTATCTCTGCTTTCTTTCCTGAAAGC